>JAFGLM010000001.1 GCA_016928055.1 Gammaproteobacteria bacterium
CCATCATCAACACCTCCTGGAAAAAGAGGTGCCGACTTTAACTTATTCGCTGAATTTTAAAAGGATGGGGTTGCTTTGGCGCTTACCGTTTTCCGGCAATGCTCAGGCTTTAAGCCAAATTGAATTTGCCGGCGGTATTATCAGTCCACTGACCATTGAACAAATCAATATTTATTATGACAACGCGTCGAGTCTTAAAACAAATGGTGTTGATTTGGGTTTTAGTCACAACTGGGATACAAATAATGCAGGCACTTTTCGGTATGCAGTTGAATTAACAAGGATTCTGCAATACGACCTGGAAGACCCCCAGATTGGCAACATCGACGGTCTAGGATCCAGAAACTTTAATAACTTTGGTACCTCCACCCCGGAATTGCGTGGAAATTTACAGCTATCCTGGAATACATCCGCTCATAGTATTAATTTATTTGCACGCCATATTGACAGTTATATGGACGATCAAAACAATGCTCAAATCGATTCGCATACTACTTTTGATGTGCAATATCGATATACATTCTCGCCGATCAGTGATACCAGCGATGGAATTTCGGTTTCGGTAGGTGGTATTAATGTGACGGATGAAGACCCGCCCTATGTTGCAACGAACGGTGGTTTTGATTCAAAGGTTCATGATCCACGCGGTAAGTTGTATTACCTTAACGTTGTACTACCTTTTTAAGTTCTTCCTTTCGCTTATCGTTTGACGGATGCGAACTTAAAAACCCACCGCCTGAACCATACAGTTTCTCCAGTGTTTCAACCGCATGCAGCATGGAGCTTGGGTCTTTACCCATTTGTTGCAACATTTTAACTGCGAATTTATCGGCTTCCAGTTCGTCCTTTTGTGAAAAACGGGCATTAACGGCCTGGTAAGCAATGGCTCCCAGTTCAGATGAAGTTAATTCGCCAATCGTACCGCCTACGGAAACGATTGCCTGAAATGCTGTATTGGTCAACATTTGCTGACGCATTTGCTGATACGAATGCTTCAATTTAACGTGCCCTATTTCGTGGCCGATCACCGCTAGCACTTGATCATCCGGCATGGCATCCATTAGTCCTGAATAAACGCGTACCGTGCCATCTGCCATCGCAAACGCATTAACATCCTTGGCAATGTATACCTTGAAATTCAAATTCAAGCCGGCATAGTTATGCAACCCTGAGGTAATTTTTGCCAAACGCACGGTATACGGACTGCCCTCAGTTGCCAATAAACTTTTGCTATCCATCTCTTTGGCAGAAAGCTTAGCTGCTTCTTTAACATCCTTTTCATCTAGAGCGGCGACGGATAGCGCGCCAAGCCCGATAGCGGTTGCCTTTGTCGCGTCAAAACTGCCATCGCTCGCACAGGACCCTAACAGCAATGCAAGCGGCCCTGCTAATAACATTTTTGTGTAAACCATATCTCCCTCCCAGTTTGCTATCTGACTGGTTTTAAGCACCGCGTTCCAACGCATCAATTCGTTCACTCAACGGTGGATGACTCATAAATAGTTTCTTCAAACCGCTTCTGCGTCCGCCTGAAATACCGAACGCAGCCAGTTGATCTGGTAGTTCAGCGGTTTCATATTGCGTCTGCAATCGTTTTAACGCTGCGATCATTTTATTGCGACCCGCTAAACGGGCACCACCGGAGTCGGCCCGATATTCACGTTGACGTGAAAACCACATCACAATCGTTGATGCTAGTATGCCAAGTACAATCTGAGCAACGATAGTGGTAATCCAGAATGCAGGCCCATAGCCGCGTTCAACCTTGAATATGACACGATCGACGAAAAAGCCGATCACGCGCGATAAGAATATAACAAAGGTATTGACCACACCCTGAATAAGCGCCAACGTTACCATATCGCCGTTCGCAATATGACTGATTTCATGACCGAGTACCGCTTCAGCCTCATCCTGAGTCATACGATTTAACAAACCGGTACTAACCGCCACCAGCGCAGCATTTTTGTTAGCACCGGTGGCAAAGGCATTGATGTCGTTAGATTGATATATTGACACTTCCGGCATGCCGATACCTGCCTGACGAGCCTGTCTCTGTACTGTCTGCAGCAACCATTGTTCGGTGGCATTACGTGGTTGCGTGATCACTTGCACACCGGTCAGACGTTTGGCGCTCCATTTGGAAATGAGCAGTGATATGGCCGAGCCACCAAAACCAAATAATGCTGCAAAGATTAATAATGCATTCAGATCCAGGTTAACGCCTTGCCGGTCTAAAATATCCTCCAGACCAAGCAGGCTCATTGAAATGCTTAACACAGCGATAATCGCGATATTGGTCGCAATAAATAAAAGGACGCGTTTCATTTTCTTCCTCGGTCAATAAGCAATGTGTTTAATATATGGGGAGTCAGATCTGATTTTAAAGTACAGAGATAGTTCTGCCATCTTTACTGAATGGCCGATTTCAATATATTCAAGGCCTGGCCCAACTGCTCGTGCGTGTTGTAAAAATGAGGTGAGAAACGAATTCCGCCGCCTCGCTGCGCACAAATTACCTTATTGGCCATCAGTGAGCGATGCAGCGCAGTATGATCGATGTTTTTAACGTGGAATGTGAATATACCGGCCCTTCGCTCTGTGGCAACTGGAGAACATATCTGGATATTCTTAATAATATTAATATTATCAATAAGATAAGATATATTTCTCGAAATATTATTAGATATGTTCGACAGGCCGGTTTCTTCAATTAGTGCGAGGCTGCTCTCAAGTGCAACAATCCCCAGCATATTCGGACTGCCGCACTCAAATCGTTTTGCATCCCGGGCGACTTGCCAATCGCTAAGATCAAAGTCACCCGCATTCTGAACCATATGCCATCCATATTGGTTCAGCTTAAGCTCGTTGAGACGCTCTGGACGGCAGTAAAAAACCGCCAGCCCTTCCGGTCCCAACAGCCACTTGTGTCCGTCAGCCACAACAAAATCAGCCTCCAGGCCTCGTACGTCCAGATCAAACGCACCCAGGCTCTGTATCGCATCAACGCAAAACAGGACTCCCTGCTTCTTACACGCCGCGCTGAGACGCTGTAAGTCCATACGCAGGCCGCTTGCATAGTGAACCGAGCTGGTCGTCAGTAAACGAGTGTTCCTGTCCATAGCCGCAATCAGGGCAACTTCCGGATTCTCATAGTCGGGAAACTGAACTAAACGCGTTTCAACCCCTAATCTCTGCAGCGACTCCCAGACAATACGATTGGACGGAAACTCCTGTTCGGCCAGTACCACATTATCGCCCTGCTTCCAGTCCAGCCCGTATGCAATCGCTGATAAGGCTTCAGAAGTGTTTTTCTGTAACGCAATGGTGGCCGGCGACTCGGCGTTTAACAAGCGACACAGACGCTCACGCAGCTGCTTTTCCTTCTGTATCCAGTTTGGATAACGCGAAGCGCCCTGCTGCATATTCTCGCGTGCAAACTGCCGAACCGCCTCGCAAGTGCACTTGGGCCAGGGACTGACCGCTGCGTGGTTAAGATATATGAGATCCGGATCCTGGGGAAACTGAGGATGCATAGCTATTCAGCGCCACACCAGCGAGCGCAGTCACTGCTACATCGTGTGGGTGGGTCGATCTGCGCCTAGTGCCCCTGCCAAATAGCCTTCAATCTTATTGCGGGTCTGCCCGTTATCCTGGTCACTAAACTGAACACCGATTCCAGCAGCTTTGTTACCCTGCCCGCCGGCTGGAGTGACCCAGATAATCTTGCCGGCCACCGGCAGCTTTTCACTTTCCTCCATTAACGTCAGTAGCATAAAGACTTCGTCACCTAGCTTGTATGGCTTGTTGGTTGGAATAAACAACCCACCGTTTTTAATGAAGGGCATATAGGCCGCATATAAAGCGCCTTTATCTTTGATTGTGAGTGACAATATCCCTTGGCGACCACCTGCCGACATAATGCAACCTCGTTAGCGTATTTTCATGATTTGACAGCACACTGATTTGCCCATTCCAACAACAACGCCTCATACACAAGTTGTATATTGGCGCTACCTTGCGCTAATAATGCATCGCGCTGCAGTTGGTCATAGAAACAAAACAGCTTGCGTAAGTCTATTCGACTGACCAGCGCATGCAAGTCCTTTTGCAGATCTATATTTTGCAGTGCTGGGTTTTTCTGGCCACTTGCCAGGCTAATGAGGTCTCTAATCCAGCCTCTTAACCAACGGAATGCCAGCTCAGGATCACATTTAGCCCATTGGGCAGCCAGCGTAACCGGGTCCTGACGTCCCTCGGCAATACCCGAAAAACCGGCAAACAGCTTGCTGCGGGTTTCCAAATCTTCTTTTTCGGCCAGTTCCAGCGCAGCAAAAGGCGCGCCATCCGCCGCAGCAAATAGGGCTTCAGCATTGTGTTGTGGATAGTGTTGTCGTAGCCAGTCAATTACAGCAGGGCGACCGGGTGATTTTAGGGTAAGTTTCTGACAACGACTGCGTATGGTTGGTAGCAAACGCGAAGGATGCGCTGATAGTAAAATCAATACCGTATCGTCTGTTGGTTCTTCCAGCGTTTTCAACAGGCTGTTCGCGGCATTGCGATTCATTTTGTCAGCTGGATTGATCAGTGCAATTTTACGTCCGCTCAGTTGACTGGTTTGTGTCAGTGAATGACTAAGCTGGCGAACTTGATCAACCTTGATTTCTTTTGCCAGTTTACCGTCGTCATTCGTGAGTAATTCGACGCGATAAAAATCAGGATGGGTATTGGCGGCGAACAATTGACAGGACTGACAGCGACCACAGGCCATATTGTCAGCAGAGGGCTGTTTACACAATAACGCTGTTATCAAAATGGTGGCGAATTGCTCTTTGCCACTACCATCGGCTGCAGTTAGCAATATCGCATGCGGCATACTGTCCTTGCGTTGCAGCAGACCCTGCAAAGAAGATTCATACCATTGCCTGATGACAGACTGCATGCGCCTGGTTATTTTTTTAACGATTTGAGTAATTCGTTGATCACTTCAAGCAGTTGTTTCTGAACCTGCTCAAGTGGTTGTGAGGCGTCAATTACGCTGTAACGCTCCGGATTACCGTCGGCACGAGTCAGGTAGACTTCTCGTACACGCTCAAAGAATTCCAATTCTTCCTGCTCAAAGCGATCCTTCGATCCACGCTGATGTACGCGTTGTAAACCCACTTCAGCGGGAGCATCCAGTACGATCACATAATCGGGTTGTACATCAGCGTGTGTCCACTGCTCCAGTGCATTGATGCGTTCACCGCCCAGACCACGGCCCCCCCCCTGATAAGCATAACTGGCATCAGTGAAGCGGTCACATAGGACCCATTCGCCTCTTTCCAGGCCAGGCAGGATGACATCTTCCAAATGTTGCATACGTGCGGCAAATATCAGCAGGGCTTCTGCCTTGGCACTAATCGGTACTGAATCTCTCTCGATCAGGATTGAGCGCAAGCGCTCACCCAAAGGTGTACCACCGGGCTCACGCGTGGAGAGTACATGTATCGCGGACTTCTCCAGTTGCGCACGAATAAATTCCAGATTGGTTGATTTACCAACACCCTCGCCACCTTCAATAACAATAAACATTCCACGTTCTTTATTCATAGAGGTCGTCTTTTTCTTTGAAACTTATCGACTGCGTCGTTATGTTCGCTCAGTGTAACCGAAAAGTGATGACTGCCATCACCCTTGGCAACAAAATACAGCGCATTCGATTGTGCGGGGTGCAAAACGGAATGGATGGCATCTTCGCTCGGCATGGCAATGGGTGTCGGTGGTAAACCCCCTCGGGTATAGGTGTTATAAGGGGTGTCTTTCTTTAAATCTCTAAAGCGGATATCGCCGTCATAACGATTACCCAAACCATAGATGACTGTTGGATCGGTTTGTAGTCGCATACGCTTGCGCAAGCGATTAATAAACACCGCAGCGATTAACGGGCGTTCTTCGACGACGGCAGTTTCTTTTTCTACGATGGAAGCCAGTATCAGAGCGTCATAGCTGGATTTCAAGGGCAGACCCTCGCTGCGCTGTTGCCATTGTTTATCCAGTGCTGTTTGCATAGTATTGTAGGCCCGCTGTAAAAACTGGCTGACCGTTGTGCCGCGCGGAAAATGATACGTATCAGGATAAAACCAGCCTTCAGGATATTGTTCGGAATGCCCAAGTCGTCGCATCACATCAGCATCACTTAAATTCGGGTCGATATCCTGATCCAAAGCGTCAACATTGTGTAAATTCTCGCGTAGTTGATAGAAAGTCCAGCCTTCAACAATGGTAAAACTATGCTGATGCACTTCGCCGCATTGCATCATGTTGAAAATATCAACAGCGGAATGATCGGGATGAATGGCGTATTCGCCGGCCTGCAATTTTGCATCCAGACCTGTCAGGCGCGCATACCATTCAAAGCAAAACGAACAATCGATGATATTTTCTTTTTCCAGTTGTTTTGCAAGCGACTTGAGTGAAGTGCCGGGTGCGAGATGATATTCGAGTGTGGTGTTTAAGGGTAATGGCAGGAATAATTGACGGTAACCGTTAAACGCCAATATGCCGAACGTTACCAGACAAATTGTAAACAATATAAGTCCGGCTTTTTTTAACATCTCGGCGTCATCCAAAACTCCGATTCGTTTTTATATCTTTTTGAACACCAAGGTTCCATTTGTTCCGCCGAAACCAAATGAATTGGAAATAACAATATTCAGTTTCATATTTCTCGGTGTATTAGGAACGAAATCAAGGTCACATTCCGGATCCTGATTAAATATATTGATAGTGGGCGGTGCAACCTGGTCACGTATCGCCAGGGTCGAAAATATGGTTTCGACTCCACCGGCAGCACCCAGTAAGTGTCCGGTCATGGATTTTGTTGAACTGACCGCCAGTTTATAGGCATGCTCTCCAAAAGTGGATTTTACGGCTTTTACTTCGCCTGCATCACCTGCCTGGGTCGATGTGCCATGGGCGTTAATATAATCCACCTGATCCGGTGTAACACCGGCGTTTTTAATGGCATTGGTCATACATTGCTGCGCACCGGAGCCATCTGCACGAGGCAACGTCATGTGGTAAGCATCGCCACTCATGCCGTAGCCGGCTAATTCAGCATAAATCCGCGCACCACGTTTTTTTGCGTGTTCATATTCTTCAAGTACCACTATTCCGGCACCGTCACCTAACACAAAACCATCGCGATCAATATCCCAGGGGCGACTCGCTGTTTGCGGATCATCATTACGCGTTGATAATGCACGTGCCGCAGCAAAACCCGAAATTCCCAGTTCGCTGGTTGCCATCTCTGCTCCACCGGCGATCATCACATCAGCATCGCCATATTCAATTAAACGAGATGCATCACCGATATTGTGGGTACCAGTGGAACACGCTGTAACAAGAGAAATATTAGGACCGCGAAACCCATAACGAATTGAAAGATTTCCGCCGATCATATTGATAATGCTGGCAGGCACAAAGAAAGGGGTTACCTTTCTAGGACCACCCTCAAGATATAATTTATGAATTTTCTCAATATAGGGCAGCCCACCGATTCCGGAACCGATTGCCGCACCGATGCGTGGAGCGTTCTGTTCAGTAATTTCAATGCCTGAATCTTCAATCGCTTCAATCGCCGCCGCCATACCATACTGAACAAAAGTGTCCATTTTCTTCTGGTCTTTTGGCGGGATAAATGCGTCGGCATGAAAATTCCTGACTGAGCAGGAAAATTTAACCGGGTATTCGCTGACATCAATGAAATCTATCGTTGCAGCACCGGACTTACCAGCAAGAATACTGGCCCAAGTATCAGCAACATTATGACCTAATGGTGTAATACAACCCAGGCCGGTGATAACAACACGACGCTTTGACATTGATTAAGATTGATATGCTAAAAAAGATACCGTGTCTTCATAATCTATAGCCGCCTATCCTTGTGAGATGTGGCGGCTATACTATGAAATCCGGTTTTTTTATTGCAGGTGGGCGTTTATGTAGTCGATCGCTTCCTGAACGGTGGTAATTTTCTCGGCATCTTCATCAGGAATTTCTGTTTCAAATTCTTCTTCCAATGCCATTACCAATTCAACTGTATCAAGCGAATCAGCTCCTAAATCATCGACGAATGAAGCACTGCTGGTCACTTCTTCTTCTTTGACCCCCAGTTGTTCAATAACGATTTTCTTCACGCGTTCTTCGATATTGCTCATGATGCGTTAAGCCTCCAAGTTTTTACTGAAGCAGTTAAACTGCGGACGGTATTGTATTGAAAAGTGCTCCGGGTTGCTATACCCATTGGAGCAAAATCTTACAATCCATGTTTTTTTAATAAAATCAAATAATTAAAGGTTTTATCTAGAATAAAATATAGATATAAACCCAGTTTTTTTCACACTCGATTGCGGGCGATTATTTCGTTAAATCAAAATACCGCCATCAACCTGGATAACGCGTGCCGTAATATAGGATGACAAGTCAGATGCCAGGAAAAGACTGGCATTGGCAATATCCTTGGGAGTCCCCAAACGCTTCAAAGGAATGACATTTAAGTAATTGTCAATAACCTCATCGGATAATTTATCTGTCATTTCGGTTGCAATAAATCCCGGCGCGATAGCATTGACACGAACGCCCTTTACCGCAATTTCTTTTGCCAGGCTTTTTGTAAATCCTATCAGTCCTGCTTTTGAAGCGGAATAATTGGTTTGACCCGGATTCCCACCAATGCCAACAATAGATGCCATATTGATAATGGAACCGCCTTTTCTCTTGGCCATATGCCTGGCCACAATTTTGCTGATATAAAAAACGCTGGTCAGGTTTATCTTTAATACGCTGTCCCAGTCTGAACTTGACATGCGAAAAATCAGATTATCTCGTGTGATACCCGCATTGTTGACCAGAATATCGATACCATCCGATTCATCAAGTATTTCATTGATAACGGCGCTAATGCCCTCTTCATCTGCAACGTTAGCCTGTTTGAAGAAAACCTGACAGCCATTTTTTTTGGCGCATTCTTCCATTTCCTGCAGGTGTTTACTTTCATTCAAGTCAATAAAATATACCGAAGCGCCATTTTCCAGAAATGTCATGACGATCTGTCTGCCAATACCGGCAGCCCCGCCCGTCACGATTGCTTTTTTGTTTTTTAACAACATGATATTCCTCTCATTTAATTGACTTGTAGGAAGCGATTCCTGTTACGCTGACGATTCACCAAGCACCAAATCTTTTGCTTTATTCAAACCAGAAACCGAATCGACTGCAGCAATATTTAATTCTTTTATCGTTCGTTTACACAGGCCAGCCAGAACCTTACCCGGGCCAAATTCCAGAATGGATTCAATGCCATCAGTATGCATAGCCTGCACAATGTCAACCCAACGTACCGGATTATGTAACTGACTGCGCAGTGCCTCAGCTATGGCATCCGGTTCATTTCGTGCCTGGGCATCGATATTATGCAGTACAGGAATAGCTGGCGGCCTGATTGTTACTGAAGCGATTTGCTGCGCCAATTGTGTGTCCGCAGCAAGCATTAAACTGCTATGTGAAGGTACGCTGACCGGCAGCATTATCGCGCGTGTGGCACCCTCAGCCTCAGCCAGATCAATGGCGCGTTGTACGGCCTTAACCGTACCGGCAATGACGATCTGATTGGGCGAATTAAAATTAACGGCTTCAACCACTTCATCTTCCGCAGCGTCACGACAGACCAAGATCACCTGGTCATCTTCCAGGCCGAGAATTGCGGCCATCGCGCCTTGCCCGGGCGGCACGGCGGACTGCATAAAACGACCGCGTGCAGCGACTAAACCAACTGCATCCTGAAAGGAAATCGAATTGGCCGCAACCAACGCGGTGTATTCACCAAGGCTGTGCCCGGCTAGTAAACTGGGTGGCGGCAGATTCCTGCTTTGCCAGATACGCCAAACAGCAACACCGACGGATAACATGGCAGGTTGGGTATATTCGGTTTGATTGAGTTTTCCTTCCGGGTTTTCTCGAATGAGCCCTGCAAGATCGTAACCCAAAACCTCCGATGCCTCAGCATACGTTTGATTAATCTGTTCATATTCGGACGCCAGTTCGGACAACATATTGATCGATTGCGAACCTTGTCCGGGAAATACAACTGCATACTTCATAAATCAACTACCTCAATTCCAGAACATCTTGCATGTCGTACAGGCCGTTAGCCTGTTGTATTAACCATATTGATGCGCGCATAGCCCCATTGGCATAGGTCATGCGGCTGTTGGATTTATGCGTGATTTCAACACGCTCACCGAGACCGGCAAACATCACCGTATGATCACCGACAATATCGCCACCACGAATAGTGGAAAATCCAATTGTTTTTCTATCGCGCTCGCCGGTGCGGCCCTCGCGACCATAAATCGCGTCTTTCTGTAAATTGCGTCCCAATGCATCGGCGATCACTTCGCCCATTCTCAATGCAGTACCGGAGGGTGCATCAACTTTAAGCCGGTGATGAGCTTCAATAATTTCAACATCAACTTCATTACGCAACACTCTGGCCGCAACATCGAGCAGCTTAAAGCATAGATTAACGCCGACGCTCATATTGGGTGCGAAAACAACTGCAGTCTTATCTGCGGCAGTTAAGATTTTCTTTTTTTCGTCTTCTGTAAAGCCAGTCGTACCTATAACGACTCTTTTCTTGTTGTTGGCACACAATTCCAGTAATTTCAAACTTGGTGCCGGCTGGGTGAAATCAACAATAACATCAAACTTGTTCAATACCGCTTCAGCATTACTGGTGATCTTAACGCCCAGCTTACCGATGCCGGCAACAATACCGGCGTCCTGACCAATCAGATCTGAATCGTTTCGTTCCAATGCTGCCGTTAATTTAATTTCAGGATTTTGAGCAGCAGCTTCTATTAGCGCATGCCCCATTCGTCCACCTGCGCCGTGTATGGCTACCTTAATCATGGATATTGTGTCTCCAGTTTATCGTGCTTCTGTTCCCGCCTGTTGCAGGCAAAGAAGTCTTGTTAATTTCGAGTAATCAGACACTTTCAATTCGTCAAAACAAAATTCCGATCTACTAAAGCTTCATATCATCGAAGAAACGTTTGACGCTGTCCATCCAACCACTTTCCTGAGGGGAATGGCCGCCACGATCCTTCTTCAACGCATCATCAAAGCGCCGCAGCAGTTCCCTTTGTTCCACCGATAACTTGACCGGCGTCTCGACATGAACCTTACACAAAATATCGCCTCTTGGACCACCTCGTACCGGCTTCACGCCTTTGCCGCGGATTCTAAAGATTTTCCCGCTTTGTGTCTCGGGTGGAATTTTAAGTTTTACCCGGCCATCCAGAGTGGGGACCTCGATCTCGCCACCCAAGGCTGCTGTCGCAATGCTGACGGGTATCGAGCAAAGCAAGTGGCTTTCTTCGCGGGTAAAAATTTTGTGCGGTTTGATATTGATCTGCACATACAAGTCGCCCGCCGGGCCATTATTCTGTCCGGCTTCGCCCTCGCCGGACAGCCGTATGCGATCTCCGATATCCACTCCGGCAGGTACTTTAACAGACAAAGTTTTATGTTTCTTGACGCGGCCGCTGCCGGAGCAGATGGAACAGGGGTCCGTTACAATTTTTCCCTGGCCATGACAGCGCGGGCAGGTTTGCTGAACCGAGAAAAATCCCTGTTGCATACGAACCTGTCCAACGCCATTGCAGGTTTTACAGGTCTCGGGCGATGAACCTGGTTTTGCACCGGAGCCGTTGCAGGTTTCGCAGGCTTCCATTCTGGGCACACGAATCTTGACTTCGTTTCCGTACACCGCATCTTCAAGCGAAATTTCCAGGTTATATTGCAGATCGGCGCCTCGATAAACGCGACTGCCGCCACCGCGGCCGCCGCCGAAGATATCGCCAAACACATCACCGAAAATATCGCTGAAACTGGCGCCTCCTGCACCAAACCCGTCACCGCCAGGCGTGCCGCGTACTCCGGCATGACCAAATTGATCGTAGGCGGCTCGTTTTTGCGGGTCAGATAAAACTTCGTAGGCTTCCTTGGCTTCTTTGAACTGGTTTTCGGCTTCCTTGTTGCCTGGATTACGATCAGGGTGATGCTTCATCGCCAAACGTCGATAAGCCTTTTTGAGATCGGCTTCGCTGACATTTTTCGACACGCCTAATACTTCGTAATAATCGCGTTGGGCCATTTGGTATTAGCTCGAATTTTTTATCTGCTTAATCAATATTCAATACACACGACGGAATAACCCGTTACACAGGTTATTCCGAGTGGACAACTTTTCGTGCTGATGCCGAACTGCTTACTTGTCGTCCTTGACTTCTTCAAAGTCGGCATCAACAACACTTTCATCTTTAGCGGCAGTCTGATCAGCGGATTCCCCGGCTGAGGCACCTGCTGCTGCGGCCTGCGCCTCATAAGCTTTCTGTGCCAGGTGTCCGGCATGTTCCGAAAGCGCTTCGGTTTTTTGCTTGATTTGCTCAACCTCATTGACCTTGATGGCTGCCTGCAAATCCTTGATCGCGGCTTCGACCTTTTCTCTCTCAGTCGCATCAACCTTATCGCCGAGCTCCTTAATCGATTTTTCACAGGCGTGGATTAAACCATCGGCCTGATTACGTGCCTCAACCAATTCACGCAGTTTGCGGTCCTCGTCGGCATGCGCTTCAGCATCCTTGATCATCTTGTCGATTTCCTCGTCATTCAGACCACTGGAAGCCTTGATCACAATGGATTGTTCCTTACCGGTGGCCTTATCCTTGGCTGAAACATGCAAGATACCGTTGGCATCGATATCAAATGCCACTTCAATTTGTGGAATGCCACGCGGTGCCGGCGGGATATCGGTTAAATCAAAATTACCCAAAAGCTTGTTACCGCTGGCCATTTCCCGCTCGCCTTGTAACACGCGCACCGTTACCGCAGTCTGGTTGTTTTCAGCGGTTGAAAATACCTGATTGGCTTTGGTCGGAATGGTGGTGTTTTTATCGATCAGCTTGGTCATAACGCCACCGAGGGTTTCGATACCCAGTGACAGTGGAGTTACATCCAGTAACAGTACATCTTTAACATCTCCGCCAAGCACACCACCCTGAATCGCAGCGCCTACGGCAACAGCCTCATCCGGGTTCACATCCTTGCGCGGTTCCTTGTTAAAGAGTGCTTTGACGGCCTCCTGCACCTTCGGCATGCGGGTCTGACCGCCCACCAAAATAACATCGGTGATATCGTTCACCGCCAGACCGGCATCCTTTAATGCCGTCTTGCAGGGTCCGATGGTGCGTTGCACCAGATCATCACAGAGTGATTCCAGTTTGGCGCGGGTAATTTTCACATTCAGGTGTTTCGGGCCGGCCGCATCTGCAGTGATATACGGCAGATTAATATCGGTCTGCTGACTCGAGGACAACTCGATCTTGGTTTTCTCAGCCGCTTCTTTCAGACGCTGCATTGCCAGCGGGTCGCCTTTCAGGTTAATGCCCTGATCCTTTTTGAATTCATCAACCAGATAATCCATCAGGCGCATATCGAAATCTTCACCGCCGAGGAAGGTATCACCGTTGGTGGAAAGCACCTCAAACTGGTGTTCGCCGTCAACTTCAGCGATCTCAATAATCGAAATATCGAAAGTACCGCCGCCCAGATCATAAACCGCAATCTTGGCATCACCGCGCTTTTTGTCCATTCCATACGCTAACGCGGCAGCAGTCGGCTCGTTGATAATACGTTTCACGTCCAGACCGGCAATTTTGCCTGCATCCTTGGTCGCCTGACGCTGTGAATCATTAAAGTAAGCCGGCACAGTGATAACCGCTTCAGTGACCGGTTCGCCGAGGTAATCCTCGGCGGTTTTTTTCATCTTCATCAAAACGCGCGCGGAAATTTCCGGCGACGCCATTTTCTTGCCGTTGACTTCAACCCAGGCATCACCGTTATCGGCTTTAACAATCTTGTAGGGAACCAGCTTAATATCCTTCTGCACTTCGGGTTCTTCGAAGCGACGACCGATGAGCCGCTTGACGGCGTATATCGTGTGGCTGGGATTGGTGACCGCCTGGCGCTTGGCGGACTGACCGACAAGGATTTCGTTATCGTCGGTATAAGCGACGACAGAAGGTGTTGTGCGATCACCTTCGCTGTTTTCAATAACCTTGGCCTTGCCGCCTTCCATAACGGCAACACAAGAGTTGGTTGTGCCCAGGTCGATTCCAATGATCTTACCCATAATCTAAATCTCCAAAAGATCAGCAATTTTCATGTTACTGAGTAAATGGGGCTGCCGATGTTTATTTCAAGCCATCAACAGGGTTTTTAGTTATCTTTATGTGACTCTATTCTGAGACAGCCGGTGCTTTCGACACGGTTACCAAAGCCGGTCGCAGCAGGCGGTCATTCAGGGTGTAACCCTTTTGAATTACTGTTACCACGGTATTGGGTTCAAGCTCGGCGGACTCCTGTAGAGTCATAGCCTGATGCAGTTCCGGATTGAATTTCTGTTTCTCAGGATTGACTTGCTGAATACCGAACCTCTCCATGACCTGAGCCAGCATTTTCAAGGTTAATTCCGCCCCTTCATGCAAACTTTTTACGTCAGTGCTCTCCAGTGCCACACTCAGACCCAGTTCCATGCTGTCGCGCACGGCCAGCAATTCATTGGCGATTTTCTCAAGGCCGTATTTATGCGCACTTTCGATATCACGTTGTGAACGTTTACGCAGATTTTCCAGGTCGGCTCTGGCGCGCAATAACAAGTCCCAGTTTTCCTCTGCTTTTTGTTGCGCCAGTTCCAGCTGTTCTTGCAGGGCCTGATGATCCTGCGCTGATTTGCTATCCGCTTTGGCATGGGCGCCATGTTTGCAGGGTTTTGCACCAGCGTGTGCACTCGCACAAGTGCATGCATGTTCTTCTACAGATGGGCTTTCTTTATCTTTACTTTCAGGTTTGCTTTTAGCTTTGCTCGCCTTTTTCTGGGTCATGCCTTACGTCTCCTCCGATCGGAAGCGTGTAATTGGGGGTTTCGCCTCGATATTTCAAGTGGGGCGTGATGATACAGTGGAATTTGTATGCTGAGAATCAAGAAATGGCGACTGCAACGCAATAACCAAAGTCAGAGGTAAGACTAATCTTTCGGACTCAGGGCCGCGCTCAATAATCGGGCAGTAATATCGACAATCGGAATCACGCGATTGTAGGCCATGCGCGTAGGGCCAATAACTCCGAGAACGCCCACCACTTCACCGCCGACCCTATAAGGTGATGTGATCACGCTGCAATCATCCAACGGGCCGTAACCGGATTCCTGGCCGATAAAGATCTGCACACCGTCGCCGTACTGGCAGCGATCCAGCAAATGCAAAATATCGCGTTTCTTTTGAAAAGCTTCGAACAGGCATTTAAGTTTTTCGACGTTGGACAGATCATCAAAGCCCATCAGATTTAGCTGTCCATCAACCAATAATTCGTCCTGTTCCGCTGCCGATTCCTGTTCAACCACCTTGCTGGACATTTCAATGACCAGCTTCATCAGGTCATTCATTTCCTGCTGCGTTTGCTGCAGCTCGCGTTTGACCATCTCCCGCATAGTCGAGAGATCATGCCCGAGAATATGGGCATTGATGTAATTCGCCGCTTGCTGTAACTCGCTGGGGCTGTACTCGCGACCGGTATTGATAATCTGGTTATGCACTTCCTTATCATTGATGACCAGAATTGCCAGCACGCGTCGATTGGATAACGATAAAAATTCAAGATGTTTGATCGACAATGCATCCATACGAGGGGTCATCACCATACCGGCCAGATGCGTGATATTGGAAAGCATAACGGAGGCTGATTTCATCAATGAATGACTGTTCATATTCGGATTCAGCTGTTTTTTCAGTTCATTGACTTCCTTACTGTCCAATGGCTGTACTTTGAGCATGGTATCAACGAACAGGCGATAACCCTGGGCGGTGGGTATGCGGCCTGCCGAGGTATGCGGTGACGAGACCAGCCCCAAACCCTCCAGATCGGCCATCACATTACGAATCGTTGCCGGGCTAAGACCGATGCCGGAATCCTGTGCCAGAGTACGTGAACCCACTGGTTGCCCATCGCGAATATACAGATCGATCAACGCCTTCAAGAGCAGCTGCGCACGATCATCCAGGGTTGTGGGTTTCGTTATGGACATTGCGAGACAATATATCTGGTCTAATTCAAAAAGATTTCGATACTGAATTGTATTGTATAAGAGTGTAAAAGCTAAATGCGTTTTATCAGAAACATGATCATCAAAACAGACATCCCACCCTCAAGATCTACTGATCAAAGCCGATAGTCCAGTCATAGAGCCCTGCTTCCACTTTTTTGCCGGATAGCAGTCAGGTGACAGGACGTTGCCAAGGAGAATTGGCCTTGTTCAGGTATAGAGCAATTTACGGGACGCTCTGCCTGTCCATAGCGCTGTTGGGATGCGGTGGATCGTCAGATTCATCCGACAACCAGGAAGCATCACAACAAGTTGGCGCTTCAGGAACAGGACCTGATTCGACACAACTGGTACTGGACTCTATCTACTACAATCGACGTACTCCAGGCGATTTCTACACCGAGCCCCAACCGGATCCCGGCGTTTATCAAACCATTTCCCATATTAAAAATAGTGATGTGATGTTGCCCGGCAGTTATGACGACACCACACCGCGTTATGAACTCTGTGCCAACGATTTTTCCGAAGCACTCGACTGGTCAACCACCGCATCAAGCGGATTGGGTAATCTGGTCGATAACACTGAACATGCCTTGTTTTATCAATTTACCTACACGCCGTTGGCTTCACCCGAACTCAACAATCTTCAGCGGGTTTATAAATGTTCGATGCTGGATCGCTCGGCGCTTGATATTCGTGACCTCAACACAGACCTTGGTCAATACACTGAAACTGTACAGAATTCCGCCAATATAAAACTGCTGATTGAATACCTGTGGTCGTTCACTGAATCCAATAACTATGGTAACGCGATACTCAACAACACCATCAGCGATGCCGGTAACTACTATCTGCACACCATGCAACATGCGCGATTAACCAGCGCACTTGCTCTTGGTTCAACTTGCGATCGCATTGATATTTATCTTGTGAATTATCAAATTCAAAAAAGCGACGGTGCGATTACCGTATCAGAAGATTTACAAAACATACTCTATTCGCGTTACCAGGATGGTAATGCAACCATTTGTCAGGAGTCGCCATGATAGTAAACAAGGAAGTTATGAACAGCCCATTGTTATGGAAAATACAAAAGCCTGCAGATATAAAAGAAATGCGTCATACGCATCGGGTATCAGCTATTTTCGAAGATCCTTCAAATAATAATCAGCGCGTTGAAATACATCAGCTAGCGCAGGATATGTATTACCTGTCAATATTGTTTTACCTGCCGGGGGTTTTAGCACTGATGTATGTGGTTTTTGTTTCTTGAACATGAGTTTTGGTTAGACCGCATTAAGGAGAATCTCACTCGCAATTTTTTGACGCCTTTAATCCTTTTAAGAAAGCGCGTCGAATTGTCCCGGCAGCGATTGCAGCGGCAACTTTTTTGGAACGGCGTTCTGCACCACTCAACTTTCTGATCCATTTACGGTATGGCAAAATGCTTTCGGCAGTGTTTCGGATTTCACTGACTGCAGAACTTTTCGCTTTTTTCGATCCCCGCTCAATAAGGCCGGGATTGGACTCGGTTGCCGGTGTATCAAGATCAGGACCTAGCACATCATCCAGATCCTGAATGGCAGTTAGGAGTGAATCGCAGCTGATTTCTTCCGGTACAGCGTACGGTTGTTTTCGGGCCTCAGCAAGCACCGCAGGTATTTTTGTATGGACGATATCCAAATCGTTCAAAGGAGCAATTGCTGCCTCCGTCACGAGTTTCTGATCATGTACACTACATGCCGAGAGTACCAATACAAAACCGAGCAGAACAAAGTAATTAAATAGGAAACGATACACAACAGATGCGCCTTTTTACTGTAATACGTGTTATATGCCCCCTGAACCTGCGCGATATTATT
Organism: Gammaproteobacteria bacterium; assembly: GCA_016928055.1. Lineage (GTDB taxonomy): Bacteria > Pseudomonadota > Gammaproteobacteria > HTCC5015 > HTCC5015 > JAFGLM01. Next base: position 18,067 of record JAFGLM010000001.1, read on the forward strand.
CCTGTTTATAAAAGTTCTCAAGTAAAGTGACTAAACAGCTAAATTCAATTTCACAATTAGAATTAAGTTAATACAATCGCAGTAAGACCGGTATAATCAATCAAAAATGGAGGTTATGTGTATGGCATTCAGGCCCGATCTCGAAAAAATCATTTCTGTTATGAGCGATAAAGGCTATGTGGTCTTTAAAGATGCTCGTGGGCACGATTTGAATATCGTTGGAATCCGCACCCAGGACAATACCGCTAACAGATTCAACGACTGGATATCTGTTTTTTACTGGTTTGATAAACAATGGACTTTCTTTGCTTTCCCGGGAACGACGGATCCCGGGACGTTCTATCGTCAAAATCCGCTCAGTGTGAGCGGTACTGCGATTATGAAGCCGGGTCAATATCGTCGCGCCTACAAAATCGGACGCCATCGGGGTTATAAAGCCTTACAACAAGCCGGCAGTATTGCCGTATTTCGTGATACAAATAGAGATGCAGTGATTGATACGACAGGCGTAAAGGAGGAAACCGGTATCAACGCTATCAATATCCACAAATCAAACGCTCATCGGGCTTCAACGTTGGTGGGTAAATGGAGCGCCGGTTGCCAGGTATTTCAGGATCCCGACCATTTCGGGTTTTTTCTGACGTTATGTGAACGGGCGAAAGAAAAATACGGTAACATTTTTAGCTATACACTGCTTGAAGAACTGGATTTTTAAACGTATTCCATAGAGTGGTTCTTACTGCATACATTATGTTTTAAGTGGTTTTCCACCACATCATATGAATAGCGCTTTCAACTACAGGCTTCATTCTGACTCAGAATTTTAATTTGCTTAGGCTGAATATGTTTTATCAGCACATCTCTGTCAGCTTCATTAATATAGGTAAAATCAACCGCTACCACGTTTTTTTCTTTTCCAACAGCATTTGGATCCTCAACACACCAGACTACGCATCCAATAATCAACAATATTTTCTGGCTTGGTTGAAGTATTAGTCGCAATTCCACCATATCATCTTTCGCAAAGATTTCATCCGAATAGAATCGAATTCCCTGTGCGCTGATATTAACTTTTTGCGGTGCCTGATAAGATTCGTTGTTATCCTGCATGACTGTTTGAGATAACATATCTAAACGCTTTTCGAGATGGGCAATGTATTCAGCAATTTCCGGATAAAGGTTTTCTAACTTTTGTCTGAGTGGAAACAGATTTTCCTTTTCAAGTTCAATATTATTCATATAACCAATAGACTTTCGCTTTTCTTCAAAGCGAGCTAATTCTTCGTCAAAGAGATCATGATCAAGACGATTTACTGTCAACACTAATTCATCATCGACCCGGAAATATCGTCGTCGATCTCCTTCACTATCATTCTTACGTGTTATTTCAATCATTTTGATTTGTCCGGGCTAACTGCCCAAAGAATACCAATAGTAAGTTTATGTAAATTGATGGCTGCAACATTAGGTAACTAATCGTCATTACCTATCCAGTCGCTCATACGGGAACGTAAACGTATCAGCGCTTCGCCATGAATTTGGCAAACACGCGATTCGCTGACGCCAATTACCTCGCCGATTTCCCGCAAGTTTAGTTCTTCGTCGTAGTACAGGGACATGACCAGTGCTTCCCGCTCCGGAAGATTATTGATGACATGGGTAAGTGCTTCTTTGAACATGTTTTTCTCGAGACTTTTCATCGGACCGTCATCTGCACTGACCGCGGTATTTTCATGAATATCATCCGAATCACTTGGACCATCAAAACTAAACATGCGAGCACCAGTGGAATCGACCAGTATTTGATGATACTCACTTAAGGTAATGCCCATTTCATCGGCGACTTCCTGATCACGTGCATCACCGCCTTTGCGATTTTCCACGCGGCGCATGGCTTCAACCAGTTCGCGCTGTTTGCGATGCACTGAACGAGGTGTCCAATCACCACTGCGCACTTCGTCCAGCATCGAACCCCGTATACGTATTCCGGCATAGGTTTCAAAACTCGCCCCTTGCGCGGAATCATAATTTTTAACGGCTTCAAGCAGTCCCATCATGCCCGCCTGAATTAAATCTTCAACCTGCACATTAGCAGGAAGCCGGCCCATAAGGTGATATGCGATTTTTTTGACCAATGGTGCGTGTTTAAGAAGAAACTCTTCACTCCGATTGATCTCAACGTTTGCATACATTGCATAACCGTTCATGACAAACTCCTTGTCCCTTTTTCAACAAAACTTCAAAAAAAAAATTCCATAAACCCAGCCGAGTGGCTGTACGAAGAGATTTTTACCTAGCTCTAATGATCTGCATTGTTGTTCCAGTGATTTGGAACGGCGAAAGGAACGTATCGGGTGTACGTTTAGCGGGATGGTAGCGAATATTGAATTAGTCGAGCTTGATTTTAAGCCGCCGAAATGGAGGGTCGTGTGCCCACCAGGCCAAGTGCTGCGATCATCCATGATCCTCTCCTTGCCGATTTATACTTGAGTTAGTATTAATCCTTGGTGTAATTCTAGAGCAATATAATCGATTTACAAGGCTTTTAATCGATATACATAGGTAGTTAACCGATTAATCACAGTTTATCCACAAAATTATCAACAGGTTTCTTCCATATTAGAGAGAAAATCTCCTGTTTATGCGGTAATTGCCTGATTATACGGAAGAATCGTAGCTTGTCAGAATTGCCCTACAACAATTCCAGCCTGATCCGCAGTCGAGTTTTTAACGCTTTTTCGCCGGTATAACCAGCTTTTGTTTGGTATTGCGCAATGAACTTCGTACCGCATCATAAACTTTAGAATAAATCCATACAGGTTCAAATCGACTCTCAAGCTGTGTTTATGAACGCAGGATCATGGAATTCACAAGCATCTGATTATTAAGCTAAAGTCTGGTCCAAACCTGTCGATAAGAACGATTAATTCCTGGCCAAGCCGGATACCACTCAATTCAATCAGGAGAAATTTTATTAATAACTCAGTCGACGATATTTCCAGTAATAAACTGCTCAAACTTACCGAGCAAGTAAATCGCGCTAAGGAAGCCACTGGAAAACCCGACAAGGATGTCGACGAGATACAGACTCAATCCAGGGGTGTAAAGCATCGCCCCACGTATGAAGTTGTCTTGACTAAATTGGCCCGGCGTCTACAGGAAATTGAACAAGAAATGCAGAAAGTTCCTGTCGTTGATCGGATCAAGGTAGACAGCGTCAAGGAACGTATCACCAGCAATAACTTTCGGATCAACCCTGAAAAAATCGCAGAACAGTTACTGGCAACAGATAGTCTGCTCTGCTAGCGGAGATGCTTGCGCAAGCTAAGAAGCTTGCGCACATCATCGCAGTGGAAGAAACTCAAAAACAGGAAAATATCGGTGTACTGATAAAAATCGAGTAGACTTCGTTTTTTTACCTGGAAAGGCTGGTAGATGGATTACGTAATTGCTCGGGAACTGTTATTTGCTCTGGGTATTGGGCTGATTATCGGTTTTGAAAGGGGCTGGCGTACAATAGAAGACACTTCTTCCAGGCGTTCAACCGGTTTACGGGATTTCGCTTTAGTCGGCTTGCTTGGTGGCGTCGCCGGTATTGGCGGCGAAATTCTGGGCCCATGGTTCATCGCTGTCATCATAATCTCAATTGCACTTCTTGCTGTGTCAGCCTATTGGCAGGAATGCCAGCATAGCCAACGAATCGGCATTACCACTGAATTAGCGTTATTGGTCACCTTCGCTCTCGGGGTATTTTGTGTCCTGGATTTTTATATCGAAGCTATTGCTGCCGCCACGGTTGTTGCGCTTTTATTGCGTTTTAAAGGGAAACTGCATCAAACACTTCAGCGCTTGAGTGCCACCGAGGTATCCGCGACGTTGCAATTACTTGTGATCGCTGCCGTTGTGCTGCCATTGTTACCTGACAGATTGGTGGGGCCCATGGGAGGGATCAATCCCCGCCTAATTGGCCTGTTGGTATTATTAATCGCCGGAATTTCTTTTGTTGGTTACTTCGCCATCAAAGTGTTAGGACCAAGAGTTGGAATCCTGACTTCGGCAATACTGGGTGGGCTGACTTCATCCACAGCAGTAACGGTTGCTTTCTCCCAAATGGCAAAACGCGATGCATCACAAACCGCCCTGCTCGCTTCCGGCATTGCTCTAGCATCCGCAACTATGGCGCCACGCCTGTTAATCGTAATCGCGGCATTGAATCAACAACTGGCAGTGATTTTACTGTGGCCTTTATTAGTGCTTGGTTTAATTCCTATGCTTACGGTAACCCCGGTTATCTGGCGCTTCTATCATGAAAGACATAAAGTTACTCAGGCAGATACCAGCAATCTGAATCTAAGCAATCCGCTCGAATTAAAGGCGGCGTTGTTTTATGGTGGCTTGCTCAGCATACTAATTGTTGCCGTACGTATTGTGAAAGAATTTTTGGGTGATGTCGGCGTTTATGCGATAGCAGGCCTGTCAGGTCTGGCTGATGTAGACGCAGTGAGCATATCACTGGCTCGTGGTGCACAAATGGATGACTTGCCACTGGTAATGGCGGCTATCGGCGTTGTTATTGCTGCAGTGGTCAACACTCTGGCTAAAGCGACCATTTCAATATTTGTCGGTGGACGAAAACTTGGATACCGGGTATTGATTGTGTTTATTCCGGCTGCTATTGCCGCTTGTCTAACCTTGTTGTTTAGCCAATAGCTTTTTCTTATGCATACACTGCATTTAAAGAAAGGCCGCGAAGACAGTCTCAAGCGACGACACCCATGGTTATTTTCCGGCGCTATTGAACGATGTAACGGCAGCCCACAACCCGGAGAAACGGTGTGTATATGTGCTGCAGATCGACGCCCATTGGCTGTCGCCGCCTATTCACCTGCTTCTCAAATTCGTGCTCGTATCTGGGATTTCGAGCCGGATATCCGCATTGATGAAGAGTTTTTCAAAACGCGTCTGCAACAAGCTATCTTGGCACGCGCTGAATTCCGGCAACATGGCAATGCATTACGGCTGGTGTTTGGTGAATCGGATCAACTGCCGGGCCTTATTGTCGATCAATATGCTGACCATCTTGTCTGCCAGTTTTTATCAGCCGGTTCCGATTATCACAAATCGGCTATTGTAAACGCACTGCGTGAACTGACCGACTGCGATTCAATTTATGAACGGTCTGATTCCGCTGTGCGTGGGAAAGAAGGCTTGGCCAAAAACGTTGGTATACTATATGGGCGACAACCACCGGAATTAATTGAGATCTCAGTTGTTCCGGATTGCTACCTGCCCTGCTGTTTCAGAAAATCGTCGCCGATGCGGCGCTGGATGCCGGCTGTCACGCACATATTGTTCGCCGGCTGGGACAGTCTGCGGATCATCCGGTCGGTTTAAACTTTCCTGAAGCCGATTATTTAAAAGGCTTTTGCATTAGTAAATCACAATAGAAGACAACTATGGATATCAAGGCTCTGCAGAAACAATTGGCTGTATTCGCCTCAGAACGGGACTGGCAGCAATTTCACAGTCCGAAAAATCTTTCGATGGCGCTGGCTGCTGAAAGCGGTGAATTGCTGGAAATATTCCAATGGATAACCGAAAGCCAATCGCAGGCACTCGATCCAAAGCGGCGCGAACAGGCAGCGCTGGAGTTGGCCGACATTGCGCTTTATGTACTGCGATTAGCCGACGTCTTGGATATCAATCTGGAACATGCAATCACGCACAAACTTAAAATCAATGCGAAAAAGTACCCGGTCGATTTAGCCAAAGGTAACGCTACTAAGTACAACCAGCGCGACTAGGTATGCTCAGCTATCAGCACAGCTATCATGCCGGCAATTTTGCCGACATACATAAGCACATAGCTCTGCTCTTAATACTGCAACAAATGCAGCAAAAAGAGTCTGCGCTATGTTTTGTCGATAGCCATGCCGGCCGTGGACTTTATGATTTAAAAAGCAATCAAGCACAAAAAACAGGTGAGGCCGAACACGGCGTCCTGCGTTTATTTCGCCGATCCGATGAACCCGCTGTCGTACATACGTATCTGGATATTATTGCTGATTTTAATTCATCCGCGCCTCTTCGCTACTATCCAGGTTCCGCAGTATTAGGGCAAACAATGTTACGCGCTCAAGATAAAGCAATATTGCTGGAACTGCATCCACAAGAATATCCGGCGCTCCGGAAATCGATTGGTCGCGACAAACGTGTCAGCATTCATGCGCGAGATTGCTATGAAGGTCTGCCCGCACTGGTACCGCCTGCAATTAAACGCGGACTGGTGCTTATTGATCCAAGCTACGAAGTTAAAACGGAATATCAGACCATCACGGAGTTACTAAAGGCAGCCCAATCGCGTTGGTCAAATGCGGTGTATTTAGTATGGTATCCCATACTCACTGAAAAACGGCATGTTCACCTTATTGAACAAGTCAGCACCGGCCCTTTTAAAAAAACACTCAACAGCGAATATCTTTTCACTGAAAACGTGGAAGGTATGCTCGGTTCCGGCCTGTTAATAATTAACACACCCTGGCAATTCGAAGATCAATTTAATATCGCCATGCGGCATGTGATCGCAACATTAAGCAAATCAACCACGCATCAACATTGCCTGCGGTGGGTACATAAAGATTAGCTGCTTTTCTTTTTAATCACTCGCTTTTGTGATTTTCGTTTTCCCTGTTGTTTCGGTAAATCGGTCCACTGAGTAAGAAAAGGTTTCTTTTGTTTGCTTTTTAATACACCGGGTTCGCCTGTTGCAGTGCCTATTGGTTGCCAACCGGGAATTAAATGTAGTTCACTATTGCCAATAAGATCGGCACGCCCCATACGTTTAAGTGCATCACGCAATAACGGCCAGTTTTTGACATCGTGATAACGCAAAAAAGCTTTATGCAAACGTCGCGCCCGCAAACCTTTTGCTACGACTACCGTTTCACTGTCACGGGTGACTTTACGTAGCACATTTTTGCCGCTGTGATACATCGCGGTTGCCAGCGCCATTGGAGACGGCAGGAAATTTTGCACCTGGTCCGCACGAAAACCATTCGCCTTTAACCATACAGCGAGTTGCAGCATATCCTCGTCGGTAGTACCTGGATGTGCGGCGATGAAATACGGAATCAGATACTGTTTTTTACCAGCCTCTTTCGAATAATGATCGAATAATTCCTTGAAGCGGTAGTAAGCTCCTATGCCCGGCTTCATCATTTTTGATAAAGGCCCTTTCTCCGTATGTTCCGGCGCGATTTTTAAATAACCGCCAACATGATGCATCACCAGCTCTTTAACATAGTCAGGCGACTTGATCGCCAGATCATAACGCACACCCGAAGCAATCAGTATTTTTTTTATGCCGGGTAAGGCACGTGCTTTGCGATACAACTGCACCAGCGCTGAATGGTCAGTATGCAGATTTTCGCAAATATCCGGGTAGACACAGGATGGTTTGCGGCACAAGGCTTCGATTTCGCGCGATTTACAGGCTATGCGATACATATTCGCAGTCGGACCGCCCAGATCAGAGATCACTCCGGTAAAACCCGGTACTTTATCGCGGATAGTTTCGACCTCGTTCAATATGGATTGCTCAGAACGATTTTGAATAATGCGACCTTCATGTTCGGTGATCGAACAAAATGTGCAGCCACCAAAGCAGCCGCGCTGGATCGTTACCGAAAAGCGGATCATTTCGTAAGCAGGAATTTTCTGATCGCGATAAACAGGATGCGGCAAACGAGAGTAAGGCAGTTCATAGATCCGATCCATTTCAGCAGTCGTTAATGGGATGGGAGGTGAATTGACCCATAAATCACGATTGCCATGGCGCTGTACCAGTGCGCGCGCGTTGCCGGGATTGGTTTCCATGTGCAAAACCCTCGAAGCATGTGCATATAAAACCGGATCATTTTTTACATCTTCATACGCGGGTAGACGGATGACCGTTTTTGTTGTATCAAGTTTTTTCTTACGTGCTTCATGTTCAAAATAAATGGTATGTTCATCTGGTTTGATTGAATTATTGCTCGGCTCTTCGATCAGGGTTGAATCGATTTCAACAAAATCTGCTGGAATAGTCTTACCTACAAAAACGCTGCCGCGCAGATCCTGAATATTTTTAGGGTGTTCACCCACTGCAACACGGTGCGCCACTTCAATTATTTGTCTTTCGGCATTTCCATACAGTAATAAATCGGCTTTGCTATCCAACAAAACCGAGCGGCGTACGGTTTCTGACCAGTAGTCATAATGCGCGATACGCCGTAAAGAAGCTTCTATTCCGCCGATCACGACAGGTGTTGCCGGGAAAGCCTCCCGACAACGTTGTGCATAGACGATAACAGCGCGATCCGGTCTTCGGCCTCCTTCCCCACCTGGTGTATAGGCATCGTCAGAACGGATTTTTCGATCTGCTGTGTAACGATTCACCATTGAATCCATATTTCCGGCACTGACGCCAAAAAACAACCTTGGTGCACCCAGTATTTTAAAAGCATCTGCAGAATGCCAATCCGGCTGTGCAATAATTCCCACACGAAATCCCTGTGACTCCAGTAAGCGGCCAATTAAAGCTAAACCGAAACTGGGATGATCGACATACGCATCACCGCAAACAATGATCACATCGCAGGCGTCCCAACCCAATGCATCCATTTCGGCTCGCGACACAGGTAATACCGATGCCGGCGACATCTCCCGGTAGGGATGACGGGAAAACAAAGGGATGGCAGCCTGCATAGAGAAATAATTAAATAAAAAATCTGTATTTACGCTCTGTACTCAGCCCATGTTTTGGGTGTCTCACTGACTCTGACGGCAACGACTTCCGGCCACTGATTTTTACACCATTCATATATCCACCTGGCAAGTTGCTCAGCAGTAACGCAATCATCTCCCAGAACGTCATTTAAATGTCGATGATCGAGTTTTTCTTTGATCAATTGTTTTAGTTGGTTAAGTTCGGTGTAATCGCGCACGAAACCAAACTCATCAAGTTTTTTAGATTGCAGCACTATCTCAACGACATAGTTATGGCCATGCAGTCGAGCACAAGGGTGAGTCTTCGGTAGCTTTTTCAGCTGATGAGAGGCAGAAAAATGAAACTGTTTGCTTATAGTAAACATATTTGAACATCAGAATATAAAACAAGCGCTATGGTAGCACTAAACCGATGTCGTGTTGAGAAGTGAGGAAAAGTAACAAACCCCGGCTTAGATTGGCGCCGGGGTAATTGCTGTCGGTGGCTATTTATATGTGATAGACCATTTTTTTGGAATCGCTAAGACAGTCTTCACGCCACAGACAATGATATTGATCACAGCTTTCTGCGGTCTCGCAGGCGTAGCATTCACAATTACCTTCCGCGCATTGAATCAAATGTATCAGATCCGCTTTTTTACTCCGGCCGGGTCGAACGCCCCGTTCTTTGGCAATTTCAACAACCTCTTGCATTTTCATACGGCACTCCTTGCTGATAGTTTTCGCCTCTTTTCTAGAAGATAGCAGAAATGCGAACCAAGACTTAGAAAACCCGTTAAAACAAAGCTCCCGCAATCACCGGCGCTATTTTTGCACCCGGCAATCCCCCTTATCGGCCAACAATCACCAAGAATTAACAAAACCAGCAAATATTTTTCCTGGCAGTCGATATTTCACACCCAATTAATCACCTGAACAATACGTAGCATGTCGCAAGCAAAAAAACATTCATTGGTTCCATCAATGTATGTTTATCAAAAATGATCATGTTTATGCCGCAACCGTAAGGCATTCGTGATAACGGAAACAGAACTCATGCTCATCGCCAGTGCGGCGATCATGGGTGACAATAACAGGCCGCTAAACGGATAGACCACACCGGCGGCGACCGGTACGCCGATACTGTTATAAAGGAAAGCGAAGCCGAGATTCTGACGCATGTTACGCACAGTGCTCTCTGAAATATAACGGGCCCTGACGATGCCTCGCAAATCCCCTTTCACCAGCGTAACCTGCGCGCTATGCATGGCAACATCGGTGCCGGTACCCATCGCGATGCCGATATCGGCTTTCGCCAACGCGGGTGCATCATTGATGCCGTCGCCGGCCATCGCGACCCGCCGTCCCTCAGCCTGTAACTGCTCAACCAGTTTGAGTTTGTCGTCGGGTTTTACTTCACCGTGTACTTCCTCAATGCCGAGTTCCAGGCCAACCGCCTTTGCCGTGGAAATGCCGTCGCCGGTCGCCATCACAACCCGGATGCCGGCATTCCGAATCGTTTGCAACGCTTCCTTCGAGGTTTTCTTCACGGGATCGGCAACAGCCAGCAAACCAGCAAGTGTTCCGTCGACGGCCAGATACATTACGCTGGCGCCCTGCCCACGCAGCGATTCAGCACGTTGTGTCAGAGCTTGCCAGTCCACCGAATGCTGTTTCATCCACGCCGTGTTACCCAGCAGCAGTCGCTTTCCATCAACCCTGCCCTGAACGCCGATACCGGATTCGGAATCGAAGTCCCCGGCCTGTGTCAGCGTCAGTTTTTTGTCTTTCGCGGCCTCGACAATCGCCCTGGCCAACGGATGCTCACTGCCCTGGTCCAGACTGGCGGCCAACCGCAATACCTCTTCCTGATCAAAACCGTCCGCGGCCACAGCCTGTTTAAACACCGGACGGCCTTCAGTCAACGTGCCGGTTTTATCGACAATCAACGTATCAATCGTGCGTAATGCCTCTATCGCGGCCGCATCGCGGAACAGCACACCTTCGGTCGCCGCTCTTCCTGTCGCAACCATAATCGACATCGGTGTCGCCAGGCCCAATGCGCAGGGACAGGCGATGATCAGCACCGCGACGGCGTTGACCAGCCCGTATACCCAGCTTGGCTGCGGTCCGAACAATCCCCAAACCAGCAATGTCAGTACCGCAATCACCACTACGGTAATGACAAAATAACCGGCTACGACATCAGCCAGCCGCTGCATGGGCGCGCGGGAGCGTTGCGCCTGGGCGACCATTTGTACGATCTGAGACAAGGTGGTTTCGGCGCCGACCTGCTCAGCGCGAATCACCAGGCTGCCGGTGGTATTGATCGTGGCGCCGATGACTTTATCACCCGCCTGTTTGCTGACCGGTACCGGTTCACCGGTCAGCATGGACTCATCAATCGAACTGCGCCCTTCTTCCACCACGCCGTCCACCGGCACTTTCTCGCCGGGCCGTACCCGCAACCGGTCGCCGCGTTGCAGCGAATCCAGCGGCGCGTCCTCTTCACTGCCGTCGTCATTAATGCGTCTCGCGGTTTTCGGCGCCAGCCGCAACAGTGATTTAAGCGCGCCGGATGTTTGCGAACGCGCCCGTAGTTCGAATATCTGCCCAAGCAGTGTCAGTGAAATGATCACCACCGCGGCTTCAAAATACACGGCGACGCGGCCGTCCATCATAAAGTCTTCCGGAAACACCCCCGGCGCCACCGTGGCAACCACACTGTATATAAAAGCGGCCGATGTACCCAGTCCGATCAAGGTCCACATATTCGGGCTGCGGTTTAAAATTGATTGTGCGCCGCGGATAAAAAACGGCAGACCGGCCCACAAAACCACCGGCGCGGCCAGCAATAATTCAACCCAACTCTGCGCCGCCGGGTTAATCAGCTGCAGTTGGTGACCGAACATCGCCAGCGTGGTGACGATGATGGTTAGCGTTAATGTCCACCAGAAACGGCGCCGGAAATCGAATAATTCCGGATTCTCTTCGTCTTCCAGCGACGGCGCTTCCGGTTCCAGCGCCATGCCGCATTTGGAGCAACTGCCCGGACCTTTTTGCCGTACTTCCGGATGCATCGGGCAGGTATACCAGACACCGGCTTCCGTTTCGGTTTGTTTCGGTTCGCTGTCTTTGTTTAAAAACGATTGCGGATCTTTTTTGAACCGATCACGGCAATGTTCACTGCAGAAATAAAATGTTTCGCCCTGATACGTATGTTGGAGATTTGTCCCGGTCGAAACCGACATTCCGCAAACCGGATCAGTGGTTACGGCGCCGTTTGTTGTCTCTTTCTCTTCATGGCGAGACGCGCAGTGAGGGCAATGCTGTGTGTCGTGTTGATGATTCATAACCATTCAGTCCTTCTCAGATATTCGTTCCAGCGACTCAATTAACCGGCAGACTGAATGTCCGTCCGGTTTGCCATCGGACATGCGGTCCCATCTCAGCAACGCTTCCTGCATACGCGCCTGTAATGCCCGCAGTTCACGGATACGAACCGCGCTTTCCTCGATATGCGCGGCGATCAGTTCACGCACCCGCGGGCATGGAGAATCACCCTGTTCAGCATCGGCAAAGATCAACTGAATATCTTGCAGCTTGAATCCAAGTTGCTGTGCGGTCTTTATAAATTTAAGGCGTTGCACGCACGACGCGGGGAAAAAGCGGTACCCGTTCTGCGGATCCCTGACTGCCCGTATCAAGCCCAGGCGCACATAGTGACGCACCGTGTCGGCCGATACACCGGTGGCTTTGGCGAGTTGGTTCACTTTCAACATGTCCATAAGCTAAGTCTAAAACCTGGGTGTAGCACACAGGTCAAGTAATATTCAAGAAAACACCGCCCGCCGGATAACACCTATGTGTGGTTACGGAGAGCGCGCGCGCGCCATAACCAGTAAACTGCCGGAATAACCAGCAAGGTCAAAACCAGGGCCGACAACATGCCGCCGATCATCGGCGCCGCGATCCTGCGCATAACCTCCGAACCGGTGCCGCTGCCCCACATGATCGGCAACAAACCGGCGATAATGGCCGCGGCTGTCATAGCTTTCGGCCTTACCCGCAGGCAGGCGCCTTCGACAATGGCCTGCCTGATATCGACCGCCGTCACCGTGCGTTTTTCTTTTTCCAGGCCGGCCAGCATCCGCTGATACGACAGGTTCAAAAACACCAGCATGATGACGCCCAGTTCAGCCGCAACGCCCGCCAACGCGATAAAACCGACACCCACGGCGACGGAAAAGTCATAATCCAACCAGTACATCAACCACAAACCGCCGATCAGGGCGAACGGCAATGAACCCAAAATAACAGCAACCTCGGTAAAACTGCGGAAGTTCATATATAACAAGACAATGATAATAAGCAGTGTCAAAGGCACCACGGTTTTCAGCTTTTCCATGGCACGCTGCATGTACTCATACTGTCCGGACCAGTTGATGGAATAACCCGGTGGCGTTTCAATCTGTTCAGCGACCGCTTGTTTGGCTTCAGCAACATAGGAGCCGAGATCCCTGCCGCTGATATCAACAAAGGTCCAGCCGTTCAAACGCGCATTTTCACTCTTGATCGCCGGTGGACCGTCGGCCACATAAATATCCGCGACATCACCCAACGCGATGCGTTCGTTCTTGGGTGTAACCACCGGCAGCAGTTTCAACTGCTCGGGTGAATCACGATAACTTTGTGGATAGCGTAAATTAACCGGATAACGCTCCAGCCCTTCGACGGTTTCCGTTACGTTCATGCCACCGATCGCCGTGCGCACAATCGCCTGCACATCGGCAATGTTCAAACCGAAACGGGCCGCTTTATCTCGATCAATATCAACTTTTATATAGCGCCCACCCGCCACTCTTTCCGAATATACCGACGCGGTGCCCGCGACCTGCGGCAACACTTCTTCAAGCCGCTTGCCGATTTGCTCGATGACGTTCAAATCGGCGCCGGCCACTTTGACACCGACCGGTGTCTTGATGCCGGTGGCCAGCATATCGATGCGGGTTTTAATCGGCATCACCCACGCGTTGGTTAACCCCGGAAAGTTAACCAGGCTATTCAGCTCATCACGTAGTTTTTCTGCGGTTAATCCCGTACGCCACTGGTCACGCGGCTTAAGCTGAATCACTGTCTCGATCATGGTAAGCGGTGCAGGATCAGTGGCCGTATCGGCTCGACCGATTTTTCCAAAAACGGTAATCACTTCCGGTACTGTCATGATTAACTTATCGGTCTGTTGCAATAACTGCCGCGCTTTACCAATTGAAATACCGGCATAAGTTGTCGGCATATACATCAAATCACCTTCATCCAGCGGCGGCATAAACTCGCTGCCGATATGTTGTAAGGGCCACAGCCCCGCGACAATGAGCACCACGGCGGCAATGACCACTGCTTTAGGGCGTTGCAACACCCGGTCAATCATCGGTCTGTAAACACGCATCAACCAACGATTGACTGGATTCTTGTGTTCCGGCATCACCTGTCCACGAATGAAGTAACCCATCAATACCGGCACCAGTGTAATCGCGAGACCGGCGGCGGCGGCCATTGCATAGGTTTTGGTAAACGCCAACGGCGCGAATAAACGGCCTTCCTGCGCCTCCAGCGTGAACACCGGCAGAAAACTGACGGTGATAATCAACAGCGAAAAGAACAGCGGCGGTCCGACTTCCATCGAGGCTTGCGTTACCACCTGCCAGCGGTTTTTATCGGTCAGTTCTTCACGTTCCATATGCTTGTGCAGGTTTTCAATCATGACGATCGCCGCATCAACCATTGCACCGATGGCAATCGCAATGCCGCCGAGTGACATAATATTGGCGTTGATGCCCTGCAAATGCATGATGATAAATGCCATCAGGATTCCGAGCGGTAAGCTGATGATGACGACTAAAGATGAGCGAAAGTGAAATAGAAAAACGGCACATACCAATGCAACAATAATAAATTCCTCGATTAACTTTTCATAAAGATTATCAACCGCTCGTTCAATCAAGGCTGAACGATCATACGTCGGTACAATTTCCACACCGGCAGGCAGACTTTTCTTTAGAGTTTCCAATTTCTTTTTGACGCCTGAAATAGTCGTTTGCGCATTCTCACCAAAGCGCATGACCACAATCCCACCCACTACTTCGCCTTCGCCATTTAATTCTGCAATACCACGCCTCATTTGCGGGCCAGTTACTACATCAGCGATATCACCCAACTGCAGTGGTGTTCCGATGTCATTCAAACCCAATGGAATTTTTTTAATGTCGTCGATACTCTGCAAATAACCGGAAGCACGCACCATATATTCGGCTTCCGCCATTTCAATAACGGATGCGCCGGATTCCTGATTAGCACGTTCAATCGCCGTATGTATGTGAGCTAATGGGATGTTATAAGCACGCAGTTGATTTGGATCGACTGTTATCTGATATTGCTTGACCATGCCGCCGACACTGGCGATCTCTGACACACCCGGCACCGTCTGTAGTTCATAACGCAGGAACCAATCCTGTATTGATCGTAGTTGTGCAAGATCATGTTGCCCCGTACGATCGATCAGTGCATAAGAATAAATCCAGCCTACTCCAGTAGCATCCGGTCCTAAGGCAGCATTTGCCCCAGGCGGCAAACTTCCCACTACCTGGCTTAAATATTCCAATACCCGTGACCGGGCCCAATACAAATCAGTGCTATCTTCAAAAATGACATAAACATAAGAATCCCCGAAAAACGAATAACCGCGCACCGTTACCGCTTTTGGTACGGACAACATTGCGGTAGTCAAAGGGTACGTCACCTGATCCTGCACCACCTGAGGTGCCTGACCGGGAAATCGGGTTTTGATAATGACCTGCACGTCGGACAAATCGGGTATCGCGTCGATCGGCGTTTGTTTGACTGCGTACCAGCCTGCCATCATCAGCATAACTGCCGCCAACAGGATGAAAAAGCGATTGTTATTTGACCAGCGGATAATCGCGTTAATCATGATTATGCTCCTGCCCGGTATCTCCTTCAATACGACTTAAGTCCGCTGTAATACTCGATTCAGAATCAATTAGAAACTGTGCTGAAACCACTACTTTATCGTATTCCTTTAATCCTTTAATAACTTCAACACGATCGCCGATTTCAATACCTGTCTCGATGCGGCTTGAACGGTAATGACCGTCTCCCACCACTTTCACGACACGGCTCATCCGGCCATCGCGAATCACCGCTTCACGCGGAACATTGATAGCATTATCACGATATCCGGCATGAATCGTCAGTTGGGCGAACATATCCGGCTTCAGGTGGTGATCCGGATTGTCGAACTTGATGCGCGCACGCACAGTACGAGTTTGCGCATTAATAACCGGATACACGTAGTCAACCTTGCCTTGCCAGCTTTCACCCGGGTAACTGTTGACAGTCATTTCAACCGACTGTCCGGCTTCAATCCAGCCACCTTGATGTTCAAAGATTTCCGCGATCACCCATACCGTATCCAGGTTACCCATTGACAAAACTGTGGTGGCGGGTTGAATAAACATACCCTCGCGTACATTCAATTCTGAAACATAACCATTTCTCTCGGCATAAAATGCCATTTGTTGGTTAACTTTTTTATTACGACGCAGTTCGGATATTTGTCTGTCGCTGATACCCAGCGCTTTAAGTTTACTGATCGAAGCTCGCAACAAATCGCCGGAACCGGCCTTTAATGAAGAAACATATTCCTCCTGTGCGTAAATAAGCTCCGGAGAATATAGCTCAAAAAGAAGCTGGTCCTTTTTTACCGGGTCACCTACTGAGGTAACTGATAATTTCTCAACCCAGCCGTCAACCCGACTATGCACATGCAATAAACGTTGTTCATCGAAAGACACATAGCCAACCGTTTGTATATCAAGAGTCAATTTGCCTTTTTTAACGGCTTCAACCCTGATGCCAAGATTGTTCTCTATAACCGGTGATATACGAACAGTGCCTGCGTTGCCGTCTTTTGCATTGCCTTCCGCATAAACCGGAACAAGATCCATGCCCATTGGCGATTTGCCTGGTTCATTCCGCCGGTAACTGGAATCCATTGGTGCCACCCAATAAAGCGGTTTTTTTTCATCGTTTTTGCTTTCACTGCTAACGTGCAGCCAAAGACGATCCACCGCGATGCCTGCCAGTAATGTACTTACCAAAATTGCAGTGAGAATAATTTTTTGCCTGTTCATCATCTTTCTCCGCGCTCAGGATGTATTAAACCTGTCGCACTGAATATAGAAATAATTTGGAACACTGACTCAGCTGTATGATAAACAATGAGTCACTAACGATGTCTGCCAAACGACAGGAAGGCGATTTATTCCAGGAAGGTACAATAAGAGAGGTAGAAAGGTATTTTCAACCGGATTGCGGGCAGACCCCTATCATTAGCTGACAACTGTTTAGCTGTTTCTACAAGGTTAATACCGGAAGGTATCAGCGTTGCATTCTGGACTACCAAGGGAACAGTCTGGTCTATTTGACTGTTATCGATAGCTGTCAGCTCAGGATGGCAGCATTGCTTCTTATCTGCCGCTTGATCATGCTGCATATTTCTTTGCGAGGGGCAGCAGGTATCCACGCTCTGTTTGGGTATTGGTTTTGCATGCGCACAAGACGGGCAACCGAAAGACAGGCACTGTAAGAACAGACCACTAATTACTAGCGAACAAACTGGTTTGATCAGGCTACGGAAACTTGCGGTCACTTTCTTACTGCATACCTGTAATTCGACAAATACGACGATTATAGACCATCCTATAGCAAGAAATATCCCCAACTATATTATTGCCCGTCCTCCCGCAACCAGTACCATGCAGCATTGGTTCGAGATTCGTCAAAATACCTGACTTCTGCATGGGTAAAACGTTTACAAAAATTCGCCATCAGCTCTTCCCATTTTTGATCTCCCACCATAGCGATACGCTTGAAATCACGAGAATGTCTGGCGCAAAACCTGATTTCATCCCAAGCCCCTCGCCAATCCAGGCCATGGAAATCTTCCAACATGGCCAACAACTTAACTCCGCCCTCGCGTTGCTTTATGGCTTCAATACAAGGATCCATGCTCCTGCAATCTTCGCCCAGTAATTTTCCGGAAAATATAAAACCAACGATATCGGGCACACCCGTTTCCAGTTGCTCAATCATCTGATTCCCTCCAACATCTATGCCTGCTAGTACTAAGTTTAGATCAGGAAAGGAAAATTACACGGATAAATATAGTCTTAAAACAAAGCCGGTCCGAAGGCCGGCTTTGTTTAACAACACTGATTTATTCAGGTTTTGGCATATGTTGCATCATTATCTTGAACATTTCCTGCTGAATAGTCGCCGATAATTGCATGTATGCAGCCGCCACCTCTTCAGCCTCTTTTTCATCAAGGCCGCTTAGGCGCCCGGTATTGTCAGTCCATTCTGACTGCAAAGTTTGCATCGCCGAAGACATACATTCACCGATAGCGTCAGCACTCTTTTCATCTTTACAGGTTACCATTTTTGCTTCTGCATCTTTAACCAATGCCAGTAGATATTCTTTGTCTGATTCACTACTACAAGCGGTAAGCGTAACCAACAAAACGGACAATGTAGCTATCCAAATTTTCATTTTACTTCTCCAATAGATTATATTTATTACAGAACCGATCTTATTTTTTCCCTCAAAATATCGGTAAGCGTTACATAAAGATAGCCGCCATCGACAGTTTGCCATTGTTCAGTTACCAGTTTACCTAGCGTTTTGTGATGAAAAATGACGCGATATTGTACGTTATTACTGCTTCTGTCATGATAAATCGTTTTTTGAACCAGCGGTTCTCCTTGACCCGGGCTAAGTGCCAGTCCCTGTTTGTCAATGTAGTCCCTGCCAAATTGTTTATAACGTAACTCAACGCTGGCTCGACTGATCCCGAGTGACTCCAGCTCTGTAAGATCTGTTTCAGCTTCTATCGTTTGGGGTTGTACTGGAGCCGCCAGGGTAACAGCCATGATCTCACCTTTTTGCCACTGCGGTTTGACCGGATAAAGTTGGCCGCCACGCAAACTCCACTGAGTGGCATATTCAAAGGTCTGTTCATCATCACCCATTCGCGCATAGCTTAAACTGATTGTTTGGCCGTTCTGCTCAATATACTTGCGATCAAAGGTCGCCTCTTCCATAAACGGCGCACCGTCCTTTCTTGGTACGCGAATTTGAACCGTTGCGTAATTAACCATATCCTTAAAAATATCATACGCCTCATTGTCGATCATGAAACGTAACTCTCGGCGCTGAAAAAACGGATCATCCAGGTTCACCTCTGAAAACAGCTTGGGATTGTCTTTATATTGTTTATACCAGGTACCGACATTACCCACCATTTGATGAGGCTCATACCGTGCAATCGTTTTCTTTAGTGACAATGTTTGAGTAGATTTACGGGTGATCTCTTTACGTTGAAAACTGGTATAGCTGTAGTTTTTAGCGCCGCTGGCTGCTTTGCGACGCTCATCAACGCGCGCTTTATCCTCTTCGGAACTACCATCATCCGTCAATTCCTCGTCAGATGGAGTGCCCAACCTTTTTTGCATATCAAAAAATGATTCCAACACTAATTTATGCAAACCGGATTCAACGATTTCTTTATCAGCATCGGGGACATGTTGAATATAATTGAATGTTACAACTCCACTCTCCTGCAAAAAATCAATCATTTGTTGCTGTTCTGATTCGGTAATTGTAGTAGATTTTTTTGTGCTTATTTTTAGTGGATTATACCACTTTGGATCCCAGTATTTTTTGCTGGTTGTCTTCTTTTCACGTGTTTCGACATATTCATTTTGAACTTCGTTATATCGATCATAATTTATACTTACCGTAACATCATAAGCCGGCAACTTGACGATATATTGAAGATCAAAAACGACAGAGATATCTGTGGTAGGGTTTTCGAGACTTTTTGCCAATAGCGTGGCACCATACTGATCAAGCCTTGCAGCAACAGCCACTTTCTGCCCTTCCATGACCGGAGCTTTTCCACTGGTTATAAGCGTTGAGGCAAAGCCCTTATCATTCAGCGTCGCAGATACCACATTAAAACTGGAGCCCTCGCTACCAACTTCCAGAGGAACCGCTCCCTTTAACATGGCTCCCTTAACAGTTTTTTGAAGCTTTTTCTCCGCTTCCATTTTCTGTGCATCGCTTAAACCATACTCCGCCATAAAATGCAGGATGGCTCCGTCGACTCCACCTTCCTTTTTGCTTTTATCTGTTACAAAACGCACCATCGTGAACTGCGGTGTACCATCCGGGTGCTTGCTGATATGCGGCGAGGTTGGCAGGTAATACCAGTTTTTGCTGATCATTTCAGGCTTTTCGGTGGCTGCCGGATAGCAACGCACAACTGTTCCATCAGCAAGAGTAATATCCTGATGGCGACCATACTGTATCCCGCCGACTTCTTTGACGATATTCTGGGCAGGTATAATTCGTGTAGGTGTTATTGAAACTGGCTTTAAAGTGTTAGGCGCAGCTTCAATTAAATTAGCGAATATTGCTAATGGTATCGTCATCGAAATTAGTATTTTCTTAAACATGATATTTGCTCCTTGTATCAATTCGTTTATGGTGCCGGCGGTATCAGTACAAGGTAAGTGCCATCCAGGTTCTGCCATTCTCCGGTAACAGATTCACCTGTTCTCTTGTACCATTTAATTCGATATTGCAAATCAGCTTTTCTATCGTGAAAAATAACAAATCTATTCAATGATTCCGCATCGGTTGCTCGCAGTACCGCATTTGTGGTCTTGCTTGTACCAAATACGGGGTATTTGAATTCAAGTGACGCGCTTCGAATATTGGACTCTTCGAAAATATATCGATCCGCATCAACTTCAAGATCCAGCCGTGTCAGTGGCGGCGCAATAGTCGTAATTGGTGCAGACGTTGAAAGCCACTCATTCTCGTTGGCCGGCTGCCTGATGGTCTTGTCACCTTTAATACTCCATTTAACCTTATACTCATAATCCAACCAGTCACTGCCTGCTTCGCCCAGGCGTGCATAAGGCCACGATTTACTGAAACGTCCATCGCGTACATCTTCACGCGCGAAGATCAATTCGCCTGTCGCGACCTCATGTTTTTGATAGCTCTTGCGAATACTGACAGCAGCAAAATTCATATTTTGCTCAAACGCCTGACTGAAATCACCATCAATACGGAAAAATACATCGCGTTTCTGAAATGCCGGATCAGCCAGATTAACAACCCTGAACATGGATTCGTTTTCTCGATACAACTCATACAGACCGGATAGATTCCCGGCAGTTGCAACAGGTACTTTTACCACCGAACGTCTATTTAACTGAATATTGAAATTCGCGCGATTAATGTCACTGCGTTCTTTCATGACATACTGATTATCAGAATAGTATTTCTGATTTCCTGAACTCGTAAACAACTGTGCCAACCAGCCCTTTTTCTGCCGACCCTTTACCTGACCCTGTTCAACGGCCACTTCTTTTTCCGGGATAGCCGTAAAGCCGGTTTTTTGATCAAAAATAGTCTCGGTTAATTTCGCTGATACCAGATCAACCAGAGACTGCATCGCTTTGTTTCCTGTATCCTCCGGCAAACGTTCTAGCAATTCAATCTTGATGGCACCAGTGCGAACCAACTCATCTGAAATATTCCTGATTTGTTTGCGACTGTATCCTTCTTGAACATTTTTGAGCTTTGAAAAATGCTCATATACAGTCGAAACATCGGCAGTAATACGCGCCTCAAAGGACGGCAAACTGGCTTCATAATAGGCGCTCACTGCAACTGATACGTCTGAGGTCGGCCGATTAAGCGATTCCCATAACAAAGTTGCTCCATGTGGAGATAAGCTTGCTGCAACAGCTGCTTTCGAACCCGGCGATAACGGCGCGCGACCACTGGATATCAAAGCATTGGCCATCTTGCCATCGGCCAACGTAGCGGAAATGATTTGAAAACTGCCGTCTTCATCCTCTTTAAGCGGAACCGGGCCGATCAAGCGCGCTTTGCTATCATCCTTTTTAAGCGCTTCTGCCAGCGCCAGTTGCTCATCATCCGGCAAACTAAACGTAACCAGCATGTGCAACATGCCACCACTGGTCTCACCTGCCGGGTCGATAAACTTCACCAGGCTGATTTCCGGATTACCGGCTTTACCAATAGCGATGCGGGGTACCTGCGGCAGATAGTAGTAAGCATGCGCATCGCTCGCATCCTGCAAAACGGCAATCCCATTCACCTGTCGCACACCGGCCTCATAGTTTACTAACGCTCCCACCGGTACTACCACACTGGCAAGGATCACCGCCATTATTGAATTAATAATTTGTTTGAATTTCATCATTATTCTCCTTTCGGCAACTCATCCCAGTAAACGATATTACTTTCCAGCGGCTGTGAGTTACCTTTTATTGTTTTGCCACCCTTCAAATACCAGGTAATTTGCACTTGCGGCAACTTATCATCTTGTTGCGGAACAACCAGATGCGCGACCGGAAATTCGCCTGTGTTCTTGACAGTCTCGGTTCTCGTCACTGTTTTTCCCTGTAAATCGCTATTCACCGTAATTACAGCATGCCTCACATCTGCATCCCGCAGGCTTTTTCCATCTGCTTCGAATGTAATTGCACGATAACGATGTGGTGGCGTTAATGCCAGCATGGCGTCACTGGCCTGCAACCATCCAGAATTAATTTCGTTACCACCATGAAACGACCAGCTAACCTGATATTCATAGCTCAACCACCGATCACGGTTATCATCATCATGCCAACCATAATGCAACACAAAATGATTTCCTGAACGACTGAATAATTCCGGTGTTATAATCACTTCATCGCGTGTAACATGACCAGCCTGATGAGTCTTACGCAACTTCACCGTTACGAAATTTAGATAGCGGCTGAAACTGTCGATATCCTGGCCATCCAGGGTTACAACGATATCTCTTTGTTTAAAAACGGGATCGTCGATCGTTACGGCCCTGAAAATACCCTTATCTTTTCCCCATTGGTGATACAAATTACCAATATTTTCAGTCATAACAAAACTTTGCGTTTCACTGCGCATTTGATTCATTTGATAAACTAGTTTGCCACTGCGTTTAATGCGACGCATTTTGTATGATGCCACCAGGGAAAAGCCCGGTGACTTATCTTTTCTGACCTGTGGCTTGGTAGCAGCCTTGGATGTAGCAGCAGGTTTTGCTTTACTGGCTACGCCTGCATTTGCGGCAGTCGATTTATTACTAGCGGCAGGCTTATTTGCGGCAGAAAGCCCATCAATCCCTTCCTTAAGTGCGTTGGCTAATTCCTTTTCCTGGTCTGCTGTTGATTTTACGTTATCCGTAGTAGGCTGCTTGTCTACTCCAGGTGCTTCTTTAGTGTTGTCATTACCTGCTTTTACATCTGCGACATTCGCGTCTTCAAGTTTTTTGCTCAAGAAAGCAATGCGGGCATCGACATCTTTTTCGCGTTGTCCTGTAGGTTGAACATTATTGGAATAATCCAGATAAGCATCCAGAGCTTTTTGCGTAGCTTCTGCTTCCCATTTGGCAGCGAGTGCCGCATCATCCAAGCGCCGGGCGTTATTGTATATTTTAGCCGCTACTTCCGATTCCCAACGTTTCGCAAGTGCTTTTTCTTCGTCTTTCGTCATCAATTTTTCAGATTGACGATAATAGCTAATCGCATTGATATAATCCTGCATTAAACGATAACATTGCCCAATGTTGTATAAAAATACGCCGCGGTGATTACTCTCTCCGGTTTTGTCCGTTTCTATGGCTAATTTATAATACTTGATCGCTTCTTGATAATTCTTTTGACCGAAGAGAATTTCAGCCTTATCAAAATTCTTTTCTGATTCGGATTTACTATCCGCATAGGCATAACCAATGAAGGATGGAATAATGGAATAAACTTTTGGAGCATTAAATGCGAATTGCCGCGAATCTATTTTGATAGTATTTAAACTCGCACTTTTTTTATCCTCTTTCAGAAGCTTCATGGCTTCATCCAGATTCTCATATTTCTTCTCAGCGCGTAACTTCTCCAACTCCTGATTTGTTGAAGCCTCAAACATAATATTAAGCAATTTACTGTTGGCGCTCTCCAATATTCTGTCTAGCGCAGCGCTCTCACCCTTGGTGGTAATTTTTACCGCACCACTCTGGCGTAACTCCTGAAACAGTACGTCAACATCTGCACCAAACCACGCATATTTAACTCCAGCTGAAATCTGATCGTGTTTCGTGATCTGACTCCAGTCAGCCTCAAGCGTTGCCTCATATGGTTCGCGAATGCCCGCGAATTCCATATCAAACACCAACGAGATATCCGGCGTAGCGCTGTGAAAACTTTCCCATAAAACCTCAGCCCCTTCCGGCGTCAACGCCAGCGAAACAGCTGTTTTCTGCCCCTCCATTAAAGGCGCTTTACCAACAGCCAATGTTTTTGTATGTAAAGTGTTGTCTTCCTGAAACGACGTAACCAATGCGAACGAACCTTTTCTATAAATCACCGGGCCTGCTATTTTCGCGTCTGGATGTTTCTCCTGGAGAGCCGATTCAGCCTTAGCAATCCTGGATTGGCTCGCACCATAGGTAACCAGAAAATGCACAATACCGCCGCCCCCGGCACGTCCCGTTCCTGATTCGGAATTTTCCTGCATGCGCGCATATTTTAGAAAGGAAAACTGCGGCTTTCCATCTTGTACCGCGATGCGTGGTTGATCCGGCAAGTAATAAAATATATTGGGGTCATCCAACGCGGGATAACACTGTAAATCTCCACACGTTTCTGCGCCATCCAGTTTAATTTCCTGAGCATTGGCTGCACCTATGGATAGACCTGTTAATAAACCAATGATCAGTAAAAACCTGAAATAAAAATGAGTTCCCATTATTATCTACTCCTTATTTTCAATCTGATTATTCATCGTCAGATGGCTCGCTTGCTTCAGTAGCAATTCCTGCCGCATTATCTTCCGTCAAAATACGATAGCTAGTAATATCCAGCATATATTCATCATCTTTACGTTGCCATGGACCTGTTAATCGACGACCATCATTGAAAGTCTCAATAACTCTATAGCGCAGAGGCTCGTCCTGTGTTTTTGCTAAAGGAAAGCGTATGTGTTGCTTGTAATCGCTGTTTGCATCAAAACGCGCTCGCTCAAGCAATGGCCGATCGCCACTTTGAAAGCCGATCTCCACTTCTTTGGCATATAGATCAACGGTCGTTTGTTCCAAAAAATCGAAACAAAACACATTTATCGCGTTATAGGCCATACCAAGCTGCGCGGTTAAGTCGTTTTTGCGATAGGCGGAAAGGTGTTTTTGTGACATTGGAACATCGACTGTCCAACTGCTGGTTATCATTGCCGGCACCCACTCGTTTTTCTGTATGCGCTGCGCGTTAGAGGATTCTGTGACACTCAAACTCAATAAACTGCTTTCCGCTTCCCATAACAATTGTGATTGAGTTGCATCCAACACCAGTTGCAGCACCCCTCCCTGCCAACGACCGGTTTGCTGCCAATTGCTATCAGTATCGGCAAAATTGACCTGTATCTCACTGTTAAAAACCGGAAGACTTTTTATTGATAGACGTCCGCCGGTTTTCTTTTGCAGCTGATTTTTAATTTCCTGTAACTGTGTTTCCGGGCGTGAGCGTTCAAACTTTAGTGACAGTATGCCTCGGGTCCAATATTGATCTTTATCGCCGGTACCGCTCCGACCCAGATAGCGAAATAAATCGAGCGCATAACCCGGCCCATCACTTAAATCTAATTTAGGTTCTGCAGGATCTATATACCAAAGCCACACTTTTTCATGATCCTGATAAACTCGTACCCCACTAACATCAATATACTCGCCTGCATTAGGTGCGGCAGCAACCGTCATGCAGGCGAATATTAGCAGTGTCGCAAGGTAACGCACTGCTCGCTATTCCTCCGACAGCATGGGTGACAATTGATAACTACCCAGGATTAGTCCCATTTCGTGGCTGTCATGCCATTCTTCACTACTAATCTGCTTGCCATCATTACGCACTGCATTGATTCGGTAGCGAAACAATAATGGTGACACTCCCTTATTATCGGGAAAATATAATTGAAGCTGCTGTTTATTCGCTTCTGTAGTAAAGGTTAGGGAACGGTTCTCAAGTTTATTGCTCTGCGGAGTGAAATATGGAGAACGTATTTCAAGTTGAACAGTGTAAAGATCCCACTCTGAAAAAACTGCTGGAATCACTTCGATATTCACCGTGCCCATCGGTGAAGCTGAGATTCCCCGCGTTACTTCATCTCTTATGGATTCCAAGCACTTCGCACAATCAGCTTGTTGTTCCGTTTCAAACCAGGCGAACACAACCCCGTCACCAAATAAAGTCTTGATGGTGGGTATTTTAAACGAACGCTTGGCACCCGGCTTAATTGCGGACGATGCCTTCAGTTCTTTTTGTTGGCGCTCCAGCTCTTTCCCTTTTATAAGGTATGCATTAATGCTGCTGATCGACAACGGAAAGGCGGATTCATTTTGAATCTGTTCAACACTACCACCGGCAAGCCACTGATCTATACCGCCGAGTGAATTGCCTGCGTAATCACGGTATTGAACGCGTAAGCTGGTTTTAACCTGCTGATCACCAACAGCAATTTCCACACTACCCAACAAACCTTCGTGCGCAATCTGAGTGAGTGCCGCTTCAGTTTCGTCCTGGGTTAAATTCAAAATCAATCGGACCGGTTTGGCGAGATGACTGGGCGCAATAACCTGCATACGATCTTGCGCGATCGCCAATCCCGCGCCCAAAGCCTGCAAATTAATTTGCATATTCAAAGCTGGAAAGGCTTTAACATTTACTGCATCAGCGGATGATAGTTGCAGAGCCTGAGCTAACAAGGCTTTCAATAATGCAATATCGCCGGTTTGGTGGGGTGCGGCCACTTCTGCGGTAAGCATTACAGAAGCCTGCCCCTGTTCCTGTGCTGCATTGTATTGCGCACTCAAGTGATAGCCGTCCTTGTCTCTGATCAATAATAATTCTCTCGGTATGTAGTAAAACAAATTACTGACCGCTTTATCCTGAAAAATCAGATGGCTATCCCAACCAACCTTCTCCTGGATGCTCTCCAATAAGGCCGTGTCACTGATAACATCGCTGAGCGATAAAGACGCGTTTACATCGGGACCCTGGGGTTTATTATTGTCAGGCTTTATCGGCCTTAATTTGGCCAGCACCTTAGCTTGCAGCGGTTTAAATTGAAACTGCTGTATCGGTTTGATTGCCTGCATCTGAGCCGGCGCCAGGTTTGATTGGCGTAATATAATTTGTGACGATTTAGTCGCATTATCTGCGGCCGCCGCAAGACCTGGCGAACATAACAACAGGCAAAACACCCCACGCAGCCACTTGTGCTGATGTTTCATTATCATATCGGTCTCCGCTTAACGTGCAATATCTAAACGCGGTTTAACCCAAACTGCATAATTCTGCCTGTTAGTAGCGCCAACGTCGGTGAGAACATGGAAAATGAGTTGAACCGTCTTGCCCGCATAGGCAGACAAATCGATATCAACATTCTCATGCTTCCGTGGTGTTGCATACTTAGAAAACATAAGGTTCTTATGACCATCTGCTTTTATGAAAAGCAAAAAATGTACGCCACTGGACTCATTTGCGCCCTGCAGAAATCCAATTACCGTTTTAAAGTGCATATTGTTGCCCAATTTCATCTCAGGAAAGGTTCCCTCGACAAAACCGCGCGGTTTCCATTCCGGGTGTGTATTCAATAGATCCTGTGCTTTATTGCCAGTGCTTAAATTTGCTTCAGATACTATGCGTACGTATCCCTGGCTGTCTCTAACTGAACCGGGAAATGCAAGTTTTCCCGCTGCACTTTTCCACGATGCTTTCGCCGCATATTGGTTTAATCCCATCGCTTTATCAGCTTCGATCGGTGGAATACGCGTAACCCGTACCGGTACAACCGGCGTAGTCGCGGCAGGTTTTGAGGCCGTCGTGGGTTTTGCCAGACTAACCTGATTTGCTACAACCAATGGTTTGATTGACATACCGGGCCTAACCAATACTGGTGGCTTCGCAGTTTGCTCGCCATCGGCCAGTGCAATACTGTCGTCATCCGGTGTTTGTTCTGATAATACATCCGGCTCGTCGCTATCTGTCCATGTTTTTCTGAAATCAAACAGGTATTGCCCGAAAGGCTCATCAGGATGTGTTTCGCGTACAAACGTCAACCTTACCTGATCCGTGTCAACTGGACCTGATTCAGTTTCAATACCCCAACCTTCATCAGCAACAGCATTGCCTTTTTCAAATAGAATGCGCAGTTTGCCACGTTTACCGGTAATATCAGTCGATGAACGGGCGAATGCATCGCTTGGAGCACCGCCTCGTAACAGTTCACCTGCAAGTTGCAAGCCCTCTGGGTTTTTGACTTTGTGATAGCTCACCTCAAATATCGCCAGACGCCCACGCCTTTCGATCAAGCGAATGTCTGTTATTTCACCATCAAATGTGCCACTCAATTCCTCAATCTTGTCTTCGAGCGCCTCATTTGCTGCATCACCGACTGCGCCTTTAAGAACATCCCAGAAGGTCCCGCCTGACGGTGTGTCCGTATCCTGTGCGATACCTGCGCTACAGGCCAGAAACACACTCGATAACACTACCAACTTACTCAGCTGACAGATCTTATTCTTAGCCATTTAATTCTCCTTGAAGATTCAAAACGTGTTAGTTCTGAACACAGCTGTTGCTCATGTAATTTGATTTATATCAATTAATGTCCGTAATCCTAACAGCCGCGCTATTACATTCTTTTTTTGCACCAAGTGTAAAGCTTTATACCAACTAAAAGCCGTTACTAATGCGAAATATTCCCCTTTTCCACGCAAGTTCTGCATCATAGCACCCTGGATAATATGCCGCATGTGTTATCAGCAGCACAATTATTACTTCGTGCGAGTGTGAGCGTTGCTTAACTCTATAGACAACTGTTCAAAATAAATCAAATGGCTTTTTTAATAATATCTGCTACTCGGAAAGCGTTGGCATAAATAGTCCATGTATGAGGGACACTGCCGCCGGTAGGCATAAAGCTGCCATCTGTTACATAAACGTTTTCTGCATCGTGTATGCGGCAATCTTTGTCCAGTACAGATGATTTTGGGTCATTGCCAAAACGGCAACCGCCGGCGACCAGGTTCTGAGGTGGTGACCCGCTCGCTTTGCCTTTGATATTGACAGCGCCCATTTTTTTTAATACCTGCTTTGCCTTATCGCTCAGGTAGTTGCCGATTTTTAAATCGTGTTCATGATGGCCTACGCGTACCTTCGCGACCGGTGTATTCCATTTATCTTTGACGTCTTTATCAAGACTGACAAAGCAATTGTCGGTGGGCAACCAATCGCAAAAAACCTCATAGCGAAGATATTGATAATCCGTAAAAACGGATTTCAAATTCTTTTGCAATTCCCTGCCCCATACCAGTTTGCTGTCTTTGCTTTTTTCGCGCATGGCCTTGGCAATAGGATTTGGATGGCGTAGTAAAAAATCAATTACACCGCCTTTTAGTCGGCCTCCCATTTTTGTTTCATTGATAAAGTACCAGTCCTGCAAACCACGATTGACAAAAGGACCGCGTACTTTCAACAGGGCTGCTTTTGTAGCCTCCATATCAGTATACGCAAAATCACCCTGCCCGCTGCCACCGGCAGAAAATATCAGATTCTTGCCGACCTGGTTAAACCGATTGCCCAAACCATTTTCGTATTTTGGTCCTGTTGAATACAGCAGCAATCGGGCGGTCTCAATAGCCTGACAAGCAACCACAAATATCTTTGCTTTAATTTCTTGTATGTTATTCTTTGCATCAAAATACTCTGCCGCGATCACCTTGCCTGTTTTGTTACTGATCAGTTTATACACTTTGGCATGCGGCCTGATTTCGCAATATCCGGTTGCAACAGCATTATCCAGCAAGGCGGCACGTGAACTTCCCTTGGCACCACTTGAACAACCGAAGCTGCCGCAATAACCTGAATATTCGCAGCTGCGACGTTTATCTTTTGGTAACGTAAGTATCGCGCGTGGAACGGGCAATGGCGTAACACCCATGCTTTGGCACGCCTGATCGATGAATTGTGCCATTGGATGTTCAATCATAGGTGGATACGGAAAATTATCGGTTGAGCGAGGCTCCTGATAAGTATGCTTAACCACCCGACCGGAAACGCCGACTTCTGTTTCAACCTTTGTATAGTAAGGTTCCAGCTCAGTGTAATCGATGGGCCAATCAACAATGTTGGCACCCGCGATGGGACCGAATTCGGAAAGCAAACGAAAATCTTCAGGTTTTAATCGATAAAAAAAACCGCTCATAAAATTGCTGGAACCCCCTACACAATTTCCGTTCCAGAAATCCCAGCCCGATTTAGAAGTGGCTTTACTTTCCCAACTATTTTTTCGATTCAGTTTTTCAATGACGTGCTGCTCGTCTTTTAACTCAGGTGTATAAACACTGCGGCGACAACAAGCCAGTTCATCCTTATAAAAATCCTGCTCGCTAAACCATGGTCCTTTTTCCAGCACAACAACAGACTTGCCGGCTTTAGCCATTTCCAGCGCAATCGGACCTCCACCGGCGCCACTGCCGATCACGCATACATCAAAATCATTCTTCATGCGTCATCTTCCTTACCTTGAGATTGCACTGGCGCTGCAGCCTGTACCATGCTTTATCCGCGGTGGGTCTGGGAAAGCCCGGTTGATGTTGTAACCATTTCCAACCAATACCATTGGTATTGCCACCGTAAACCGGATCAGCCAGTAACGCTTCAATTAAATAAGTCAGCATTAAAGACAGCCATTTACGCCCGCTGCCGCTGTTTTCTATTTTTCTCAGTACGGATTCTCTGTTTTGTTCGTTGAGTTCGGCAAAGAGTTTTTTAAATTCCTTTTGTGTGAGATCATTCAACCAGCCCGCACCATTAATAATGGAGTCTTTGTCTTTTTGTTCGATTTCAAGCGCATTATGTAGATAAACGATGGCGTTAAAATCGACCGCACCTGGTACATCTTCACCGGCAGGAAATAAATGCTCCTGCACTGCAGCTAAGGTAAACCAAGGATCATCTCGAATCCAATCAGCCGGTGATATGGAACCCGACTCACGACGAGCCGCCAGAATATTCGATGGAAACACAGCAACCAGCGATGCCAGCAAACCAAGCTGACCCATAAACTCGCGACGGCTGATACGTTCATTCTGACTGGATTTATACGGGAATTCTCTCATTGATGATGTAATACGCGTGTCTATCGAATGAAGCCACAGTATAACCGTAAAATAGTCTCGCCTTATCCGTCGATGCCGAATTGATCCGCTAGTGTGGACAGGCTATAGTCCCCGAGGTTTTCTTTAATCTCTGGAAAGTCGTGCAATTATCTGATTACGTAAACACCCTTGGCCAGCACCTGCTAGCCAAATATGGCTGTCGTGTACATAAATTGGCCATCGATGCGAATTTTACCTGCCCAAACCGTGATGGCAGTAAGGGTATCGGAGGCTGCACATTCTGCAATAACGACTCCTTCAGCCCCAATACGAAAAAACCCCCATCGATTTTAATGCAAATGAACGCCGGTAAAGCGGTTATTCGACGTCGTACCGGGGCGGAGCGCTATCTCGCTTATTTTCAGGCCTATACCAACACCTATGCTGAGATAAATGCACTCAAGACCCTTTACGACGAAGCGCTGGCAGACCCTGAGGTCATCGGCCTGTCGATTGGAACCAGACCGGATTGTGTACCGGATCCGGTTCTGGACTTGTTGACCCGCTATCAGGACCAGGGCAAGGAAATCTGGCTGGAATTGGGATTGCAGTCGGCCTTTGATAAAACACTGACCAGGGTTAATCGCGGCCACGGATTCGCTGAATACGTCGACGCTGTGCGTAGAGCCCGGCATCGCAATTTACAGGTATGCTGCCATTTAATCGTGGGTTTACCGGGTGAAAACCCCGAATGCAGCCTGGAAAGTCATGCCCGTGTCATGGAGCATGGAGTCGATGGATTTAAAATTCACCCTTTGCACGTGGTAAAGAATACCCTGCTGGCTAAGCAATGGCGCGATGGTGAATATGAGCCGTTGGCGTTGCAGGATTATATCGACACGGTCAGCGAGATCGTAATCAGATCACCGCGCGAGACTGTTTTCCATCGTTTGACCGGTACTGCCCAGACCCAATTATTATTGGCACCCGACTGGTGCCAACGTAAATGGCTGGTGCTCAATTCTATAACTCAGTCCTTACATCAACAATTTGAGGATCGACAATTACCCCATGAGCAAACCATTGGAGCTGATCTGCCCGGCAGGCAGCATGCCCGCGCTGCAAACAGCGGTTGATGAAGGCGCTGACGCGGTCTATATCGGTTTTCGAGACGACACCAACGCCCGGCATTTCCCCGGCCTTAATTTTAACGGTCAGCGCGCCCAAAGCGCAGTGCACTATGCGCATAACGCCGGTGTAAAACTATTCGTTGCTATCAACACTTTCCCACAGCCCGCCGGCTGGTCACGCTGGACCGATGCAGTGGATCATGCTGTTGATCTTGGTGTTGACGCCCTGATCCTGGCGGATATCGGCGTACTTGCCTATGCTTGCGAGCGCTATCCGCATCTCGCCCTGCATTTATCGGTACAAAGTTCCGCTACCAACTGCGAAGCATTAAAATTTTATCAAAAACATTTTGGCATTCGACGTGCTGTACTGCCGCGCGTGTTGTCGTTGGACCAAATTAAACAGGTCGCCGCGAATAGCCCGGTTGATATTGAAGTCTTTGGCTTTGGCAGTTTATGTATTATGGCCGAGGGTCGTTGTTTTCTGTCTTCTTATGTCACAGCCGAATCACCCAATACCAGCGGGGCCTGTTCGCCGGCTAAAGCGGTGCAATGGGAAGAAAAGGATCAGGTACGCAGCACGCGCCTTGGCAAAATTCTAATTGATCGCTATGCACCCAACGAATCAGCCGGCTACCCGACGTTGTGCAAAGGTCGCTTTATCGTCAACGGACAGACCTATAATGCGCTGGAAGAACCTACCAGCTTAAATACTCTGGAATTATTGCCGGAATTGCGCGCGGCGGGTGTTAAAGCCATCAAGCTTGAAGGCCGACAACGCAGTCCGATATATGTCAAACAGGTTGTTAAAGTCTGGCGGCAGGCATTGGACACTTTACATAAGGAAGGCGATACCTTTACGCCACGCGTTGAATGGATGCAACAACTCGCCGCAGTATCGGAAGGCAGTCAAACCACTTTTGGTGCCTATAGCAGACCCTGGCAATGAAAATTTCTTTAGGACCGATTCAGTATTTCTGGCCAAAAAATAAGGTTGTCGCTTTCTATCGCGAAATGGCAGAGACGCCGGTTGATATATTTTATCTTGGCGAAACAGTTTGCTATAAGCGCAATGAACTGCGTCTTAGTGACTGGATTGAAATCGCGCATCAACTTGCTTCCAACGGTAAAGAAGTAGTGCTTTCCACTCTAGCCCTGCTGGAAGCAACTGCTGAACTCAATTCAGTTCGTAAGGTTTGTGAAAATGGCGAGTTTATGATTGAAGCGAATGATATCGCCGCCATCAATTTGTTATCCGAAGCAAAATTACCCTTTATAACCGGGCCAACAATCAACAGTTATAACATCCAGACGATAAAATATTTTCAAGCCCTGGGCATGCTGCGCTGGGTGATGCCGGTTGAGTTGGGTCGGCAAACATTAAAAAAGATCATTACCGGACTGGACCCGGAAAATTTGCCGCAAACAGAAGTGTTTGCCTATGGCAAACTGCCGCTGGCCTATTCCGCTCGTTGCTTTACCGCGCGTGCACACGATCTGCCAAAAGACCGCTGCCAGCTAAAATGTCTGAACTATCCGGACGGATTGCTGCTGGAATCTCAGGAACAGCGGTCTCTGTTTACTATTAATGGCATACAAACTCAATCCGGTGATTGTTATGACCTGCGTTCGCAGTGGCGGGAAATGAAACGAATCGGCGTCGATGTGATGCGCATCAGCCCACAAGCAGAAAACACCTCAGACATTATTAATGACCTGTATGCGAATATTCAAAATGATGAAGTGGTGAACTACGCGGAATCCGGATTCTGTAATGGTTACTGGTTCGGTCAAAGCGGTCTGGAATGGGTCGCTGCAGCGGAATAGTTTTTTGAAATTAAGACCAACCGTAACAACAACTTTTGTAACGGGACTGGTAAAACAAGCGGACCGATACTATCCATTACATTTTTAACTGACAGGCTGATTTCAGTGCTGCCTTCAATATTCAAGCGGCGCTGAAAAAACAGCGTATCAGGGTCTTCCTGCCCGGTCACCAGCAACACAAATTCATCAGCGTTTCCGGATATATGCGCGTCTGCATGGCTATCAACCGGGTATAGAGTGAGACGGCCTGATTGCAGACCGGCCACCCAGCTGATTCCCATATCCAGTATCGATATCTTAATCTTATGTTGTTCCAGAAAATCCAGCTCGCCTTGTTGCAAAGGCTCTTTGAATATCTGTTGGGCGCCTCTTTCGAAAAACTGTTTCTGTATCGGAAACGGAATCTTTCTGGCGGCAAAGCCAGCAATACGTTTGGTTTGACTAAAAATATTCATGAGTGGGCCGAATATTAGCAAACAATAGAATTTCCTGCTATTTTAAGCCGGTTATGATTCAAATCGAAAAACACAACCGACAAATCGCGATCTGGCTTTTCATTTGTGCCGCGAGCATTTTCATAATGATAATGCTGGGCGGTATCACACGACTAACCCATTCCGGTTTGTCGATGGTAGAGTGGAAACCACTATTGGGCGTTATACCACCATTAAATGACTCTGACTGGCAGCTAACCTTTGAAAAATACAAGGCTTTCCCCGAGTACCTGAAAATGAATTCAGGTATGTCGTTGACGGAATTTAAAACTATTTTTTATTTTGAATATTTTCACCGTCTTTTGGGTCGATTGATCGGGATTATTTTTCTGGTTCCATTCCTTTACTTCTGGATTAAAGGCCAACTTTCAAAACCTCTGCTCGCAAAACTTACTTTGATATTTGTCATTGGCGGTCTGCAGGGTCTGCTGGGTTGGTATATGGTTAAAAGCGGTTTAATTAACGAACCACGCGTCAGCCCATACCGATTGTCGGCGCACCTCGTCACCGCTATTATTATTTACGCTTATATTCTCTGGATTGCCTTTGGATTGCTTTCTAAACCGAAATTTTCCGGAGAGACCAATACCAGCAGAGGTCTGTACCGCTTTTCGGTTTCCGTAACCAGCATTATTTTATTTATGTTTTTATCGGGTGCGCTTGTCGCCGGTACTCACGCCGGCTTTACTTACAACACCTTCCCATTGATGGCAGGTGAATTTGTGCCGGACGGTTTATTTACATTGCAGCCGCTATGGCGAAATCTGTTTGAAAATATTATTACGGTGCAATTCAATCACCGTATTCTGGCCTATCTCATATTGATACTCGCAGCAACCCTGTCTTTTTTAACTTACCGCTTAAAAATAAATCGTGGTGTAACTATTACCGCGCTGATACTCGCCGTAATGCTGTTTGTTCAAATCAGCCTTGGCATCGCTACCCTGGTTTACGTTGTGCCGGTCGCGCTCGCTTCACTGCATCAGGGCTGCGCAGTATTACTCTTTGCCGCTTCTCTATTTCTGACTCATCAACTTAAAACAAAAACTGACTGAACAAGTCGCGTCTGCACTGCAAGCAAGGGGGGACAGAAACTTGCAGTGTCAGACGCTACGACCATTCATCTTTCAATAAGTGACTCTCCTTTTTTACCGTTGATATTGAAGCAGATTATCCACTGCGTTTTCATATTTCCTTCGTTTTCGATTATTGAGTAACACAAAGTGTGCCAACCTGTTGAGACGGCTACAGCACGTTCGAAAGGCAGATAAAGAGCTCAATTCAGAAGATCGTCTATAAAAATGGTGCACGAAAGCACAAAATGAGTGCAATTGCCGCTATTCGAGTATCATCTCAACCTGCTTGATAGCATTCTTGATTTCATTTTCTCTAGACGGTAATCGCATCACCACACGTAAGCCAAGTGTAAAAGCGACCAGACTGTCAGCAACG
Source organism: Gammaproteobacteria bacterium (assembly GCA_016928055.1). Classification (GTDB taxonomy): domain Bacteria; phylum Pseudomonadota; class Gammaproteobacteria; order HTCC5015; family HTCC5015; genus JAFGLM01. The sequence continues at coordinate 54,061 of JAFGLM010000001.1, forward strand.
ATATTTGCATCAAGTACCGTGTTAATCTCACCCCGGCTTTGGCCCTTAATAATACTGTCCTTATAGAATGTTCGCAGCCCGTTGAATCCTTCTTGCACAAGTTGCGAAATTTCTTCGTCGTGCGGGGCAACTTCCAGTGCTGTATTCACCAGCAGACAGCCCGGGCAATGACCCGGATTATCCAATTCCTCTTCGAGTATGCTTTCAAATACCGCCAATATTGCGTTTTTAGGCGATTTACCATCTATCAACCCCGCGAACCAGTTGGTCAATTGCTGTTGATAGTGGCGCAATACCCCCATAAATAAATCACGCTTGTTACCAAAAGTGCCATAAATGCTACCCGGATTGATACCCATGCTCTTAATCAGGTCCTGCATGGATGTACGTTGATAGCCTTGCTGCCAGAATACCTGCATGGCTGCATCCAGTGTCTCATTTACATCGAATGATTTTTCCCATGGCATATTTTTGTCGCTCTTATGTGGTTTGGTTCAGATCTTTTTTCTTGAACATTCATTCAGTTCTTATTTAATTGGCAGCGAAATCGCAACCATTTGACTTAGGTCAAGACGAAACAGCCTCTTGCTGACTAATCTCTCGGCAGAGTTGAGCGGCAGAGCCGGAAACCGTTATTGTTTAGCCGACAACACTCCCTCTCAGACGGAGCTTCCGGGGAAACGCCACTCTTTGCGACGCCGCTCCGGTTGCGGTCCCGGGGCGGCTCGCGTACATCTGGAATAAGTAGTTTATAAGCTCTCTCCTACCGCATCGCAAACCTGCCATCGTGCTTTTTTCAGAATTTGCCTAATAGTCGTCATAAATTAATGGTTATTGCAAGTTATTGGTGTTTGTCTGGGGATTCCCAGCACCACAGATCACTAAATAATTGCGCATTAAGGCTATTCCGGCATTGTTACCCAATCCAGCTTGCCAGTTGACAGATCCTGTGGATAATGTCGCACTGGATCCGTCAAAAACCCTCGAATTGTATGGCAATTCGACCCATTAGTGATCGTTTTGCCGGTACCACTGTCGTTTTAACGACTTCGCCCTTAACCAACATACTTTCAAACCGTGCAGGATTAACATGAGCGCAATTATGCAAGCAAAACAAAAAAATTCATTCGACTACCAGGACATATTGCGATGTGGTGATGGCGAGTTATTTGGACCCGGTGGCCCACGCTTACCGGCACCCAATATGCTGATGTTTGATCGCATTTCCCTGATTAATGATAATGGTGGTAAGTATGGTCTTGGCCAGGTCGTCGCGGAACTCGATATTAACCCTGATTTATGGTTCTTTAAGTGTCATTTTAAAAGCGATCCGGTCATGCCCGGTTGTCTTGGTCTGGACGCTATGTGGCAATTGATTGGCTTCTTCCTTGGCTGGGCCGGCGGTGAAGGCTACGGACGCGCTCTGGGAGCCGGTGAAATCAAGTTTAAGGGGCAAGTTTTGCCAACTGCCAAAAAGGTGGAGTATCGCGTCGATATCAAGCGCCTGATCATGCAGAAGCTGAAACTGGCCACAGCAGACGCTGAAACGCTGGTTGACGGTGAAATGATCTATAATGCGAAGGATCTGAAAGTCGGCCTGTTCACCAATCCTCAATAACCATTTAACTGTTATAAAAAGCATTCATCGAAGATTATGAGAAGAGTGGTCATTACCGGACTGGGCATCGTTTCATGCCTGGGTAACAACAAAGAAAGCGTAACGGAAAGCTTACGCAGCAGCCGTTCCGGCATTCGTTTTAATCAGGAATACTGCGACATGGGTCTGCGCAGCCAGGTTTCCGGGTCGGTTGATCTGGACTTGGCGGAACAGATCGATCGCAAGCATTTGCGCATGATGGGTAATGCCGCCGCCTTTAACTATATTGCCATGCGGGATGCCATTGCTGATGCCGGGCTCGATGAAAAACGGGTATCAAATGTTCGCACCGGCCTGATAACGGGTTCCGGTGGCGGGTCCAACCTCAATATTATCGAATCCGCGGACATATTACGCACGCGTGGTATCCGTAAGGTTGGACCGTATCGGGTACCCAGATCAATGAGCAGTACGACATCAGCCTGTTTGTCAACCTTCTATAAAATCAAGGGCGTAAATTACTCCATTACTTCTGCCTGTGCGACCAGTGCTCATTGTATTGGCGCTGCGATGGAGCAGATCCAGCTGAACAAGCAGGATCTTATGTTTGCCGGTGGCGGCGAGGAAGAGCACTGGAGCCTGACGGTGCTGTTTGATGCCATGGGTGCTCTATCTTCGGTTCGAAACGACGACCCAACGCATGCATCACGCGCCTTTGACGCGAACCGGGATGGTTTTGTTATCGCCGGCGGGGGTGGTGTTTTGGTGCTGGAAGAGCTTGAGCACGCACGTCAACGCGGCGCGACGATCTACGCTGAACTGGTTGGCTACGGCGCAACTTCAGACGGCTATGACATGGTTGCACCCTCCGGCGAAGGCGCTGCACGCTGCATGCAACAAGCCTTGTCCTCACTGGACAGCAAGATTGACTACATCAATGCGCATGGAACCAGTACACCGGCAGGTGATTCTGCCGAGCTAAGAGCTCTCAAACAGGTCTTCTCTGCAGACTGTCCTCGCATGACCTCGACCAAATCGTTGACGGGACATTCATTAGGTGCTGCCGGTGTGCAGGAAGCCATTTACAGCCTCCTTATGCTCGAACATGATTTTATTGCAGGATCAGCCAATATCGAGAATTTTGACCCGGAAGCAGAGGGTATTCCAATCCCACAAAAAACCATAGAAAATGCCGGCCTCAGAACCGTCATGTCTAACAGTTTTGGTTTCGGTGGCACTAATGCAACCCTGATTTTCCGCAAACTGAATGAAACTTGAAGATATTCGGCGTGAGTACGTAGGCCGGGGTTTATCACGCAAAGATCTGTTAGCGGACCCCATAGAGCAGTTCACAGTGTGGATGCAACAAGCCTGCGATGCCGGAGTGGTCGATTCAACCGCCATGACCCTGGCGACAGTGTCTGCGCAGGGACAGGCATCGCAGCGTGTGGTGTTGCTTAAGCACATCGATACCAACGGTTTCGTTTTCTATACCAACCTCGATAGCCGCAAAGCACAGGAAATTGCCGGCAATCCTCACGTGAGTCTCTTATTTGCCTGGTTAACCATGAACCGGCAGGTCATTGTTCAAGGCACTGCCGAGAGGCTTTCAAGCGTAGAGGTAATGAAATACTTTGTTACCCGGCCGCGCGACAGTCAACTGGCAGCCTGGGCTTCACACCAAAGCCACCCGATTGGTTCACGTGCCTTGCTGGAGCAAGCCTTTGATAATATGAAACGCAAATTCATTGAGGGAAAAGTGCCGTTACCTTCATTCTGGGGTGGCTTTCGTGTCAGACACAAGCAAATTGAATTCTGGCAAGGCAGAGAAAATCGCTTGCATGACCGCTTTCAATACAGCTCCGATGACAGCGGTCAGTGGCAAATCGTACGACTAGCACCTTAACCTTTGACTCTGCTTACACGAGTATGAATAAAGGAACGACATCGATTACCACCCAGGATCTGGATCAACGTTTACAGTCCCAACGGGTCCCTCGTTATACCAGTTATCCACCTGCGACTGAATTTGCCGGCCTACCCCCTGAAACACAACAAAACTGGCTGACTGAAATCAATAAAGATCTACCCGTTTCCCTTTATATACATATTCCCTATTGCGATCAGCTTTGCTGGTTCTGCGGTTGTTTCACTTCCATCACACACCGATATGAACCGGTTGCAAAGTATCTGGATTTACTGATTCAGGAAATCGAATGGGTTCATTCGATTACCGGAAACTTGCGGGTCAGCCATTTACATATGGGTGGCGGATCGCCCACAACTTTGAGTGCAAAGGATTTCACCAGGCTACTGGCGTTCATACGGGAAAAATACTCTTTTGATGCTAACGCCGAAATCGCTGTTGAAATCGACCCTCGCACCATTGACGACAGCAAGATACGGGCTTTTGTTGCATCAGGTGTAACACGTGCCAGTCTGGGCGTACAGGATTTTTCTCTGCCGGTGCAAGAAGCCGTTAATCGAATCCAACCCTATTCACTGGTTGAAATAGTCACCAACAAACTGCGTGACTCGGGCATCAATAAAATTAATCTCGATTTGATGTATGGCTTACCTCTTCAAACTATCGATTCAGTTATTAATACGGCACAACAGGCGCTCACCCTGGCAGCGGATCGTCTTGCGGTATTTGGCTATGCACACGTACCCTGGATGCGAAAACATCAATGTGTGCTGGATGAATTTCCCATGGCCGATCCGACGCAAAGATTGCAGATGTTTAATGCCATGAAAAAGGTTTTTACCGAAAATGGTTATGAAACCATTGGCATCGATCATTTTGCCAGGCACGATGACGAACTGACAAAATCACTTCATGCGCGAACCCTACGGCGAAATTTTCAGGGTTACACATCGGATCAAGCAGAAACACTGATTGGTTTTGGTCTTTCGTCAATCAGTTCTTTATCTCAAGGTTATATACAAAATACGCTAAAGTTGCAGGACTACAAAAAAGCCCTGCAGGAGAATACAGCGATTGCGCATCGCGGCATTGCCATTAGTCAACAGGATAAAATGCGACGTACCATTATTTCGGAATTAATGTGCTTCTATAATGTTGATTTAAAGCAAGTGGCCAATCAATATTCGCTCGATACCGGTTTTGAATCCGAACTGACTAAACTGGCACCATTCTTTGATGCCGGCCTTGTAAGTCTTGACGATACCGTCCTATTGATAACGAATAATGGGCGACCTTATGTTCGTACTGTCTGCGCGGCATTTGATCAGTATCTAAAAGCGGACAGCTCGCATTTTTCGCTGGCGGTTTAAGCTAGACTTTCATTTCCCGAAAACCCAATTTTTTCAGTTTTTCCAGAACGGTTGGTTGAGCATGGGTTGCCTTGATCGAATAGGAATCAAACTCCCTTCTTACCGGATAATCGCCTCTCAATTTCTCAAACAGGTTTGTATTATCACGTAATACCTTGTCATCCCTTTCAATTTTATAAGTGGAAAGAATTGCATCTGCCAGAATCGATTCTTCGTCTTTATTGTTTCCGTCCAGTTCAATGACTGGGTTCTCCGGTAAATCAACTCCAGTTGGTTCCCATTCGTCAATGCCAAGACCAAAAAATCGACTTATCGCACGAACACTCATGGTCGTGCCATTTGCTTTACCATCCTTGGAGTAACCCGCAATATGGGGCGTACCGTAATCGACCTTATCCAGGAGTTCCAAATCAATTTCGGGTTCGTTTTCCCAGCAATCGATCATTAAGCCCGAGATATAACCTGCATCCAATGCATTTTTAACAGCATTGGTATCAAATACTTCGCCTCGACATGAGTTGATAATCAGCGGTTTGTTTTTTAAATTTCGCAGGAATTGCTTGTCGGCCATGTGATAGGTGCAGTCAACGCCCTCCATATTCAGCGGAACATGAAAAGTAATAATGTCGGCTTGATCCTGAATAGCTTGCAGTGAAACGAATTGCGACGGACCCTCTGTTCTCTCTCTGGGTGGGTCGTTTAAAAGCACATTCATTCCCAGAATCTTGCAGGTTTTTGCAATTCTGGAACCCACCTGTCCTACGCCGACAATTCCAATAGTTTTACCTTTTAATTGAAAAGTTTTTCGTAGTGAATACGAAAATAAAGCCGATGAAATATACTGGTTAACGCTTTCCGCATTGCAACCCGGCGCATTGGTCCATGCAATACCGGCTTCTTTACAATAATTTGTGTCGATATGATCAAAACCAATTGTTGCTGTTGCAATAAATTTAACTTTCGAACCCTCGAGTATCTCTTTATTACAGATGGTTCTGGTTCTCGTTACGAGCGCATCGGCGTCTTTAACAACGTCGGCTGTGGTTGACTTTCCCGGCAGGTAAACCACTTCAGCAAAGGGCTCCAACGCACCTCTGATATAAGGTATCTTGTTATCAATAATGATCTTCATTTTTTTATTAATATTTTTTACTGAAAATCAGTATTTGAATCTATCCTTAAACGCCCACAAACCCAATGCCGGGTTGGAGATGTAAAAAATTTCCTCTCCATCGGCCATGGTGTTATAGCCATCTTTTAATTTTTGAGGATTATATCTAGCCGTCATCTCATCCAAATCGGCGTATTTAAAACCAACACTCTCGATTTCGTGCTTTGATAGGTTGTCCTTTCCTTTACCCGGGCAGTAAGTAATGCTGAAACGTCCCTCGGAAGAACCATGAATTAAATGGGCCGCTGCGCCAAGATTGTTTTGCAAGTCCTCATTTTTTTCGACAGCTTTTAATGTTTGCGGGGTTCCAAAATAACCGTACTTTCTGATCAGCTTGTCAATTTGTTTATCCTCACCGAACTCGACCAGAGCAGGAGCTAAAACAATCAGTTCGCCGCCGTCTGCCAACGCCATTCGCGTTCGATAGACACTCTTATTTCCTAACCATGTACTCTTGAATTCAGTTGGATCGAGCCAAACGATTACTTTCTTTAACGGCTTATCCAGCATTTCAAAATTAACTTGCAGTGATAATCTTGCCGCTTTATCAAACACGCTGAAATCGTCACCGATAAAAAGACCGTATGTTTGCAAGCTTCCTTTTTTATTCAGGCCTACGACTGTCTGCACGTAAACAATCGGCAGATGATTTGCAAAGTTTTCAGAAGCGTAGTTGAAAACTTTACGAACCGGCGTATCAGCATGGCCCATCATTTTTTCCATGCCATAGGCAGCACCAATGTAATGACTCTTATTAATGCCTTCTGAACCGCCCGTACCCACAAAAATATTTTTATTGTAATTGGCCATTCCGACAACTTCATGCGGCACAACCTGGCCGATAGATAAAATAAGGTCAAAGTCACCTTCAATCAGTAATTTATTAACCTGCGCCGGCCAAGTGTAATCACAAGCGCCTTCTGAAACCTCTTTCACGAACTCAGCCGGTACTGTACCCAAGGTTACGACGTCGTTGCGCCAGTCATGATCTCTAAAGAGATCTCGCGGTGTATCTCCGAACATATGACTGATCTGATCTTCGGTCATCGGAGTATGCGTACCTAAAGCGGGCAAGATATCGGTCAGCTTGTCGCCAAAATACTCCCAGCAAAATTCCGTTAATTCACCGGAACGAGATGGCAGCCGCGTATAATCAGGCGGGATTACCAGAACTTTCTGTTTATCGCCAAGTTTTTTAAAGGCAGCATACAATCCGTTTTTCAAATCATCTGCTGAAAGCGCCGTTTCGGGCGAACCTGTTTCGTAATAAATCATATTTTTTACTCGTCCGGTGTTTTCTTTGGCACCAAGGTCCAATCGTTTGAGTTGCATCGATATTTGACTAAAACCAAGGGTTATTTAAGTCGACTTTGGCTTGGTATTTAGAGTAATTCCCGCTCTCGTCCTGCTTCCAGCGGCATTCTGTTACCATTTCGCCGACAAAGCAGGACCAGGCAGGTCCAAACAAGGCAACGTTATCATGTTTTATTGCGCGCATCGACTCTTGGCCGGAGTAGAGCCGTTTTGAGCAACCTGCAGTGCTTCGAAAACCCGTTTCGACAGCAAATAACCTCAATTTGCTCATACCTACAAACAGGGCTTTAGACCGAGGCCAAGCCGAATCAGAACTACGGAAATCACCGTTTGCAAGATCTACCCCATCATGGTAAAAAAGCAGGGTAACCGGTGTCATTCTGGAAGTACCGAAATCGAACTAAGGAATTTGATGCGCTGTTCGGGGGGTCCACAACTGAGTAGACGGCTTTTTTAAGGCGTTCAGCTCCCTCTAAGACGCTCCGTTTTTTGTATGACGCATATCTAACAGAACATGACCCCCTAGCCATTGGTTGCTGATGCATCCTGGCGTGTGATGCATATTGATTTGATTAATACAACCAACCCTCTACACAAGGTAAAAACATGTCCTACATTGAAGAAATGTTCTCATTAAAGGGAAAAACTGCGGTTGTGGTCGGTGGTGCCGGTGAGCTTTGCGGTGCCATGGCCGAGGCTCTCGCTCTGGCAGGCGCTGAAGTGGTTCTGGTCGGCCTTGATTTTGATCAGGAAAAAGCCGATCTACGGCTTAAGAAAATCGAGGCTGCGGGTGGAAAAGGCTACTTTATTGTTGCTGACGTCACATCACGCGATGTCCTGCAAAAGCTGCTGGCTGAGGTCGTCAAACGATCAGGGAAATGCGACATACTGATCAACGGCGCCGGCATCAACTCAGCGACCCCATTCCTGGAAATCCCTGAAGATGAATACGATCGCATTTTTAAGGTCAATGTTAAAGCGACTGTTCTTGCCTGCCAGGTCTTTGGCAAGTATTTCATCGACAACAATATAGCTGCTTCCATTATCAATATGGGTTCGATGTCTGGTGTAACGCCGTTGTCACGAGTATTCACCTATTCCATGACCAAGGCGGCGATACACAATATATCCAAGAATCTGGCTCGCGAATGGGCCACCAAGAACATACGCGTCAATATCGTGGTGCCCGGCTTCTTCCCTGCCGAACAGAACCGCAAGGTGCTGACCCCGGAACGGGTGGATCAAATTATGGGCCATACGCCTATGAAACGATTTGGGGAGTCAAAAGAACTCGGCGCTGCGACCTTATTACTTGCTTCCAATAACGCAAGCTCCTTTATTACCGGCGCAGAAATCATCATTGACGGTGGTTACGCCGCAATGACAATTTAATTTGATATAGGACGTATTATGAAACTCGAAAAGTTCAGTATGGGAATCGGTGATCGCTTTCTTCATCAAGGTGTTGCGCAACTGCAAGCGCTTATAAATGCCAAAGAAGTAGGTGTCGATATTACCCCCGTATGGAATAAATCCAATCGCGAGCACGAAATTGTCGGTACTGAGCCACTCAGTCTTCGTGAAGAGGCAGATGCCGCTGTTAAGAAACTCGGCTGGAAAGCCAATTACCGTGTCGATGCCGACCATATTAATCTTTCAACGGTTGATCGCTTTATTCAGTGCAGCGACTTTTTTACGCTCGACGTTGCTGACGATATCGGCGAAGCGGCCTCTGATTCGGATATAGCCGCGTTTGTTGATCGTCACAGTAAGTATATTGGCAATCTGGAAATACCGGGTGCCGGCACTTTTAAAGTGACCAAAGAAATGGTTGAAGACATTGCTAAAACATTTCTGAAGGCCGTGCAAAAAGCCGGTCTGATCTATCGTCATATTATTGAGAAAAAAGGGTCTGACATCATCCCCGAAGTATCAATGGATGAAACCGAAAGACCGCAAACGCCGTTGGAAATGTTTTTTATTCTGGCTGCAATTTCAGATGAAGGCATTCCGGCACAGACTGTTGCTCCAAAATTCACCGGCCGTTTTAATAAAGGTGTCGATTACATTGGTAATGTAGCACAGTTTGAAAAAGAATTTAATGACGACCTGGCAGCCATCGCCTTTGCGATTTCCGAATTCAATCTGCCTGATAACCTGAAGCTGAGCGTCCATTCCGGTTCCGATAAGTTTTCAATATACGGCGCTATCAATAAAGCATTAAAGCGTACCGGCGCCGGTCTGCACTTAAAGACTGCCGGCACCACCTGGCTTGAAGAGCTCATTGGTCTGGCTGAAGCCGGAGGCGAAGGTCTTGTGATTGCCAAGGAAGTCTATGCCAAGGCGCTGGAAAACAAGGAAGCTTTGTGCAAACCATACGCAACCGTTATCGATATTGATTACGCTAAACTGCCAACGGCTGATACAGTCAATGGCTGGACAGGTGAAGAGTACGCCCGTGCGTTACGTCATAATCAGTCCGATCCCCTCTATAATCTGCATCTTCGCCAATTGCTTCATGTCGGCTACAAAGTTGCGGCGCAGATGGGTGATCGCTATTACAACGCGTTGAAAGAATTCGAGACTGACGTCGCTCGTAACGTAACCGAAAACCTTTGGGAGCGTCATATCAAAGCTGTGTTTATCGGTTAAAACCAAATTTTAATTATGCTAACGCAGTCAGTTCCATGGAACTGACGGGTTGACTTGATTAGAAGTAATTAGCTGTGGCAAATAATATTTGCCTGATTTGAAGATAAGACTTATTGGAGATTCCATGAATACTACAGAAAAGAAATGTGATATCGGCCTGATTGGCTTGGCGGTAATGGGTGAGAACCTTGTTTTAAATATGGAAAGTCATGATTTCAAGGTGGCTGTGTTTAACCGCACCGTCAGTAAAGTTGACGACTTTATGAACGCGCGCGCTAAAGGCAAAAACATCGTTGGCTGTCACAGTATTGAAGAGCTGGTTGCTAACCTCGAAAAGCCTCGTAAAATATTCCTGCTGGTAAAAGCTGGAAAGGCAGTGGATGATTTTATCGAACTCGTTATTCCGCATCTTGAGAAAGGCGATATCATCATCGACGGTGGTAATTCGCACTACCCGGACAGTATTCGTCGTACTAAATACGTCGAAAGCAAAGGCTTACTCTTTATCGGAACAGGTGTATCCGGCGGTGAAGAAGGCGCATTAAAAGGTCCTTCGATTATGCCGGGGGGTTCCGCAGCAGCATGGCCCCACGTTAAAGAAATCTTCCAGTCAGTTTCAGCCAAAGTTGCCGATGGTTCTCCCTGTTGCGAGTGGTTGGGTAACGACGGTGCCGGTCATTTTGTAAAAATGGTACACAACGGTATCGAATACGGTGATATGCAGATGATCTGCGAAGCCTATTCAATCATGCGCAATGCCCTGGGCATGGAACCTGCGGAAATTTCAAAGACATTTGGCGAGTGGAATAAGGGCGAACTGGACAGTTACCTTATCGAAATTACCCGTGACATTCTGGCCAAGGTTGATGATGAAACCGGCAAACCTATGGTTGACGTGATCGTGGATAAGGCCGGCCAGAAAGGCACGGGGCGTTGGACCTCTTTGGCTGCGCTCGACTTTGGCGTCCCGGCCCCGACGATTGTAGAAGCGGTATTTGCCCGTGCCATGAGCGCCATCAAAGATGAACGCCTGAGCGCAGCGAAAAAATTGAGCGGACCCAACACAAAGTTCACTGGCGACAAAAAGGCTTTTCTTGAGCAACTGCGGCAGGCACTGTTTGCATCAAAAATCTGCTCCTATGCTCAGGGTTACCAACTGATGCGTGCAGCTGCCACCGAACAAAATTGGGACTTAAACTATGGCGATATCGCGTTGATGTGGCGTGGCGGTTGTATTATTCGTGCGCAGTTCCTGGGTAACATCAAAGAAGCTTTCGATAATAAGCCTGACCTGCAGAACCTGCTTCTGGATGACTATTTCAAGAAGGCTATTGAAAAGAGCCAGGCCGGTTGGAGAAAAGTGATTGCCACAGCAGTAGAATATGGTATCCCCGTTCCAGCTTTCTGTTCAGCCCTGGCGTATTATGATGGTTATCGCAGCCCTGTTCTGCCAGCCAACTTGTTGCAGGCTCAACGCGACTATTTCGGTGCACATACTTATGAGCGTCTCGACAAACCTGCCGGTGAGTTCTTCCACACTAACTGGACCGGTAGAGGTGGCGACACCGTATCCACAACGTACAACGTTTAATTGGGGGCGAAAATGAGTTTACTTGAAATACGCAGTAAAGAAGACAGCCAACTCGATCTCGTATCATTGGGTTCGCTGGTGCATCGCCTTGATCCGGGAATCATTCCTTTTCGTAAAGCCCGTTCAGTCGATATCCATGTGTCGGGTGGCGAATACAATGTTGCCTCCGGTCTTTCCGATTGTTTTGGTATGAGAACCGCTATTGTCAGCGCAATGGTGAATTATGGAATTGGCGAACTGGTTGAAACCAGAATCAGAGAAATGGGTGTCAAGCCTATTTTCAAACGCTTTGAACATAATGGGGTTGATGGTCCCAATATCGCCACAGTCTATAGCGATCGAGGCATGGGTGTCCGTCCTCCGGTTGTTTTTTATAACCGTGCCAATGAAGCCGGCGGCATGCTCAAGGCCGGCGATTTTGACTGGGATGAGATTTTTGGTCAGGGCGTTCGCTGGTTCCATTCCGGTGGTATTTATGCCGCACTTTCGAACACAACAGGCGGTTTAATCATTGAAGCGATGAAAGCCGCCAAGAAACACGGCGTTGTCACTTCTTTTGATTTGAACTATCGTCCGAAATTGTGGGCGCCAAAAGGTGGACTGCAAGCGGCACAAAAGACCTTCCGTGAAATCACCAAATATGTCGACGTATTGCTGGGCAATGAAGAAGACATGCAGCTTGGTTTGGGTATCAAGGGTCAGGATGTTGAAAAAGCTTCCAAGCTCAATACCGATGCGTTCTTCGGTATGATCAAAGAAGTTACTGCTCAATTTCCCAACATCCAGGCCGCTGCGACGACGCTGCGTGAGGTGGAAACCACCAACCGCCATCAATGGAGTGCAGTAACCTGGTGTAAGGGCGAAACAGCCACAGCACCTATCCGTGAACTCGGTGTCATCGACAGAATCGGCGGTGGTGACGGTTTTGCTACCGGCCTGATTTACGGCTTCCTTGATGGACGCAGTTTAGATGATACTATTCGACTGGGTTGGGCACACGGTGCCTTATTAACAACGTTCCCTGGTGATACCACGATGGCCAAGTTACCGGAAGTGGAAGCTTTCGCTAAGGGTGGATCAGCTCGAGTACAACGATAGTAGCTACTTAAGAAACGCGGCGACACTCAATGTCGCCGCGTTTTTTTGTTCTCTAGAATTCTCAGAATCTCATCTGCATAACGATCTATTGCATTAGCTTCTTTCAAAAACAATCTTGGAACAACCAATTCGCATTCCAGTAATTTGAGCGTTCCACCATCATCGGGAATGCCATCAACCCTTCCATAAAGCAAATCACCATAGAGATCGGTTACTTTTTTATAAATATTCTCTGCCCAGGCTATTTCTTGGCCTGATGCTATCTTTGCCGTATTGGTACCACCGTAAACTTCATGCGCGACCCAGCCATCACCTTCTTTGACTTGCTTATGAATAGCATGACTGAATTTACCACCCAGAAAAACAAATGAAGTTTCGCCCTGATTTAAAATTGTCGGTAAAAATTTCTGTACACAGACATTGCCGGTTTTTAACAAGCCGTTAAAAATTCGTTCGTGATACGGGAGATCATCGTTATTTATCATCGCATCAAATTCTGTTTTGGAATCCGCTTCCTGCGAAATGGGTTTTGGACGAATCGTTTGTGGCTCCACTATCACGTATTCATCACCCTGCTTCTCAATACAATAAGAACGCCAGCACAAAGTGGATATCGTGGGTTTAACAACAATCTTATTCCAGCCTGTTTCCAACATGATTTGTTCGAGTGAGAGGGTTTCATGCTGCGCCAGCCAGTAGGTCGGCACAGTCTCAACACCCTGCTGTTCAAGCTCTCGAAGATAGCGATATTTATCAACAGCCGCGGGAATCACGCTTAAGGGATTGTATATGGAAATCGTTTTCCCCTTAATGGCATTCAGTCGCTCTTGCAAACCGCGAACTTTGTCAACAAAATGCGGGTCAAGATGTATTCCTCGACAATTGCGCACGGTGACCAGGTCATACTCTGACCACTCAACATTGTGAGCGTCGTCCAGGTGTATTAACTCTCCATCAATATTGCGCAAGCGCAAAGCTCGCAAAATATCCCCATATTCATCATGCTCCCTGCCGAGATAAACAAAGCCGATTTTGTACATGCCGGATTATAACCTGCTGCTATCCATTATTGCGGGTTTTCTAGATATGCGCGAACCGCGATACGATATTCTTCTTGCGAATATTTATACTCTTTTTCTTTGCGACAAAACTGTTTGTCGAATTCACTCACACGATTTTCGTCTAACTCGTACACCGAACTAAAATGAAATTTCCACGCTTTACCTTCAAATACACTTTTTTCCAGTTCAAGCACTAACTGTCCGTATGGATACCTCCCATCACTGTCACTGATCCCATAATCAATGCAGTTCTTAAAGCCATGCTTGCAATAATTATGTGGATGCCCAAGTATTATAATTGCTTTTGTTTTATTTTGAATAGCAATCTTTTTTGTATGATTAATTAAACTGGTTCCGATCCCTTGTCTCTGATATTCAGGCAAAACACATATCGGACCAAATGTAAGTGTATCTATTCTATTGTTGTTTTCATCCAACACAAATGATTTTGTATACATTATATTGCCAACAATCTTATTATCAACTTCAGCAACGTATGCCATTTCAGGCACAAAATCAGGATGATCTCTCATGAGATGTACAACATAGTGTTCATCGCATCCCGGCATATGCAGGTTCCAGAATGCTTCTCTGGTCATCTCTTCTACTATCTTGTAGTCGCTTTTAATTTCATTTCTGATGATTAAATTCATTCTCTTTCTTTTTCGATATGTTATAAATCGCGAGTCCTGGTTGTTGTGTCATGGTTAACCCAGATTAAATTATCCGGCTCAAAGCCCTTCTCCTTTATCGTTTCTTTAAACTTATTTTTTTGTTCTTGAGATACCGTTGGGGTCCGCGCCAGAAACCAAACATATGATCGACTTGAGCTCGTTACAAAAGCATATTTGTATTCTGCTTTATCTATCTCAAAAATAACATATGAACCATAAAATGGACCAAAAAATGACACCTTTAAATATCCCGTGTTTTCGTCCTCCACAAAATAGGCTTTGCCATTTGATTCTCTCCATTTTCCTTTATCGACCGAATATCCGCAATTTCTCACACTCAAGCCACCGTCTTCGCGAACACTATAATCCGCAGTTATAGATTCAAGGCCTCGTTCAAACGAGTGATCAAATCTGGCGATTTCGTACCATTTTCCAAGATATCGTTCCAACTCAAATTCTTTTACCGGCCTGACTGTATCTGGATATCCGAGACAGCCACACAACAAAAAGGAAATACTCAGAACCAGGAATTTCATCATTTCTCTTCAGAGCCGTCACGCAATCATTAAACAAGATTTGAATATTAGCCCGATTTGCCCGTGTGGTCTATCTATACCGTTTACGGTGTAGTCATCTTGTTCGATTATGAAATCATAAAAAACTGTATTGATTGATAGCTTATCCATGCAGCAAGATAAGCAAATACGCTATAGGCAAAAAACATCTGCACCGGCAATTTCCAGGAACCGGTTTCTTTCTGAAGAATGACCAGGGTCGAAAAACACTGTAAAGCTAATGCAAAGAACACCAGTAATGCAATACCGGAACTGAGCATTAAACCGCTATTCTGAATTTGCTCAGCCAGCGGCATAACATCATCCACTGCTCCTTCGATACCGAATAGAGTTCCCAGGGTACCGACAAACACTTCGCGTGCCAGAAATGATGTCAATATCGCAACACCATATTTCCAGTCTAAACCCAAGGGTTCAAATAAAGGTTGTATGAGCTTGCCCAGCCCTCCAAGCCATGAGCCCGACAGATCAGTACCGTGATTTGGAAAATAACCCAACACCCAAACTGCCACAGTAACCATAAAAATGGTCGGCCCTGCTTTGGTTACAAAATGCTTGGAGCGATTCCACGAATGTCGCAGCAAAGGGTGCCATGAGGGAAAACGATAAGGCGGCATTTCCAGTACAAAGGGTTGGTCTTTATGGAAATCAGGTCTTGCCTTCGACATAAATGCCGTCACCAGCAATCCGCAAAATATGCCAAAGAAATAGATGCCAAACATAGCCAGACCCTGCAAACCAAAGAGTCCACCCCATACTTTTTCGGCAGGAATAAACGCAGCAATCAACAGTGCGTAAACCGGTAATCTTGCGGAACACGGCATCAGCGGCACCGCCAGATACGTCAGCCATCGTTTGGTCGGTGACTCAATGGTGCGCGCAGCATAGATGCCTGGAATCGCGCAGGCTACGCCGGATAACATCGGTATAAAACTTTTGCCGGTCAACCCAAAAAAGCGTAACGGCTTATGACATATGACGGCCGCTCTGGCCATATAACCGGAATCTTCAAGAATGCCGACCACCAGCGTTAAAACAAAAATCTGTGGCACAAAAACCAGAAAGGCGCCAAAACCGCCAAACAAAGCATCCTTTACGAAATCATGCACGATGGACGAGGTGATAGTCGGTAATACAAATGAGGCGATACTGCTTAAGCCCGTATCCACAAGATCCATAAGCGGTGCCGCCCAGGTAAAAATGGACTGGAACAATAAATACATAATCAAAAAAAACGATGCGGTACCCAAAAACGAATGCAGAAAAAAAGCGTCCAACGACGCTTGGGCTTTAATCAGTAAATCGCCTTTCAAACCAAATTCATGCGCCAAGCGATGCGCCGTTTCGACGAGCTCAGAATCACTTGCCTGCAGAAACTTTTTTGTATAGTTCTTATGGTAAGAAGCGATGCTCCCACTCATCTCATTATGCAGTTCTTCAAATCCCTGCCCGGTTTTTGCTGACATGGCTATTACCGGTACGCCTAAAGCTTCACTTAATGCACCGGTATCAATATTCAGCGAATGACGATGCAATATATCAAACATATTCGCCAGCACAATCACCGGCTTATTGTGTTGCTGACAGGCCTGTATAAGTTGCAGAGCGAAATACAATCCCTTTTCTAAGCGTGTTGCATCGAGCAGGCAAATCACATACTCAAGTCGATCAGTTTTCAGCGATTTCTTTAAAGCCCGAACCGCTATTCGCTCTTCTTCCGAAATGGGATGCAAGGAATAAACGCCCGGAAAATCAACCAGTTTTAAATCGGGATTTCGTAAACTGGTGCCGGAACTGACATCAACTGTAATACCCGGGAAATTAGCGACTTTATGCTGGAGTCCGGTTAAGCGGTTAAATAATAAACTTTTGCCTGAGTTGGGGCTGCCGATAATCAGAGCTTCATTCATTGAATGGTCTCAATGCTGGTTGCAATCAATTTAGCAACTCGATCATCGAGCGAATAAACCGAATTATGTACCCGGTACAATTTAGGTGCGCCAAAACTGGGCGCCAGTATGCAGGTCACCGATTGGCCCGGGTGGAATCCGAGTTCCTGCAAGCGCAGGCAATAGCTTGCATCCAGTTCCAGATGAAAACCCTGCACCTGACATTTTTCACCTGCCGGCAAATCCCACAGGGATTGCGTGGATTGCAGAACCAACGTATCCATATTGCTCAAGTCACTCTAACCTAAAATTCTTGTTTTAAATGTTGTGCGGGTTTGCTCAACAAGTTTTCAAATGATATTCATTATCATTTAGACATGCAAGTGATAAAAGTCCCTGATATAACCATACTTCATATTTTATTTATATTTCAATATGTTACTGGATATTTATAATTTACTTTCTCAATAAAAATTCGGCTTTTTATTCTTATTCTTCCGATCTGCCTAGGCATTCGAGGACATTACGTAAAATGGCGCCACCGCCTAGCTTCAATGTACTATTGCCCTTCGCTAATAAAGGTCTGCCCTGCGCAGACTATTTCCATTGATCTCACTCCCACTGGAAACCGACTCATTATGTCCGCAAGCATTCAAACCATTCCGATACCCAATCTGATATTGATGGTAGTACCCGTCCTGATTGTGATTGGCTATATGTTCAAGTGGTCTTTGAATGGCTGGAATGCCGTTTACGCCGTCGCCAGAATGCTGCTACAGCTCGTTCTGATCGGCTATATCCTGGTCTATATTTTTGAAGCCGAGCACTCACTTGTTGTTGTGGCTGTTCTGTGTGTGATGTTTTTTATTTCCGGTTCAATCGCCCTGCATCCGATAAAAAATCGGCATCGACACTTGTATCTGCATATCACCTTATCGCTTTCGGTGGGTTGCCTTTTCATGCTGGCACTAGTCACCCAATGGGTCCTTGCACTGAAACCCTGGTTCTTGCCTCAGTTTATGATCCCGATTGCAGGCATGATCTTCGCTAATGCCATGAATGCGGTGAGTCTGTCTGCCGAACGATTTTCATCGGAAACCGGGAATGGCGTTGCTTATGAAATTGCCAGGCAACGATCCTTGCAGGTCGCCCTGATTCCGCTGCTCAACAGTTTATTCGCGGTCGGACTGGTATCACTGCCGGGCATGATGACCGGGCAGATACTCAGCGGAGTATCACCACTCATCGCGGTTCGCTATCAGATTATGGTGATGTGTATGGTCTTTGGCTCAGCAGGAATCTCGGTCATTTGTTACCTGTTACTGGCGAAAACCCGTATTTTCAACACCACTACCGGCTCGAAGATGTCATAAGCCGATCTCAATTCTCCAGCGAGGGAACTATACTCAAGGGAGTTTAGTTATTGAGGACTCCGTCATGACCATTGCTCAAACTGTCAATCGTCATCTCAACAAAAAGCATATCGACTATCAGGTTGTTCACCATCGTCCTTCCGGTTCCAGCCTGGAGTCCGCGCGCAGTGCGCATGTCAATAGTCAGGAAATTGCCAAAGGAATACTGCTCAGGGACGAATATGGCTATGTACTGGCTGTAGTGCCGGCCAGTCGCGAACTCGATCTAAAGGAAGTCGAACAGGAACTGGGACGTCGTTTGCATCTGGCCAAGGAATATGAACTCAACGAAGTTTTCACCGATTGCGCGATGGGCGCGGTACCGGCTGTGGGCCCGGCCTATGGACTGGAAACAGTCGCAGATACACATCTCAGGTCACTTGAGGATATCTATTTTGAGTCCGGCGATCATGAAGAATTGATTCATGTAGCGGAGCCGCAATTTGAACATCTCATGGAGGGAGTCAGCTATAAACACATCAGTCGACCCAAGGAATAGAACGGTCATTGCGCAGAAGCTGAAATTTCGTTTCAGTGGTTGCTGAAGTCCGGGTGTTTACCCGGATTTTTTTATGTTCACCAACATTTTCATGTTTATAATAGCTGCACCTTATATCGCCCGCGTGACCAATCAGTTAGGAATAAATATGCGAGCTTTGGCACTAGTAGCCTTGTTGATCACTAATGTTGTCTCCGCACAACAACTGGATGCATCTGTTCTTATTCAATCCGCTATGGATCATTGGCGCGGCACCACTTCCTATTCCGAGATGACCATGACGATTCATCGAACCGGCTGGGAACGTACCATGTCGATGCGTGCCTGGACTGCCGGTGACAAACAATCGCTGGTTCGGGTTACCGCACCTAAAAAAGATGCCGGCAATGCCACCCTGCTGGATAACAAAAGCATGTGGACTTTTTCGCCCAAAGTAAATCGGATAATCAAAATACCCTCATCGATGATGGCGCAAAGCTGGATGGGTAGCGATTTCTCTAATAAAGACATCAGTCGTTCAACCGAAATTATTGATGATTACACACATACTCTGACTGAAACGATTGAACAGGATGGTCATAACGTTTATGTCATCACTTCTGTTCCACATGAAGATGCTGCTGTTGTCTGGGGTAAGGAGATCTGGACCATACGCGACGATTTTGTTGTGCTCGAAGAACAATTCTGGGATCAGGATGGTGTGCTGGTAAAAGTCATGAAAACAACAGCGATTGAAACAATGGGTGGTCGTACGGTTGCAAAAACCATGCGAATGGGGGAAGTGGAATCACCACAAGAATGGACAGAAATGATCGTCGATACGATTGAATTCAACATTGATTTGCCCGCCAACATATTCACTCAATCCAACTTGCGTAATCCGCGCCAGTGAGCATTATCCTAAGACTGGCCTGGCGCAATTTGTGGCGACATAAACGTCGCACCTGGCTGACGGTCAGCGCCATGGTTTTTTCCAATGTGCTGCTGGTTTTTATGATCTCGCTGCAACTCGGGACCTATAAAATGATGATTGACAACACCTTAAATGCTTTTTCAGGGCATATCCAGGTACAACATCATTTGTACAATGACGATCCCAAAATCCGTTATAGCATCCCGGAGATCATTCAGTTAACCGGGCAACTTCAACATGCGCTGGGCAGTGACGCTGTGAGTGCACGCGCATCCGCTTTTGCGTTGGCTTCCAGCGAACAGCGTTCATACGGCATACAGATTATCGGTGTGCAACCCCAATCAGAATTTAAAGTTTCAACCATACCGGGACTGGTAAAAGAAGGCCGTTATCTCTCTGATCCGTATGCCGAAGAAATTGTTATCGGTAAAGTACTGGCGCGTAATCTAAAAGTCAAAGTCGGTGATGAATTGACTCTATTGGGCAGCGGTCGTGACGGTTCTTTTGCCGCCGGCATTGTAAAGATTGCTGGAATTTATGAGTCCGGATTAACAGATCTTGATCGTGGTATGGTTGAAATGCCACTACTTTACTTTCAACAATTGTTCGTTATGGAAAATCAGGGGCATGCCATTGTCGTAAACGTACCGGATCTTTTTGAAGTCAATCAATGGCAACAGAAAATTATTCAGCAAATAAAAGTCCAGCCGGAACTGCTGGCGCTGAACTGGATGGAGTTGCAACCGGGTCTGTTGCAGGCGATTCAGGCCGATATGTCCAGCGCCTGGTTTATGTACGGAATACTCATCATCTTAGTTGCCTTCAGTGTTTTGAATACCCAGCTGATGTCGGTTCTGGAACGTACGCGGGAGTTTGGCATTACAATGGCATTAGGACTTAAACCCGGTAAGCTCGCCCGCCTGATTATTCTGGAAACCGGTTTAATGGCATCACTGGGTTTACTGCTTGGCTGTTTGATAGGTTTTTTAATTACGCTCTATTACCAGCGTTATGGTTTTTACTATCCCGGTATGGAAGAAATGGCTATCAAGTTTAATCTTCCCGATAGAATGTATCCCAGTGCTTCATGGTTATCAGTGTTGTTTGGACCGCTCATCGTTTATCTTTTCAGTATGCTCGCAACGCTTTATCCGGCATTGCGTTTGTATTTCCTGCGCCCGGTCGACGCCATGAGAGCAGCTTGATGCAAACACCGATTAAAACAATCACCATCCTGGCATGGCGCAATTTGTGGAGAAACTATCGCCGCACTTTTATTATGCTGGCCGCGATTACCGTCGGCGCATGGGCGATGATTTTTATGACGGCGTTAATGCGCGGCATGGTCGATGAAATGATCAAGGACGGAATTCGCAGCCTTCCCGGTCATGTACAAATTCATCACCCTTTATATCGAGATGATCCCAGTATTACCAATAGTCTTTCCGCACCGTCAAAGCAATTGTTAACCGCACTAAAGCAGGATGATGTTATTGCCTGGTCGACGCGTGTACGGGTGCCGGCAGTGATTTCCAGTGAGCGCGACAGCCGCGGCATTATTCTTGTAGGCATTGATCCCGTTGCCGAACGTTCTATCACCAACACGGCAGATAATATTTCCGAAGGTCGGTTTCTAACCGACAAACTTGATAACGGACTGGTCATCGGCGCCGCATTGGCAAAACGTCTTGACACGCAACCGGGCAAACGTGTTGTTGTTATGAGCCAGGATCCCGACAATGAAATTGCAGATCGTGGGTTTCGCATTGTCGGCTTGTATCAAGCGACCATCGAAGCGATGGAAGAAAACACAATATACGCAGCTCGTGATACCGTACAGAAACTTTTAAAAATGGGCGATCAGATTTCTGAGGTTGTCATTCTCGGCAAAGATTATCGTGATGTCAGCACGCTAACCGAAAACATTAAATCAGCCGCTGCTAACGACACCGAAGTATTACCCTGGCAGGAACTGGATACTTATCTTGGTACCATGCTCAAAGTGATGGATGGATTCGTATTTGTCTGGATCGTCGTCATTTTTCTGGCCTTGTCTTTTGGCCTTGCCAATACCTTGATTATGGCGGTCTTTGAACGAGTGCGGGAGATCGGTTTAATGCAGGCGCTCGGCATGCGGCCCAGCGGCATACTTTACCAATTTATGCTGGAAGCATTTTTCTTACTGACCATTGGTCTTGGCATTGGCAATATAGCAGCCGTCGCCAGCATCAAACCACTGGAAAGCGGTATTGATCTTTCCGTTGTCGCTGAGGGCATGGCAATGATGGGTGCCGGTAGTACGCTGTACCCTGCCCTGTATATCAGCGATATAATTTTGGCGAATATTATCGTCATAATTCTTGGTCTTTTAACCAGCCTGGTACCGGCGTGGCGCGCATCGCGTTACGACCCGGTTGAAGCAATTACCAAAACTTAATGTCTTGCATAAGGTGTAATAATGACTGCCATTAGCTGTAAAGCACTTTGCCGTACTTTTCAACAAGGCGAAGTAAAAATTACAGGACTTGATCAAGTCACTATCGATATCGATGACGGCGAATTCGTCTGCCTGTCCGGGCCTTCCGGTTCCGGAAAGACCACGTTGCTCAACGCTATGGGTGGACTCGATACACCAGACAGCGGTCAGATAACCGTCAATTCGCAACGCATTGATCATCTAAGCAAGGGCGAAATGGCCGACATGCGTTTACATAAAATTGGGTTTGTTTTTCAGGCCTATAATTTGATTCCGGTTTTAACGGCACAGGAAAATATTGAATTTGTTATGCAGGTTCAAGGCGTACCGGCCACTAAACGACACATTAAATCACTGGAGGTTTTAAAAGAAGTCGGGCTTGAAGGTGCGGCAGACCGACTGCCATCACAGCTATCCGGAGGTCAACAACAACGTGTCGCTGTCGCTCGTGCCATCGTCAGCAAACCCACTCTAATACTGGCTGACGAACCAACTGCCAATCTTGATACAAAAACCGCATCACAATTAATGGATCTTTTCGTTGAATTGAATCGTCATCACAAAATAACCTTCGTTATCTCTACTCATGATCAGCGAATTATGACCTATGCCCGGCGTCTGATCAAAATGCAGGATGGCAAGATTATCAGCGACGAAAAACTTTCCAGCGCAATTCAATGATCGCTACCGTGAAGCGACTTACTATCGCGACTTTTTTTGTCTTGTTCTGCCAAACTGTGTCGGCTAATGACTCGTTCGATGTCAACGGTCACAGCAAATATCGTCTGTTTGTCACTGAATATCCTGACGATAGTATTTATCGGCAATACCTTGGTGATGATGCTAATGATCAAAACATCGATATTCGCTTAAATCTGAATTGGCAACAATCTGCCTGGAGATTTCAGGCGGATTATCAATTTATAACGCTGTACGGCGATACACTGGAGTTTTCCGGTCAATTGCCGCCGCTTATTTTTTCAACTGATACCATACAAAATGATGATCATCGTCTGCTTGATCTGACCCGGGTCATTCACGAAGAGGATGATCTGGCATCGCTGCATCGCCTCGACAGACTATATTTCGGTTATGCCTCCGGTCCTACA
Organism: Gammaproteobacteria bacterium; assembly: GCA_016928055.1. Classification (GTDB taxonomy): domain Bacteria; phylum Pseudomonadota; class Gammaproteobacteria; order HTCC5015; family HTCC5015; genus JAFGLM01. Next base: position 77,389 of record JAFGLM010000001.1, read on the forward strand.
GTCATTCGTTTTGGCCGTCAGGCGATCAGTTGGGGTAATGGGTTGATCTACACACCAATGGATTTTTTTAATCCCTTCGATCCGTCTGCTATCGATAAAGAATATAAAACCGGCGACGACATGTTGTACGGTCAGTATCTTTTTGATAGTGGCAATGATATGCAGGCGATCAGAGTGATTCGGCGTAACGATGAGGGCGATATCAATAACAATGTCAGCTCAACGGCTTTCAAATATCATGGCCTCGTCGGTAATAGCGAATATGATTTATTACTGGCGCAACACTACAACAACAATATCATTGGCATTGGCGGTAACACTTCATTGGGCGGCGCGGTCTTGCGCGGTGATATCACTTTCACTGAAACCGATACCAATACCATCTCCAGCCTGGTAACCGGCGTATCCTATTCCTGGGTTTGGGGATCAACCAATTACAGTGGCGTGCTTGAATACTTCTATAATGGCTTTGGTATCAATAATGGCGACTACAGCCCGGCTATATTGATCCAAAATCCGGATTTATTACAGCGCATCCAGCGCGGTGAAATTTATAGCCTGGGTAAACGATATCTGGCAACGTCCCTTACAATAGAACTCACCCCTCTGTGGTTGATTACACCTTCGATATATCATAGTCTATCCGACGGTTCTTCGTTGTTTCAATTGCTGAGTCGGCACGATTTATCACAGAATCTACAGTTACTACTGGCCATTCATAGTCCATCGGGATCATCCGGCACTGAATATGGCGGTATTCCTTCTGGGATTGACAATCTAAATTTAGGTAACGGTAATCGTTTTTTTGCACAGCTTGGATGGTATTTTTAGTTAATATGTTTATCTATCATAAGGTATAAAAGCTATGTCACAGTCTGAATTTAAAAACCGCTATGTTTGTACGTGTTTAGTAATTATTTCTATATCATTTTCTCTGCTTTCCTGTGAATCCAGGACTGTGGCGATGGTACCTGATGACTGGAAGATGGCAGAGGAAATTGTGCAGAAAATTGAACTGCCGACTATTCCCGATAAAGATTTTCTGGTTTCTGATTTTGGTGGTGTCGCGAATGATGAACAGGATGACAGACCGGCGATAATGAGTGCTATTGAAAAGGCTGGCAATGAGGGTGGTGGTCGCGTTGTGCTCACGGAAGGAAACTGGCTAAGTAACGGCCCCATACATCTCAAAAGCAATATTAATTTGCATATCGCTGAGAATGCCGTGTTGCTATTTGGCCCCGATCCGAAAGATTATTTACCGGTCGTTCTTACACGTTGGGAAGGCACCGAATTATACAGCTACTCCCCGTTAATATATGCTCATAATGTTCATGATGTCGCCATTACCGGCAAAGGAACCATCGACGGTAACAGCGAGAGCGTTTTTCATGGCTGGATAAAAAAGCAGGAAGCGGATCAACTCGCTTTACGTAATATGGGCGCTAACGGTACCCCTGTCGAAAATCGTGTTTTTGCAGAAGGCACCTATCTACGGCCCTCGATCATCCAGTTCTTTGATGCAAAACGTGTACTACTTGAAGACTACACAGTGGTCAATTCTCCATTCTGGATAAACCATCTTGTTTATACGGATCATGCAGTAGTTCGAAATCTAAATGTTGCCAGTCTCTACGGAAATAACGACGGTGTCGATGTTGATTCCAGTCGTTACGTACTGATTGAAAATAATATATTTAGAACAGGCGACGACTCGGTTGTTGTTAAATCAGGACGCGATCTGGACGGTCTAAACATTGCTCGCCCCAGTGAAAATATTGTCGTACGCAACAACGATATGGGCGGCGAAGACGGCATCGGCCTGGGTAGCGAAATGTCCGGTGGAATACGAAATGTATTTTTTACTGATAACGTTTTACGCAAAGGCTCATCTGCAATTCGCTTCAAATCAAATCTCGACCGTGGTGGGATTGTTGAACATATACGCGTTCGCAATATGACCGTGGAATCTTTTAATAAACTCTTCTGGTTTCAATTAGACTATCCAGGCCTTTTGGGCGGTGGATATCCAGCCATTTATCGCGATATCGTATTTGAAAACTTCACTGTCGAAAATGCTGGAATATTTTTTGAAGCACACGCGCCGAAAGGCGCTCCACTGCAGGATGTACTATTTAAAAATATCGTGGTTAAAAACATAGACAAAACACTTATCCTGGAAAACGTCCAGAATATTCAGTTTGAAAATGTAAAAATTGGCGATCAGACAGTCGATGGAAGGCTTGACTGGAAGTAATCGGTTGACTCATGGCCTGCTACTCACGATTGAGTGGCAGGTCATTTTCCAAATTAATAACCCGTCGGCGAAAAATGCATAAAGTCCTTTTGTTTACCCGCTATTTCTCCGCCCCACTTAAGCCCTATTTTTTCTAACGCTTTCACCACAACACTGTTTTCCGTCAATGATCTTTTGTCGATATCCGGCAACCATGCACCGCCCTTTATAAGGCGGCATTCCGAATTATATTCAACGCAATGATCATAGAGTCCGTTTTGATCAGGATTGATATCGATGGCAATCCCAAATGAATGATTGCTAAACTGCGTACGATTACCCTTTTCATCAATATCGCCCCGTGTCATGCCCACCCTGTAACCAATAATTTTTTCAATAGGTACCCCTTTGTCTATAACATCCAATAGTGCCGTTCTCAAGGGGCCGGCTAGAACACGACATACTTTGAAAGCATTCGTCCCATTTAATTCTATTTCAACCTGATCCTGTTCGCAGACCGAGCAACCAGTTGCAGCATCGACTTCGTAAGGTAGCAACTGGCTATAGGCCTTTTCAATACGCCTGTATTCAACCGCTGATCGGCTGATGGTGTTCCATTTGTAAGTGGAATAGGTACATTGGTTCGCTGCTAAGACTGAAAAAGTTAATAATTGGCAGCCTATTCCCATCACAAGCGATGATTTATAGCTGGCCATAATGATCGGTACTTAATACTTCAAATCCTCTTACCAAACGATCACCTTTCTCATCCACCAGCACCAGCTGATGCTTTCCTGCTTGTATGTCCAATGCCTGTTGATGAAAATACTGCGTCTCGCCGATGTATTTGCTATCGAGATGCCAGAACAGCCTGGCCTCTGGATTTCGATGTACTGCTTCAAACACTACCCGTTCCTTCTCTGCACCAAGATCAACTGGTATATAGAACTTTGTTCCAACATTGGGATAGAGTAACGCAATATCACTCAGACTTATCGTGCCAGTGATTCCAGGCTGACAGTCGGTTCTATATTTTGGTAACGAACGGTAACTACTATGTGTGGGACGGAAGTAATATTCCTGCGCCGGTGGCAAACTAAACCAGTTAACGTGCTGTATATTAAAAACACTTTCGCAAAGACTGTGGACACGCGATCCTTTTTTATCAAGGTGTACTAGCTTATTGTATGGACTGATCTTTTCAAAATGACTTTGTTTTGGTACCCATTGAGTCGTCGATTCACAATTGCCGTTTGCGAGATAACCATCATTTGCGCAAATCAAAACCTGCTTCATATCTCCCAGTGGTTGACTGAACCATTCGGTGGAATCCAGATGATTAAAAACCTCAAACATAATCGGTGCTGCAGCAGTAACACCCGTCAGTTCAGGTCTACCCTCGCCATTGGCATTGCCGGCCCAAACGCCAACTGTATACCGTCCATTTACTCCAATTGCCCAGGCATCTCGTAGTCCATAGCTTGTGCCGGTTTTCCAGGCGACTTTTCCGGTGCTGCTAAAGTTTTTCCAATGCGCCTCCGCATCCGGTCGATTCACTTCAACTAATGCATTCAATGTTAGCCAGGCTGTCGCGGCACTTAATTCACTTTCTCGCCCTGACTCAATATTTTGATCTTGAAGTATCTTCAGTTTTTTGTAAGTTGAGCCTTTCGATTCAAGTTCAGATTTTGCCATCGTTGCAAGATTTGAATACATTGATGTCAAATCCCATAAAGTGCTCTCAGCACCCCCCAGGATCAACGTTAAACCATATTCGGATGGCTGTCTGAACAACGTACTCATACCCAGATGCTGCAGAAAATCGTAGAAACGATCGACACCATATTCGTGCAACATGAAAACAGCCGGCACATTAAGTGAGCGCGCCAGTGCCTGCTGCGCTGGGACAACCCCACGATATTGTCTATCGAAGTTTTCGGGCATATATCCGGAATATTGCGTCGGCACATCAGGTACCAGAGTCGTTGGCAATATTACGCCTGCCTGCAACATGGCGGCGAATAAAAAGGGTTTTAGAGTACTACCAGAACTCCGAGGACTCTGAACAATATCAACAGCATAACCATTTTTGTCATTATCGTCATGATAGCTATTACCCACATAAGCCAAAACTTCTGATGTTGTGTTATCGACAACCAGTGCTGCAACGTTGTTAATACCTTTTACCGATAGCGCTTTTACGGATTTTCCAACTGCCTCCACAACATCACGTTGTATTTCATCACTTAATGTGCTGCGCAATCTGGTTTTTTTATTATTAACCTGTTGCACCAGTGTTTCCAGCATGTGCGGCGCAAGACGCGGCAAAGCCACAGGATTTGCCGGCAATGGCTCCAGCTCTGCCAACTGCAATTCAATAGCTCCAAGCTCATCGTGATCTTTCAGTTTTTTTAACAAACGATTTCTTTTAGCCTGCAGCAAATGACGATTTCTACCTGGATTAATTAAAGCTGGGCTGTTCGGTAAAACAGCTAACATGCTGCTTTCCGCCCATGATAAGCGATCCGGGCTACGTCCAAAATATCGCCAGGCTGCCGCTTCTAGTCCTACTACATTGCCACCAAAAGGCGCATGGCTGGCATATAAAATCAGAATCTGCTCCTTGCTATACTCTAGTTCCAGTCTCAGCGCTAATATCACTTCGATAAATTTTTCATAAAATGTTCTTGGTTTGTTTTTGCGTACCAGGCGAATCACTTGCATAGTGATAGTGCTACCACCGCTAATGATTCGACCTTTACGCAAATTGGTATTAACCGCGCGCGCGAATGCCAACGGATCAAAACCAATATGCGCATAAAACCTCCTGTCCTCAAATTGAAGTAGTGCCATTTTATACTTTTGCGGAATTGTCTCGAGTTCGGGAAATCTCCACTGTTCATCATCGGCAATTTTAGCGCCCAATAACTGCCCGTCACGGCTCAACAGAATTGTCGATACCGGATCATCGAATAATGGTTCTGGCAAACAAAACCAAAAGGCGATACCGGCTACCGACACAAATAGTGTCAACAATACCGGTATCGACCATTTTGTAAAACGCGCCATAAAAAGCAGACTTTAGTCGGCCATTTTGTTTACCGACACCCACTGCCCTTTGCTACGGGCATGATTACTTGCATCGTACATCGCTTCAACAGAAACACTCGGCAAGTAGAAATGACCCAGATAACTTGCATTCAGTAAAACATTAAATGTTTTCTGCTCAAGTGGTTCAAGACCAAAATACGTTAAAACACGATCATCCCGTATATCCTGATAGTCTATTCCGGTCTGTTTTGCCTCGCCAGCAAGTCGTGAATTATGTATTTCCCATCCAGAAGCAATGATATGCGTTAAAGCGACGTTTTCCAGTTTTAGGTCGGTTAGATTACGCACTGTAACCTCAGCAACAAAATCCTGTCCCTGTGTCAAATTGCTGATATTGAGCAAGCCGCCATCGATAGCTCTATACTCAACTGTTAAGCGCAACCCTTTCGCATCAGCGATTTCTTCTCCAGCTTTTGGAATACCTTCACTGAACACGTTGACATATAAATCCTGCTTTGACAGGTTCTTGACCCTAACTGGCTGTCCGGTATCCGGGAAATCAATCATTTCCTGCGAATACAACGGTGTATCCATCTCGACTTCGATCAAGTCCTCTTTGCCGGTTGCGTAAGAAAAATGCATGAAATTATCCAGACGATCGCTACCAACATATTTCGATATCGCCATCAATGCGTAGGCTATGGACTGAGTACTCTGCCATTTATCCCTGGAAAGTTCCATTGCTATCTCTTCCGCGATCTGCTTGGCTTTTTCATTTTCACCCAAAGTAACCAAACCGTTTAGAAGAATAGCCTTATCGCGTAACTCTGATCCATAAGTAATACCGGATATTTTATAAGTGATCGTATTCAAACGATCACCGCGCACTAAATCTTCAGCCGCACTGGTCAGCCCTGATAAACGATAAGCAGAGGCGATCATCCACTTTTCAACGGATGAAAGGTCTCCGCTCTCGCGCAAACGGTTCATCGCCGCCAGCTCCGGTTTGTTAGCCAGAGCAAGAGTATAGAGTCGATAAGCCTGAATCATCGTTGAGTACTCAGTTCCAGTCACCCATGACTGCGCGGCTCGAGATTGATAATCAACCCAGTTATCAAGCATATCTGCCGGGACATGGTATCCAAGCTTATCCGCTTCAATCAGAAAGTGCCCAACGTAGCTCGTTGCCCAATCATTAACACCTCCTCCCCAGCCTCCTGGCCAGTATGTAAACGCACCGCTGCCAACCTGAAACATACGCAGACGTTCAATACCGGAATGTATATTTGCCTCAACTCGTTGTTTAGTGGTCGGATTAAGGCGCAATAGAGTTGGCAAATATAATTGCGGAAATACTGAAGAAGTTGTTTGTTCCACGCAGCCATGTGGATAACTAACCAGATAGCTTAACCGCTGCTCCAGATTAATTGGCGAGATGGCCGATACTTCCAGCGTTACTTTATTGGTTCCCATCAAGCCATGTGGGACAATCTCTGCTTGCCAATTATCTTTCGCAGGTAAAGTTATATTGGTTATACGTACCGTCCTTGGATTGGCACTTCTTACATCAATGAAAATTTCCGACTCTGCGCTAAACGCTCCACTTCGTGCTATAAATTGCAGTCTGCCTTTTCCCAACTCAGGCTTGACTTTGAAACGCATGGTCACAAGCTGCTCTCCGACCGCATTGAATGTCAGTCTTTGTGAAGCTGGGCCGACAATTTCAAAATATTCGTTAGTTGCAACACTCAATTCAACGTTATTAACAGCTTCCTTCATAGCAAAAACGGAAACGGGCACGCTAAGTTCTTCCTCCGGCCCGATCACCCTTGGAACGGTCGCTAATATTGACAAGGCACCACGAACGAAAACAGATTTGTCGGCAGAACCATAAGCTCCTTGTTCACCAGCAACAATCATGACACGCACTGCTCCGATATATTGTGGTAACTCAAAGTTGTGCTTGTTGCTTTCACCCGCCTTTAGTTTGAATGGTCCCATAAATCGAACCACCGGTGGAAATCTTTTTTCTTCCTGATTCGCATTGGCGCTATCCGCCTCATCACCACCACCGAGGGACAACAAACGTTCCAGTTCGCCGCCATAAGCACCCGCTACAAGATCAAATAAATCCCAGGTAAAAACGCCGAGTGCTTCTTTTTTATAAAACGTTGCATGTAAATCCGGTGTTGCAAAACTGGTTAATCCCAACAAACCTTCATCAACAATTGCTACGGTGTAGGTCATTTCCCTACCACTCTCTTCTGCAACTTCGATCTCAACCGTTGAAGCCGGCGTCCACTCATCTGCTGACTTTAATATTGGTTTCAGACGTGTTGCCGGATCCTCTACCTTGATCGGAATCACACCGTAAAGACGTATCGGTCTGTCGTTATCCCGTTTCTCATGTGGTTGTACCAAAGTCACATCAATATAAACATTGGGGCTCATGTCTTTTGTGACAGGAAATGAATACTGTGTCTTGTTTTCTTCAAAAACAAACCACTGCTGCTGAATCACACGCGAACCATTTTCTATGCTAATCAACGCACGACCCTTTGAGGCAGTCGGCAGACTAATTACAGCAGTTTCACCGACCTTGTATGCCGGTTTGTCAGACACTAAAGTCAAACTGTTAGCACCAACATCGCCGCCTTCCTGTGCACGCCCTGCCCAACCCGGCCAATCAATATAAAGAATCTTGCCGCTACAATGCTTACCATCCAGATCACAGGCGCGGACCAAATAACGCCCCCAATCGGGGTACTTAATTTCAAATTCCCATACACCGCGACCATTGACAGTTGAAATGACACTCTGATTTAGCAGGCCATTATGCGAACCGCTTGCATAATGCGCCAGCGATTCTCCTGATTTATCCCACCACCATTTCCAATCAATTTTATATACTGATACCTGTATTCGGTCCACCGACACCGGCTCACCCAAACTATCCAGTGACGCAATTTCAACCGGATGCTTGATATCAGTTAACAACATATTACGTGTCGCGTCGCCCTTAGGCAGTTTTATACCGATATAATTGTCGAATGCATGATAAGGCATGCTACTCTGACTAGTACTGAAAGCTCCACTTTCTTCAAAAACGCGCGTAGTAAAATTCGCAGTTAACATCCCCGGCGCAACAGAGTTCGCCCATATATTTGCACTAAAATCCAGGTTACCGGTGTCATCCAGTACACCATCAAAAATAGTCTCCGATTCCCCATTAAATTGGCGAGCAGGATCATCAAAAATAAAATCGGTATTACGGGTGAATACTGTTGCTCTTGGCGATAATCGAGCAGAGACATCGACTTTCAAATTAGCTGCTATCGCTCCATGCAACCATTGGCTAAATATATGGCCATTAACAGGCATTTTTAACTGGTGTAACGCATCTTCTGGAAAGTTCAGTTCAACCTTCAGGCGATTCGGTATAACCGTCTCGATTTTCAGTGTTTTAGAAAATGTGCTTCCGCCTAATAACGCCTTGGCAGTCCAGTTGCCGGTCGGTGCATCATCCGAAGTCCTCAAATTAAACACATAAAAATCGCCAACCGGTTGAGTGTTGGTTAATGTTTTCATCAATTGACCTTGTGGATTGAACAATTGTATGGTTACTGGATGATTGGCAGGTATTACATTATTTTTATCTTCCAGAACAAAAGTTAGAAAGATATCATCCCCAGGTCGCCAGACTCCACGTTCACCGTATATAAAACCCTTAACCCCCTGCTCGAGTTTTTCCCCACCGACATCAAAATGACTGATCGGCAATGCCGTTGCTTCATTTACTTTTAAATAACCGATTTGTTTTTCACTATTAGCTATTATATAAAATGGTTTCCCGTCTGTTTTAATGCGTACTAAACCCTTCTCATCAGTCGTACCGGTTCCAATGTTCCGATTCTGGAAATTACGCACATCGATTTTCACTCCACCCAAAGGTTGAGCATTCTTTATATCGGTGGAAGCTATATTTAATATATCGTCACTGCCGCGTTTGGCGATTAAACCGATATTCGACGCGATAAAATTACGGCTTGCCTTAGTCTGCGAACCATACTGGTAATAGGAATCTTTACATGGATTATCGCGATCCTGCCAGGAATAACCGTCTTCTCCATAGTAGTCCTCAGCATAATCCCAACCACTTGACTCTTGCACATATAGATCTTCGTAATCCTTATACGGTTCTTCCTTTACAACCGGCACTTCCTCGTCGGTGCTACTGCAGGCAAGAATCGCGTTTTCTCTATTTATTGAAAGGGTTAAACGATAAAGGTCTCCCGAACCAGCCTTCAATAAATCAGTTACATCGAGTGAATACCGGGTCCAGGTATTACTGCCGACCTCTCCTAAATCGATTGTTTTGCGCCAAAGATGACGGCCAACCTGACCCAGAGAACTACTGCTATCCAGCTTATTAGCCTGGAGAAATTGCCCGATATTATCTTCATACACTTTAAACGCAGTAACTTGCACGGAACGCACATTAATGGCTTCGAATGGCACGCTCAAAACTCTATTTACTGGCAAGATAACACCGCTGCCAGCGAACTTTATCTCCGGGTTCTGCATCTCAAAAAACACTTCGTGCTCAGTAGTTTTAGACAGGCTGGAACCTGACTCGCTACGAATACCCTTTTCCAGTGTAACTGTGTACTTACCCAAGGCTTTTTGGGTCGGGTAGATTTTAACCAGATCACTTTCAACGCGAACAGTAAAGTCTTTCACACTTAGCCGAACCAGACCATTTAGATTTTGTTGTGGATCAAGACGGTCAGAAAACCGAACCTCAATATATTGTCGATCATCCTTGATACCCTGCACCTCGGTAATCTTAAATTCACCCAATGCGGGAACTTCAAGCTCATACTCTCCTTCTTTATCTATCGCCAATGGTTTAGCATCCCAGACTATCTTTAGCATCTCGGATTGAGGTACTCGCATAATATTGGCAATCGAAAATTCGTGCGCTGTTCCATCCGGGGAATGGAACCATGTTGCAGTCAGTTCCTGACCAGGAAAAGTGAACGAGAACATTTTCTCGATTAAATCACCCTGCTCAGAATCTGATGTAACGACGCTACCCATCAAAGTAGCCTCATTAGTCGTTGTTGTGAGTCCCAGTATATTGACTTCAAAATCTCGCGGAATAACATCAACACTGAACTCATAAACATCCAGGTTTTGGGGTACACCTTCGATTTTTCTGCCGAGTATCTGTACCTTGTACTGTTTACCAGACTGAAGATCTTCAGTGGGCTTGATCAGGACTTCACGACGGCCGTTAAAACTGATATTCGCACTTATTGATGGTGAGATATTCAATATGTCGGATGCATCTTCACCAATCCGCTCTTCCTGTACAACATCGTTGACAAACCGTATACGGATTTCCGATTTTTTTGAAACCATTCCACTTGTGTGCTGGCTGATATATTCACTCCATTGCGGATCCTGTGGTTTGGTCGGCTGTCCTGTTTCGGGATCACAACCGGAAAGTAGATTTAGTAAGACAAGAACGAATAATGCAACGAAAAACATATTCAGCTGGCGCATGGTAGCCCCCGTTTAATCGTCAAGTTATTGAAACATCGCCTGGATCCAAAAAGGCCCTTACTTATACAACGCTATTCGCACGTTGGCTGGATTATAAAGCAGATATGGCAACACGTAACAGGTACACCGGTCATTTTGTACACATTTTGAGCAGTATCAAGCCATCCCGATCAGACCGGAAACTGCTACTTGGAGGGGGGGATACTCTCTAAATCAGTTTAAACCAGGCGTCGTTTTTCCCACCGGGATGCAACAAACCGTAAAGCATGGATAAACCAAATAGAGCCCACATCACATTAAGAACCGTCGCAAAGCCGAGATTGATTTGAAGGACGAGCGCAAAAAGCTCGATAATGGCCATTCCCCAAAAACCCCATTTTCTGAATTTCAGCAGCGCGATTGAGAACAGGATTCTTGCGGCGCCGATAAAGATCAGTATGTCCGTCAATTGCAAAATGCCTGCTATTGCTGCTTGTATTTCAACTTGATAAAAATACTTATTGATGACTGTGTTAAGGATATTGGCTGCATTGAACGCAATTACGCCATACAGCCACAGCTTTAATATCCAGTACTGACTTTCTTTTTCCGCCGCCTCGGGAACAGACTCAACAAAGCCCTTCCTGATATCCTCGAGTTTTAAAACAACACCACCCTGTCTTTTAGGATTGAAACTGGTTTCATTCGCTGCTGTTTGTTTCATCATCCTGATATCCTCAGTTCAAGAGTTCTAGGATTTTTTGCCCATCCAGTCAACAACATCATAGATCATTTAATTGACTCCTGCCTCGCATTTTTGTCATTCTGGTGCGCGCTCCGACAATTCCGACGACTTCAACCGCTTTTGGCATCGGACAACTACTTTGGTTCAATAGCGGCAGATTTCCACACCACTAAAGTGCCTTTTTAGCCGCGTAGCCCTGGTGGCACCTGCTCTACTCGTATGAACTGTTATTTTCGACTACAATCATAGCTGTTACGAAAACTTCAATGAGAGGGAAAAATGATACACGCTTTACCCAAACTACCCTATGCCATGGATGCACTACAGCCTCATATCTCCAAAGAGACGCTGGAGTATCACTATGGTAAACACCATCAAGCGTATGTGAATAAATTGAATGAACTGATTGCGGGTACCGAATACGAAAATGATTCCCTGGAAGATATCATCAAGAAATCGTCCGGCCCTCTGTTTAATAACGCCGCGCAAGTCTGGAACCATACCTTCTATTGGAATGGCCTGAAGCCGAAAGGCGGTGGTACGCCTTCCGGTGCGCTGGCAAAAGCCATTGATGCCCGCTGGGGTTCTTTTGATCAATTTAAAGAAACTTTTACCAATTCCGGTATCGGTAATTTCGGTTCAGGTTGGACCTGGCTGGTTCAAAAAACCGACGGTGCGCTTGATATTGTCAATACCGCCAATGCGGGAACTCCAATAACCGGCTCGGATAAACCCTTGCTGACCTGTGATGTATGGGAGCACGCCTATTACGTTGACTACCGTAACGCTCGGCCTAAATACATCGAATCCTTCTGGCAACTGGTTAACTGGGATTTTGTTGCGCAAAACCTGGCCAAATAAGGCGCGAACCTAACAGGAACCTCTGACTCGGTCAGAGGTTCCTTTTTTATGAACCAGCTTATTTACCCGACATGCCTTTCAGGAATTTAAATAAATCGCTGTCGGTTGAAAGTACCAAAGTGGTATTGCTGTCAATCGTCGATTTATAAGTTTCCAGAGTCTGGATAAATTCATAGAACTCCACGGCGGTGCGATTTTGGTTATAGGCTCTGGCATAAATCGCTGTCGCCTGTGCATCCGCTTCACCACGAATTTTCTCAACGCTGCGATACGCTTCCGACTGGATTTTATTCAGATCCCGTTCGCGGTTGCCAATAATTCTGGCTGCCTCACCGTTGCCTTCGGAACGAAAACGCTCGGCGATCTGCCGCCGTTCGCTGATCATGCGATCATAAATTTTCGGCCTGACGCTGGCGTTGTAATTTATGCGTTTAAAACGAATATCCAGCAGCTCGATTCCGAATACCAACACTTTCGGCGCGGCCTCGGCAAAAATTTCTTCCTCGACTTTTTGGCGACCTTTATGAATCGGTACCAATGCACCCACTACATTGTTTTCATCGTTTATCGTTTCATCTTGCAGCGGTATACGATCTTTGGTTGTGCGGATAATTTCAATCAACTCGTGTTTAGCAACTGCATTACGGGTTTCACTGCCCAGAATATCTTCCAGCCGTGATTGTGCGCTACGTTCATCGCGCAGCCTTAAAAAATATTGCAGAGGATCGATAATACGCCAACGCGCAAACAAGTCGACTGAAATATAAAGTTTGTCTTTGGTCGGCATATCGGAAGGATTACCGTCCCATTCGAGTATACGTTTATCAATCCGATTCACGTCCTGTATAAATGGAACTTTGATATGCAGCCCGGCATCGGTCACCGGCTCGCCGACCGGATCACCAAACTGAGTTATGATAACCTGCTCGATTTCGCGCACCGTATAAAGTGAGCTCAGCGTAACAGCAGTAGCAACAAAAAGCAGCACTAATAGAATAAATTGTTTTACTGATTTCATTTCTTTGCTCCTTGTGCTGAATCCAGATTAAGTAGCGGTAATAAATTCTTCATATCGTCATCAACGATGACCTTTGAATTAAGCTTAGGTAACACATCGCGCATCGCCTCCAGATAAATTCGCCGCCTCGTCACTTCCGGCGCTTTGATATATTCCGCTAACACCGAGTTAAAGCGAGCCACATCGCCTTGCGCTTCATTGACACGTTTGAGTTTATAACCCTCGGCTTCACGAATACGCTGATCTTTTTCGCCTTCAGCCAGCGGAATCACCTTGTTATACGCACGGCGGGCCTCATTAATCAGTTTTTCTTTTTCCTGTTGCGCCTGATTCACTTCATTAAATGATTCTTGTACCGGCCTGGGTGGATTGATATTCTTCAATTGCACCTGATCAATACTGATTCCCAACTCATATTTTTTGGCCAATTCCTGCATCTTGCGTAAGGCATCAACCTCGATTTCCTGGCGCCCGATGGTAATGACTTCATCAACTGTTCGATCACCAACCACCTCACGCATCACCGATTCCGAAACATCTCGTAGCGTTAATTGCGGGTCACGCACATGAAATAAAAACAGCTGTGGCTCGGAGATACGGTACTGCACCACCCATTCCACCAAAGCGGCATTCAAATCACCCGTCACCATCTGTGATTCTCTGTCCGGACTTTGTGAATACTGATAGCGATCTGAAGCACCCGGCGTCGAAAACCCGTATTCCTGCTTCAGCTGACGCTCAACCGGCACGATGGTCACCACATCCATACCCCAGGGTAGTTTAAAATGCAGCCCGGGCGGCACCTCCTTGGCATATTTCCCAAATCGCTGAATGACACCGACCGAATTGCTGGGTACGGTATAAAATACCGACCAGATCCCCATTACAATCAGAATGCCAACGATGATTACCGGCGTCGAAGCGTTCCGAATGAAATTGAGTGTACGTAAATTCATTGTCTAGATCCCCTTGAATCAAAAAACGGGGTACAGCATACGTTGAAGTGAATAAATTTTCCACGCATGCTGAACCATTCACAGCGGCGCGCAATGCCGCAAATTTTTGTGAATAATAAAAGCATTGGCGGTTTTGCAGAGCTGAGAAAGCAAATCCTAACGTGGTGATTTTTTTCGAAAAATTAAAATAGCCTCTCCAGCGGGCTTTTTCGCCCATTTTTCATGGTTATCCTGATAAATCAAAACCATAACAAACAAAAGCTGGCTTTTCCCGCTCAGTGCCCGTATAGTCGCGCCACCTTGACCGGCCGGAGCCGGAACAAGAAGCGACGTTTCTGACCTTCCTTGTGTTTTCTTCTATCACTTGCAATCTGGTTAGCAGCGCAGGGCCCAATCGCCTGATGCGGTTTATTGCGTCAGCCACAGAGGCCCAATGAGTGAACCAGGTCGAGTGACTCCCGTTGCGGGCGTCCCGCCCATGTTCTTATCGATTTTCCACAAACCGTCTGTCGACACTCGACAGCTATAGGTAATGTCTTGTCATTTAATAAACTGAATTTACACCCCAATCTGCTTAAGGCCGTAGCCGAGTGCGGATTTACCCAGGCCACCGATATTCAACGCGAAGCGATTCCCGTGATCCTGTCCGGACGCGATCTGATGGCTTCGGCCCAGACTGGAACCGGCAAAACGGCCGCCTTCGTGCTGCCGACATTACAGCGATTGCTCACCCCTGCGCTCAAAAACGGCAAGGGGCCTCGGGTTCTGGTACTGACGCCGACGCGTGAACTGGCCATACAGGTCAATGACCATATCCGCCAGTTTAGTCGTGGTTCCCGCTTTACCACCGGTACGGTGGTGGGCGGCATGCCCTACCCGCCGCAGATTAAAATGCTACGCAATCCACTGGATCTGCTGGTCGCCACTCCCGGCCGGCTGATGGACCATATGGACAAGGGGCTGGTTAATTTTTCGCGGCTGGAGATGCTGGTGCTGGATGAGGCGGATCGTATGCTCGATATGGGCTTTATCGATGATATCCGGGCCATCGCCCAGACCATGCCAAAAGCGCGTCAGACACTGTTATTTTCAGCCACACTCGAAGGCGAAGTCCTGAAGATCGCCAGGCAAATACTGATCGATCCGGTACGTATTGCGCTTGCCTCCAATCACGAACGCCACGCCTCCATTGCTCAGCACGCACACCAGGCGGACAGCATCGAGCATAAACATAACCTGCTTTCCTACTACGCTGCGCAAACCTCATTGAGTCAGGCAGTCATCTTTACTGCGACCAAACGCAGCGCGGATCAGCTGTCAAAGCGGCTGACCGCCGACGGCCACGCCAGCGCCGCCCTGCACGGCGATATGAGCCAGCACAGGCGTAAGCGCACTCTGGACAATATGCGGCGTGGCAAAATCCGTTTGCTGGTCGCCACCGATGTTGCCGCCCGCGGCCTGGATATCAAGGACATCAGCCATGTGATCAATTTCGATATGCCGATGGAAGCGGAAAACTATATTCACCGGATCGGTCGCACCGGCCGTGCCGGCGCCACCGGTACCGCCGTTTCACTGGTTGGACCGGAAGACCGCCGTAAACTCAGCGATATCCAGCGGCTCACCGGCAGCAAGTTTAGCTGGACGGTGATCCAGGGTCTGGAGCCGCGCCCTGCCAAGAAAAAAGGCGAGCAACCCGCCCGTAAGGCACGAGCCGATCAGGCCAGACCGCGTTCGCAAGACAGCCGACCCAAGCACAAAGCCGGGCAGCGCAAACCCAAATTCGGCGGTCAGGGTAAATCCCATTACCGCTCACAGGCCAAAGCGGCCTAACCTTACTTAATCCGAGAACGATAACAATATGTCATTTGAATCCCTCGGTCTCAGGACCGAATTGCTCCGTGCAGTCACCGAAAAGGGCTATAGCATCCCAACCCCGATACAACGCCAGGCCATACCCATTGTCCTTGAAGGGCGCGACCTGATGGGGGGCGCCCAGACCGGCACTGGCAAAACCGCCGGTTTCACGCTGCCGTTGTTGCAAAGATTAATGCTGTCGAATGGTCCGGCAAGCAAAGAACGTCGCCCCATCCGCGCCCTGATTCTGACTCCTACCCGGGAGCTGGCCGCCCAGGTGGCCGAAAGCGTACAAACCTATGGCAGGCACCTGCCACTGCGTGCTGCGGTGATTTTTGGTGGTGTTAGCATTAATCCGCAAATCAAGCAGCTGCGTGCGGGTGTTGATATTTTGATCGCCACGCCGGGTCGCTTACTGGACCACCTCAGCCAAAACACCATTAGCCTTGCGAAAGTGGAAACGCTGATACTTGATGAAGCTGACCGCATGCTGGACATGGGTTTTATTCGCGATATCCGCAAAGTCCTCGCCATGGTACCCAAAAAGAAACAAACACTACTGTTCTCAGCCACGTTCTCGACTGAAATCAAACAACTGGCCAACGGACTGTTGCACTCACCCGCTTTAATTGAAGTGGCGCGGGACAATATCACAGCCGAGGGTATTAGCCAGGTTGTTCATCTGGTCGATAAAATTCGAAAACGTGAACTGTTATCGCACCTGATTCGTTCCAAAAACTGGCAACAGGTGCTGGTATTCGGTCGCACCAAACATGGTGCCAACCGTCTTTCTGAACAGTTAATGTCCGATGGCATCACGGCCACCGCACTGCATGGCAATAAGAGTCAGGGTGCGCGAACCAAGGCACTGGCGGATTTCAAATCGGGCAACGTTCGGGTTCTGGTCGCAACAGACATCGCAGCGCGCGGACTGGACATCAATCAATTGCCCCATGTGGTGAATTTTGAATTACCAAACGTTGCAGAAGATTATGTTCATCGCATCGGTCGCACCGGTCGCGCCGGCCGCGAAGGCGGTGCCTTATCATTAGTGTGCATTGATGAATTGGGTTTACTCAAGGACATCGAACGGCTTTTAAAGCGTGAGATTCCCAAAGTGATGATCGATGATTACCAACCCGACCCGACCATCAAAGCCGAACCCATCAACAAAGGCCGCAGTCAACAGCCACGCGCGGCAAGAAAACCTGCGGAAAAGAAATCATCGTCACCGCGCAATAATCAACGTCCGTCATTTAAAGGTCGCGCTAAAAGTCGACCGCAGAATCAACCGAAGAATCGCTCAGGGTATAGCTCGCAAGCCGCACGATAAAATATAATCCGCACTGATGGGTTTATGGATGGGGCGGTAGCTCAGCTGGGAGAGCGTCGCGTTCGCAATGCGAAGGTCGGGAGTTCGATCCTCCTCCGCTCCACCAATCCTATTTCTTCTTTTTCTCCAGCATCGATTTGAGATCTGCGAACGGACTATGCGTGGCGGCAGCACTTTCGCCATTTCCGGATGAAATATACCCCTGCTGCGCTTCCACCTGCCGCTGATGTTCATTGTCGTGGCAATATACGCACAGTAACTCCCAGTTACTGCCATCAGCGGGATTATTGTCATGATCGTGATCGCGATGGTGTACGGTCAACTCCTGCAGGTTCTTGCCGGAAAACTCACGCCCACAACGACCGCAAATATGCGGATACAGTTTTAAAGCTTTTTCTCGGTAGCCTGCATCGCGTTCACTACGAGCCCGCAACGAATCCGCGACTACCTTGCTTGCTTTGTCTTTATCACTCTTTCCCATAACGTTCTCAACGGTTAGCACCAAACAAACGATCAAAACCGACGGCTAATCTCGAGGTACGCTCACCAACCGTAAAGTCCTTCTCCAGGATAGCTTGCTCTAATCCTGGCATATGCATCGCCCCCCAGGGGATGACTATGATATCAAAGCGGAGAAGTGCCTGATCCAAATAGTCCAACAAAACTGCATTTCGTTTATCGACTATCTCTTTAAGAATGACTTCTTCCCGTTCAGGCGTCATGTTTTCGGAGTACCAGCTTAGATATTTACCAAAACCATCAGCGATTGAATCGCTGTTGTTAAACAATATCGAAACATTTTCTATAAATTCAATAGCGTCTTTGGACAGATCCAGGCTATCAATATCCGCTCTAATGATTCCTGGTTCGTTTTCAAATTCGACACTATCCTCTTCTATCGCTGTCAGGTCTTCGTACTCAATTAATTTTCCGCTGATGACCATGTTTTCCTGAGTATCCAGACCGATAAAATCAGCGAAATTTG
Organism: Gammaproteobacteria bacterium; assembly: GCA_016928055.1. Classification (GTDB taxonomy): domain Bacteria; phylum Pseudomonadota; class Gammaproteobacteria; order HTCC5015; family HTCC5015; genus JAFGLM01. The sequence goes on from JAFGLM010000001.1 coordinate 95,978, forward strand.
CATAGGAAAGACTATTCTTCAGTATTCCGGTCTTATCCGTAACGCCTTCGGCCAACACAATTGCTTTGCCGCCGCTTAAAAAGCGACTCATTTCTTCATAATACTCTTTACTGCCAATATGCATCATCGCCACCAGACGGATTGTTTTTCCATCCCGACTGTATGTTTTTTCCTGCAGATAAATACCATCAGAACCAACTTGCATAAATCCGCCTGTCTTGTTATCCAGATACAGATGAACCGAGAATATTAATAGCAGAAAAAATACGACCGGTAACAGGGCGATATTCGCCGCTGCAAACCAAACGGTATTTTTAAGTTTAAAAACAGGACGCGCAAAATATTCCGGCTTCAGGAACCAGGAATCACCGGCAATTCTTTTTACCTGGAAAAAGACAAAGGCGCTTACTCCAAGCTGCACTATACTGACACTAACCAGCACCGTACGATGATTGAAATAAATCAACAATGGAAAACAACCAAAAGCCGCCCACACGACCAACAGAATCATCGGCATCAGCATTCGCTTCGGTAGCCTGCTATCGATGCCCATCGATAAGTACACTGGCACGCAAAGCAACAGCACCATCTGTGCAACAAACGATCTGACTGGTGCTAAAACATAGCCGTCTGATAAAACGAATGCAATTTCGTCTACGGTCGATATCGCAGCATCCAACGCATATGCAAGCAGAAAAAAACTGATGAATGATCTCATGACTTATTACAATCGCTTACCCGCCAGCGTCGAAACTTTGTCAGAACGGGTTTCCAGCTTTAGATAACTCAGTAATCGAACGCTGCCATTCTGATGCAAGGTCTCGTGTATCCGCTCAACAGCGGCAAGAATATCCGACAACTCGCCCTCAATATTCGTGCCAGCGGCATGTGTTTCCACTATAAAATCGTAACCCGACAGTAATTCGATCACTCGACCAATCTCTTTTCTGACAGAAACGCCGACCCCAATCGGGACGACCTGTAGATCTGCGGTTGCTTTCATGATTCTTCCTACTATTTGTTTTTCAAATTGCAATCCATCGATTCTAAATTAGTCGAATCTCTGATGCTTCGTATACGCGCATCCATATCTGGGTGGGTAGACAAAAATTCTGGGAGTTTCCCATCTTCTTTGTGTGCTGCCGCTAACTTTTGCATCATACAAAACAGGTTACCCAGGTTTATATCACTATTCTCCAGATATTTAATGGCGTACAGATCCGCTTCTTCTTCAAACTCACGTGAATAGTTCAGATAGATGAGAGTAACCGGCAATGTCGATATAAATACTGAAGAACTGGATGCGTCGCCCGTTATAAACAGTATAAGGAAACCGATCATTGAATTATGGATGGCTAATCTCATGCTATGTCTATAAATAACGTGTCCAATCTCATGTGCCAGGATACCAAGAATCTCTTGATTGTTTTCAGTCAGCTGAACCAGTTGATCCGTTACGACAATGGTTCCGGATGGCAACGCAAAGGCATTAGCGCCCATTTTTTCACTGTCTCTAAAAAGTAGTTTAAATTCGTACTCACTCCTGCTTTCAGATGTCAAATTATTAAAAATTGCCTGCAGTTGCTGTTGTCTCTCTTCACTGATTTTTGAAGGACTCAAAAATCTTTTATCCATCAGTTCAAGTGTTTCGTCGCTCAGATATACATAGGTATTATACGGCAGGCGCTCTGCCAGAAATTTGGCCACTGCCGGGGTACCGTACACTACAAATCCCCAGCCAAACAGCGCCACGACGAGCAAGGATATCAGGATAATCGATGCCCTGGACTCCAGCGTATGAATCAAACCGGCTTTGGGTCTAAACTGATAAAGACAGGCATCAACCACATCATTCTCAGTCGTTTCAAATTTGCCGCCTTGCTCGAATTGAAAATATCGTGGTGTATTGCCAATACGTGAAGAAATCACGACCTGGTCCAACGGAGCGGTTAGGATCTCGCCGCCCGCACAAACCGCAATATTTCCGTTCCAGCCAAAAGAGAGTTCCGCAGTGATACCTTTCGACGATTTACCATCGAAATATAAGCCGTTAATCTTCATGCAAGATACTTAGAGTCCGATATCGAAATCAGCGAAATCACCAAACTCTTCACCTAAGGCACTGACCCTTTCCTGTTCCCTGGCGGCGAAATTGTCAATGCTCTGTTCGGCCATAAAGCACAATCGGGATGCTTTATATTTCGCCATTCGGACTTTTGCCCAGGGGATAAACAAGCCCAGCGTGAATACAATCGCCAATGTATTGGTAATATAAAGGACCATTACTTCGAATACATCCTGATAGCAATGAAATCTGAAATCCGAGAACTCGCCAAGAGTCGTTGTACCAAAGAGTAAATTGGCGGTTTTGGTTTGCACATACGCATATGGAAAAAGGTAAATCGCCATACCCAGCAATGCCGAAACAATATTAAACGGGACAGACGCTCCACCTTCTTCGATGTTTTGCATGTCCTGTAGATCAACACCTAAAACTTTCGTAAGAACCACCATCACAATAACAACACCTATTGCAATCAAAATAGTAAAAAGTATTGCTTTAAGAAAAATCCCAATAAAACTATCCAGTGACATTTTAAACCTGAAAGCCGTTCTGCCGTAACTACTGTTCTCTACAAAAAACCGTTTAATAAACCACTGAAACGCAGGTATTGCGAGTGGAAAGCCAATAATGAATATTATCACCACAGGAATCGCCAGCAAATTAACAATACTCATCAACCCCGTCAAAGCAAAAACGACAACAAAAAATATCGCCGGAAGACCAAGATAAATGAGATAGGCGGATGAAAAATTCTGTTTGAAATGAAAACGTACATTGCGATAAGCAGTATTGTAGGCCCTGAACGAAAGCGACTTGGTAATCGCCCACGGGACCAGGATGGCATAGATCAGAAATAGTACGCCGGCCAATACAGGTGAAACTTTTGTTACAATTGAATACAGAACAAACGCAGCAAAAACGATAAGGCGACCCTTTAAAATGGCAATAGGGTTGGCCAGATACTCAAAAGAACTCCCCGCAACACTGGTATTATTGTGAAAATATCGATTAGTCCTGACCTTGGCCCAGGCCGAATATATACCCAACGTCACAATCGACAGGCAAATATTCACGATCCAAATTTTAAAAAACTCCCAGCCGTCACCATTAAACTCAAATGGATATTTCTTCAGATCCGATTGAACTGCGCTCATAATGTCCTCACCTGATTGTGCGATTTTTAAGATTGGTTATTAATTGAACCCCTGATTTAGTCATTCCGGCGAAAGCCGGAATCCAGTAACTTTTTGAATTTACTGGATGCCGGATCAAGTTACGATTTTCTTCATTTCCATTCCCTTATTATTCTTCAATTTGAAGACTTGGTGACAAGCATACCATTGGCCCTTTCGCCAAACATTTCCACAAAATGCGTAGGGTAGCCAACTTCTGTAACATCATAAATGTACGCTGACCACGTTTTTCCTTCTCCTGGAGCGGCATTGTTATTTTCAGGTGTATCATCGACATAAGAAACAACTCTATAGATGTGCCCGCTCTGGGCATTAAACGACAACTTATAAATCGTATTGGAGCTCAAGGTCGTGTTAGTCACTTTACCGCCATCGACAACATTGGAACTGATATGGAATGAAACAGCCAGCTCATGCGGACCGGGGAGAATGTCCATTTTCACTCCCCTTCCCAATACATAACTGGCGTCTTGCCCATCAACCGATATCAGCGATGTGCCGTCTCGATATACAATCAGTGCTGCTGTTTCATTTGCGGGTTTCTCGGGACCTTCATAAAGTTTCTTTGAACCTATCCAAATAGATGGATTATACATAGCTGCACAGGATGATAATAAAACAATAAATAATATTGAACAAACCAATGCGATCTTGTTGTTTTTTTTATACCCACGTAAAGCAAAAATAAATTTCATTCAATATACTCCTTAATAAAAACGATGATATTGGCAATGCCGACAGGAGCCGGTTTCCGGATATTCCCAGTATCTTTCTTCTCTGATCAAATTATCCTAACCCTTTCTTTATTATTTTAATCTCGTTTTTTCCTTATCGATAAATTGGCTGATATTGAGGTTATAAGATTTTAATTTTTCATTATATTTTTTTGATAGCTGTTTAAAATCAACACTTCGCCAATACGCTTTATTTAATATCGCTTTGTACTGGACATAGTTGCCGGCCACAATGATGCCAAACGGTGTCGATATGTTAATGCCAACGTCGTCCGCAAAATCAAAACCATAGTGATAATCGTGAGCAAGCAACAGCACCCATGCCCCTTCCATAAAATGCCCGAACATCGATGCTGAAATCCGCCCTTCGGCGATGGCATCCATGGTCTCCTGATTCCAGTCGAATCCACCGATAAGTACATCTTGCCCAGCGATCTTATCTGCCTGTTCGACGCCCTGAAGCACACCCCACATTTCGTCCTGGCTGCCGGTACCAATCACATCAACATCAGATGAATCGGACATCAACCTCAAAGTCCATTTCCTCGCAGCATTGACTTTCGCCGACGCTGTCATTCTTTTCTTTCTGTTAATTACAATTTCATGCAGTTTTGCAATGGGCATTAACTCAGCCTGTTCACGAAAACCTTCCTTTCGTCTTCGTGTAACAGTTGATTTTCCTGCACCAAAAATCCCATAAACGTTAACACTTCGGGGAGCCGTCCTTTTTTTTATATTCCCGGCGCGATTCACCAGGATTTCGGTGAGTTCCATCGCACCCGCCTGGTCATCCGGTACCATATGTCCAATCCAGTTGTCATATTTCCCCCTCGGCTCACCCATCTCTTCGGCTTCGCTATCATCGATATCCGCGTTAAATATGAATACCTTGATACCTCGCTGTTTGGCTAGCGCCATGTGATGTTTTGTGATCGTCGTCCAATAACCCGTCAGGAAGTAGTCCAGTTTGGGTTCGGAATTGAGTAATTCATCGCCAATTCGCCTGCGATTTAAGGGGCTACCCGATGCGTCACATATAATCTTCAGCTCGACACCCAGATCCTCTGCCGCCGCCTGCATAACGGTAATAACCTGGCTCCAGAAAGCCTGTTCCGGCGGCCTGGGGCACAGGAATCCAAATCGCAACGGCTCTTCGGCCCCCGCGCAGGGGCCACTCGCTAACAACAAAGCAAAGAGTAGAGGTATGATTTTGTGACGCCAGGAACGTTCGAATATCACGACTGGCAAACCCCTCCTTCAAAACTGATAGCCGCTACTCTAGATTGAATCAGCGCCACTGACAATATCTAAACGTTGGAATAACGCCGTCTTGCTCTTGCATTATCCAGTACTTTCGAGCAGGAAGTGGACCATTTCCGCTTCATAGAATCCGGATAACATGGTATGGATATTGCGGTTATGCTTAGGTAGGATATCGGGCATTCATTTTTGCGATTTTATGCAAATAACTTCGCTACTTGGCTCTATATCTGACGATCTTCCGACAACCTGTTAATATCTTGTATGGTTCAACTTGTGGTCTCAAGGGAGTAAATTGAGGCCCACCTTCAGTGACGGCTGAAGGCCTTCTGTGCAGTAGCTCGA
>JAFGLM010000039.1 GCA_016928055.1 Gammaproteobacteria bacterium
CCCCGGCATCATGAAGTCCCTTTATTTCCAGCGAATTGCCTTTCTTCCGTAAAGGATTGAAGTTCGGAAAAGCGTTATAGAAAATCCAGATGCAGCGACGGGTGGTTCCTTGCTGCGCGCACTGCGCATACTGCAGGGCTTGCGCCAGGAAGGCGTTGCGGCGCCTCTGGTTTTGTGGGCTTTGAGCAATGAAATTCGTAGCCTGCGTGAACTGGCGATTCGGCTGGCGGCCGGTCAGCCTGAGCAAAGCGTGCTGGCCGCGGTCTGGCAAAACCGCAAGCCCATTGTTGCGTCCGCTTTAAAAAGATTGCGTACTCCGACATGGGGTATACTTGTGCAACGTTGCGCGTTGGCTGATCGATTGATTAAGACCGTGCATAATGGGCAGGAATGGGATGCTTTAGAGCAAATTGTTGCCAGTCTGGCCAAAGGCAAGTTGCTGTTTCCGGAAAGCCCCGCCGCCTGAATTCAACCTTTTTTTAAGTTCATCATATGAGTGCAAAGTTAGATTCTGTGGGTTTTAATCCTGAGCAGTACATGCATGAAGTCGGTGTGCAGGCGCGTGCGGCCAGCCGCCTCTTAAACACGGCTGATACGGCGGGTAAAAACGCCGCATTGTTGGCGGCTGCCGATGCCATTCTGGCAGCGGAAAAAACCCTTATCGCCACCAATGCCAAAGATCTCGCTGCAGGCGAAAAGCAAGGTCTTGATGCAGCGTTGCTGGATCGCCTGGCACTGAATCCAAAACGAATTACGGGAATGGCAGAAGGCTTGCAGCAGGTGGCAAGCCTGTCCGATCCGGTTGGTGAAATCAGTGATCTGGCTTACCGTCCTTCCGGTATTCAGGTTGGACGCATGCGCGTACCTTTGGGTGTGATCGGCATTATTTATGAATCACGTCCTAACGTGACCGCTGATGCAGCGGCGCTGTGTTTGAAATCCGGTAATGCCTGCATTTTACGTGGCGGTTCCGAAGCATTGCATTCCAATCTGGCCATCGCCAAGTGTATGCATCAGGGTCTCGAGGCAGCCGGTTTACCCAAAACGGCTGTGCAGGTGATCGAGGCTGCTGATCGTCAGTTGGTCGGCTTGCTGCTGAAAATGAAACAGTATGTCGATGTAATTGTGCCGCGTGGTGGAAAGTCGCTGATTGCGCGCATTACAGAAGAATCAGAGATTCCGGTGATCAAGCATCTGGACGGTATCTGCCATGTGTATATCGATGAGCAGGCAGATCTTGAGATGGCGATAAATATTGCATTCAACGCCAAAACGCATCGTTACGGTGTGTGTAATGCGATGGAAACTTTGCTGGTGCATTCCGCTGTCGCCAAACAGGTATTACCAGTGTTAGCCGAACGTTATCGGGCGGAAAAAGTTGAACTGCGTGGTTGTGAACGCAGCCGCGCCATCGTGTCGGATATGAAAGTCGCAACCGAAGAAGACTGGTCGACAGAATATCTGGCGCCTGTCCTGTCGGTGAAAGTGGTGGATGATTTACAGCAGGCTATTGATCATATTGAAATGTATGGCTCGCATCATACCGATACCATCGTGACTGAAAATTACCAAAAAGCGCGACAGTTTTTGCGCGAGGTTGATTCATCGTCGGTTATGGTTAATGCATCGACCCGTTTTTCAGATGGTTTTGAATATGGACTGGGTGCGGAAATCGGCATCAGTACCGATAAATTGCACGCCCGTGGTCCGGTTGGACTGGAAGGTTTAACGACGCAGAAGTTTATTGTTCTGGGCAACGGACAGGTTCGCATTTAAAGCCTGATGACAGTCAATCGTTTTATCGGTCTGCTGGGCGGCACTTTCGACCCCATTCATTACGGCCATTTGCAGCCCGCCCGTCTGGCAAAACAACAGTTGGGTTTCGATGAGTTGCGTCTGTTACCTTGTCACCTGCCGGTCCATCGAGATCAGCCCACCGCCAGCGCCCAACAGCGCGTACAGATGCTGGAATTGGCTTTAAAGGAATTTCCAGAGTTGATTCTGGATATGCGTGAATTAAAAAGAAACAGTCCCTCGTATAGTTTTGATACCTTAAATACCCTGCATGCAGAATGTCCGGATGCAAGATTCTGCTGGTTGTTGGGTCTGGATGCATTTCGTGATTTTAATCATTGGTATCGATGGCGACAGGTTTTAAGTCTGACCAATTTATTGGTGATACAGCGACCGGGTTGGTCGCTTGATTTAGCGGATGAGTTGGAAGAATTGCTGCAAAGACATCGGGTGGACGATATTCAGACATTGCGTCAGTCACCGGCCGGCGCCGTGTTGATATACGAATTGAATGCCCCAGATATTTCTTCAACCCAAATACGCGAGCGTCTGGCTCGTTCGGAATCCATTCAAGGTCTGTTACCAAAGGCCGTTGAAGAATGGCTGGCTAAAAATCCCGTTTATTTAAAGAAGGAACTATGCAAATAGAGCAATTAAAACAACTGGTCGTTGAGGCGCTGGAAGATATCAAAGCACTGGACATAAAAGTACTGGATGTGCAGGGACTGACCAGTGTGACCGACTATATGATTATCGCCACCGGTACCTCTAACCGGCATGTTAAGTCGCTGGCTGATAACCTGCTCGAAAAAGCGGTTAAACAAAAAATCAAACCGCTGGGAATGGAGGGACAGCAGGAGGGCGATTGGGTGCTGGTTGATCTGGGTGATGTGGTGGCCCATATCATGCAGCCGGATGTGCGCGCATTTTATAATCTTGAGAAGCTGTGGGATCGTGAATTGATCGAATCCATTCGGCAGAAACGCAGCGAACGAAGCTAGCTCCAATTTTTAAAAAATGAAAATCCATTTACTGGCCATTGGTACCCGCATGCCCGATTGGGTGACGGCGGGCTATGACGAATATGCGCGTCGTTTACCCCAGGAGTGCAGCCTGTTATTACACGAAGTGCCGGCCAACAAGCGTGGCAAATCGGCACCCATCAAACGCATCATTGAAGAAGAAGGTCAGGCTTTACTCGCACACATACCCGCTAATACACGGATCGTGACGCTGGATATCGGTGGCAAGGCCTGGAGTACGGAACAGCTATCCCGGAATCTGGATCAATGGTTGCACAGTGGCGAGGATGTCGCCTTATTGGTCGGTGGCCCGGAAGGACTGAGTGATGAATGCAGGCGGCGCGCGCAGCAACAGTGGTCGCTGTCAGCGCTGACCCTGCCGCATCCGCTGGTGCGCGTGGTCGTTGCAGAAGCCCTTTACCGAGCCTGGTCGTTGCTGAAAAATCATCCCTATCATCGTGGTGAATAGACGATTTCACTCGCCGTTTTGACGCCTTTATTCGTCAGTTGGACATAGTTCGCTGTTTGCCGGCTGATGGCTTCAGTATAATTGCGCAGCAACCTTTTCAAAGGATCCGGCTTAAACCATGATTTTTCTTGCCTCCCGTTCACCCCGCAGACAGGACTTATTAAGGCAAATCCACGTGGATTTTGAACTGGTCGATGTGGATGTGCCGGAGGTGCCAATCGAAGGTGAAAAACCGTCGGATTTTGTTCTCAGGCTCGCGCGGGCCAAAGCGCGGGTTGGCTTCCAACAGTTACAATTGCAGGACGCGCTGGTGCTGGCAGCCGATACGGCGGTTGTCATTGACCGGATCATTCTCGGTAAACCACGCGATCGGAATGAGGGGCTGGCAATGTTGGGGCGTTTATCCGGGCGCACCCATCAGGTTTTCAGTGCGGTGGCGCTGGTCAGCGCAGTCGCCGAAAGCGCCGATTTGTCGGTTAGTGAAGTGACCTTTCGCGAGATAAGTACCGAGGAACGCGAACTGTACTGGGATAGCGGTGAGCCGGCGGACAAGGCCGGTGCTTATGCGATCCAGGGTATCGCAGCAATCTTTATCAAACAGTTGAGCGGTAGTTATTCGGGAGTGATGGGCTTACCCCTTTACGAAACGGGCAGGCTGTTGGCGGCGCGCTAAGCACGATAATAATAAGGGCTAGCACAACAACCAATGAGTCAGGAAATTTTAATCAATGTCACCCCGCAGGAGACTCGCGTTGCGATTCTTGAGCAGGGTGTGTTGCAGGAAGTGATTATCGAGCGTGCCAACCGACGCGGTTTGGTGGGCAATATATATAAAGGCAGAGTCGTTCGTGTGATGCCGGGTATGGACGCTGCTTTTGTCGATATTGGTATTGATAAAGCGGCATTTCTACATGTGTCCGATATTCTGCAAGTGGGAGGCGAATATGAAGACGTTTCACCGGATCAATTAGTTTGCGCACAAATTAGTGAGCTGTTGAAAGAGGGTGAAGAGCTGTTAGTGCAGGTGGTTAAGGATTCGCTGGGTTCGAAAGGCGCGCGCTTAACAACACAAATCACCATTCCTTCACGTTATCTGGTATTGATGCCGAATGTGCAGACCGTCGGCGTTTCAAACAAGATAGAAGACGAGGAAGAGAAAATCCGCTTACGCAATCTTGTCACAACCGTCGCGCAGGAAAATAAGAGTTGTGGGTATATCGTTAGAACAGTGGCTGAAGGCGCAAGTGAAGATGCATTTCGGCGTGATGCCGCGTTTTTACAGAAGATCTGGAAAAGTGTAGAAGAGCGGGCCGGCGAAGCGAGTGTTACTGAAATGGTGCATCACGATTTGCCGCTGCTGTTACGAACGCTGCGTGATTACGTCGACGATGACATTGAACGGGTGTTAATCGATTCAAAAGAAGACGCCGAACGCATGCAACGCTTTGCACAAAAATACGTACCGGATGTTGCGTCGCGTGTTGAACACTATCAGGGTGAACGCCCCATTTTTGATCTGCATAATATAGAAGACGAAATTCAAAAGGCGCTTCAGCGCGACGTACAGCTTAAGTCCGGCGGTTACTTGATGATCGATCAAACTGAAGCAATGACGACTATCGACGTCAATACAGGTGGGTTTGTCGGTCACCGCAATCTGGAGGAAACGATTTACAAAACCAATCTGGAGGCGGCACAGGCGATTGCCAGGCAACTGCGATTGCGTAATCTGGGTGGTATTATCATTATCGATTTTATCGATATGCTGGACGAGGAGCATAAACGCCAGGTTATGCGCGCCTTAAACAAGGCATTGGATAAAGACTATGCGCGCACCCATGTTTCAGAAGTTTCAGAGCTTGGGTTGGTTGAAATGACCCGTAAACGCACACGTGAAAGTCTGGAACATGTGTTGTGCCAGACTTGTCCAAGTTGTGCGGGTCGAGGCTCGGTGCGTACAGCAGAAAGCGTTTGTTACGAAATATTCAGGGAAATACGGCGTGTTTCCCGGCTTTACACTGCACGCGAGTTAACGGTACTGGCGTCTTCGGATGTGATCGATCTGCTGCTGGATGAGCAGACCAGCGGTCTGGCGGAACTGCAAAGTCACACCAGGGCCACTATCCGCCTGCAGGTTGAAAACATGTATGCGCGGGAACAGTATGATGTTGTTATTACATAAATCGCCGAATCATAAGCAAGGATTTTTCAAATAATGCGTCGTAAGCTTAGAGCGTTGTTCTGGAAATTATGGTATCGAGTCTGGGCGGTTATCGCAGTCGCTACGATATTGCTGGCTCTGGTATTCAGCGTCGCGCGCGTGCTATTTCCAATAATACCGGGCTATAAAGCGGAAATTGAAACGGTTGCCAGTCAGGCTTTACATCATCCGGTCTCCATCGACCAAATCAGTACCGATTGGAAATGGTTTAGGCCTCGACTCAAATTATTAAATGTTGTTATTCGGGCCAATAATGATGATGATCCGGTACTGGCTGATGTAGAGCAGATTATTTTGGGTATCAACCTCTTTCGTTCGGCGGTACAGGGCAAGTTGGATGTCGACGATATAACATTGATTGGTTCCGCCCTGAAAGTGGTACGGGACAAGGATGGAGTAATAACAATACAGGACAAGGTTATCTATAAACCCGTAACCGATATAAGCCAGGATTTGGAGGTACATTCAGAGCCCTCTCCAGCATCCTCAAATACTCTGAAGTCAAAACTCAATATTCCGCCATCATTACAAAATCGTGAAATCAAACTGGCCAATATAAGTATCGAATATGTGGACGAAATTCTTGATTTGAATTACCGCGCACATTCGGTCGATATGGCCGTAGATTTTGAAACCAGCAGTGCGGCGTTATTTCTTGATATCGGCTTGCCGCCGGAATTGGGAACACGCCTGGAGTTTGCAATTGAAACATATGGTGAACTGGGTACGCCGAAAAATCTGAATGGCCGGATATTTTTTCGAGGCACCGGATTAGAGCTTGCGAATTGGAAACAACCGGAATGGATTGCCAGACAGGTCGAATCCGGCCGAATGGATCTGGCGCTCTGGGTCGATATTAAACAACCTAAAAATATCAGTCTGACCGGAACAATCAATGCGAACAATATGAGTTTGAAATCACCTGTAAAAGACAATCTTGCAGGTGATACCTGGCAGGCGGAAGAATTACACCTGGATTTTTCTGCCAGTTCTGATAATGAAAACATTCTGGCGACCATCAATAACATTTTTCTAAAACGGGATGGTCGTAGCTGGCCGACCGGAGAAATAGGTTTGAGTACACCCAGAGATGCGGCCAGCCGATTTAAAAAAGGAATACTAGCTGTCGATTTTTTGCGCATTGAAGATGTGTTGCCGTGGATCAAGGCCTATATACCGAAGCTGGATGTTGCCGAGGCGGCTGGCTTTAAAACCGTGCAGGGCGATATCGAAAAAATGTATTTGAGCTGGGATACGACAGCTGAACAGCAACAACTTGTTGCGCAAGCAAATTTTAAATCGTTGAATATATTCGGCGATAATAAGGTTCCAACAATTAAGGGTATTAATGCAAAAATGCGCGTGCTCGATAATCATATTGCTATCGATTTGGATATAGACGCGTTGTTGTTTGATTACCCTCGCCTTTTTCGACAAGCGTTACCCCCGATAGCCATCACCGGTCAATTACAATTACAACGGACAGAACAAGGTGTCAGACTTGGTGCACGCGATCTGCGTACGACAAACTCCGACGCGCAGTCGAGCAGCTGGTTTAACTATGACGTTATTTTTTCCGATAAATCATTGTGGGCGACTCATTACAGTCAGTTTGAAGTTTTTAATGCAAATGCAACGCCTCGTTATTTGCCGGCAAACGGCATGCATGGCGCAAAAGGCATACATTGGCTGGATAATGCATTTATATCGGGAGGAGCAAAAAACGGTGAATTTACTCTGCGCGGTCCGACACAAAAAATTCCGTTCCGGAACGGAGAAGGAATATTTAGAGTCGAATTTGATTCGGCAGGCAACGTTCTGAATTTCTGGGAACCCGGTCCATTTGCGACCGATATTCAGGCGCATGCTGTATTTGATGGGCCATCTATGTTGATTTACGGTTATGAGGCAAAAGTACTGGATTCGATAGCGCAGGACATCGTTGTTAGAATTGATGATTTCAAAGATGCGCCGTTGCTGGTAAGTACGAATGTCTATGGTTCAATGGACGATGCATGGAGTTATATCGGTCAATCCGAAATACGCGATATTTTTGAGGTGGTCGCGGATCAGATAACAGTGGGCGGGATGCATGCAACGAGGCTCGAGCTGAACATACCGATGCACAATAATAATCGGCCACCGGAAGAACGATTGCACTCACAGTATACAATCCGTGGAGATCTATATAACAGCGACGTGAATTTTCGTGACTGGAAGTTAAATTTCACCGGCATAGAGGCCGCTGTACGGGTTACTGAAAAGTCGATTGCAGTAGATACATTTCAGGCTACGTTAAATAATCAACCGGTTACGGTATTTGTCGATACAAATGATATTGAAGATGCACATATTATTACTACGCATTTACAGAGCAATATTTTAACGGGTGATTTTTTGAAGTCCATTGAATTACCTGTTGCCGATTTTGTAACCGGACGCAGTACAGTGCAGGCAGAGCTGAAAATGGAGATGTCGCGACGCGGTGACGCTGATAAGCAAAAGCCGTTATTAACGATAAACAGCGACCTTTATGGCACCGCAATGAATTTTCCGGATCCCTTAGTCAAGGAAGAAAACATAAAAATGCCCTTGTTGATCAGTGCGGAATTTAACAGGCCAAAGGTGAATGTCTCCTTTCGTTATGGTGATTTAATACGCGGCGTATTGCGCAGCAGGCATGATAAAGAGACGCCACAAATCACACATGCGGATATTTCGATGAGCGATGGTGCGCCTCAATTATCGGAAGAACCGGGTATTAATGTTCATGGTCGAGTTACCGGTCTGGATATTGATCAGTGGCGAGAACTATCGTGGACACGGAACTCTGAACTGGATATTGCCGGCAATGTTGGATTAATTATGTTGTCGGTGGATAAGTTCACTTATCTTAATCGTACAGTTGATAACTTGCAGTTATCACTGGAGCGGGGGCTGCATAACTGGCGCTTTCATCTGAATTCTGAAGTTATTCAGGGTCAGGTGCTGATTCCGGTAGAAGGTTTTGGAAAGCGTGGTTTGTCAATTGACCTGCAGTATGCGGATTTCGACAAAATCAATAGCGGCTATAGCGGCAAACATCCGCAACCTGCTGACGTACCACCATTTGGAATAAGGATAGAGCGGCTAAAATTTAATGATTGGGATTTAAGGGAAGTCGTGATACTGGCTGACCAGATTGACAATACTCTCAAAATACACAATCTGCGCATAAACGATCCGACTGTGGGATTGGTTGGTAATGGCGAATGGCGTGTTGATGAAAGCGGTAAGCACCACACAAATATTAAGTTGAATTTAAATAGTAAGGATGTCGGTGAAGGACTGGCCCGGTTTAATTTCGCCGACCTTATTGAGAAGGGCACGGGTAAGGTTGAATTTGATCTCGCCTGGAACGCTGCGCCATCTGATTTTGATCTGGCAATAATGCAGGGTAGTGCGACACTTGATGTTAAGAAAGGTCATGTATTAGATATTAATCCGGGCGGTGGGCGTATACTTGGTTTATTGAATTTGCAGATGATTCCTCGACGGTTGGCGCTCGATTTTGGCGATTTTTTCAAGGAAGGCTATGCTTTTGACGATATGAAGGGAACATTTTCATTTAGCGATGGCAATGCTTACAGCAGCGATTACCATATTAACGGGCCGGTCGGTCGAATTGATATGAACGGCCGTGTTGGTCTGGTGCAGAAAGACTATGATCAACATGTTACTTTCAGACCGAATCTCTCCCGTAGTTTACCGGTTATCGGGGCGATTCTGGGTGGCGCCTCTGGTGGTTGGGCGATGGTGGTGATGGATAGCATGGTTCGTGTATTTGGCGGCGACACGGATAAGATAGCGCAGGCGCGCTACACGGTAACAGGTTCATGGGAAGATCCTGTCATAACACCGATAAAGAAACCTGGTAAGGAAAATGGAACTTATCGTAAATACAAATCTAAGGATAAGGTAGAAGAAGAATAGGCGTTACAGGAATATCGATTTAAGGAAAAACTCATTGTGAAAACATTTTTATTTTTTATGCTGATTATTGGCGCACATATTAGTCATGCCGTGCCACGCAGTTTTACACTCAATGTTGATGAGTGGGCAAGGCCGCGCAGTGGCGAACGAGTGCAGTCTTTTCCCTCGTTACGTGATTTTGCTGTTGTCTGGTCAGCAGCGCCAACCGGGAGCGTCGTTGAAATACGTTATCCCGGAGGGGATGAAGGCAGCCTGTGGGCGAGTGAGCTGAGTGACTGGTTGGTCGCGCTAGGCATAGCTTCGGAGCATATTAAATTGATCCCAGGCCATGCCCGGGCGGATCAGATTGAGCTTTTGATTATCGAACCAAGGTGAATACCGTGACCAGAATCACATGTGTACACAGTAAAGTGGCTTGCATACAAATGGCATCCGGTCCAAATGTGCAGGGTAATCTCAATGAATCTGAACGCTTGATTCAGCGTGCCGTTGAAGCGGGTGCGGAACTGGTGCTGTTGCCGGAAAACTTCGCGCAAATGAGCACTGATGCAGACAAATTAAAAGCCGCAGAAGCCGAAGGTCATGGCCCAATACAGGAATTTTTGGCGGAGACCGCGAAACGATTCAATATCTGGCTGGCAGGGGGTTCCATTCCACTGCGTGCAAACCGTGTTGATCATGTTCGTTCCAGTTTGCTTCTGTATAACAATCAAGGTGAAGTAGTTGCGCGATACGACAAAATGCATCTATTCGATGTGACCTTGCCGCAACATGACGAGAGTTATCATGAGTCGGTGATTATTGAGCCGGGTGATCAGATTGTGGTTGCGGATACACCTTATGGCAAAGTGGGTCTTTCGATTTGTTACGATATTCGTTTTCCGGAATTGTATCGTCAGCAACTTGATCTGGGTATGGAAGTATCGCTGATACCAAGTGCATTTACTGCAGTAACCGGTAAAGCTCACTGGCAGGCTTTATTGCAGGCGCGTGCCATTGAAAATCAGTGTTATGTTATCGCGGCAGATCAAGGTGGTTATCATGTTAATGGTCGTGAAACGTATGGGCACAGTATGATAATTGATCCATGGGGAACCATATTGGACTGTCTGCCATCCGGGGCCGGTTTTGTGATCGCAGACATTGACCGAATTAAACTGGAAGCAACACGCGCCAACTTTCCGGCTGTTGCGCATCGTCGTTTATCTTGTCACCTTAAAGAACAGTAGTTATTCGCATGACTCATTCAAAAGATATTGCTGAACAGGCAATACTTGCACCTGCGGATCTCACCGAATCGCATTTGCAGCGCGCACTAGGTGAACTGATGGGTCAGGCCATTGATTGCGGAGAATTATTTTTTCAGGTTAGTTCCTGTGAAGGTTGGGTTCTGGAAGACGGTATTGTTAAGGAAGGCAGCTATACGAGGGAACAGGGTGTTGGAGTCCGCGCCATCAGTGGTGAGAAAACCGGTTTCGCCTATTCCGATAAAATCGCTTTTGATGCATTGATCGATTCATCGCGTTCAGCGAAAGCCATTGCCCGGCATGGCCAGCAGAAAAAAGTACAACGCTGGTCTGCTCAAAACGCGCCGATGCTGTATCAGGCGGAGAATCCTTTAACTTCAATTACTGATCGCGAAAAAATTTCTCTGCTCGAAGCGATTGACAGGCATGCACGAAAAATTGATCCGCGCGTGCAACAGGTCATCGTCAGCCTGGCAGGCGTACAGGATATTATTCTGGTAGCTGCCAGTGACGGCACATTGGCAGCGGATATCAGACCGCTGGTTAGAATGAATGTTACGGTTATAGTCGAAGAAAATGGTCGAACAGAACAGGCATCCCATGGTGGTGGCGGCCGCACAGACTATCATTATTTTTTAACTCATGAAATGGCGCAAAGTTATGCCGAAGAGGCGGTTCGGCAGGCGTTGGTTAATTTACAGGCAATTGCCGCCCCCGCCGGTACGATGCCGGTGGTATTGGGGTCGGGTTGGCCGGGAATACTTTTACATGAAGCGATTGGCCATGGACTGGAAGGCGATTTTAATCGTAAGGGCACTTCTGCATTCAGCAACAGAATCGGTCAACAGGTTGCATCGCCTTTATGTACCGTTGTCGATGACGGTACGCTGGTTGGACGCAGGGGTTCGCTGAGTATTGATGACGAAGGTACGCCCGCTGCGTGCACGGTATTAATCGAGAACGGTATATTGAAAGGGTATATGCAGGATAAATTGAATGCCGGATTAATGGGGGTTGCGGTTACCGGCAATGGTCGGCGTGAATCTTATGCGCATTTGCCGATGCCACGTATGACCAATACCTACATGCGGGCCGGCCGGCATGATCCGGAGGAAATTATTCAATCAGTCGATAAGGGTTTATATGCGGTTAGTTTCGGTGGCGGTCAGGTTGATATCACCAGCGGTAAATTTGTTTTTTCTGCATCAGAAGCGTATCTGATTGAAAACGGCAAAGTAACCAGGCCGGTAAAAGGTGCAACGCTGATTGGTAACGGTCCGGATGTGTTAACGAAAGTTTCCATGGTCGGCAATGATTTGCAACTGGATAGTGGTGTGGGTGTCTGCGGCAAGGACGGTCAAAGCGTGCCGGTGGGTGTTGGGCAACCAACTTTAAAAATTGATGAGTTAACGGTTGGCGGTACTGGTTAAAATACTAATGAAAAATCTGATTCAGGTTTCCGATTGGGATATGAACGGTTTGGCGAAAATTGCCGAACAGGTTTTATCCGAAGCCAAAATACAACAGGCGAGTTCCTGCGAAGTGGGTATTGCTTTAAGCGAAGGACTATCTGTTAGCGTGCGTCTGGGTGAGGTGGAAACGCTGGAGCATTATCGTGATCAATCGCTGGCAATTACAATTTATAAAGGAAAGAGAAAGGGCTCAGCCAATTCATCAGATCTAAGTTATGACGCAGTGCGTGAGTCAGTGCGGGCAGCCTGTTCGATCGCCGAGTATACCGATGAAGATGTTTACTCCGGTCTGGCTGATGCTGAGTTAATGGCGGCAACGGTACCGGACCTCGATTTATATCACCCATGGTCGATCGCCGCTGAACAGGCAATTGAGTTGGCAACACGTTGTGAATCAATTGCACGCGACACAGCTGGAATAGAAAACTCAGAGGGTGCGACAGTCACTCGCTATGGTGGCTGCGCATTGTATGCCAATTCCAACAGGTTTATGGGTGCTTACGCAGGCAGTCGTCATTCAATCAGTTGCTCGGTGATCGCCGGTAAGGGCGATAGCATGCAGCGTGATTACTGGTACAGTGTCGCACGCAAACCGGAAGCACTGGAAACCGCCGAACAGATTGGATCAAAAGCTGCGCAACGTGCATTGCGACGCGTCGGTGCCAGAAAAATAAAAACCGGCAAAGTACCGGTTATTTTTTCGGCCGAGATGGCACGTAGTTTATTTGGCCATTTTATCTCGGCGATCAGCGGTTCATCGTTATACCGCAAGGCCAGCTTTCTTCTGGACAAAAAAGGAAGCCGAATTTTCCCGGAATATATTTCAATTAGCGAACAGCCTCATATTCTGCAGGCGTTGGGTAGCGCGCCTTATGATAATGAAGGTGTCGCAACCCGTTATCATCAACTGGTGGAGAACGGCGTATTGCAGGATTATGTTCTCGATAGTTATGCAGCACGCAAACTCGGCACTGTAACGACCGGCAATGCCGGTGGCGTGCATAACCTGGTGATTGAGCCGGGTAAACAGACTTTCGATGAATTAATACGATCGATTAAAAAAGGATTGCTGGTTACCGAAATGATGGGGCATGGTGTCAATATTGTGACCGGTGATTATTCTCGTGGAGTCAGTGGTTTCTGGATCGAGAACGGAGAGGTTCAATTTCCAGTTGAGGAGATTACCATCGCAGCGAATTTGAAAGATATGCTTTTATCAATCACCGCAGTGGCGAATGATGTTGATATACGGGGCAATATAAGAACCGGTTCGGTGTTGGTTGAGAATATGATGGTAGCGGGGTCCTAAAAGTAGGTTGGGGTGAGTTTACGAACCCCAACAAGCCAAAAATATTATTCTCGACGTAAACCAGGCTCAATTAACTTTATACAAAATTGAATCCAGCGTGGAAGTGGGTAATATCCGCTTCAACACAGCAAACAGGTAAGTCGGAAATGTCACCGGATAGCGTGCTTTCGGGTGTTTACTTTCCAATGCATGAATCACGCGTTTTAATACGGCTTCCGGTGGCAGCGTGAACGGTTGTGCGGCTTCTTTCTTTTCCAATCTGGCGCGCTGTTTTAAATACTGTTCACGATGTGCACTATGTTCCGGGTCGATATATTTAAAGAATTTGATCCGTGCATTTTCACGGAAGCGACTGGTAATGGGGCCTGGTTCAATCAGTGATACCATAATACCGGAACCACGCAGTTCAAGTCTGAGTGTATCGCTAAGCCCTTCTATCGCAAATTTGCTGGCATTATAGGCGCCTCGGTATTTCATCGCGGCAAATCCCAGTATCGAACTGTTCTGGATGATTCGACCTTCACCCTGTTTACGCATAATCGGAATGACGTGATTAGTCAGCTCCTGCCAGCCAAAAACATTGGTTTCAAATTGCTCGCGCAATGCTTCTCTGGAAAGGTCTTCTAATGCGCCGGGTTGGCCATAGCCACCATTATTAAACAGGGCATACAGAGCATTTCCGGTATTCGCCAGTACTTCTCTAACGGCATCGGCGATCGAGTTTGAGCTGGTCAGGTCAAGTTGCAATGCTTCGAGTCCCAGTTTGAGCAGCGCATCGACGTCTTCTGATTTACGTGCACTGGCAAATACCCGGTAACCGCGTTGCTTGAGACCCAGAGCGACGCAGTAACCGATTCCACTGGAGCAGCCGGTGATCAAAATTGGCCTGGATGTCATTATTGTTCTGGGCATAGGTTGAAGGTTTGTTTGCGGATTTTTCCGCGCTGGATTATAGCGCCATATAAAGGTTTATTAGCCAGGATTTTGGCCCCATTTTTGCGTAGCTAGGGGGATTTATGGGGTGACTGGAATATTTGTGTTTTATATAACCGGTTTTTGGCCGATAGCCGGGTTTTTAGGTGAATTTATCCTTTATTTGCGTAGAGGAATCGTCATGCCTGACGGTTGTTCGTCATGTTAAGACGCTGTAATTAAAGGATTTTTTGATTTTTGCTACAAATAAAGGTATGAGTAATCTGGATTTCATATTTTTGAGCTGTTGCGGCACGTCATATTGAGGAAAATACTGTAGTGACTCATTTTCTTGGACTGGATGGCAGACTACATCTCAAGCATCGGCAGATGATTGCTGTTGTAGGGGTCAGCATCACGATCCTGGTGCTTGCAACCATCGCGTTCTTTATCAACGATTATGTTGCCGGCAGGGCCAGCCTGCAGGAAAACATAAAAAGCAAAGCGGTATTTATCAGTGCCAATAGCAGCGCCGCGCTGGCGTTCAGAGATCGTCGGGCAGGTGATGAAGCGTTACGCATCGCCAGCATAGATGAATCGGTTGAACTGGCGGTCCTCTACGATTATCAACATAAGGTATTTACCACCTTTCTAAGACCAGGGCTCAACATCCCGGTGCCTGAGGTGCTACCCGCCGAAGGCATAACATTCAGTGGCAGCGCGGCCACTATTGTTGAACCGGTTAGTTTTCATGGCGATGAGCAGGGCTGGATATATCTCGTCTACGATATCAGCTCGCTGCAGGAAAAAGTTATTACCTATTCGAAGGTGGCACTCGGTATTTTTATGGTCGGCCTGTTATTGTCATGGTTAATGGCCGGCATTTCACAGAAGTTTATTGCTGAACCGATTGTGCAACTTGCCAAGCTGGTTGAAAAAATTACCCATACTCAAAACTACAGCGAGCGCATGCATGTTGAACGCAGCGATGAACTGGGTGTTTTGATCAGGGGTTTTAATAATATGCTGTCGGCGATAGAGGAACGCGAAGCTGAGTTGCAGCGCCACGGCGAACGACTGGAAAGCCTGGTTGAACTGAGAACACAGCAATTACATCATCGCGCCAATTATGATGCGTTAACCCGGTTGCCGAACAGATACTTGCTGATGGAGAAGCTGCATCAGGCCATTGAGAGTGCGCGTCGGACCAAGCGTAATATGGCTTTGTTGTTGATTGATCTTGATCGATTCAAGATTATTAATGATTCACTCGGTCATCATGTTGGAGATGAATTATTGCAGGCGTTAGCGCGTCGATTGTCAGGCATTAGCCGGGTGGACGATTCGGTTGGTCGGTTGGGTGGAGATGAATTTGTAATTCTACTTGGCAATGTAACAAAACCCGATGATGCAGAGCTGGTTGCGAAGAAAGTGATGGAAGAATTATCCGAACCGTTTGTGTTGCAGCATCATCGTTTGCATATTTCCGCCAGTATCGGGATCAGTGTATTTCCCGGCGATGCAACCGATCCGGTTGGCTTGTTGCGTCGTGCTGACGTCAGTATGTATCGCAGCAAGCAGCATGGCAAGAGCGCGTATTCGTTTTATGACAGTGCCATGGACAACAGCGATAAACGACTGGAGCTGGAAAGTAAGCTACGAAACGCATTAAGCAACGAAGAAATCTATATGGTTTATCAACCGCAAGTTTGTATACAAACACACACGATTTGCGGAGTGGAAGCATTGATGCGTTGGCATAATCAGGATTTGGGTGATATCTATCCGACCGAGTTTATCCCAGTTGCGGTTGAAATAGGATTGATTAATGAGTTAACCATGTGGGCCATTGCCGATGTTTGTCGTCAGCTGAATAGCTGGGATGCTCAGAATGTCCGTCCGGTGCGTATTGCGGTTAATGTTTCTGCGGCTGATTTGTTAATGGCGGATTTTGTTGCCGGCGTACGGAATAATATAGAAAAATACAAAATTGACCCGTCACGACTGGAACTGGAAATAACCGAAGATGTTTTTCTCGATCACACCGATCAGATTGTTGACGCATTGCGTGAGCTCAAAGACCTTGGTGTGCGTATTGCGATCGACGATTTTGGAACCGGTTATTCCTCGCTGAGTTACTTGCGTGATTTCCCCGCCGATGTACTGAAGCTGGATGGCTCCTTTGTTGAACGCATACATGAGTCAGAAAAGAGCCGCGGTATAGTGGCATCGGCAGTCTCACTGGCACACGGTCTGGGGCTGCAGATCGTTGCAGAATGCGTGGAAACGCAAACACAATACGATTATCTGATAAGTCAAAATTGCGATATCATTCAGGGACACTTTATTAGTGCAGCGCTAATGGGCGACGCGTTGGCTATTTTTCTGAATCAACACGAAGAATTATTGATCGACAATACTGCAGTTGCTTCCTGATTGACCTACTTACTCCAATAGTGTCTTTTACGGGTAGACGGCATTATTTTGCTTGAGAATTCAAATACTTGCGTTCCGGATCCGCCTCTAATTTCCAATTGGCTGTCTGCCGCCGGTTCTTATGGCTTTTTGGGCGTTTCTGGTATGATGCGGAACTCCCAACTGTGGTGGTCACAGACGTCAAAACTCCACGTCGGACCGCGTTTGTTCAAGTTCGAAAATAAAGGATGAAGGTAATGCAGATCAGAATATTCTCACTCATCATCATGCTGTTAATGCTGGTGATGCCAGGCATTAGCATTGCCTCCGGCGCGGCCGGCGGCGATAGCGTACAGCCTAATTACACCGACAACTGGATGGCGATTACCTGTCTGGTTCTGTTTGTATTGGCATATGCCATTGTTATATTGGAAGAGCATCTGCATTTACGCAAATCAAAACCGGTTACAGTCGCTGCCGGCATTATCTGGGTACTGGTTGCGATTGTTTATATGCAGCATGGTGACACCACTTCAGCGCGTGAGTCGCTTGAGCACAATTTACTGGAATATGTTGAGCTGTTTTTATTCCTGTTATCAGCCATGACTTACATCAATACCATGGACGAACGCGGTGTTTTTAGACTAATCCGGGCCTGGCTGGTTTCACGTGGTTTTTCTTTGCGTTCGGTATTCTGGATTACCGGTGCGCTGGCGTTTTTTATCTCACCGGTTGCCGATAATTTAACGACGGCTTTACTCATGGCCACTGTGGTGATGACTGTTGCCAAAGACAACGCTAAATTTGTTACCGTTGCCTGCATTAACATTGTGGTTGCTGCTAACGCCGGCGGCGCATTCAGTCCTTTCGGCGATATTACAACCTTGATGGTCTGGCAACGGGGCATCGTCGAATTTCATGAATTTTTTGTCCTGTTTATTCCATCCGCGATAAATTGGTTGGTGCCGGCGACAATAATGAGTCTGACGATATCGCAAGAAAAACCGGCTGCCGTTACAGAAAATCCTGATTTGCGGTATGGCGCATTCGTTGTTGTCGGATTATTTATCTGCACCATCACGATGGCGGTATTGGGGTACAACATTCTGCACCTGCCTCCCGTTATTGGCATGATGACCGGCCTGGGTTTGCTAAAATTTTATGGTTTTTATATTCGGCGTCGCGAGTCACGGGAAGCAGTGACTTTTCAGGAGGGCCACATGCGACTGGAAGATGGGCGCCGTCGCTTTAATATCTTTCGTTCCATCGAACGGGCTGAATGGGATACGCTGATGTTTTTTTACGGCATCATTCTTTGCGTCGGTGGTCTGGGTGCGCTGGGTTATCTGGCGATGACATCGGAATATATGTACACAGGGTTAGGGGCTACTGAAGCAAATGTCCTGGTTGGGTTGTTATCGGCGATTATCGATAACATTCCGGTTATGTTTGCGGTATTGACTATGCATCCGGAAATGTCGCATGGCCAGTGGTTGTTGGTGACGCTGACCGCCGGGGTTGGCGGTTCATTACTTTCAATCGGTTCGGCGGCCGGTGTTGCAGTCATGGGTTCAGCGCGAGGTATCTATACCTTCTTCGCGCATTTAAAATGGACCTGGGCCATTGGCTTGGGTTATGCATTGAGTATCTGGGCGCATTTCCTGCTTAATGGCGCTGAATTTTTAATCAATACCTGATGCGAACCTGTTTCTCGCCCGTAGTAAAAGGATGGCGACTGTCTTTATTGACAGTCGCCTGTTTTCTATGCGTTCACTGTGCCGGTGATGTGGGTCGCCTGGTAGGCGCCGGTAAGTTTAATACCGAAACACTAATTGCCGGCGGGCTGGTTATCGGTGGAGTGACTGCAGCATCACCCCTGACTCTGCAGCAAAGTGTTGATCATGCTGAATTATTGCAGAAACTTATTGAACAGCACGCTCCGCAACTTGCCATCACAGGGCCCAGGGAGGTTTATAAAGCGCTGGGTCAGAATCTGTACTCGCAAATGCTGGACAGCTATACCTTTCATGAAACCGGCAGTACGGCGTTTATGAATTTGTTAAACGAGAAGTTTCCTGAAATACGCTACGTTGTTTACGCGCGCATTGAGGGTAATGATGTGCGATATGGTTCTGAAAAACTTCCGGATGGCAGTGGACTTGCGCTGCATGCTATTCGGGGCGTTACGGTCACCATGCGGGTTTTTGATTTGCATGCAAGGCAGCTCCCGGTGTGGGCGGCTGGTTTGCAGAAAGTCGACGAGAATAGCCGTCGTGTATTCGGTCAATATCCCGAGCAACAAATTAAAAGCCTTTATCCGGCGCCACCGCTGATGGTCGATGTATTTAAAAAGACCTGTGAAGGTTTGTTAAGTGAGTTGATAAAGATAGATTAAGCCAGGCCATAAAGGTTATCTGTATTCAAAATGGTAGCCGATCGTCATTAAATATTCAGCTTCCTGTTTTAAATCCGCTTTTGTTAAAGGGTGGAGCCCGAGCCAGCCTTTTGGAAAAATCAAACTGATGTTTTGTTGATTGATTTTTATTTTTAGTTCCGGAGCCGCTTGTTCGCTGCGGCTGCGATGCAATACCACCGCCAGCCGCAACACGATTATCAAGTGTAATAGTCGCGATTGCCTTGTAAAGGGATGTGTCTCGAGGTATTCCTGATGCAGTTTGCGTCGATGCAATCGAATGACCGTGGCAACTTCAGCCTGTTCCTGGCGATTAAAACCTGGCAAATCGGAATGCTCAATCAGGTAAGCACCATGAAACTGATAGCGGCTATGCGAAATGGAAAGTCCCAACTCGTGCAACATCGCCGCCCAGCTAAGCATCTGTTTTAAATCAGGTTGGTTGATTTGCCAGGTTTCAGCAACTTGCGCATAGATATGAAGTGCGGTTGATTCAACCCGGCTGGCGTGTTGCATATCAACATGATAACGCGCACAAAGACTGGTAACGGTATGGCTGTGCGTGTCCAACTTTTCATGGGTGCCGATTAACTCGTATAGAATCCCTTCGCGCAAGGCGCAATCAGTGGTTTGCATGTGTTCAATTTTGAGAGACTCAAACGCCGCAATCATAATTGCCAATCCGCCTGGCAAGACAACAGCGCGTTCCGGCGGCACCAGTGGTAGAGCGATGGAGTGAATATGACCGGATTCAATCAGCCTGTCGCGTAATGCATACAGTGATGCTAATGTCAGCAGACCGTCACCCAGTTTAAGATCAGTAATGTTATCGGCGATAGAGCGTGCCGTACCGGAGGAACCTATAGCCTGATTCCAGCCGGCTTTTTTAAAGCTATACGCGATGGGTTCAAATTCCTGAAGAGCGGCCAATATCGCTTTTTCAAAACGTTTCGCAGTAATTTTACCGTTACTGAAGAAACTCATACTGGTGCCTACGCAACCAATGTGCAGACTTTCCATCATTGATGGTGTCGCATTTTGGCCGATAATTATTTCAGTACTGCCACCGCCGATATCAATAACCAGCGTCTTAAGTTCAATTGTCGACACACAGTGACAAACGCCATTAAAAATCAGACGTGCTTCTTCCATTCCTGAAATAATCTCGATCGGATAACCCAGCGCTTTTTCCGCAGCATGTAGAAATTCAAAACCATGACTGGCGCGACGCAGGGCGTTGGTGCCTACAACGCGCACCTGCTCGGCATGCATATTGCCCAGCCGTTGTCCGAATCGTTGCAGGCACTCCAATGCGCGTTCTGAAGTGGGAGCATCGATGCCATGTTCAGGCGTAACGCCGGCAGCCAGCCGTACCATTTCCTTAATAGCATCAATAACCTGTAATTGCCCGTCTTTGATTCGTGCGACAATCATGTGAAAACTATTGGATCCAAGGTCAACAGCGGCGACAATTTCAGGATTTTTATTCAAAACCATTTTTATGCTCTAAAATAATGTTACCAACCAGGGGATAACGGAAGCTTATGACTCATCAACTATTTCTACTGCGACATGCCAAATCCGACTGGACTCAAAATCTGAAAGATCATGACCGGCCTTTGAACAATCGCGGTCGTAAGGCGGCCATTGATATGGGATGCTATCTGCAACAGCAGCAACTATGCCCGGATCAGTTGTATTGTTCAACTGCGGAGCGAGCCAAACAAACGATCCTGGCTGTGCTTCAGAATTTGGATTATCCAGAGTCCCAGGTGCACTGGGATGCCAGGATTTACGGTGCAACACTTTATGAACTGTTATCGCTGTTGTCGGAATGGTTACCGCATTCGAACAGCATAATGATGGTTGGTCACAATCCCGGGATGGAGGAGTTGCTGGACTTTCTGGTGCCGACGGAACAAATTGACGAATATGATCATCGCTTTTCGACTGCGAGCTTTGCCCAAATTCAGTTGCCCGACAAAATGCCGTATCGGCGTGGTTGCGGGCAGTTGCTAAGGTATGTTTCGCCACGAGAATTAGCTGATTAAATACAAGCGAATGCTAAAGTTTTTGGCATACCGATTTTATTGCGACTCTTTCTGTGCGCTACGTACTGCAGGTCGCTGAGGTTTCAATTTCATTGCGGCTCTGGCTTCTTTCTCACGTTTTTTCGCCAGTTCCATTAATTGCTCCTGACAGCTTAATGGATTTTTCTTGCGTGATGTTCTTTGTTTATAAGTGCCGTCACTTTGCATTTCCCAGGCAGCTCTTTCGTCACCAAGATTGATATCCAGTATCTGTCGTAATTCAGCCTGCAATTCTTCCGGTTCTATCGGTACCAGCACTTCAACGCGGCCCTTAAGATTCCGAGTCATCATGTCCGCTGAACCGATATAGTATTCTTCCTTGCCGGCATTGCGAAAATAATAAATGCGCGAGTGCTCAAGGAAACGACCGACAATACTGATCACGCGAATATTTTCCGACAACCCTTTTATACCGGGGCGCAAACGACAGGTATCGCGTACGATTAAATCGACTTTTACACCCGCTTGCGAAGCTTTATACAGTTCGCGTGCGATATCGATATCTTCCAGTGCATTCATTTTGAACTGAATAAGCCCGCTGTCGCCATTCACCTGATTGCGAATTTCACGTTGAATTTTATCAATCAGGGCTTTTTTGATTCGCGCCGGCGCCGGTAGAATTTTCCGGTATTGTCGTTTAGGCACGTAGCCGGTGGTTAAATAGTTGAACAACTCGGTCAGATCCTCGCCGATTGTTTTATCGCAGGTCAACAAACCCAAATCAGTATATATTTTTGCAGTGCCCGCATGGTAATTACCGGTGCCAACGTGAGCATAGCGACGCAATCCATTGTAGTCCTGTCGAACAACCAGTATTACCTTGCAATGCGTTTTTAGTCCCATGACACCGTAAGTAACATGAATGCCCGCTTCTTCCAGACGGTTGGCCCAACGAATATTGGCGGCCTCGTCAAAGCGTGCTTTCAATTCCACCGCAACCGCAACCTGTTTGCCGTTAAGTGCGGCGGCGATCAGGTATTCAATTATTTTGGTATCGCTGGAAGTGCGATAGATTGTCATTTTGATCGCACGTACTTTTGGATCGCGGCTGGCTTCACGCAGAAATCGCTCCACAGAACTGGTAAAGGTTTCATACGGATGATGCAGCAGAATTGCGCCGGCTTCGCGCAGACTGTAAAAAATATTGGTTGCATGCGCCAGTCGTGGATCTTCGACTGAGTGATGGGTGGGATAACGAAGTTCCGGGATTTCCAGACTGACCAGTTCAAAAAGATCCCGTTTTGCCAGCATACCACGGCGCTCGAAAACATCACTTTCTGCATCCAGCCCCAGTTCAGTCGCCAGACGTCCGCAGCGCACCGGATCCATGCCCTGTTGAACCGTTATACGCACGATAGGTGCAAATTTACGAGTTCTGAGTTCCGCTTCAATGAGTGCCAATAAATCATCGGCGTTCGCTTCATCTCTCTCGGTGTTCGCATTACGCGTAACAAAAAAAGCTTCACAGGCGTCTATTTCCATACCCGGAAACAGCAGGTCGAGATTATTCAACATGACGTCTTCCAGTCGAATATAACGGTGTTGATTCGCAACCTGCAGAAATCGCGGTACGCCGGCACCCACCGGGACTTTAATACGCGCCAATGATGGCCGGGTTTCATTCGGATGGCGCAAAGTAACCAGTAAATTAAGCGATAGATTTGAAATAAACGGAAAAGGGTGCGCCGGATCAACGGACTGCGGCGTTACCAGTGGAAAAATATTATTTAAATAGTGGGCACGCAATGTTTGTTGTTCGTCGTTGTTCAGATCCTGATAGTTCAGAAAATGTACGCCGTGTTGCTGCAATCCCTGCAGAACATCTTCGAATGTTTGTTCGTGTTGTGTTTCAATATCGCGAACAATTTCATAACATTCTTCAATCTGCTGTTTTGGTGAACGACCGTCAACCGTTAATTCCTGCACGCCTGCGCCAAGCTGTTCTTTCAGCCCGCCGATGCGTTTCATAAAAAATTCGTCCAGGTTGGAACTGACAATAGCGATAAACTTCAGGCGTTCCAGCAGCGGGGTGCGAGTATCTATTGCTTCGTTGAGTACGCGACGATTAAATTCCAGCCAGGTAATTTCGCGATTTAAATAGCATTCCGGTGCATTGAGATCTGCGAAGGGGTTTTTCTCTTCTCCGTTTTGAGTTGGAGAAACAGTCTCTTGGGTGGTACTGGTTTTATCCATACTGCATACAATCTGACTATTTAAACAACAAAGACAAATCGACGGCTTGCACATCTTTTGTTAATAAGCCGACCGAAATGTAATTTACCCCGGTGGCCGCATACTCGACAATATTGTCCAGCGTGATATTGCCGGAAGCTTCCAGTTCAACCCGGCCCTGAATAATTTCAACTGCGTTTCTAATGACATCCGGAGTGAAGTTATCCAGCAAAATCCGATCGGGTTTGGCGGCGATGGCTTCATCCAGTTGTTCCAGATTTTCCACTTCAACTTCAACCATTAAGTTGGCATCCTGTTGATGCGCCTGCTGAATCGCTGCGGTAATGCTGCCGGCTGAACGTATATGATTTTCCTTAATCAGGAATGCTTCAAATAATCCCATGCGATGATTGTAACCGCCACCGCAACGAACCGCATATTTTTCCGCATGCCGTAAGCCCGGCACGGTCTTGCGTGTATCCAGTATTTTGACCGGATGCGGTTTAATGGCATTAACATAAATTTCGGTCTGTGTGGCAACGCTGCTCAAAGTCTGCAAAAAATTAAGCATAGTGCGTTC
The DNA here is from genome assembly GCA_016928055.1 of Gammaproteobacteria bacterium. Lineage (GTDB taxonomy): Bacteria > Pseudomonadota > Gammaproteobacteria > HTCC5015 > HTCC5015 > JAFGLM01. Next base: position 24,089 of record JAFGLM010000039.1, read on the forward strand.
GGCGGTAAGTAAACTGCGCGCCGGACCGTTAAATCGGGCAATCACGCTGTGCGCTTCAACTTTGTCGCCATCGACCACCAGCCATTTGGATTTGATTTTTCGGTCAATCTGATTGATGGTTTCCTGCGCCCATGGAATACCGCAAATGACCACATGTTCGCGGCAGATTAATTCCGCGCTGGCCTGGGTATCGGCGTGAATAAGCTGCGCGGTAACATCACCGCTACCGACATCTTCCTGAATGGCGTAGCGTACGAGGCCGTTGATTTCATCTGCGACAGGGGTGTGAAAATTGGTCACGAGTTTTTATACCGGTTGAAGTAATCGTTTTTGAGTTTTTTTACCAATGCAGCCAGCAAAATTAACGCAAACAAATTGGGTATTGCCATCAGCACCGTGGCGATATCGGCCAGGTTCCAGACCAGCGGCAGGGGTACCGAGGCACCCACCACCACCAGCAGGGTAAATAATACACGGTAAGGCATAATCGCTTGTTCACCAAACATAAATTCAGCGCTACGGTCGCCGTAATAAGACCAGGACAACATGGTTGAGAAGGCAAACAGACACACGCTGATCCCAATCACCCAGCCGCCGGCACGGCCCAGCCCACCACTGAAGGCTAAGGCGGTAACGGAGGAACTGGCATCGCCGTCGGTTTCCAGATAAGCGCCGGTCACAACAATGGTCAGACCGGTAATCGTACAAATTACCAGTGTATCGACAAACGGTTCCATCATCGCCACCAGTCCTTCGCGTACCGGTTCATTGGTACGCGCTGCGGCATGCGCCATGGCCGAGGAACCCAGGCCCGCTTCATTCGAGAACAGGCCGCGAATAACCCCCCATTGGATGGCCGAACCTACTGCGGCTCCGCCAAAGGCCCAGATATTCAAAGCCTGATTGAAAATGGTGGCAATAGCTGCCGGTATTTGTTCGTGAAAGATAAATAGCACGATCAGACCCGAGCCAACGTACAGCAGCGCCATAAAGGGCACAATTGCGGTAGCGACCTTGGCGATGCGGCGCACGCCGCCGACTATCACCAGCCCCACCGGGATCGCCAGACAGATTCCGACCAGCCAGTTGTATGGTTTAAGTTCAGGCCAGATAAACGCCAGACCGTCCACCACGGAATTGGCCTGTACCATGTTGCCAAGTACCATCGCCGTAAACAGGGCAAACAGCGCATAGATCCAGGCAGCACGTTTCATCTTCAGGCCATTGAGCAGGGTGTACATGGGGCCGCCGGCTATGTCGCCATTGGCATCGACCTCACGGAATTTGATGGCCAGAGTCGATTCGGTGAATTTGGTGGCCATTCCGACGCTGGCCGTGACCCACATCCAGAACAGGGCGCCGGGTCCACCCAGTGCGATGGCGGTCGCGACCCCGGCAATATTGCCCGTGCCAACCGTGGCGGAAAGTGCGGTCGAAAGCGCCTGAAAGTGGTTGACCTGACCCTGATCAGTGCTCTTGCTGTAGCGGCCGCGGATAACACGGAGGGCATGCCGAAAGCCCATAAACTGCACTAAACCGAGTCGGATGGTCAGGTATAAACCCGTGCCGACGATAATCGCCAGGGTGACTGGATTATGCGAAAGACTGGCCGCTGCGTTGCCGGTCCATTGTGTTAGTTGCTCGATAAACCCCATAGAACCCTCAATGATTCATTTTACCGGCCATCCGGCGGCCGAAAGCGGCTAAGTTTATACGTTTATACGGGTTTAGGAAGGGTCGAATGAGAAAGTAAGCTTAATTACTGCAAGCTCAGCGACCAGTAAGCGCTCCCTGTAACATCCCTGTAACAAAACCGTCATAAAATCGCCGGGGTCGATTATAGTTAGCGGGTCAAAAGGCTGTTCAATGAGACGAGTAAACAGATGACAGCAAAGCAGATACTGATCGTTGAAGACGAAGCCCCCATTCGTGAAATGGTTGGTTTTACACTGCGGCGGGCCGGTTTTGAGATGACCGAGGCGGCGAATGGCAAAGACGCTCAGATGCGGCTTGGTGAACCGTTGCCGGACGTGATATTGATGGACTGGATGCTGCCCGATATCAGCGGAATCGAACTGGTACGGCAATTCAAGCGCGATGAGCTGACCCGCAATATCCCCATCATCATGTTGACGGCCCGCAGCGAGGAAGACGATAAGATCCGTGGTCTGGATACCGGTGCTGACGATTACATCACCAAGCCCTTTTCGCCGAAAGAACTGGTGGCCCGCATTCGGGCGGTATTACGGCGTGTTAATCATGTGGAAGACGATATTATTGTGGTTGGCGATTTGCACCTTAATGGCGGTTCCCATCGCGTGCAGGCAGGCGACCATGAAATTCAGATCGGGCCGACCGAATACAAGTTATTAAAATTTTTTATGACACACCAGGACCGGGTCTTCAGTCGTGCGCAATTGCTGGATCACGTTTGGGGTCGAAATGCTTATGTTGAGGATCGTACCGTCGATGTGCATGTGCTGCGTTTACGGCAGCTGTTGAAACCGCACCGTTGCGACAAAATGATTCAAACCGTTCGCGGTGCCGGCTACCGTTTTTCCGCTAAACACTGAGTGTTCACAAAATGAAACAGTGGTCAGGGGAAAAACAACGTTTTATCAGTGTGATTATGGTTGGCCTGATTATCGGTTGGGCGACCGGCTACTGGTTTATTTCCGTGTTGATTGTTGTGCTGGGATATTTAGTCTGGCACCTGCTGCAACTTAAGCATCTGGTCGACTGGCTGCGGCGGGGCGCCAATCCGAATCGGGTTCCGGATTTAACCGGCGCCTGGGAACCGGTTATTCATTACATATATCGTATCCAACGGCGTAACCGACGACGCAAAGCGCGAATGCGCAGTTTGCTCGGGCGCTTTGAGCAGGTTGCATCCGCTCTGCCGGATGCCACAGTCGTACTGCTTGCGAACAATGAAATTGACTGGGCCAGCGAAGCGGCTGATGACTTATTAGGCATTTACAACAGAACCGATGCCGGTCAACGGATTGAAAACCTGATTCGTCATCCCGAATTTCACAGCTACCTCAAAAACGGCAAGTTCGAGGAACCGCTTAACATTCCTTCGCCGGTGCGCGAGGATACTGAGTTGAGCATTCGCATCATTCCGTTTGGTAACGGCGAGCGTATCTTGACGGCTCGCGACATCAGTACCTTCCTGCGTGTGCAGGCCATGCGACGGGATTTCGTCGCCAATGTGTCGCATGAATTGCGCACACCGTTGACGGTCATCAGCGGTTATCTGGAGACCATGCAGGATGATGAGAATTTATCGCCGGAGTACCGTGCTGCGCTGAAGGCTATCGATCAACAATCCGTACGCATGAAAAATATCGTGCAGGATCTGCTGCAATTATCGCGACTGGAAAGCGAGCAACGCGATGTGGATGAGGATAGCGTACATATGCCGAGCATGATATCCGTCTCGTTACTGGAGTGGTTGCATGTGGCGGAAACATCGGGTCACCGTTTGTATACCGAGATCAATGAGAATTTAAGTGTGCAGGGCGTCGAGAAGGAATTGATGAGCCTGGTAACCAATCTGGTACACAATGCTTTACGTCATACACCGGCGGGTACCGAGGTCTGGGTCAGGTGGTATCAAAATGAGCAAGCAGCAGCGGTTTTTCAGGTGCAGGATTCCGGTCGCGGTATTGAACCGGAACATATTCCACGCCTGACAGAGCGTTTCTATCGTGTCGACAGCGGTCGCGCACGCTCGGCGGGTGGCAGTGGTTTGGGTTTATCCATCGTCAACCATATCGTTCAGCGTCACAACGCGAAATTGTTGATCGACAGCAAACCGGGTGTTGGCAGCTGTTTCACGGTTACGTTTCCAGTTGAACGTACCATCGTGCTGCCGATTCCGAAACGGATATTGAAAAGTTAAAAATATCAGCCTTTGTGTATGTCACATTCCTGTCATAAACCTGTAATAGGCTGCCGCACCAGACCCAATTCAATTTTGGAGGTGACATGAGTAAGAGCCTGTTTGTTGCATTAACTGTGTTGTCGTTTGCTGTGACCGGCCAGGTATCGGCCGCGAGAGAGCAGATCGACATTGTCGGATCATCGACCGTCTATCCGTTTTCAACCGTTGTGGCCGAACGTTTTGGTAAAACAACCGGTTATAAAACACCGAAGATTGAATCGACCGGCACCGGTGGCGGTATGAAATTATTCTGCAAGGGTATTGGTGTCGAGCATCCTGATATCAGTAACGCCTCGCGCCGTATCAAATCCAGCGAATATGCGGATTGCCAGAAGAACGGTGTCAAGGAAATCGTTGAAGTGCTGATTGGTTACGATGGCATCGTGATCGCTAACTCGAAAAATGCCAAAGCCGTTGAATTAACGCTGAAAGATATTTTTCTGGCCTTGGCCAAACAGGTTCCCAATCCTGATGGCAGCGAAACAGTCGTCGATAATCCTTACAAAACCTGGAATCAGCTGAATCCCGCCTTACCTAAGGTGAAAATCGAAGTGTTAGGTCCACCACCGACTTCCGGTACCCGTGATGCATTTGATGAACTCGCAGTCGAAGGTGGTTGCAAAACATTTGACTGGCTAAAAGCCATGGAAAAAACTAACTCGTCGGAATACAAAAGAATCTGTCATACATTACGTGAAGATAATACTTACATTGAAGCCGGTGAAAACGATAATCTGATCGTACAGAAACTGGTGGCCAATCCCAATGCATTTGGTGTATTCGGTTTCAGCTTCCTTGATCAAAATCGTGACAAAGTACAGGGGTCATTGATTAACGGCTCGGCACCAACCTTTGAAAATATTTCTTCCGGTGAGTATGTGGTATCCCGTCCGTTGTATTTCTACGTCAAGAAAGCGCATATCAACAGTGTGCCCGGCATCAAGGAATTTCTGGACGAATTCACCAGCGCTAAAGCGATGGGTGAAGAAGGCTATCTGGTTGATCGCGGCCTGATTCCGCTGTCGGCGGAAGAATATAAGGTGACGCGCGAAAATGCGCAGCAGTTGAAATCCTTAAAAATGTAATGGTCAGGAAACGGGAGTGTTATACACTCCCGTTTTTATTTGTTTTGAAAAAGCTGAATTTTTTAACAGAAATAGAAACGTAACCAGACAATGCCGGTATCCAACTTATTACTTGTTATATTGGGGCTTACTGCCATCGCCTATTATCTGGGTTTGCGGCGCTCAATCAGGGTGGCGGGGGCTAAAGGCGTACGCTCGCTGGAGTCGTTGCCCAGTTACTATGGATTATTAACGGCGGTTTGGTGCGCTGTGCCCGCGTTGTTGGTCATGCTGGTCTGGATTTCAGCGCAGGATGCAGTGATTTCGAATCTGGTACTGGCACAGCTGCCGGCCGACTACAGTCATATGAGTCCCGCGCAGCTGACGCTGGTCCTGAATGATATTAAAAATATTGCCGGCCAGAATATTGAAAATGCTACCAGTTCAGATGCCATCAAGGCCGCGGCTGAACACTATTTGAGTCTGCAACGCATCGGGCTGGCGTCGATGTCGGTGGTGGTGTTATCGCTGGCGATGTTACTGACAGCGTTGCTGTGGAAAATCATCCATCCTAAATTACAGGCTCGTCAGCAATTTGAATTTATTATCAAAGTTTTCTTCTTGCTCAGTTCATTACTGGCTATTCTCACTACGGTCGGTATCGTCTTATCGGTTCTGTTTGAATCAATTCGTTTTTTTCATCTGGTACCGATCAGCGAGTTTTTATTCGGCCTCGATTGGAGTCCGCAAATTGCGATCCGTGCCGATCAGCAGGCTGCTTCCGGTGCTTTCGGTGCAGTACCGTTGTTTGTCGGTACTTTATTGGTCTCGGCGATTGCTATGTTTGTGGCGGTGCCGATTGGTTTAATGTCGGCTATTTATTTATCCGAGTATGCCGATCGCAAATTGCGTTCGATTTTTAAACCGATGCTGGAAGTACTGGCCGGGATACCGACGGTCGTTTATGGCGTGTTTGCCGCTTTGACGGTGGCACCGTTTTTGCGGCAATTCGGTGAATCAATGGGATTGGATGTCGCCTCCGAGAGTGCACTGGCGGCGGGTTTGGTGATGGGCATTATGATTGTGCCTTTCGTATCATCCTTATCCGATGATGTGATCAACGCCGTACCGCAGTCTTTGCGGGATGGCGCCTATAGTCTGGGTGCCACGCAATCCGAAACGATCAGGCAGGTGATTATTCCGGCCGCCTTGCCGGGTATTGTTGGCGGCATTCTACTGGCCATATCGCGTGCCATTGGTGAGACCATGATTGTGGTGATGGCAGCCGGATTATCAGCCAGGTTAACACTGAATCCTCTGGAAGCCGTAACAACGGTGACGGTACAGATCGTTACCTTGCTGGTGGGTGACCAGGAATTTGATAGTGCCAAAACCCTGGCGGCGTTTGCTTTGGGATTAATGTTGTTTGTTGTGACGCTGGCGCTGAACGTGATTGCCTTGCATGTGGTGCGCAGATACCGGGAACAATATGAGTAGCCATCAAACAGAAGTGCTGAGCACCGCTGAGCGGGTTAATCGTTCATTGAAAAGGCGTTACGCTGCGGAACGCCGCTTCCGTTTTTATGGTCTGGCGTCGATTCTGGTGGCGCTGGTTTTTCTGGTGATACTGTTGGGCAGCATTTTTTTTACCGCGATACCTGCTTTTCAAAAGTCCTATATCGGTCTGAATGTCACCTTTGATGCCGAGACATTGGGCATCGAAAATATTGAGGCGTCTAATGCATTCCTTACAGCGGATTATGATGCGGTTATTAAGGCTGCACTACGTCAGCGTTTTCCGGATGTCAGTAGTCGCAGCGAAAAACGCACGCTCTATAGCACTATCAGTGTCGGCGGTACATATCAGTTAGCCGATATGCTGCAAGCGCAGCCCGAATTACTAAACACAACACAGTTTGTCTGGCTGACTGCTGACGATGAAATAGACGGTTATTTCAAGGGCAAGATTGATATCAGTGCGCCGGAAAGTGAACGGCGAATCAAGGATAATCAAATTGCCTGGCTTGAGTCATTAAAAGCCAATGGCGAGGTGAAAAAAGGGTTTAACTGGACCTTTCTGACTGCCGGTGATTCTCGTGAACCCGAGCTGGCGGGTATCCGCAGTGCTTTAACCGGCTCCTTTTTAACATTACTGATTACATTATTGTTGTCGTTCCCGCTGGGGGTGGCGGCGGCGATTTATCTGGAAGAGTTTGCACCGAAAAATCGTTGGACCGATCTGATTGAAGTCAATATCAATAACCTGGCTGCGGTGCCTTCCATTGTGTTTGGTTTATTGGGCCTGGCGGTGTTTATCAATTTCTTCGGTTTGCCGCGTTCGGCGCCGATTGTCGGCGGTCTGGTATTAACCTTGATGACATTGCCAACGGTGATTATTGCCAGTCGCGCTTCCATACAATCGGTTCCGCCGTCGATACGCGAAGCTGCTCTCGGTGTCGGTGCCTCGGCCATGCAAACCGTTTTGCATCATGTTTTGCCGTTGGCCTTACCGGGTATGTTAACCGGTACCATTATCGGCATGGCGCGTGCGTTGGGTGAAACCGCACCGCTGCTGATGATCGGCATGGTGGCGTTTATTGTTGAAACACCGCAAGGTATCTTTGATCCATCGACAGCTTTGCCGGTGCAAATTTACCTGTGGACCGACAGTCCGGAAAGAGCCTTTAGTGAATTAACCGCAGCCGCCATTATTGTGCTGTTACTGTTTCTGGTGAGTATGAACTTGCTGGCGGTATTATTACGCAGGAAGTTTGAACGACGCTGGTAATCGTTGCGTTGAGAATTACGGAGTTAAAGAGTTATGCAAAAATCAGTCTCGATAGAGCAACCTGTCATGGATAATATGCAGCCCGCCAAATCCATTATGGTGCAGTCTTCCAAAGACACTGACTTCGAATTTACCGGAACGGTTGGCAATATTGCCGCAGCAAACCCACGTATGGTTACGCGCAACGTCGACGTTTTTTACGGTGAAAAGCAGGCGATCTTCGATGTCAGCCTGGATATCGGAACCAATGAAGTCATCGCTATGATTGGTCCGTCCGGTTGCGGCAAGTCAACTTTTATCCGTTGTCTGAATCGCATGAATGACACGATTGAAAGCTGCAAAGTAAGCGGTGAAATCAGGTTGGACGATAAGAGCATCTATCGCAAAAAACAGGACGTGGTGCAGTTACGCGCGCGCGTCGGCATGGTATTTCAAAAACCCAATCCATTTCCAAAATCGGTTTACGACAACGTTGCCTACGGTGTGCGCATTCATGGACTGGCGTCCAACAAAATGGAACTGGAAGAGATTGTGGTCAGCAGTTTGCGTCGCGCCGGTTTATGGGATGAAGTTAAAGACCGATTAGATGCGCCCGGTACCAGTTTATCCGGCGGGCAACAACAGCGCTTGTGTATCGCGCGAACCATTGCCGTGAATCCGGAAGTGATTTTAATGGACGAACCGTGTTCAGCGCTGGATCCGATTGCCACCGCCAGAATTGAAGAACTGATCGATGAATTGCGTGAAAACTATACCATTGCAATCGTAACGCATTCAATGCAACAGGCGGCGCGCGTCTCACAACGCACCGCTTACTTTCATTTGGGTTATCTGGTTGAGGTCGGTGAAACTTCACAGGTTTTTACCAATCCGGCGCATAAACTGACAGAAGATTATATTACCGGTCGTTTTGGATAGGCATAGAATCAGGGTGACAGGTGGCTTAAACAGGCATTAGAGGAATAAAGATGGCAACGTCAAAATTAGGTGAACATACTTCCCAGCAATACGAACAAGAGCTGACTAATATTCGCAGCAAGGTTATCAGGATGGGCGGCCTGGTGGAAAGTCAGGTCGAGGCCGGCTTAAAAGCACTGGTATCTTCCGATGGCGCGTTGGGCGAAGAGGTCGCCACTTCGGATTACAAAATCAACACGCTCGAAGTTGAGATCGATGATGCCTGCACGCGTATTATTGCCCTGCGGCAACCGGCGGCCAGCGATTTGCGTGTTGTTGTTACGGTGATTAAAACCATTACCGATCTGGAACGTATCGGTGATGAAGCGGAAAAACTCGGACGCCTGGCGGTTGAATTAGCCGCAGTGGATCGTGAGCCGGGATATTTTACCCAGTTAAAGCATTTGGGCGAGCATGTTCGGGCAGCGTTACGCGGTGCGCTGGATGCGTTGACGCGGCTGGATGTTGATCTGGCAATGAAAGTCGCGCTGGAAGATAAAATGGTTGATCAGGAATTTGATGCTCTGATGCGACAGTTGATTACTTATATGATGGAAGATCCGCGTTCAATTCCACGATCCCTGCAGGTGATGTGGTGTGCGAGGGCGTTGGAGCGGATTGGTGATCACTGCAAGAATATCTGTGAGTACGTTGTCTATATGGTGAAAGGAAAAGATATTCGCCACACGTCAATGAAGAATTCAGAAGCGGCGAAATAGAGAGAGAAGTAGCCGGATAGAACTTTAGTTTTAAAAAAGCCCTGCAAAGCAGGGCTTTTTTATGCCGGCTCCCCCTCTACCTTCGGGACGATTGCATGGATGCAGTAATCCCTTCTCCCTCCGGGAGAAGGTGAGGATGAGGGAATTTAAACAATATAATTCAAGCAAATCAAAACATTTTCCGCGCGCTCTTTCAGAGCTTTCCGCGGGTGCATTTCTTGTGTTACGCGACAAGAAATAGACGAAAGAAGCGCAGGGCTCCGCTGTACTTCGCATTTGCACCCTCCTTGTGCAAATACCGCTCCGAGGCTTGCTCAATCCGGCGCTGCGTAACTCAACCTGGCGCTGCCGCGCTGCGGGATTCGAACATTACTCGCTTATCCCCGGATTTCGCTGCACTTCTCGCTCTCGTCCAAGTCGCCACATGCGACATCCTGTCGCGAAGGTGTTTTTTGTTCTTTACCCGGTCCCGCCGACGGCGTTAGTATTGACCCCAGGGAAAAATGGATATTGGGCGAGTTTGTTGTAGTACCGGCTGTTTCAATGAAGTATCCATTTTAGTATTAACAACATTTTTTATCGTCGTGAACGCTCTTGATTGAATGCGGGATGGTGTTGAGTTGGCAGCCAATTCAATAGAGTTTCGGACAGGGATGTTCTTATGCAGCAGCTGCGCGGACGTAGAAGAGTTGGCTAACCTATATTGATTTCCTGATACACTTGAAAGGTATCGTTAGAATTAAATTTCCAAGGTATCCATATGAATGATAACAAACCAATTTATGAGCCAGATGTCGGTCCCAGTGAGACGGATCCAGATGAGATTCCTATTCGTGATCGTAGGGTAATAACCCAGCCTTATGATTTAGTGGTTGAATCACTTATTGAACAGATCAAGAACAATATCATATTTCTTCGTCCGCTATCAGAGCGACCCAGTTTTCAGCGTCGATATGTATGGACAGATAAGCTCGCTTCAAGACTAATAGAATCTATATTACTTAATGTTCCGATTCCTCCTTGTTATCTTTCTCAAAACGAGGATTACGAATTGGACATAATAGACGGACAACAGCGATTATTTTCAATATATAGATATATGGACAATCAGTTCGCGCTATCAAATCTTGAAGTATTAACTGAGTTAAATGGATCGAGATACCACGAAACATCTACAAAAATTCAAAGAAAACTCAAAACACATACATTGCGATGTGTTCTTATAACAAATGAATCACATCCAGAAATCAAATTCGATGTATTTGAAAGACTGAATACAAATACTGTTCCTCTGAATGCTCAGGAATTAAGGAATTGTATATACCGAGGTAGCCTTAATACTCTTCTGAAAGACGCGGTCTCGTATGGCCCCTGGTTGGAGATATTAGGAAAGTCAAAACCAGATAAAAGAATGAGGGACGAAGAGCTTATTCTTCGATTTTTTGCGTTTAATATTGATGGGTTGGATAAATATCGAACACCACAGAAACACTGGTTAAATGATATTGCGAAGGCTGGAAGAAGATATCCTCAAGATACTATTGAACAATTGCATATAACATGGAGGAATATGATTGATACGTCTCTTGTTTGGTTCGATGCCGGGGAGTGTTTTAGACGCCAAGGTTCTAGGGCGATAAATCGGGCACTATTTGATCTAGTGGCAAACTCTACTGTCAATATTAGTCCTGATCAGGCCTCCACTATTAGGGCTCAATATAGAGAGAAATATTTCCTGTTACTGGAGAATGAAGAATTTCAAGATCTTATAAGTCGATCTGTTGATCATACTAAGCGCACTAAACGGCGTTTTGAGTTGTGGGACAAAACTTTCAAATCTGTTTTGTAGATATGGCTCGCTATACTGAAGCATACTCAGATTTTGTTCGTAGGCTAAATGAAGTTGAGGCGCTACGGCGAATCGCATCAGAGAAGCAACGTAAAGAACCTGTCGACCTAATGCATGAGATAAATGCTTTATGTAGGGGGTCCGTAGTTCTTCTCTCAAGTCATGTGGAGGCTTATGTTAAGGATGTTGGTGAATTGGCGTTGGAGTCACTTTATGCAAAGAAAGTTTCAAGGAAAAATATAAAATCTCAGTTTTTCTATCATATATCTAAAGATTACCTGGATGAGCTGAAAAATGCCTCCGAGCCAGCCAAGATCGCAGAAAAAGTTTTTTTGTTCCTACAGGAGGATGCTATTTACTGGAATCATTCTGGGCCATGGACTCAGGCTATTCAAACAGATAGATTCAATAGAGGTTTTTCCAATCCGGCTTTCAAAAAAATTAAAACGTACTTTAATAGATTTGGTTATTCTTGTTACAGAGGGGATCTAGCCGCAAAACTTAAAGCGGATTTTAACCCAATAACAAATATGATAGATCATTTAGTCGATACCAGAAATAAAATCGCACATGGTGATCCCATGGCCAGTAAGACGCCAATAGAGATCAGAGATATGATATCTATGATAAAGAGATTTTGTGAGGTAACGGATACTGTATTTGCGACGTGGTGGAAATCAAATTTTTGTGGGATAAGATAGAAAATGTTAGTCAGATCGATAAATAAGTAGGGTCAGACACGAATGGCACTTACTTAAGGCTAAGCATTTGAATTTATTTAATATTTAATAAAGACCGGTTCAATGATAGGGTGCTAATCGCTAAACAAACATCCAACTCAAAGGACCGGTCTCTATGAGTATTCACTCTACAAGTGCTAACCATCAACGTCAACGTGTCAGTGCTTATCGTGCTAACAGTGATAGTTACAGTTTTTTCAATATACTGACGAGCGATGCGCTGCTCAATACCGTTGAATCATTGCTCCCGGATCATCGCGAACGCCTTTATTCTCCGACCGAAACGCTATCGATGTTTCTTGCGCAAGCCATGAGTGCCGATCGTTCTTGCCAGAATAGTGTTAATCAATCTGCACTGGCGCGGTTATCGGGTGGACTTCAACCCGGTAGCACACGTACGGGAGGCTATTGTCGTGCGCGGAAGCGATTGCCATTAGAAATGGTATCGGATCTGACGCGTAATATCGGAAAACAACTGGAGCAGCATTCACCTGAAGAATGGTGTTGGCAGGGTCGCCGCGTGTATCTTGTTGATGGCACAACGGTCACCATGCCAGACACGATTGAAAACCAAGCCGCCTTTCCGCAACAGCGAGGTCAACAGCTTGGTTTAGGTTTTCCGATTTGTCGAATCGTGGGTGTCACGAGCCTGTCCAATGGGGCCTTATTGAATGCGGCGATTGGTCGCTTTAATGGTAAAGGTGGGGACGAACAAACGTTATTACGCCAGCTTTGCGATACCTTCAAAGCCGGTGACATTGTGCTAGGCGATGCTTTTTTTTCGACCTATTTCTTCATCTGTCAAATGCAGTCACAAGGTGTTGATATTGTCATGGAGCAGCACGGGGCTCGAAAACGCAGTACAGACTTTCGTTTTGGTAGCAAGCTGGGGGCACGGGATCATTTAATTGTTTTAACGAAACCTAAAATATGCCCAGCCTGGATGAGTGCTGCACAATACGAAGCATCACCCGAGTCCATCACAGTTCGAGAATGCTGCATTGGTGGAAAAGTTCTGATCACCACACTCTGTAACTCCAAAATACATCATAAGAATGAACTGAAAGCCCTTTACAAAAGTCGCTGGAATGTCGAGTTAGATCTTCGTCATATCAAAGATACGATGGGGATGAATATTTTAAGTTGCAAAACACCTAATATGGCCTTAAAAGAAATTTGGATATATCTATTAGCGTATAACTTAATTCGATTGATGATCGCGCAATCGGCGCTGTTAACCGATACTCTTCCACGGGAAATTAGTTTTAAGCATTGCCTTCAACTGTGGACAATCGGCGTGCATCACATTAATACACTTGATGAACAGCAGCTTCGCGCTTTATTTTTACTGATGGCACAACAACGAGTTGCGAATCGACCAGGGCGTATTGAGCCCAGAGCAGTCAAACGAAGGCCCAAAGCGTATCCATTATTGATGATAAAACGCGATGATGCTCGTGATGTTTTAACAAAATATGGACATCCTCGGAAAATTAAGTAAGTGCCATTCGGGTCAGACACGA
>JAFGLM010000040.1 GCA_016928055.1 Gammaproteobacteria bacterium
CGTTAACGTCGTCTTGCCATGGTCTACGTGGCCTATCGTGCCTACATTCACATGCGGCTTCGTTCGCTCAAATTTCTCTTTTGACATTACCCCTGATCCTTTCAAAAAAGTTTATAAAAAACACCTTAAACACGTTCGAAACAGCCGGCTGGAGCCCATAACCGGATTTGAACCGGTGACCTCTCCCTTACCAAGGGAGTGCTCTACCGACTGAGCTATATGGGCAATTCCCAGATAAAAAGGAAAAAGGAGAAAGGAAAAGCGAAAAAAAACCGTGTCGTCACCACAGTTTCTGTTTGCTTTTACTCTTTTTCCTTTTCCCTCTCCCCTCTCAAAACTGGAGCGGGTGATGGGAATCGAACCCACACCATCAGCTTGGAAGGCTGAGGTTCTACCATTGAACTACACCCGCCTGCCTCACCTCAACGGTCCTTCAGCGTTGAACGTGACCCCCGGCGCCCCGTATTCAATCCCACCATACATGGATGGTGGAGGGGGGAGGATTCGAACCTCCGAAGGCTGAGCCGTCAGATTTACAGTCTGATCCCGTTGACCGCTTGGGTACCCCTCCGCAAGAACGAAAACGCCGGATTGTGCCCCATATTAAAGGACACAGTCAATAATCGACGTTTGAATAACGTGTTTGTTGGCGGGATGTTCGTTACGCCAGTGATGCGGCGCGATTGTAGCCTAAGCGGCGCAACGAAACCAGCCATCTATCAGCGAAGTGTATAGCGGGTTGTTCGAACAAAAATGAGTGTTTGCCGTTATTAGAACTCTTCCCACAGGTCTTTGGCAGCCGATGGATCGGTCTCAATGTAGCGTGTGCTCTTAACAGGCTTGGATTGAGATTCCATAAGCGGTCTTGGCAAACTGACATTGCGAGATGCTGTTTTTGCATCATCAGGCAGAAATTCGTCCTCACTTCGGCGCTCAACGTTCTCCGAAATACGGAAGAAAGATACGGACTTGTCGAGTATGGCCGCTTTGTCGCCTAAAGACATACAGGCAGCAGTGACTTCTTCAACCAGCGCAGCGTTCTGCTGGGTCATGTCTTCCATACGCATCACTGCATGATTGACCTGCTCGATACCGGAAGCCTGTTCCTGACTGGCAACTGATATTTCACCGACAATTTCCGAAACCTTAGTCACCGAGGACACGATCCGCTCCAGCGCCTGCCCGGTTTCATTAACCAGATGTGAACCACCCTCAACTTTGCTGACACTGTCTTCAATCAGCACTTTAATTTCCTTCGCCGCGGAAGCGCTACGTCCTGCCAAAGCACGCACTTCGCTGGCAACAACAGCAAAACCGCGACCTTGCTCTCCTGCTCTAGCCGCTTCCACCGACGCATTCAGCGCCAGCAAATTAGTCTGGAATGCGATTTCATCAATGACACCAATAATGTCAGCAATTCGCGAACTGGATTTACTGATCTCGATCATGGCGTTAACGGCGTCTTTGACCACCAGACCACCATGCTCAGCTTCAGTACGCGCATCCTTAACCAGATCGTTTGCCTGGCGCGAATTATTGGCATTTTGCTTCACAGTGGCGGTCATTTCTTCCATGCTGGCAGCGGTCCGTTCCAGGTTGGATGCCTGCTCTTCAGCGCGCTTATTCAGGCTCATATTGGCCTGCAAAATTTCGGCCGCTCCTCGGCGGACCTGTGCCGATACATCCTGCAATACAGCCATCACTTCTGTCAGTTTGGTTTTCATAGCCACAATGGCAGCGTAAACGCCGGTAGGCTTTTTCGTACTGCCGTTACGTGCTTCCATTTGCAGATTACCGCGTGCGATTTGCTTTGCCACCTCGCTGACTTCACCGGGATCCGCGCCAATGGGTCTCGTGATTGAGCGCGACATGAAAATAGCCAAAAACGCACCAAACACCACCGACAGGACCAGTCCTACCAGGGCGTCATCCAGAAGTGCCGAGTTATTGGCCACCAATTTGCCGGTTGCCTGCGATAACTGCAAACGAACTTCATCTATCTGCTGTGATATTTCCTGATCAATTCGATCGGCAATCGTTGACGCCTTCGCCAGCGATTTGTTGCCTTCGGCGCGGTTATTGTCGATATACCAGTCCAGTGCTGCAATCATGTCTTTGTGCAACGGCTCAATATTAGGTTCTATCAGCTGAACCAAATCAGCATCCGCATCCGCTATTTCGGCCAATACTTTTATGAGCTCTTGCCTGGTAACGTCCGCCTGCTCTTCCGACTCCGCCCGCCAACTGAGCGCCATATGCGTTAACCAGGTATGGTAGTCATCAAACAATTTCTGCGTACGCTCTAGTTTGGCTAAATGCAGCAGAATGGACTCCTGATCCTCAATAACACCGTTGATAACCGCGTCGCTGTTACGAATCTCGGTCACTATGTAAAAGAGCACCGAGCCGGAAAGCATCAGAATGGCGCATGTCATCACCATCAATTTCTGTGTGATGGTCAGCCTGTCTATACGAAAAAAATCGAGTTTCATGATGTTTCCCCAATCTTCCTTGCTGGTCACTGACCAGCCTGTTTCTCAGATTATTACTCGCAACGCAACCACTCTCCGGTGACGCAATACGTACTCACAAAATACGTACACCGGTATCTCAGCGGCCTGAGATTTGTATACGGTCTAGATATCGGCCATTATGCTTAAAAGTTTGAAAGTTTGTAAGCTTTTGCGGTTTAGTGCTTCAATTTTCGGACAATCCGCCGATATCTTGCTTCGAGCGGACTCCCTTTATCGGACTGTTCCCGTTGCGGCTGCGTCGGAAACACGACAAGATACGGGGCTAAAAACATGAGTAAAGGAGTAATGTATGGCGAATATTCTGGCAGTCGATGACTCTCCATCCATGCGTAAGATGGTTTCATTTACGTTAAAGGAAGCTGGCCATCACGTCATTACGGCTGAAAACGGTGAACAGGGGCTGGCAGCGGCTCGTGCCGAAACAGCGGATTTGGTGTTAACCGATATCAATATGCCCACGATGGACGGTATCTCGCTGGTTAAAGCGTTACGTGACCTACCCAACTATGCGCATGTACCTATACTGGTGCTGACCACAGAATCAGGTGCTAATAAAAAAATGGAAGGCAAACATGTTGGCGCTACCGGCTGGCTGGTTAAACCGTTTAATCCTGAGAAACTACTTGAGGTTGTATCGAAAGTTCTTGACTAACTAAAACAAACTCACACCCAACAAGCCTCGCTATGGACTTAAAAGACGTCGTTGACAGCTTTTATGCCGAAAGTCTGGAAGGACTGGATTTGATGGAGAATGTCTTACTGACTCTGCCTCCCGGACCTGTTGAATCTGAAGTAATCAATAAAATCTTCCGTGCTGCCCATTCCATAAAAGGGGGCGGCGGAATATTTGGTTTTGCAGAAATCTCCGATTTTATGCACGGAGTTGAAACAGTGCTTGACCAGCTCCGTAACGGTCAACGCGAGGCCAGCAATGAACTGTCTGAATTGCTGCTGGAAACCGTTGATTGTGTACGCCACATGTTTAAGGCGGCCAGAGACAAGAAACCTGTACAGCAAGACAGAGTCACCAGTTTGCGGCAGCAAGTTGACATGATCTTGCACCAATCCGCTCCGGAAACGAGCAAACTGAAGACGGAGCTCATGGTAAATCCAAAATCATCCGACTGGCACATTAGCTTTAAACCGCACCCAGGCATGTTAGCCAAAGCCAACGATCCGCTAAGAATGATCCGTCATCTGGCAGAACTAGGTTCGATCAGATCACAGGCTTGCCTCGATGAACTGCCGCCTTTTGCCGAATTGGATCCGACCGAATGTTATCTGGCCTGGGAAATCGAACTAACAGCCGATGTTCGCGAAGATGAAATTGAGGAAGTATTTAGCTGGGTGCTGGATGAATGCGATCTGATCATTAAACCGCTCGATAGCCCGGCAAAACAGGCAGGAAAATCTGCTCGCATTGAATTAAAACCCGTTCCCTCCGGCGATACTCTGCAGAGTACCGATGGTCCGGCCGCATCAGAGTCAATTCGTGTCAGCATTGACAAGATTGATAACCTGATCAATCTGGTTGGAGAACTTGTTATTACACAGTCCATGCTAAGCCGATTCGATAACGATATCAGCGCACTGGATCTGGAAACCTTGCGAAATGGTTTGTCACAGTTGATACGCAATACACGCGACTTACAGGAAAGTGTTCTGCAGATTCGTATGTTACCGATAAGATTTTGTTTTAATCGGTTTCCCCGCCTGGTACATGACATCAGTCTCAAGCTGAATAAAAAGGTCAATCTCAAACTGTCAGGAGAAGATACGGAACTGGATAAAACGGTACTCGAATGCATAAACAATCCTTTGTTACATTTAGTTCGAAATGCACTGGACCACGGATTGGAAACCCCGGAGCAGCGACGCCGGGCGAATAAACCCGAAACAGGTACACTGGAACTGAAAGCCTATCATGAAAGCGGCAGTATACTGATTGAAGTGATTGATGATGGTAATGGTCTGAATACCGACAAAATTAGAAAACGGGCGCTGGAGCGGGGAATTATTGCAGCGGAAGACAATCTTGGCGAACACCAGATTAATCAACTAATCTTTCAGGCTGGATTTACAACTGCTGAAAAAATCAGTGACTTATCGGGTCGCGGCGTTGGCATGGATGTCGTCAAACGGGATATTAATGATCTGGGTGGTGATGTCTGGCTTGAATCCGAATTCGGTGTCGGGACCAAAGTTTCGATCAGATTGCCTCTCACGTTAGCTATTCTTGACGGTCAATTGCTCCGCGTTGGTAGTGAGATCTATGTCATGCCTCTAAGCACAATAATTGAGACATTGCAGATTAATAGCGATCACATCAATACATTGCCCGGTAATTCTCAGGTTTATCGACTACGTAATAAATATATTCCGATTATTCGTCTTGATGAAGCATTCAATACGAATGCAGAAGCCACCAAACTGGAAGATGGTTTATTGGTTATTGTCGACTCCGAGCGACAGCATTATGGAATATGGGTGGATGAACTGCTTGACCAACAACAAGTTGTTATTAAAAGTCTTGTTTCAAATTTTAAACAAGTTTGCGGAGTATCCGGTGCCACCATCCTTGGCGATGGCACGGTTGCATTGATTCTCGACGCCACCGGTATAGTTTCGGCTTTCACAAAACGTCACAACGTTTCCGGCATGGCAGTCGCCTGATAGCGAGAGAAATACACTATGTTTGATGACTTTACACATGATCTCAATACTTTCGCCGACCACGCTGAAAATCAATTTCTGACTTTTATGCTGGGTAGCGAAGAATTTGGAATTGATATTTTACAGATACAGGAAATCAAAGGCTGGGGCAGCGTAACAAAAATCCCTAATATGCCTGACTATATTTTAGGTGTTATTAATTTGCGTGGCACGATCGTACCTATTATGGATTTGCGCAAACGATTCAAATTGCAAAACGCTGAATACAATGCCACTACCGTTATTATTGTATGTAAAGCGAAGGACGAAAATCACGAGCGTACTGTGGGAATGGTTGTTGATGCCGTTTCAGAAGTTTACGACATGAACGAAAAAAGCATGCAGGCAACACCGGACTTTGGTTCCAATATAGACGCTGATTTTATTAAAGGTCTGGCAAACATTGATGACAAGATGATTATTCTGATGAACGTTGACAAACTCATTTCGCACGAAGTGAAGGATCATCTGGAAGAAGTGAAAAAACTGTCTGATGAACTGGAGAGCGAAAACTAGAGCGTTAACGACGTTATGGCTATTACAAAATCCAAAGAAAAAAAACCAGAACCACGCTCTGCGGCCAAACCCAGAAGCAAAAGAGTTACAGGCCCAAGAAAAATAGTTCTGGATGCACATCTCAAAATTTCAAACGCTCAGGAACTTAAGGTTCTTTTGCAGAAATTCCTGGCCAGAAAACAGATAACAATAGACGCCTCAAAACCGGAAAAAATTGATACCAGCGCCATGCAATTGTTGACGGCTTTTGTAATAGAAGCAAAGGCGAGATCAATTAAGATTAACTGGCAATCACCCAGCCCCTGTTTTATTAAATCAGCAAAACTGCTTGGATTAGAGCATTCAATTCAATTACCAGAAGAAATCGGTAACAAATAGATTTACCTGACAATGAGAGCAGAATAATGTCAACCAAAGCTGAAAATCTGTTTCCGGGACGCTTCAAAATACAGTGGTCGGAAACTATGCATATGCTGGATCTGTCTGCCAATCAAATCGATTTAACAGTGCTCGAAGGAAATGAATCCATGGAGCTGTTAATGACAACTTTTACCACGCTGAAGGATCATTTGCAAAAACTGGAAAAAATGCTCAACGGACATGGCGGTAATCCACCTGCGAGTCATATCGACAACATTCTGCAACACTGTGGAAGAACCAAAGAAATTGTCAATCAGAGTGTCATTGGATTACAGTTCTACGACCGCTTTACACAACGGCTGCATAATATCCGCGAAAGTATCGCTGTACTGGCGGCGTTAATCGATGACCCGGAACGTCATAATGTGCCCGAAGAATGGATTTTATTGCGCGACAAAATCAGATCGAAATATTCGATAGAACAACAAAAGACAATATTTCACGCCCTCATGCAAGGCACCGATATAGACGAAGTCTTTGAATTGTTTGACAACGACTGAAGTCCAAAAACCGAGATGGCATCACCCGTCCAAAATCCGTCAGTTAATAGCGATCCGAATAGCGTTTATTCTTTTTCGGATTGTGATTTTCTGATTATAGCTCGCTTGATACACGAAAACACCGGCATTTATCTCGATCACACCAAACGTTTTCTCGTACAAACGCGACTATCGCGTCGACTCAAGGAACTCGGTCTGGATAGCTTTCGAGAATATCGTTTACTGTTACAGTCCGGAATGATGGATGAGCTGGAGTATTTGGCAAATGCGATCACCACCAATACAACCAGTTTCTTTCGTCATGATAGTCAATTCATGTTTTTAGAAAGGTATTTTCTGGAAATGCAGCTAAAGAAAGAATTTCCGAATATCCGAATATGGTCTGCTGGCTGCTCGTCCGGTGAGGAGCCTTATACTATCGCATGGGTTGCATATTCCACGCTGGAAGCGAAAAACTTTGACAAAGTAAGCATCCTCGCAACTGACCTTGATAGCGAAATTCTGAAAGTCGCAAAAAAGGGAGTCTACCCGGAGGAATGCGTGTCAAAGCTGCCTCCAGAAAAAGTACGGCAGGCCTTTTATCGAGGCCATGGCGCCAATTCCGGTTTTGTTAAGATTAAACCGGAAATTAGTTCAATTGTTACATTTAAAAAACTCAATCTTATCGAAAACTGGTCTGTCGAGAGACCCTTCGATTTAATTTTTTGCCGCAATGTGTGTATCTATTTTCATAAAGATACCCAGCGGGCACTGATGGAAAAATTAGCAGACATGCAGGATGAAGGCGGTTACCTTTTTCTCGGTCAAAGTGAAAGTTTATTTGCGACCTGCAATCTATACAAAACCATTGAAAACGCAATTTATCGGAAGATTTATTAGTAACAATATTCATTATGAATAAGCGAACCAGTACATCAATGTTAAATGAAAAGGGCTTTAGTCGTCGCCACGACACGCAAAAAAGTATTGATATAGTGACTATCAAGATGGGTGGTTTTTATGTTACCGATAAAAATGAGACTATTTCTACAACGCTTGGGTCTTGTATTGCGGTTTGCATTCGTGATCGTAATTCCGGTATTGGAGGTATGAATCATTTTTTGTTGCCAACCTATTCAAGTAAAGAGGAGCAACAATGGGAAAATACTTCTGTCAGCGCGGCTACGCGTTATGGTTCATACGCCATGGAATACCTTATTAATTCGATTCTAAGCAAGGGGGGGAAAAGAAATTTTCTGGAATTCAAACTCTTCGGCGGAGGAAATATTACCGGGTCTTTTGCTTCAGTCGGGAAACACAATGTTCAATTTATTCGGGAGTACATGGAAACCGAAGGCTACGGTATCGCAGCAGAAAGTCTTGGTGGTTCACATCCCATAATAGTCAACTATAATCCGCGCACCGGTACAGCAAAAATTAAACGGCTGGCACACATGGCATCTGAAATTGCCACAATCGAAAGAAGCTTTATGCAAGAGCTTAAAGAAAAACGTATCGAAGGCGATGTCGAACTATTTTAACGGATAACAAATTAGCCATGGTTATCCCAGAACCAAACAGTCCGGTGTGAAATGTCCTAACAGGCTCCTAAGCCATCAGCTGATCCATTTTAATTTTTTGTTGCAACGCTACGTTAGTCAAATTGATCTCGGCGACGGATTGTTTGTAAGCATCCGCTGCATCATATGCAAAACCGGAACGAATATTGGGACAAAATATGTACTCAAACGAAGAAGATAGCTTGATTAACGCTCTATCATAAGCGGTTGTTACTGCCAACGAAGTTGTTTTAGACCGGTAGTTTTTAAGAGCTTTGATTGCAGCGCGTGCAACAGCACTGGTGGTAACGCCTTCATCAACCAACAACACATTTCGATTCTTTATGTTCCGTGCGCGGAGCGGATTGTTAAGCAATAAATCTCTGGGCATTTTTTTAAATGCACGTTCAATACCCTTATTAATTTCGCTTTGTCCCAGATGGTTGTGTTCCACCATCTCCTGATCCAGATAAACGGTGCCATCAAATGCCACTGCTGCATAATCAATATCCTTATCCCACGGTAATACGATGTTTTGTACCGGTGTGAAATCAACATCCAAACCAAAACGTTCCGCCAAATCAATTGCCAATATATAACCAGCGCCCGAAATAGCCAGTAGAATCGGATTTGAACGTATAAACCAGACCGGCAATAACTCCGTCAATGCATCAACCGCTGCCTGCCGGTCATGAAAAACACGAGTACGATTACGAAACTGCGGTAAATCAAATATTCGGCGAGTTCGAATATGATTAGATCTGTTCTGTTCCATTATGCCCCTCCATCCCTTTTTTTAGTCTTCCTAAGCAACGGCCCTCGGCTCAAGATCCGCTGTAGCACGCGCAAGCACGTAGAAGACTATCGGCCACTATCGAACAAAATAAAGCTGTGGAGTGTTAAATATAGTCAATTTTCCGATTGTTAGCCGGGAAATAAAGTGATTGAACCCCGGAACAGGACAATAACGCGAAGTCCCATATATGCGGTTTTTGGAAACAAGAAAAAGAGTAATAGTCAATATGATTATTTGATAGTTTCCCTACAACCCGATTTCTATTTGCTGCCATAACTTAGTGTCGTCGCCTTACCACTAAATACCTTATAGACAAAAATGGTATAGCCAATAATCGCCGGCAAAACAATTACCACACCGACCAATACAAACAGCAGGGAGTTGGTTGCAGAAGCGGCCTGCCAGACTGTTAATTTATCGATAACGATATAGGGAAAGAGACTATATGCCAGGCCCAACGCCGCCATGACGCATATCAATACCGTTCCCGCCATAACCAGCCAGCCGTAACCCGCTTGGATCAGGTCAATACGATACATCAACCAGATAAGTGCAGAAAAAGTAATCACACAAATTAGCGGAATCGGTAGTAGGCCAATGATGTTAGGTAAGACAAACCATTTGTCAGCGATTGTCGGGCTAACCAGTGGCGTGGCGATGGAAATACAAAGCAAGGCAACACCCATCGGTACAACGGCAACGCGACCCCATTTAACGGCCTTCTCCAGTAACTCCCCTTCGGTTTTAATCATCAACCAGGCGGCGCCCAATACAACATAAAGTGCCGGTAATGTCAGGGCAATCAGACAGGAAAATGCAATGTTGATTGGGCTGATCGTTAAACCTGTAACATAGGCACCCAGCATCCAGCCCTGTGCTGTTGAAGCAATCAACGAACCGACGAAAAACGCGTAATTCCAAAGTCTGCGCTGATGATCACCGGCCTTAACCCGAAAATCAAACGCAACGCCTCTTAATATCAAACCCATCAGCATGATGGTAGCCGGCAGGTAAAGCGAAGTCAGCACGATGCCATGCGCAACTGGAAACGCGATAAGCAATACACCAACACCCAGCACGATCCATGTTTCATTAGCATCCCAATACGGCCCGATTGACGCGATCATCGTGTCCTTTTCAGATTCTGTTGCCAGTGGCGTCAACAATCCAATACCCAAATCGTAACCATCCAACACCACATAAACTAACAATGCGACTCCCATTATCGCCATAAAAATGAGTGGCAATGCGTAGTCCATCAGACACCTCCCTGCGGCCGACCTGACTGCGCCGGACTTTGAGCTTGCAACAAAGCGAGTGATTCAGCAGGTTTACTTGCCATATAACGTAAAGTACCCATATATGAGACTAACAAGAAAACATATAACAATGCATAAGCTATAACAGTGCCGACAAGCGTAATTGCAGGATGCTGCGCGACTACATCGGAAGTTCTGAGAAGTCCGTAGACTATCCACGGTTGACGACCAACTTCGGTGACATACCAGCCCGCCAATGTTGCCACCCAACCTGAAAATGTCATCAGCATCAACGCCGATAATACCGGTTTTGATAGCGACGATTTTTTAACAATCGACCATAATCCCCACCAGGAAATCAAAACCATTAGTGTGCCAACCGCCAGCATAATACGAAACGACCAGAACACTATTGCCACCGGTGGATGTTCATTTTCGAATTCATTGAGCCCCATCACTTCCCCATTCAGCTCATGTGTCAATATCAAGCTGCTCGCCTTTGGAATCTCGATTGCATAATGCGTTTTTTTTCTTGCCTCATCCGGAAACCCGAATAACGTGAACGGTGCACCTTCTTCTGTTTGCCAGATACCTTCCATGGCGGCAATTTTGGCTGGTTGATGCTCCAGGGTATTGAGCCCGTGCAAATCGCCGGTAAAAATCTGTAGCGGCGCCAGTATTGCCGCCATAACAATACCTGTTTTTAAGACCAGCAAAGTCGCGGGCCCATCGACACCTCTTATAAAACGCCAGGCGCTGACACCGGCAATTAGAAAGGCACTGGTGAGCAGGCTGGCCAGCAACATATGTGTCAGGCGATAGGGAAATGACGGATTAAAAATAATCGCCATCCAGCTCTCAACAAAAAATTTACCGTCGACGATACTGTAGCCTTGCGGAGTTTGCATCCAGGAATTCAGACTCAAGATCCAAAATGCCGAAAGAGCAGTACCGATCGCGACTAATGCTGTCGCAATCAAGTGCACTCTATTCGAAACACGATCCTTGCCAAACAGCATAATGCCAAGGAATGTCGCCTCCAGGAAAAACGCAGTTAGTACTTCGTAACCCAGTAACGGCCCGGCAATATTTCCGGTTTTTTCTATAAAACCCGGCCAATTGGTGCCAAACTGAAAGCTCATTGTAATACCGGAAACAACGCCAAGCGCAAAGGTCAAGGCAAATATTTTTACCCAGAAGTGATAAGCATATTCCCATGCCCTGTTTTGGCTGGTGGTGAACCGGATCCTGAAATACAACAGAATCCAGGCCAGGCCAATAGTGATGGTTGGGAAAAGAATATGAAAACTGATGTTCAGCGTGAATTGAATACGGGCAAGTGTTAAAGGATCAAATTCCATACTATTGAATGTCCTATTCGTAGGATATTGAATTTAGTTAGTGATAACTGAACCGGATTTAAAATATAACACAGAAAATTCACATATTTTCTCTATGGATAAATTAAAAGTGACTATTTTCGAAGAACTTTTATGAGTGTGCGTTATCCAAAAATCACCTCAACATTAAGCTATTACAACTCCACATAACGGAAAGATGAAAAAAATCATTCATAGAGCAGAGTCACGAGGCGCAGCAGATCACGGCTGGCTGCGTTCGAAACACACTTTTTCATTTGCCAATTACTATAATCCGGAGCGTATGGGTTTTGGGAAATTACGTGTTCTCAATGACGATATTATCGATGCCGCAACAGGCTTTGACACCCATTCACATGACAATATGGAAATCATTTCGGTCCCCATCCGCGGCGAGCTACGGCACCGGGACAGCATAGGTAATACTTACGTGATAAGGGAGAATGAGGTGCAGGTTATGTCCGCGGGCACTGGTGTATCGCACTCTGAATACAATAATTCGGATAGTTTGGCGGCCAATTTTTTGCAGATCTGGATTTTGCCAAAACTTAAAAATATAGAACCGCGCTATGAACAGCGCAAATTTGATCCTGAGCAAAGACATAACCGCTTCTTAACTGTTGTTGCGCCGGACAATGACGGCGACAGCATATGGATTAATCAGGATGTCTGGTTTTCATTAGGTGACTTTGATAGTGGAAATAACGGAAACTATTCTCTGCACAAAAACGGCAATGGACTTTACATCTTTGTGATATCGGGTCAGATCCGAATAGACAGCGAGACACTCAATGATCGCGATGCGATCGGTATAACAGACGTTGATAGTGTGACTTTTGAGACTCTGCAATCGTCGCAGTTGCTGATGATTGAAATTCCGATGTAACTCTGACTGCAAAACCAGTATCAGGGTAAATAGCTTTTAACAACGGGTTTTTTAAATCCTCCGTTACTGACGGTCGGTCCTTTAAACTCTTCGTCAGCAACGCAATCGTCCACATCAAATCCTTCTTCATAGAATGCATGCGCTTCACAGATTTTGCGTTTGAAATATTCCTTGGCTTTACACTCCTTTTTATCAGAACTCTGTTGTTTTTCCTCTTCGTAGCATTCCTGTACTCCAGGCTGCTCAAGATCATCGGACTCATTGACCCACAAACAATAATCAATAATCCAATGTTCCGCTTTACCTGGGATCGGGCAATCCTCAGCAAAAATCGTGGTCGATACAATAAGCAATAATAAAATAGCCTTCATCGCAGAATAACCCTTGATTGCATCCATGATAGTGCTTTCTCTGACATATTTTGATTTTTAGACCTAATGCCAAACACGCCCGATTTTACTCCTATCGCTGGTCAGCAAATACTATTTAATCGCAATTATGGCATTCCTGATATGAGGCCACATATTTTCCAATATCTGCGGTTGCGCATCAGCCGTCGGATGAATTGCATCGGTCTGCATTTTGCCAGGATCATCCCCAATACCCTCCAGTATGAACGGTACCAGGCCGGTTCCATTCCGCTTAGCCAATTTGCTGAATATTTGATTAAACTGAGTATTAAATCTGGGACCATAATTCGGATTTAAATAAAGACCGGTTAGTACAACACTGGCACCCGCCTGGTTGCTGATGTCGATCAATCTCTGTAAATTCTGTTCAATTTCCGACAATTTGAAACCACGCAAACCGTCGTTCCCTCCCAGCTCAATCACAATGACATCCGGCCTGTGTTCGATAATCAATTGTGGCAAGCGGTTAACCGCATTTGCCGCAGTTTCACCACTTATGGAGGCATTAATTACTTTAGCACCCGGCATAGTTTTTTCAACGCGGTCCTGCAACAAACTGACCCATCCCTGCTCTAAAGGCATGTTATAAGCTGCGCTTAAACTGTCACCTAGAATCAGAATTTTGGCGGTCGAATGCGCTAACACGCCGGCTGGTAAGCCTATAACCAGTATCAGTAATACTCGGTAAATTATGTGTTGCATGTTAAATTTATACTCGGTTCGCCGATAAGGAATCACGAATGCTGACTGTGTCACAACTGTGTAAAACGGTAACAACCACAAACGGTAAGTTGACTATTTTAGATGATATTAACCTGAACCTTAAACAAGGGGAATCACTGGCGGTTAGCGGCCCCTCAGGTTCCGGAAAATCCACCTTGCTCAGTTTGCTGGCAGGGCTGGACACAGCGACATCAGGCAGCATTCTTATACATAACACAGACATCACGCATTTGAGTGAAGATGGCCGCGCCGAGTTCCGTGCCAGGCATGTTGGTTTTGTTTTTCAATCATTCCACCTGCTACCCACGTTGACGGCACTGGAAAACGTTGTCTTACCGTTGGAATTAAAAGGCAGCACCGACGCCATCGAACAGGCAAATAAACTTCTTTTTGAAGTGGGTTTGTCGGCGCGTAGTGACCACTATCCAAACCAGTTATCGGGCGGTGAACAACAGCGCGTTGCCATTGCGCGCAGTTTTGCCAGTAATCCTGATTTGCTATTCGCTGATGAACCAACTGGAAATCTGGATACAAAAACCGGCAAACAAATTATTGATTTGTTATTCGATCTTAACAGCAAACAAAATACAACGCTGATACTGGTCACACACGACAACAATCTGGCTGATCGTTGTTCAAGAAATATGCAGCTGGATAGTGGGCGCTGCATTAACCAGGATAGTTATGCCTGATTTTAAGATCGCATTACGATTGTTTGCTCGCGATTGGCGTAGCGGTGAACTGCGCATTTTAATGGTGTCACTACTAATAGCAATCAGTGGTTTGACGACCATCGCAGTAATCGTCGATCGAGTTGATCGTGGCATGAGCAAAGAAACCAGCCAGATACTGGGTGCTGATCGAGTTATTCGCAGTCCCAGACCCATTCTCGATGCAACGCTCAAAGAAATATCCGCTCTGGGCCTGAATCGTTCAGACAGTATCCGGTTTAGAACCATGGTGATCGCCGGTAACGAATTTCAGCTCGCCTCGGTACGAGCCGTTGACTTATCCTATCCTCTGGCTGGCGAATTACGAATTTCCGACACGCCATTTGTTCAAGGCAAACCAGCCAAAGGCGCACCAACAACGGGTAATGTCTGGGTATCGCCACGCTTGTTACAGGCATTGAATATTTCAATTAATAATCAGGTTGAAATCGGCGTTCAGCGCTTTACCATCAGCGGCATCATTGAAACCGAGCCGGGTAATACCGATTTTATAAGCTTCGCGCCCAGCCTGATCATGGCGCTAAGCGATGTACCGGCAACCAAGGTCATTCAACCTGGCAGCCGCGTGGCCTACCATTACGATTTTTCGGGTAGTGAGGCGGCGTTGCTGCAATTCGACCAGTGGTGCAAAACAGCGCTCAGTGCAAGTGAACGGGTCATCGGCGCAGAAGAAAATTCACCTACCGTTCAATCAGCACTTGGACGCGCTCGCAATTATTTAAATCTGGCGGGATTACTAGGCTTGCTGCTGGGGAGTGTCGCCATCGCTATTGTCAGCAATCGCTACGTACGCAGGCATTTTGATCACGCAGCATTGTTACGCTGCATCGGCATGAAACAAAATCACATCCTGTACATTTACAGTCTGGTACTTTTGTTTGCGGCGCTTATTGGTACCACTCTGGGTATTATTCTGGGTTATTTTCTGCAGCAGACTGCCATCACTGCGCTCGCTGACTGGCTACCTGAAAAAATTCCCTCGGCCAACAGCGGTGCTGTTGGTTTAGGCTACATTGCAGGTGTTCTGGTGGTGGCTGGTTTTTCATTACCCGGTTTGCTGCGTATAAGACGTGTAACCCCAATGCGGATTTTGCGAAATGATCTTGTTCCGTTGCCGGTCAGCGCATGGATAAGTATATTCAGCGCCATCACTGCTCTCGGACTGGTAATGTGGCGATATACATTAGATATAAAACTGGTTTCGGTTGTATTACTGGGTGGAATCTTACTGACCGCGGTATTATCCGCTTTTACGCGTCTACTTTTGCGCTTCCTAAGAAAAGTGAGTCGAAGCGTTGCAATGCCGGTTCGTTTTGGAACCGGGCATTTACTCAGGCATCGAGAAGCAACCCTGATCCAGACTGCTGCATTCAGCATAATCCTGACATTAATGCTGACAATCCTTTTAGTTCGCAATGAACTCATAAGCGACTGGCAAAAACAACTACCGCCGGAAACCCCAAATCACTTTGTAATCAACCTGCCACCGGCTGATACACAGGCGTTTAGGGAATTTTTGCTTACGCATTCAATTACACCCGGTGAAATTTATCCTATGGTGCGCGGCAGAATTGTAGAAATAAACGATAAATCGGTGGCACAGGTATTTGGCGAACATTACGGACAACAACATAACAGCTTGCGCCGTGAATTGAATCTCACGTGGTCAACAACGTTACCAAAAAGCAATCAGATCCTTCAGGGGGGATGGCAAACAAGTAATAAGAATGGCATATCAATCGAACAGGAAATGGCTGACTCACTAAACCTGCAACTTAATGACACGCTCACTTTTAATATTGGCAGTCTGACAACAAAGGGAACTATTACCAGTATTCGTAAAGTTGAATGGGATTCGTTCGAGCCTAATTTTTACGTCATCTTCCAACCAGGCAAACTTGAAAGTTTCGGTGCAACCTATATCAGCAGTTTTTATTTACCGCTAGAACAGAAAATTATTTTAAATGGAATGTTGCAAAAATTTTCAAGTATTTCCATTCTGGAGACCGACCGTATACTGCAACAGGTACGCAATATAATACGACAAGCCTCTATTGCTGTTGAATTTGTTCTGATATTTGTTATCGCGGCCGGACTGATTGTCTTGCTCTCTACAACTTACGCTTCGCTGGATGAAAAAGAATATGAAGCCGGCGTACTGCGTACATTGGGAGCGCGCAATAGAACCATTTTTTTGTGTATCATCAGTGAGTATTGGTTGCTGGCGATGCTTGCTGGCATTATGGCTACATTCGCCTCGGAAAGCATTGCATTCGGTTTGTATTATTTTGTTTTCAAAATAGATCCGGTTTTACACGGCTGGCTGTGGTGGTTGTCACCAATCGCGGCAATATTGTTAATCGTGCCCGCCGGTGTATTCGGTGTTCGCAGCATTGTCAGTACTCAGCCGGTGAGGATACTTAATAAAAATTGAGAGAATACCGCGGGGAACACGGGGTATTCTTTTGCTTTACCCCAGCGTCGCATCCAGGAACATCATCAATGCGAAACCGCTCATCAATGAAAACGTTGCAATGGTTGCATAACCTCTTCTGTGTGTTTCCGGAATAATCTCATCGCTGATCACAAACAACATCGCACCGGCGGCAAATCCAAGCGTCACCGGCATCAAAGGTTGTGCCAGTGATACCGCAACACTACCCAAAAAACCACCGACCGGTTCAACCAGGCCGGTTGCAAATGCCAGCATAAATGAAGTCGTTTTGCTGTAACCGATAGCCAGCAATGCTGCCGCGACTGCCAGACCTTCCGGAATATTCTGTAAACCGATACCAAACGCCAACGATACGCCGTTACTGATGTTACCACCTGCAAAACCAACACCAACCGCCATACCCTCAGGGAAATTGTGCAGAGTAATGGCAATAATAAAAAGCCAGACCCGCGCTATCTTGGACGCGTCCGGTCCCTCCTTACCCTTGGTAAAATGTTCGTGCGGTACGTAACGGTTAATTAAATGCAAAATAATGGCGCCGAACATCAACCCAGCAATCACAATCGACACGGCCAGCATCTTGCTGCTCGTTTGCAGTTCCGCGTATTGGATACCTGGCAATAATAAGGAAAAGAATGTCGCCGCAAGCATCACACCTGCGGCGGCACTTAACAGGCTGTCCTCAATTCTGGCCGATAATGAGCGAACCAGAAAAACCAGTAGTGCACCCACACCGGTCGCTGAGCCGGCTGCAAGGCTTGCCAAAGATCCGTATAAAATGACGTGCTGGGCATCTAACATCGTTATCACTTGTTAATAATAGTTGATGGAAGCTCACATAACATACCATCAAATCGATAAAATCAGATGATCTAAATCAAATATCTGCAACCAGTAACCCAAATTCAGCATTCGTTCCTTCCGGCGCAGGGATGCGCAATTGATAACCGGAACCCGGCGCTTCGCTCATTAAACCACCATCCTGATTTTCAATGCGTTCCACTACAAAACGATGACTACCTTCCGGTAGTAATAACTCAACAGTTTGCCCAAGCTTGAAGTTATTTTTCACATCGATTTCCAGCTTGCCGTCGACAGTGCCGGTCACCTCACCAACAAATCGCTGACTGGTGTAGGCTGATGAGCCCTGTTCGTAATTTTGCAAATCCTGCGGTTTATGCCGTTGCAGGAATCCATCGGTATAGCCGCGACTGGCCAGACCATCCAGTTCAAACATTAGATGGGGATCAAAGGGCTTGCCTGCCACAGCATCATCAATCGACTTGCGGTAAGCCTGACAAGTGCGCGCGACATAATAAAATGATTTGGTACGACCTTCGATTTTCAGGGAATCAATACCGATTTCAACCAACCTTTGTATGTGTTCGATTGCACGCAAGTCTTTGGAATTCATAATGTAAGTTCCGTGCTCATCCTCAATCATCGGCATTAATTCGCCTTGCCGACTCGACTCTTCAATCAGCACCACATCGCTGGTTACATTTTCTTTTGCTGCGTGAGTTTTATATTCCCAACGACAGGCATTGGTGCACACACCCTGATTTGAATCACGATGATTGAAATAACCGGACAACAGGCAACGTCCCGAATAAGCAATGCAGATAGCACCATGCACAAACACTTCCAGCTCCACTTCCGGGCATTGCTGGCGTATGGTTTCGATTTCTTTTAGCGATAATTCACGCGACAGAATCACGCGCTGAACACCAACCGATTGCCAGAAACGCACTGCCGCAGAATTCAGTGTATTCGCCTGTACCGATAAGTGAATAGCCATCTCCGGCCAGCGCTCTCGCACCATCATCATCAAACCTGGGTCCGCCATAATCAAAGCATCAGGACCCAGTTCAACTACCGGCTCAATATCTTTTAGGTAGGTTTTGATTTTGTTGTCGTGCGGTAATACATTGCTGGCAAGAAAAAACCGCTTACCGTGCCGATGCGTATACTCAATTCCAATTTTAATGTTATCGAGGGTGAATTCGTTGTTGCGCGCGCGCAAACTATAGCGGGGCTGTCCTGCGTAGACCGCATCGGCACCGTAGGCAAAAGCATAACGAAGCGACTTCAGGCTGCCGGCCGGTGCAAGCAACTCGGGAGGGTTTGTAATCACGGATATTTCCATATCAAGTACATTAAATCGAAGTTTAACAGCTCAAACACCGAGGTGTTATCAGATTGACTATACTCCCTAATTATTGAACATTACCGGCCATTTCCGGTCACAAAAATGCCGGTGGAAACGGACAGATTAACCACACCATATAGAGGCTTATTCCAAGCTTCCTGGGTCACCGGTAAGCGCGCCATCCGGGACGGATGGCGCATCTATTAACCGTTACTACGGAGTTAGCCTTACGCGAAAACTTATACAAAACTGTATGGTATATGACAATGAACCAATCGACGACATCTGTTCACTTCGACTACCCAAGCCAGTCTACAACCAAACAAAAAAACACTGTGCTCGAAAACATCCTGCAGGAAGCCGGTATCGTCATAAACGGCGACTCACCGTGGGATCTCAAAATACACGATAACCGGGTGTTTCAAATTATTCCTCAGCAAGGTCCCCTCGGCGCCGGCGAAGCGTATATGGACGGCATGTGGGACGTTGAACAACTGGATGAGTTTTTCTATCGCATCATCAAAGCCAATATTCACCGGAAGCTGTATTTGCGAAATAAAATCAGCTTGTTTCTAAATATTGCCCGGCACCGCCTGTTTAATCTGCAATCGAAAACCCGCGCCTGGCATGTCGGCGAACGGCATTACGATATTGGTAATGATCTGTTTGAAATCATGCTTGACTCGAGTATGAATTATTCCTGTGCTTACTGGAAAGATGCCGAGTCGCTCGAACAGGCGCAAATGCACAAGATGGACTTGATCTGCCGCAAGCTTCAGTTGCAGCCCGGAGAGAAACTACTTGAAATCGGTTGCGGCTGGGGCGGACTGGCTGAATACGCCGCCAGGCACTTTGGAGCAGAAGTTACAGGTGTAACGATTTCCAAAGAACAGCATGCACTCGCGCAGCAGCGATGCCGGAATCTACCT
Organism: Gammaproteobacteria bacterium; assembly: GCA_016928055.1. GTDB lineage: Bacteria > Pseudomonadota > Gammaproteobacteria > HTCC5015 > HTCC5015 > JAFGLM01. Next base: position 19,938 of record JAFGLM010000040.1, read on the forward strand.
GTTAACGTTCTGCTGCTGGATTATCGCGACATCGAAGGCAAATTCGACAAAATCGTATCAGTCGGAATGTTTGAACATGTTGGGCCGAAAAACTATCCGACCTATTTCGGCGTTGCACAACGCCTGCTCAAGGATAATGGTTTGTTTTTATTGCACACTATCGGTGAATATTCGGATGCATTGTTCACTGATCCATGGGTGCAAAAATATATTTTTCCAAACGGCAAAGTTCCATCGGCACGTTCCATCGTTAAAGCGATAAAGAATCATTTTATCGTTGAAGACTGGCACAACTTTGGTACCGATTACGACCGCACGCTGACAGCGTGGTGGGGGAATTTTCAAAACAGCTGGGGCAGCTTGCAACACAAATACAGCCAACGTTTCTATCGTATGTGGAAATACTATTTATTGTCCTGTGCAGGCTACTTCCGGGCAAAACAGGGACAATTATGGCAAATTGTTTTGAGCAAGCCGGAAAGCGATATCACTTACCGATCAGTTCGTTAGCACTGAATAGCTTAAGTTTTTACCACGGCAGCACCTCACCGTTAGTATGCCAGAAGGTACCACTGTTATCGAGATTGAGTTCGTCAATACGTTTAACCAGTCGTTTGGCAGCTTCCTCTGCGGAAATATCTCCGGCAAATGAGACCATACGGGTTTGCACGAAACCAGGATGAAAAATCCCTAACGCGACACCCTGGCTTTTTAAATCGCGCGCCAAAGACATACCCGCAGCATTCAGTGCCGCTTTTGACATCCGGTAACCGTAATAACCACCGGAAGTATTATCAGCGACTGAACCCATGCGGCTGGTGATTAAAGCCACTTTCGCATTTTCGTTTAATCGTCCCAGCAAAGCCTGTGTTACCCGTAGAGGCCCCATCGCATTAACCTGGAACTGTAAAGCAATCGCATCAAAATCCATTTCTTCCAGAGTTTCACCCAGGAAAACACCGGCATTATTAATCAGAATATCGATCGATACGTTTTTCAGTTTCTTACAAAGCCTGTCGATCGCTTTACTACTGGTAACATCAACACCATCAATCACTTTTACCTGCAAGGCATCCAGTTCATCAGAACGGGACCGGCATACCGCGAAGACATTGGCGTCGACGTTTGTATATTGACGACATAATTCCAGTCCAATGCCGCGATTGGCACCCGTTACAACAACCGTTATGCTCATAACATCACCTTCTTTAAAGTACGCGCACCAAACATCACCAACAGCATGCCGCTCCAAAACTCAGTTATCACTTTTATCTTTTCGATTGTCAACTTTGGTTTGTGCTAATTTATCCGATCCCAGTTCCATATAAAGGTCGATGAATGCCGGAACCGCATTATTAACATGCACACCCTGCGCATTCACCAGAATAACCATTCCCATATCCAGATCGGGGTTAAACACCATCTCGGTTCGAAATCCCTGTACCCAGCCTCCATGATGCACAAAACCGGTCCAGCCGTGATAATCAAATAGTCGCCATCCCAATCCATAATAAGCAGTATCCAAATTCTCCCATTGCCCGTAGTGTGCCTGGCCTTTCGTGGTTTTGATCCGCCTGGTATGCATGTCATCAAGTATTCGCTGCGATAATACCTCCGGGCTATTGCCAAGTTGCGCCAATAACCATTTAGACATATCCGAAATACTGGCATTAACACCGGCCGCCGGTGCTACAGCATAAAAATTAGGTTTTACTTTTACCGCCAGCCATTGATCGTTTTTGCGTTTGTGCGGAACTGCAGCATTGCCATTTTCCATGAAGGCGTTCAGGCCAAACGATGCATGATTCATTTGCAGGGGTTCAAATAAATATTTGCTTACAAATTTCTCATATTTATTTCCCGACAAATATTCGACAATATCCCCAACCAAACTGTAGATCACATTTTGATATCCGTAACAATCACCCGGTTTACAGACGAACTTAACCTTCTTGATAAGTTTTTCAATTTCAGAATACTTAACATTTTGGTTAATCAAATTGGTGTAGGCGTGTTGAACCAAACCGGTACTATGTGAAAGCAGATGATGGACGCGCAGTTCCTGTCCATACGATTTATCTCTGAAATCGATGTCCTTTAAATACGGCTTAACTCTCGAGTCCCACGCTAAAATATTTTTCTGAACCAGTACAGCCGCTGCAGTCGATGCAAAGGTCTTCGACACCGAAGCAATCCGAAATACAGTGTATTGATCTATCTTGTCTTCCTTGCCAATCTCCTTAACACCGTAAGTCTTAAGGTGTGCTACTTTGCCGTCCAATACCACCGCATACGCCAGACCCGGAACCTTATC
>JAFGLM010000041.1 GCA_016928055.1 Gammaproteobacteria bacterium
TCTCGTTATCTAACTGATCCATCTTCTTCCTCCGAATACAACAGGGTAAAAAAAATAAATCAGTTACACAATTTTATTTACAGCCTCAGAAAAGTAGATCAGCGAAAGCTGATCTACTTTTCTGTATAAACAAAATCCGTTCCTACAATCTGTTAGATCATATAAATCGCCACTCACTTAGTGCAATAGTAAATATCATCGGTAGCGCGACTTAATCCTAATCTCAGTTTTTCGTGACTATCAACCAAATCATCCACTTTGATGATATCTACTGTGAATCCAGTGGCTAGAAGTCTTTCAACATAATCAGAGCCATAACGCCTAACGTGATCAACCTGACCATAAGTCCTCAACCGCTCATCAGGTTCTATTACTGATGAATCTTCAAACGTTTTTACACTTGTGATCGGTACATTCAGTATCGCCCAACCAGTGTTCTTAAGAACACGAAAAAATTCCTTCATCGCCCGTCTATCATCAACGACATGCTCCAGCACATGAGAACAGAAAATAACATCAAATGATTGGTCAGCGTATTGGATATCGACGATATCCATTTTCACCATGGCGCGCGTCCTGAATAAATCTGCAGTCAGATAACCGTCGCCTAATTGTTTTCTGAACCGTGACTCAAAACAAGACTCCGGCGCTACATGAAGTACTTTTTTGGGTTGCCCATCGAAAAAATCTACTTTTTTCTGTAAAAACAGCCACAAAAGACGATGGCGTTCAAGTGCGCCACAGTGCGGACATTGAGCATCTTCACGCGGCCAGATGCCGAATGAACGGAACCGGCGGGACGATTTGCCGCACACAGGGCAGAATCTTTTCTTACCACAAAATGCTGCCGCTATTACAACACCTCTTAAATATCGCAGAGGTTTTTTTAGCCACTCCGGTAACTTTGACACAAGTGATTTCATATCCCCGTCCTATATGCCAACCTTATTATACTTATATCGGTTCATTGCGCTTGATTGGTATTTTTTCCTGATACATACCATATAACCATATTTACAGAATAACCGGTTTCGCATGACTAGATAGCTTTGTTTCTGGCCGCAACAAAGGCTTTGACAGAACGTGTAACATCCTTTTCGGTAGTAGCCCACGAACAAACACTTATTCTGATCACTGCTTTTCCATTCCAACTGGCACCGCCTACCCAGCACTCGCCTGACTTCTGAATAAACTGCATGGTCCGATTGGTGATTTCGTCACTTTCACAGGCAACCAGCACCTGATTAAAAACAATATCATTTAAAATCTGAAAACCTTCGCCTTTAAGTTCCTGCGCTATCTGTACTGCTCTTTGGTGAAGACCATAGACCAGTTCGTCAACACCTTCTTTTCCCAAATATTTTAAAGCCGCCCAAAGCTCAATGGCTCGCGCGCGCCTGGACATTTCTGGCGTATAGAGCATCCCGTCTCTGTCGTCGCCATAAGCGATATAGGAACCGGACGCGTGGAGTGCGCAAGTCAAGGCTTCTTTATCATTGCAAAGCACAATACCGCCATCGTAGGGTGTATTGAGTGTTTTATGTCCATCCACAGAAAAGGAGTTTGCTTTTTCCATTCCTTTGGTTAAATGTTTTAGTCGGCCCGACGCCGCCGCCCAGAGGCCAAAAGCACCGTCGATATGCACCCAGGCATTGGCCGTATTAGCTTTTGCACAGATTTCATCAAAAGCGTCAAATGCACCGGAGCTTACATTTCCGGCCTGAAGTATTAGTATGGTATTTTCATCAAGTTCGGGAATTTCGGACGGAATCATTCTGCCCTGTTCGTCTGTTGCAATCCATTCTATATTATCAACACCGAAGCCAAGCAGAGTAATCGCCTTGATAACCGTTCCATGCGCCTGACGCCCGGCAACAACTCTGATCTTGGGCGCACCGTAAAATCCCATTTTATTGATATCCCAGTCGGCACTTTTGAAAATCCGATAGCGAGCCGCCGCCAAGCCGCAAAATATCGCCAAAGAAGTACCACTAACGAAACCTGCTACCACTTTCCCGGGCAAACCGAGCAATTCTCTCAGCCATGACTCGCAGACTTCCTCAAGTTTTGCAGCGATAGGTGACATGACATAGAGCGCGGTATTTTGATCCCAGAAATCAGCCAGGCAGCGTGCTGCAAGAGAGGCGGGCAAAACCCCACCGTTGACAAAGCCGAAATACCGACCACCCGTCGTTGCAACGCTTGCCGGCGCACCGTATTCATTCAGTTGCTCTAATACTTCCGCTGCATTTCCTGTCGATTCCGGCATTTCCCCGACAAACTTATCTAAGTCAGCGATTGCCGCAGACGTTGGATAAACATTGCGGCCAGGAACATTATCAAGGTAATCAAAAGCGTATTGCTGTACCTGCCGAAAAATATCTTTTTGTTCCATCTCATGAAACAGTTTCTGTTGCAGCTTTGTTGGCATAATCGACCTGCTATTTTTCTTCTATTTAGAAACACGAAGTCGCCTTCGACTTCGGCACAATAGAATAGTTCTGCGCGGATGCAAAGAACAGGATTACAGCTACCGCCGTATCAAATGACTGACCTTGCGGACGATATCCAGATACCGTCCCAACTCATGACGCGGCGGCGCTTCAAGATCGTACTGCTTCGGCATACCTTCAATCAGTTGATCACGGATAGCTAAATAGATTTTTAATTTTATACCACCGCTATTGGCAATTTCCGGCATTGATCTGCCGGCATATTCGATATACTTCGCAATCACATTAGCAAACGGTTCCTTTTCCTCGGGCGAGTGAATACCGTCTTTTGCAGCAAGATTGGTTTTAATGATAACGTCGTTTTTAACCAAAGATTGATACGATTCATGCTTTAGTACCGCCAGTCTCTCTTCAATGGAATTTGCCTTCACAAAACGCTCAAATTCATCAGAGGAACGCTGCTGCAGCATCAGCAGAAAAAGAACATAAAGTAAATGGATTTTCTTTTCCATGTTCCAGGTCAGGCAGACCGCTTCAAGCTTGGAACATATTTGGTCCTGGTCGCTGAGACTTAAACGGAAATACTTCGACATCACCGCAAACAGGTCCATATGTACATTACGGGTCACTGTAAACTTAACGCTTAATGGCGTAAAAAAGCGTTTTTCCTTGTCCAGTTTGTGTTTACAAAACAGATACTCGGCATACTGGTATTTGTGCGGTTCAATCAAATTGTATTGCTGGTCAAAAAACTGTTTCAAATAGCGCGATGCGTCGGCATTGCGCCCATAGACAGACTTAATGGATTGAGTCAGCTGTTTTGAATCCGTGGCTACTACAAAATAAATGCCTGCTATCGCGAACAGGTGCCTGATTTTTTCCAGTAACTCAATCGTATATTCAGGCCGACACTGATCAAGCTTGTCGATAAAAATAAACATCGGCAATGTCAGAGACTTCATGTCCTTGTCTATATACGTTATGAGACGCTGCAAACTCTCTTTAAACTCAAGAATGCTTTCTTTAGTGTTTCTGTGATTGATCATCGCTTGCTCGGCGGCGGCCGGCATAATACCGGCTAACATATCGTGGTATTCAATTTTGCTGTTTTCGTCATCCGTTTCCTGAATTCTGCTTTCCAACGCCATAAGCTTGTTGAATTGCTCCCGGCTGAGTCCGTTAAACGTACTGCTCAACATGGTGGTTAACACCGGCTCAGACGGTTTAACGAGTTTCTTGGCCCTGCGAATGGTTTCGTTCAAGATGGCTCGCGCTTTTGGCGCCTTGCTAAGGTATTGCGACAGTCTGGCGCCGAGCTCAGACAGTAACGCCAGCAACGGCTCGCCTGAAAAATCGTTCTCCCAGGCGTTAAAGTGCACTACCGGGTGTCCGACTTGATCCAGGTCCTGCGACCAATTCTGTAAAAAATAGGACTTTCCCATCCCCCGCTCGGCACTGATGTTCAGCACAAAAGAGCGCGCTTCTTTGTCCTGCTCGTATCGGGAAAACAGATAGTTGGTTAAAAACTGGCTTTCTTCCTGTCGGCCGAGCCGGTCTTCAACCCAGTTTTTACTGATTGTCGTGCCTGTCATAACGATATGCCTCCATTGCAGGTTATCGACAATATTAACGTTTTTATTGAATCTAAATTTGCCGGCCGCCTCACAAAGCTGCCAATCTTTGCGAAAAGGGAAAAACGCATATTTACTCAAATTTTTTCCTTTCGGGTCGATAAGCTCTTTGACATGGACGTTGGCTTGATGCCAGCATATCGCAAGCTTTTTTAAGACCGTAAGTGACATGAAAAAACCCAATTTACCTGCGGACGAAGCGGCGCGTTTAGCAACGCTTGCTGCGCTGAATATTCTCGACACCGATCCCGAGGAGCGTTTTGATCGCTACACCCGACTGGCGAAGAAAATTTTTAAAGTGCCGATTTCCCTGATCTCGTTGATCGACCAGGACCGACAGTGGTTCAAAGCCCGCCTGGGCCTGGAAGCGACTGAGACGCCGCGTGAAGTGTCTTTTTGCGGGCACGCCATCCTGGGTGACGAAACATTCGTTATCAAGGACGCGAAAGCCGATAAGCGATTTGCCGACAATCCGCTGGTAACCCAGGACCCCAATATTCGTTTTTATGCCGGCCGGCCGATTAAAGCACCCGACGGCAACCGGATTGGAACCTTGTGCGTAATTGACCAGACTCCGAGAGATTTTGATGAGGAAGATCTGGCGGCACTCGATGATTTGGCGCAACTGGTCGAAAGTGAATTCAAAATAACTGTAGAAACGACCACCGATGAACTGACCGGCTTAACCAACCGGCGCGGTTTTAGAGACATTGCCAAACATGTCTTAACCGTATGTGAACGCACCGGAATTCCGGCATCTCTGCTTTATTTTGAAATCGACAATATAAAATCGATAAATGACAAGCTGGGCCGCCAACAGAGCGATCGTGCGATTTTCGAGTTCGCAAAAATTTTACTCGATACCTTCCGCATTTCGGACATTATTGCCAGGCTGGGCGGAGATGAATTTTGTGTGTTGTTAACCGGGACCGACAAAACAGCGACCATGATTCCGCTCAATAGACTGTATGCATTGCTCGACGAATTTAATGCGCGTGATTCGTCTCCATTTGAACTGGATATCAGTTATGGCATGGTCAATTATGATCGCAATCAGCACCACAATATCAGCGATTTGCTGGTCGAAGCGGATACTTTGATGTACGTACACAAGAAGATGCGCAAGACACGGAATTGAGCTATAAGCGGCTACTTTTTAACGAAATAGTGTAACTAATTCCCTTGAATCGACTTGGACTATTTCGCATGATTGTGTCTTGTCTCGCAGTCGGTGCTTTTTTCGCATTTGCGCTGCCAGGTCAAAATTGCAACAATTCAAACCACTAACAGATTGTTGAAGAACAACGTTTTTAATAAGCCGCCAATTTGAGTTAATGTACTATAGCCCGGCAAAGAAGCTCACAGGAATCGCCATTGCATAAAACCGCCTTAATTATAGGATTGCTGGTATCAATAGTGTTTGCCGCTAGCGGTAACAGTGAGTTCCTGCGCCGTTTTGAAAACCTGGGTTATGACCTGGCGGTATCACTTTCGCTCAAGCGGCCGGCAAGCGACAAGGTCGTGGTGGTTGCTATCGACGACGATTCCATCGAGCAATATGGCGCCTGGCCCTGGAATCGACACCTGCTCGCCAACGCGCAACGGCGTATCGGTTCGGCCAAACCTAAAGTCGTCGCTTATACCCTGTCATTTGAGGCACCGCAAAATGAGCGTGGCCTGGAAATCATGGGCGAATTTCGGAATGAAAACGCCTCTCAGATGAATAGCACCGTAAAACGCAACCTCCAGAGTGCCGTCAACCGACTCGATAGCGATCATGCGCTGGCAGCCAGCTTTAGCGGTAATAAGATTTTATTAGGCCTGTCATACAAAACCGGCGGCGATGCAACAATAATACTTCCCGCCGAGCTTAAACGACATGTTTTAAAGAATGCACAACCCGGATTTATCGGTCGATTCGCTTCCTGGCCACCCAATTTTCGCCCTCCTGCCAACCAACCGGTTAATCGTTTTTATTTTCCAACCCCTAAAATCGGCACGAATGTTACCGGCTGGGCCGGCGGCGACGACTACCTGACCAATGTTGACGGCCCGCGAGCAGTTCCCCTGATACTGCCTACCGGCGGCTACTATGTACCCAGTTTGCCGCTGTTGATTACGGCAATTATTGAGAATAGAAGACTAGCTGACATTAAACTTATAAACGGTTACGGCCTGGAAATCGGTTCAAAAAAAATCGAAACCGATAACGCCGGCCGGATCTACCCTTTTTTCTATAAGTCAACTGAAGACAAAAAAGCGATAAACGTTATTTCAATGAGCAAACTGCTGCAAGGCAAGGTTTCGAAATCAACTTTTAATGATAAAGCCGTACTGGTGGGGTTAACAGCCAATCGTTTCAGCACCGCTTACAGCACACCTCTCGGTGAAAACATGGCCCCGGTTATACTGCTGGCGCATTCCGTTTCCAGTTTGTTGCAGAATGATTCATATCGAATAAGCAACTGGAGCTTGTTGCTACGCTACGCCGCTGTATTACTGATCGCGATATACCTGATGATTGTATTGCCACGGCTGGGTAACGGCACCGGGATAGCGATATCCGTTTTACTGATTGTGGTATTGCTTAACATTGAAATTATTTTAATGTTAACGCGTTCCACCTGGACACCGATGATGCTGGCTATTGCAACATTGCTATTCGGTCATCTGCTGATTGCAGGCAATCGAGCCATGTATGCACGCGTCCATCGCTATAAAGAAGCACTGACTGAATCCAATTTACAGTTGGGTGAATCTTTACAATCACAGGGCCAGCTCGACCAGGCTTTTGCCAAATACCGACACTGCGTTGTTACCAAAGAAGTCCTGTCCACTTTATACAGCCTTGGCGAAGATTACGAACGCAAGCGCCAGTTCAATAAAGCGGCAGAAGTATTTCACTATATCAATGCGCGCCGTCGCCGCTATCGCGATGTTGAAAAGCGTATCCTGAAAAACACTCAGCTGGCTAACACTGTCATGCTTGGCAATAACAAACGCAGCAGTTCGACACAGACGCTGATTCTTTCCACCGACGGCATCCAGAAACCGGTATTGGGCCGTTATCAGATCGAGAAAGAACTCGGGCGTGGAGCCATGGGCATGGTTTACCTCGGTCGTGATCCAAAGATCGGTCGCACAGTGGCCATCAAGACCATGTCATTCACTGAAGAATTTGATGAAGACGAATTAGATGAAGTCAAGCAACGCTTCCAACGCGAAGCCAATACTGCCGGCAGACTAAAACATCCGAATATCGTCACCATTTACGACATCGGCGAGGAACAGGATTTATCCTATATCGCAATGGATTATCTGGAAGGCAAAAACCTGGCGACTTTTACGAAAGACGATAATCTGTTGCCACCTGAAAAAGTACTCGAACTTGCCGAACAGGTTGCCAAAGCGCTGCACTATGCTCACGGCCAGGACGTGATCCATCGTGATATCAAACCGGAGAATATTATTTACAACGAAAAAACCGGCAAACCGACCTTAACCGACTTTGGCGTCGCCTGTCTTACCAATGCCAACACCACCAAAACCGGCGTTGTACTCGGCAGTCCTTCCTATATGTCACCTGAACAACTGCAGGGCAAGAAAGTCGATGGCCGTTCTGATTTGTTTTCACTCGGCGTTACTTTGTTTCAATTGTTGTGCGGCAAGCTTCCCTTTACCGCCGACACGCTTTCTGCATTGATGTACAAAATCGCCAACGACAAACATCCGGATATCCGGAAAATTCGCGGTGAACTGCAACCATGTATTGCAACGCTGCTGAATCGGGTATTGCAGAAAGATCCGGAGAAACGATTTCAGGATGGAAATCAGTTGGCGGAAGCATTGCAGAAGTGCAGGGAAAAGTACAAAACAGAATAGAAGAAAGAAGACTCCTTCTCCCCCAGGAGAGCTTTGCATAAGTCACCTGTGACTGCTCAAACCGAAGTTTTTCTAGAAAACCGGAACCCAAACGTAGCTTCTTTGCATCA
>JAFGLM010000042.1 GCA_016928055.1 Gammaproteobacteria bacterium
GCATTACGATAAACAACTAAACCAGATGAGCTAATGTGTCTCTTAAATTAATACAGCCTCTGTCCAAAAGGTTTTGACGACATACAGACGCAGGATCCAGCCATTAACCTGTTCTCTCCTTTCTTTTTTAGAGGTGGAACCGGTGTTGTATATAACAACACTTTTATTGGAGATTGGTCTTTCGATTATCTGATTTTTGATGTTAGAAGAGTTATAGAGAATGCGGTAGTCTCGGGTTTTTGCGATGGAACTTCTCCCTGGGACGGGAATTTATCAGGACAAAACGGATACTGGTGCAGAGATCAAATTGGAAGGTCTACCGATCAATGGCTTTGGACTACAGCAAATCCCTATCCTCCGCAGGAACTGGATCCGGCCTATCTCTGGGATAACCAGTTGGCAGGAGCAGATGCTTCAGTCTATATCCATAACAATAGCGATTCATATATTTTAGAAGGAAGGGATTATTTTATTGGTCAACAAAGACCAAATTACTATCCTTACCCCTACCCTCATCCTTTAACCCAGGTTGAAGATTGATGATCAAATATAGTTATCTTGTTCTGATTGTACTTTCCCTCACCGCATGCGGTGGAGGGAGTGGAGACGATGAATCAAGTAGTAGTAATTCAAGTAACAGCTCAAGCAGCGGTTCCTCTTATATCGTAACAAAAACTCAGACCGTGGAATTATTAGATTCTTCAGATACTGTACTTTTTACTTTTACAACGATCCAGGATTGTGCTGATATTGTAGAAGCTGGCCAGACCTGCCTGGTATATCCGGGTACCTATAGTGAAGGTATAAGAACTATAAAGAGTGGAACCCCAGAAAATAGAATTACGTTTAGAGCAGATAATCCTGCCGCCACTTATACTCAACCAGGAATTAGTATCTCCACTCAAGCTGAAAACACCGCTGTAATACAGGGCGAAAATTTGTATCAAGACGAATACGTCTATGGTGCAATCGTTATAGAACACGACTATATCACCGTAGAGGGATTTGAAATATTTTTCTACCCTTCAGATTGTTTTAGAAATGGAATCGTAAATTTTGGTTCTCATACAGAGATAACAAACAACTATATCCATGATATCTCTGGAGGAGCTGGGATTACGACCGGCGGCGATGATGGTTTCGTCGCATACAATAGAATCGCCAATATGAATAAGGGCTTAAATTTATACGGCAATAGAACACTTGTCGAATATAATGATTTTTCCAGAATGATATACGACTGCCAGGACGCTGACTTTATGAGAGCTTTTGGCTCGAACCACATTATTCGTTATAACTATTTTCATGATAATTATGGAGAGGAATTACCTACCAACTTAACTCATCCTGATGTTATTCAAACCTTTGGGGATTCAATCGCTCAAAACATCTCTTTTGAATATAATTTCATAAAGGATCTTGAGCACACTCAGATGTGTAACCTTGAAACTGATGGAACAGGTATATCAAACTGGTCATTCAAAAATAATATCATCTATAATCTATCTGGTTCGGCATTTATCTGGATACCTCGTGTTGTGTTCAGTAGAAACACGATCATTTACACTTCATTCGATACAATTTTCCTATGGTATAGAAGTGGATCTGGCGGATCCAGTAATTACGGTGTGGTTAAGAACAATTTATTCATTGATACAGGAATTAATCCAAGAAATTCACTTTATTCAGTAGAAACAGGGGTGATTGACTTTTTGGGTGATTATAACTACATAGCTGGCGCACCCCCCTATTTTTCAGAAAAAACGAACTGGACAGATATCGAAGAGTTAAATGGTATTAATGGTGGAGATCCATCGTTTATGGATATCACAAACCCACTTGGGCCAGACGGAATCCCCTGGACAGATGATGATGGATTGAGGCTTCAGTCAGAAAGCACTGCTATTGGCGTAGGTGAAAATGGTGTTGATATAGGCGCTTACGATTTTCAGACTAACTGAAACTATTTTGCATTTTTGCCTTACCAATAAATGGATCACAAATGAAGAAAATATTCAGGATATATAAAATTGCGCTTTTATCCACAAAATGTATGGCAACTTTATCCGGCAAAATAATACACGAGACGACAACAAGAGCAATATTAAATAAGAACGTAATAATGAATAATTTACGCAATGCAATCCCTCGTTATCAAATTTGTTTATTTCACTATCGCACCCGTGCTGGCAGAGGTCACCATTTTTGAATACCTGGCCAGATAGCCTTTGGTTATTTTTGGTTCGAACTCAACTAAAGCAGCAGTCCTGTCTTCAATTTCGTTGTCCGACAGTTCTACATTTAGTTTTCGTTCGGGAATATTGATTGAAATAACATCACCATTTTTCACAACGGCAATGGGTCCTTTTTCCGCTGCTTCAGGTGAAACATGTCCAATACAGGCGCCTCGCGTTCCTCCAGAAAATCGTCCGTCTGTAATCAAAGCAACTTTGTCACCGAGCCCCATTCCCATAATAGCGCTGGTTGGTGTTAGCATCTCCGGCATACCCGGTCCACCTTTGGGACCTTCATAACGGATAATTACAACTTCGCCGCTTTGCACTTCTTTATCCAGTATTCCCCTGATCGCATCATCCTGGGAATCATAAACCCTGGCCGGACCTTTAAATACCAGCATATTTTCCGCCACTGCACCGGCTTTTATCACAGCGCCATGTGGTGCAAGATTGCCGAATAAAATAGCCAATCCGCCGGTTTTTGAATAAGGATTATCGAGCGGCCTGATGACCTGGTCATTTTTGATTTTGGCCTTTTCGATATTTTCCCCTAATGTTTTACCGGTAACCGTCATAACCGATAAATCCAGCACCTGATCCAGTTTGGTTAATTCCTTTAATATGGCGTGAATACCCCCCGCAGCATCCACGTCTTCTATATGAACACGTTGTGTGGCCGGACTGACTTTACAGATATAAGGGACTTTCTGCGAAAGTTCATTCAGGATATTCAAATCAAAATTCAAACCAAACTCATTGGCGATTGCCAATGCGTGTAAGACGGTGTTGGTGCTGCCGCCCATCGCCATATCCAGGGCAAATGCGTTACGAAAAGACGCTTCAGTTAAAATATCTGAAGGTTTAATGTCATCTTTAACCAGTCTGACTATTTGTTTGGCCGCTTCTTTCACCAGGTCTTTTCTACGCGATTCGACAGCCAAAACAGTGCCGTTGCCGGGTAATGCCAGCCCTAAAGCTTCCATAAGGCAATTCATGGAATTTGCAGTAAACATGCCGGAGCACGATCCGCAGGTTGGACAGCCGGAGACTTCCAGTTCCTTTAATTGCGCGTCATTTATCTGGCCTGTTTTGTATTTTCCAACACCCTCAAAAATGCTGATAAGGTCCACGGTTTCACCATCGGGAAGATGTCCGGCCTTCATAGGCCCGCCGGAAACAAAAATCACCGGAATATTCATTCGCACAGCGCCCATAATCATGCCGGGGATGATCTTGTCGCAATTGGGGATACAGATAATTCCATCAAGACGATGTGCTTCAACCATTGATTCAACACAATCAGCGATAAGTTCCCGGCTGGCAAGCGAATAGCGCATACCGATATGCCCCATGGCGATACCGTCGCAAATGCCAATGGTATTGAATTCAAACGGAACACCACCCGCCTTTCTGATGGTTTCTTTGGCGATTTTCCCGAAATCCTGTAAATGCGCATGTCCCGGCACGATATCGGTATAGGAATTACACACCCCGATGAACGGCTTATCAAAATCTTCATCCTTTTTGATTGCGCCGGTGGCCCTTAATAATCCCCTGTGAGGTGCTTTTTCAAAACCTTTTTTAACCAAATCTGATCTCATCATAACCTCGAACTAATTTAAAACGAACAATAGAGAAGCAAATACACTGTCAGTGCTTTGTTATTTCCGCTTTTCCCAAACCCTCATCCGTTCTTTTTACCTGCTGGATGGTGCCATCTTCATTAAAGTAGAGCTGTTCCGCGCAAACATGCCGTTGTTTCTTTTTGCATATTGAATCGGTATCCAGCCATCGATGGTAAAACAGGATCCATTGCCCCTTAAACTCGACGATTGAGTGGTGGTTATTGCTTTCACCCTCCGCTTCCATTATTACACCCTGATACTTCCAGGGCCCCTTTGGCGATTGACTGGTGTAATAGGTAAGCACCCGGTTATTTTCCGGCATAGTGAAATAGTAAATGTCGCCCCTTTTGAACACCCACGGCCCTTCCATTTTAGGCTCATAACCCCCCATATCCATTTTGTAAAAATCACCTTTTATACTTAATAAATCATCGGCCATCTCCGCAACCAGCCAATCGCTGTTTCTACCATGAAAATAGAGATAGGCTTGTCCATCATCATCGATAAAAAGGCTTGGATCGTTGGCATAGGGTTCTCTCCAGAGTGGCCCGCCAATGGCGTCTTTAAAGGGCCCTGTCGGTGAATCACTCACCGCGATACCGACTCCCATCCATTTAGTGCTTTTTTCCGGATTCTCTCGATCCTTCACTCCTGTCCCCGCTGGAAAGACAAAATAGTACTTTCCGCCTTTATAGGCAGCATCCGGTGCCCAGGCATAATTATCAGCCCAGACAAGATCATCAACCGATAAAACGGCCCCATGATCAGTCCAGTTCACAAGGTCAGCTGAGGAAAATACATGCCAGTCCTTCATCCAGAAGTCTTCCTGGCACTCTTCATCATGGGAAGTATAAAGGTACATTTTTCCATCGGCCCACACGTGACCAGAAGGATCAGCCGTTTTAATGTCACTGCCAAAGTCCAGTGGATTCTGGGAAAAACAAACAGACATGTTAAGTAACAAGCCCATCAATACCAATTTCGGTAATACCTGTTTCATTCCGGTTCCTTGCCACAAACAAACTGCAATTATAAACGCCCGCTGACTTAATTTACCAACTTGTCAAAGCATATTTCCCGCCGCCTGTTTCGGTACTACTGCCTGATGCGCCACTATCGGTTGAACTATCGCCACCACCACCGCATGCCGCGAGTACGGCAATGAGTGAGCCAAAACCAGCCATAAAGACACTATCCCCCTTGAATCCTGTTTTTTATTTTCAAATCAGCTGTTTACGATTCAGAATTCTGAGCATGTGGTAGCATTTTTCGGTTTGAATGAGAATTTGAATCACATGACATGAAACGTGAGGTTGGACCGGAGCGGTAGTCGTCGTTTTAATTATTGTTTTTAATCATAAAGTTAGCTACTCCCCCAATTTCAGACTCCATTTCAGACACCAACTTTGACCGGCACTTATTGGAATAAATATTAAAGAATATGCGCTTTTTGCCGCTACCCCCTGGGTCTTAAAAGGCAAATCCGTCGAAAGGCGGGGGCGCAAAATTTCCGGCCTAAAGGCCGCCCCGGCGGGGTGCCCATGGTAGCGGGATCGCTGAAGGCACATATTGATGTCTATAAGGATGGAGTTAGGGATATTTTGTGATAATCACAACATATTGTTGCTGCCTTTCTTTAGTCCGGTAAATGTCTTCGTATCTGAAATTTATGTGACTGATGTAAGTCGCTGATCTAAAGGAGTTGTAGCTATGGATAGACTATTTCGAAATATCTTTTTGATGCTGGCATTTTTTTATAGCGTTGCAGCGACAGCTGCGACCACCACAACCACGTTCAGTGTGACGGCTACTGTTATCGATTCTTGTTCAGTTTCAGCAGCTACATTAGCGTTCGGTAATATAGATCCAATAGTTTTGGCCAGTACGGCCACCGATGCAACTACCACGGTAACTGTGACCTGTTCAAACGGAACCACTTACGACGTCGGTTTGGATGCAGGAACCGGCAGCGGCGCCAACACCACAACGCGCGTATTGACCAGTGGCGCCAATACCATGAATTACCAGATGTTTAGTGACGGTGGTCGAACTACTAATTGGGGTGATACGGTTTCAACCGATACCGTGGCAGGAACCGGCAATGGCGCGGGGCAGGCATTGACAGTCTACGCACGTGTACCTTCAGGACAGGGCACCGTGGTGACAGGCGCGTATACAGATACCATTACCGTGACGGTTACATACTAAATATGTATAACAGTAACCGGGCAGCAAGGTTGGTAAACTTTATTCACGCAGCCTTGCTGCTCGGGTGGGTTACGGTTTTTATGTCTGATCAGGCTTTTGCAAGCAGCTTTCATATTTCTCCCATATTAGGCGATGTCCCCCAGGATAATTCAAGTATTACGTTTAAGGTTAGAAATACCGACAATAAAGCAATTGTCCTGGATATCAGCGCTAAAAAATGGGGGCAATATAATAGAAAGGACATTCTTGTTCCTGACAAAAATCTGTTGATCATTCCGCCTGTTGTATCGATTCAGTCTGGTGACACACAACTTGTGCGTATTGCGATGCGTCAGAAACGCCCTCCAAAGGAGTTGGCCTATCGTTTGTTCTTTAAAGAGATTCCACCGTCGTTACCGGGTGGGGTCAGTGGAATACAAACCGCACTGCAATTGAATATACCGTTGTTTTTTGCGCCGCAGGAAGTGAAGCATTTGCTGGATTGGCAATATACAAAAGATATTAACGGTAAACCGATCTTGCGTGTGAGTAACCAGGGAACTCGGTTTGCTCGGTTTTCCAGTCTTCAATTGTCAATAGATGGAAAAAAATTGCTGGAACTTTCCGGGCCATTGTATGTATTGGCGGGCACAACAAGTTCTTGGCCACTGTCAAATGTAGGTGCTTTATCGAGAACTGCGAAGGCCACCTTATTGATTAATACAGGCAGAGCAGAAAAAGAACATGTACTAAGTTTCAAGTAAATTAACCGAATCCATGCAAATCAGGATATTCTTTTTCCTCGGGATGGGGTTTATCACGGCGATTTCAGGAATGGCACATGCTGCTGATGTTAAATTCCATGAACATTGGTACCGTTCATCGCTTAATCATAGAGAAACCAAATACACTATTCTACTTATCGAAGATGGCAGTGGTCATTTGTTTGTAAGACAGCTGGATATTGCATTGCTTGGAATAAAGAAACCATCCAATGTTACACCAATGCGATATTCCGGTGAATCATATTATCCAATAGACTCCCTGAAAGGAATTGAAGTTTTTACCGACGACATAGCCAATCGTGTCCATTTTGTGAGCGCAAAAAGGACGCATATAGAAAAACCAGGCAGTAATGAGTTATTGCTGAATATTAGTGTAAATGGTGGCCCACCAAGCAAGCCATTGTATGTTCGTTATCGGGCTGGTGAGTTGATATTACCGGAACAAACCATGCGTGCATTGGGTATTGATCCTAAAGTTATCAGGGAACCATTGATATATGGTGATGTTCCTTTGCATGCCGCAGTGGGTGAAAATTTTTCATTTGATCTCACGAATTTGAGTATGGAAATAACGGTACCCAGCATGTATTTAAAGAAAAGCACTGTATTTGCCGGTAGAGAAAAACCGTTACCAAAACCAAAACTCTCATCCGGTCTGTCTGCTATTTTCTCGTATGATCTGGTGCAAGGAAAAAATATTAGTGATGAAACATGGAATAGTGGACTAATTGATCTTACTGTAGCCAATGGCAGGAATACCTGCAGCACGAGTCACCTTCGCTTACCTGGCAGCGATAAATTACTGCGCTTGGAGAGTAATTGTATAGCTGACTGGCCCGAACATTTGTTATCGTTGGGTGCAGGAGATTCAGTGACAAGGGCAGGAATGTTAGGGCAATCCGTACTGTATGGTGGTGTGCATTTTGGTACGGACTATGGATTATCACCAAGCTTGGTTACCCAGCCATTTCTGACTATGTCCGGCAGTGCTCGTGTACCGTCCACATTGGAGATATGGGTAAATCAAATGCGGACTTTAAGTACTGATATTCCTCCGGGCCCGTTTGATCTTACGGATATCCCCGTGTATACCGGCGCGGGTGAAGTTCGAGCTGTGATTCGAAATGCGCAAGGCGGAAGAGAGGTCCTCACTCAGTCTTTCTATTCTGATCCAGTTTTATTGGCTGCCGGTCTCAAAGACTGGGCTGTTGAGTTGGGGCGTACTCGTGAAGGTTACGCAACAGAACAAAGTGAATACAAAGATCGTTTCGCATTATTTACCGGGCGTTTTGGGCTCTCGCAATGGATGACTGTAGAAACACGTGCAGAAGTACAAGAAGAAAGCGCGCTGCTGGGTGTTGGTAGTAATTTCAGACTCTGGAATCTGGGTATATTTGAATACGGTATAGCAACCAGTCGTGACGAAAACGATGTGAAGGCCAATGCACAACGTATCGGTTTTTCTCGTCGCAGCCAATATTTTTCATTTGGTCTCCAACGTATGACAACTGATGTAAATTTTCAACAACTGGGTTATAGCAGTATCGATCCTTTACCGGCAGAAGTAAAACGAGCCAATATAGGTATCAGTTTGGGTGGCCGTGTATCACTCAACATGGGTGGATTTGAAAGACATTACCATGATGGTGAGCGTCAGGAGTTTCGTACAGCAGCGTTGAATATTCCCATTATGGACTGGGGAGCGATGCATATCTCTGCTTTTAAGCAAATTGATCCAAAAGACGACACGATTTACAGTGCTAATATCACCATCCCTTTTGGAGAACGCAGTAATGTATCGGGCTATTATTCACGGCAGAATAATCTACGAGATCGGCAAATTACCATTCAACAGAACTTGCCGGTTGGGCCTGGATTCGGTTATCGCGTCAGTTCCGGTGAACAAAATAACAATGCCATTGATATTGTCGAAGCCTCTCTACAGGGCGATACCGGTTTGCTATTTGTTAGCGGCATGAGTAGTAACGACGATGATCAATATCAGGCACAGCTTACCGGTAGCATCGTGATGTCAGGTAACAATGTCTATCTATCGAGAAAGCAACAAGGCAGTATTGCAGTCGTGGATTTACCGGTTGCGGATACGGAAATTTATTACGAAGGTCGATTAGCTGCAACGACAAACAGTAGCGGAAAAGCCGTTATCCCCGGTTTAAGGCCTTTTGAAGAAAACCGACTACAACTTGGTGTGGATAAATTGCCGTTTAATACGGACATTAGTCGCGCAAATATTGCTATAGTACCTGGTCGACGTCAGGCAGTGATGGCTGATTTCGGTGTTGAATTGAGACGATATTTGTCAACCAGACTTGTTTTGCGAAATAATAAGACCGTACCAGCCGGAGTAAAGGTAAGATTTGATTCTACAAAAGAAACCGTTACCGGCTACAATGGCAAGATATTTCTTGCGATTCGCTCTGGTGGTTATGTGATGAGACTTCGTGCCAAATGGGCAAACAACGAGTGCAGCGCGAATATAGCGGTGCCGGATAACCAACAGAATTTTATTGAGCTTGGTACTGTGCGTTGCGTGGAGGATTGATGATGAACTATCAAACCAAATTCAGATCCAGACTCTTGTTTTGTATTATCTTTTTGCTGGCTGGAGAATATGCAAACGCCTGTACCGTTTCCGCGAACTCGCTTCAATTTGGTTCTATTGATCCGCTGGTATCAACTGATCATGATAGTACATCCACAGTAACGGTAACCTGCGCTACAACCACACCGTACTCGATATCATTTGATACCGGCGGCGGCACATATGCCCAACGACTTATGTCTAGTGGTGGCAACACATTGTTATACAATATCTACACCAGCGCCGCTTATACCGTTGTATGGGGTGATGGTTCGGGTTCAACTTCAACCGTCTCAGGCAGTGCAGACACCGTAGGCACAGATCATACAGTTTATGGTCGTGTGCCGGATCAACCGACTGCTGTCGCTGGCATTTATTCTGATACTATTGTAGTAACAGTCACATATTAAATTATATCGAAATGTTCTGGCGCCCATTCAGTTTAACTAACCAAGCTCGCTCTCGCTAATCCTCAACCTGCGTTAATGGATGGGGGTAAGGATAAGGCGTATAGTGCTTAATCCAGTTATTTGTTGAACTACATTTATAAAGCACACCATCTTCTCCAAGACTGTTCCAGGTCCCTTCGTCTGTCGCCCAATATGCAACACCCGAAGTACAGGTTGTCGGTCGATTTGTTAGAGTACCCCAACCAACATTTTCTGTTCCGTCGAAAGGAGACGTTGGAGATGTTTGCATTCCGGCTGCGCCTTCATAATAATCACGATTCTTCTGAATGGCGTCGGCACAGGTGAAGGCTCCAGCCTGGCCGTCCTGGTTATCATGGATATGATAGGTTGCCTGATTTTGGTCGATCAAATTATTCCACATGTAATAAGGTTCAAGGATCTGATTATAGGTCCTCCCAATCTGGTCGAGACAAGGATACTCGGTGCAATGTTCCTGATTAATCGTCCATTCACAGCAGTTATATGTAAATGTGCCGGCCGTTAAAATATTTATTGATCCATTCTGGATATTAACCGTTTCACCATTTTGAAAAGGGGCCGATACAGGTCTAACGTATAAAGACCCTGAAGCATCTCCCCCTGCCCAGCTCCCTGAAGAAGGATTTCCAACATATACAACCGTGCCCGTCTCACCGCTGGATGCTCCAATCAAAACAGTGCCCACATCGGGAGCCTGCGAGCCACTACTATAATTAACCACTGCACCCTTTGCGCAATAATCGTTTAAGACATATTCTTCCCATAAGGGTGATCCGCCATCTAAAATAATATTATTATTAAAGTGTACTCCCGTTCCACCTCTTCTTGTCTGGATTGAGCTGAGGTAAGAATAGGTCATCGTGATATTGTTGTTATAGGCTTCTATCCAGATTGCCCCTCTACCGTTTTCGCAACCGTGGTTTAGCCAGTATGAATTTGTTAATGCGTTAAACCTGAATACGACTTTAGCGCCCCATTCAGAATCAAAAGCGGTTCTAGCTTCAACAGTATTGTTGAATGTATTGTTTTCTAAAAATATCGCATCTGCCCCACCTATATGAGTCTCAGTTGACCAAATGTCGGCTGCTTCAGCATGATTGCCGGCGGTGCGAATATTCATTGCCTGATTTGTCGAGTTTTCAAATATACAATCATGAATAACACCCGGTGCCATTTTACTTATAAACATATGCCTGTAATTTGAATCTATAAACTTGACATGATCAATCTCCCAGCCGTTTGATATTGCATCTATATTGATATGGCCGTCATAATCATAATTTGTACCGGTATCGGTTATTGTTAAGTTTGAAATTCTCCAGGCGTCGGTTGAACGAATATCTATGAGTAGCTGGCCTGAGGTTCCCTGTGACGTCGGAACATTGTTAACAAGCGTTGTGATATCAATACCTGAGCCTATTATGGAAATGCCTTTATTTAGAGTAAGTTCTGACGTCCAGGTACAGGTTCCTGCGGGTATCCTGACAATGTCGCCACTATTTGCCGAAGCCACAGCTGAGGATACGTGGTCGTAGGAACACGACAAGGCAGTAATAGTATTACCTTCAGAGCATTGAGAAAAATCGTAACCCAGACAATTCCCGGCACAGGCTAATGTGCCTGAAGCGAATCTCGCATGTGCGCTACAGCTATATCCGCCCAGATTTGTTCCATCGCAGGCCTCGCCTGCATCGATTTGCCCATTCCCGCAGAGAGCTGTACTTCCGCCTGTACTGCTACTGCTTGATGATCCGCTATCAGAGCTATCTGAATCACTGCCACCTCCTCCGCAGGCTGTGATCACTGTAATGAGCAAGCCAAAACCGGTCATTTTTAAAATATTATGCGGAGCCATAGGGTGCCTCTTAGAGTTATTATGTCTGGTATTGATAGGTAATATTACGATGGCTGCCGGTCTTGTGCAGCGCGAAATACTCAAAATGTCGAGCAGTTCAAAAAATATTTTCAGGTGCCTGCGACCCAATACACTAAATTCATTGCCGCTCTATCCCTTGCGTTTGTTGGTTACGACAGATTTAATCATTTTCCCAAAGCTCTTATCTTTTTGCCTTTTCTCATAGTACGACATTTCATTGAAGGCGGACTCATTTTTCATTTTCAGGTAATTCTGATATCTTTTTTCAGTCAATCTTCCATTATTTAACGCAGCCTGAATTGCACAGCCTTTTTCTTCTGTGTGCGTGCAGTTACTGAATTTGCAGTGCATGGATAAGTCGGCGATTTCTGAAAAGGTCTCATCAATGCCGGCATCAACAGACAGATTACCAAGCTCTCTCATACCGGGTGTGTCGATAATCATTGCGCCGTTACTTAACTGTATCAGCTCCCTACTGGTGGTGGTATGCCGGCCCTTATTGTCTTTTTTGCTTACCGTTTTGGTTTCAAAATGTCCATCACCTAAAATGTTATTGAGTAACGTCGTTTTGCCGACGCCCGATGACCCCAGCAAACAGTAAGTATGGCCGCTCAAAAGCAATTCCTTGATAGCGTCAACATTCTGATCATTTTCATTGCTAAATGGGATTACTTTAGAACCAGGCGCGATATCGGTGACTTTTTCCACCTTATCATCAAGTTCTTCCAGGGATATAAGATCACGTTTACTCAGTAAAATAACGGGCGTGATATTGCTTTCGTGTATCATCACCAGATACCGCTCCAGCCGACTGAGATTAAAATTGTAATCGACAGACTGGATGATAAAGGCGACATCGACATTGGCGGCAATAAGCTGAAAATCAACTGTTTTTCCGGACGCCTTCCTTTTAATTAGTGTCTTTCTGGCAACCAGAGCATGAATAATGGCATGCGTGTCGTTATCATAAAAATCGACATAGACCCAGTCCCCGGTGGTAGGCAAATCGAGAGCTGAATTCGCAGAATAAGACAGCCTTCCTGTCAATTCAGCAAAGGCTTCAGCATCCCCGTTCGATACCACATAACTACCTTTATGCACTGATACGACCCGCGCCAGCTGATGACCCGCCAGCTTGTCGGTTTCGATGTTGGCGTGAAGCCAATCGTTGAATCCAATGCGTTCCAGGTTTTTCATAATTTGATTTATATTAGTTCCTCAACCAGTCCACAATCTGATTCTGCAATTTCATATATTCTGCTTCAGTCGACGAAGACTGCTGCCATTCAGGATGCTGACGCAGAACCTTAATCACTTTACCCCATTGCCTGGGAAGCGAATGCTGTACGTCACTGGAAAGCTGCAGTTTGTTCTGAGCCGCATGTCCACGATGGATCAGTGTACGCAATAAATCGCGTTGCCTGAGATATAACAAACTGACGGTATTGTCATCGACACACATCCATTGATGTCCACGCCAGAATGCAACTAACTCCTGTTGATAGCGGCGCGCCGTCGCCCAACTCGCGCCCAACGCCGCTCCCAGCATCGCCCCTGCACCGATACTTAAACCACCCACCAGCAGATCAATGCCGGCTCCCGCTACGGCGCCTTTTAAAGCGGTCGCACCTGCGTCCAGTCCAAAAGCCTTTAACGTGTGAGGTGAAAATATATCCAGTTCCCACTTTCCGTCACGTACAGGCAATTGTTTAAGCTCAACATCCACCTGGGTGAAGGAAAATATCTTTAGCAAATCACTGAGCGCTTTCTGCTCTGCGTTGCGCACAAAATCCTGTATTGATGTGATATCAGCATTAGAGATGTCTTTTCTACCTGCAACTTCACGTCGATGACAAGCGACCTCAGTGAGCAATTGAAAACTGCGTCGCGCTGCTGCATGAATCACGCTGTCCCAGACTTTTTGCCGGATGTCGATCAGCACCCGCAGTGTATCGTAATACTGTTCGAGCAGACTCTGTAATTTTTGGTAAAGTCGCTTCTCTGCCTCAAAATCGAACGCTACGGTGTCGAACTCCAATGCTGCATGTAAATTAAATTGCGCCATCTGTTCGCGCCAGCGCGCAAGGGCTTCGCTGTTGCCGGCGACAAAATTAAAAACAGGAAGAATCGGTTTACGGGCCTTACTTAGAATTTCGATTTCATCGCGGTACTTGCCCAATAAAGGTTCGCGAACGTCGATAATATACAGCAGCACGTCACTGCTGAAGGACTGTCGCAAGACCTTGGTTTCCTGCGCGAATTCTGGGTATTGATCGGCCTGCGCGATAAATGCGCGCAAACCATCCGACGGCAATTTACTGACTGTCGTGTTCGACAACTCATTAACCACCTGTAATAAAGCACTGGAATCTTCCAGCCCCGGCGTATCGTATAAATTCAATATCGCATTATTACCCGCAAAAATCGTTGACTTTTCTACGTAACGTGTCGTTCCGGCCACGTCATCAATCTCGCCAAAACGATCATCCCGTAACAGCGTACGAATCAACGATGTTTTACCCGTATTAGTGTGGCCTACCACGGCAACATTAATGTGCGCATCAATAACCTTGTTCATTGCACTACTCAATGCTCATGCCTATAACATGATCGGCCGGCACCTTGCAGGCCTCGGCCAACCGGTACCAGGCTGCCAGCCTCGTTCCGGAAGGTGTTTCATATTCGTGACTCTGCAATAGCACCAACCAACGTTGTTCACTGCTCGACATCAAGTCAGCGATAACGCGTTGCACACCGCGATCAGGCGATCTTGCAGACAACACCGCCACCGCAATAACAGGATTATGCAAACTCTGTATTCGTTGCAGGACATTCATCAGTGACCTGCGATCTATCACTTGCCCGAGGTCGTCGTCCGGATCAATCGACAACAGCGGCCAATTTATGCTGTCACCAAGTTCGACCGCCACCCATTTTGCCTTAGCAGGGAGCACCTGCGATAAAGGCGCTGTGACCGGTATTTCAGAAACAACAGGCGCTGAGATATCAGCATCAATTATCTGGCTGTAGCTCGTCAACGGCATTAATTGCTGACGTAAATGAATGTAATAAGGAAGATAGTGATCGAGTTTGAAATGACGACGTGCATCGCCAACCATTATCGCAGACCAGCACCAGAGCAGCATTCTTGGCACGACACCAAAACACAGTAATGCAGCCAATAAAAACTGCGCCCAACGGCTACGATGTTCGGCAGTTAATATTTGCAGAACACCCATTCGTGTATCCTGAACCTGATCTGCCGAAGGCATAGTTAATCCCAATGCTTGCAGGGGCGCGCTTAATATATCGGTCAGTTTTACAAAAGCGGTGTCAGACAACAGTGTTGTACCCCAGACGAAATCATACTGACGAACCATTAACAGCAACACTAAAAAAACCAATCCGGCGAGTAAATAAGCCAACCATAGCTGATGCGTTATTTTACTGAACTGCCACTTGCCTATGCTGCCGCCATAGTGACAGGCCAACCATGCGCGATCAGCCTGGGTGCCGGATCGGCTTCTATGTATAAGATGGTCGGGCAGCCAGCGCGCCATTCTGGTTAACACACCCACCAGCAGACCTTGCATATTCAGGCTGATGCCAATAAGCCACAACAACATGGAAATGAAATTAAAACCGAGCAAAACCAGCAGCAACCAGTAGATATTAACGGTATGACTGTCAGTGAATGCGTATTGAATTCCCAGCACTCCCAACAGAACCGCCACCATTACAGCAGCATTATTTGCGTAACGAGATAATCGGGCAGCACGACCCAGCACTGGAAATAAACTATATTGATTCGCGAGGGATTGTGCCCGTTGCCACAACCGGCCTTCAAAATCACTGCTTGCGGAAAAATCGGGGGTTACCGCTTCAGTCTCGCAGGCAAGCGAATCCTCCGCCTCCAGGTAACGGATTTGCTCGATCAGTACCCGCTTGTCAAAATTCGAGATTGCCACGATTCGGTTATGCGCACTATTACACGAAAGGTCGTCATTATATCCGGCGTTCGCTTGTTTGTATCTAGAGGCGTAAGAACGACCTAAGTCAACTTACTTCGTAAGCCGCAAATAGACTACCACTAAAAGCAGTACAAATATTACTGGAGGCAGGCCCCTGAAAATAACTGCACTGACTATATTTTTACTTTTCCCTTTTATGCCGAAGTAGATTGGTACATATATAAAAAACATTATGAGCACGCCGGAATATATAAGCGCATCCCATTTATCATCGATGCTCATGACAAATTCTATTATTGAACTATCCATTTGGTTGTGTCATCAATGTTGGTATCCCCTTATCAGATATATCCGGAATCCATCCGGAAAAGATTTATCTCGACTTTGGCTTCCTGCGTCGTTCTACCTCCTGCATCCGTGCAGTCGTCCCACACCCATGTGGTCGAGCGTCACTATTCAATGGATCCCGCGATCAAGTCGCGGGATGACGTAAATCCCTGGATCCCGCGATCAAGTCGCGGGATAACGTTCAAGGATGTGTACGCGTCCCCGGCAACCCGCCGCTAACGCGTCAGCTCGCTCCCAACCTCAATGCACCATCACATTAGAAAAAAGCGGCAATACCTGATTGAGAAGAACCTCAACATTCAGGCTGGTATGCGTACCTTGATGTAAATGCAGAATATGGCTGATTCGATTCTCTTCCAGTTGCTCTGAATAGTAGAGGCACCCGTCAATAAGCCATTGCCTCTCTTCATTATAGCCAACTGAAATACCAAGGACTTTTAGTTTCTCTAAATTACTTTTGTACTTATGGACTTTTTCTTCAATACCACCAAAACCATTTTGCCATAATTGCCAAATTTCCTTGTCGGCGATAATTTCGTCGTTAACCTTTTTAAAGGGAAACTTGAAATAGGGCGGTCTTTCCGGATCTGGAACGTATGCGGCACCGTAGGCCATCGTTACAAAAAGCAATCCATCGGTATTCGTTTCCAGAAAGCTTAAAAATTCCAAATGCGCCTTATCTTTTGGCAAGGAATGAAGCCATTCTATCAAGCTGATTACCTTTTCAATGTTGCCTTCGGTTTTTACCATATGGCTGGTATTAAAACCATCTTTGGCAAACGCGACCGGGCTAAGACCATAACCGGAACTGAATACATCCGGGTACAACATGCTCAAGTTCAGGGCACCAAAACCACCCATTGAACTGCCGACAATGCTCCGGGATTCGCTTTTGGCCAGCGTTCGATAAGTTTTATCTATATGCTCAACTACATCTTTTGTTATGAAATCTGCCCATTTTCCCGTGACAGGAGAGTTGATATAGAAACTTCCCCGAAGGCGATTGCTGCCGCTGATAAATACAACGATCATCTCATTAAGCAGATTATTATGAATTTTTTCGTCTATAAGTTTCTTATGTTCTTTAACCCTTAAATCGTTTTTTTTGTTTTGACTATTGTATCCCCACAGGTAATAGACGGTAGGGTAGCGTTTTTTGGATGTGTTATAGGATGGCGGTAAATACACCTCAATCAAACGATTAGGCTCGTCCTCCAATAAATTACTTTCCAGTGACGGCGCTTTAATGAAATCAAATTTCCAGTTCGCGTCGATCTGAGGCTCATTATCAACCCTTGGTTGGGCGTTGCTTATTGAACTGCAAGTGAAAATAAACAGTGCCGGCAACATCGTGAATAATTTCAGCCGTATCATGTGCTGGTTCCTCTTTCGATAATTATTACTGTAGCCATGGCCGGGAAGCGGTTTAACGCTTCCCGGCACCACCATTCACCTAAAACGTCAACACGTACCAACCATTCTTCTGAGCATCCGCCAACAGGGTTCCAGTATATTGCACATTGACACCCAATTTGGTGAGTTCATCGCTGACTCCAAGCCCGTCTGAACAGGCTTTGCAGGCGTACAATGCCACGCCGACTTCCTTCAATGTTTCCAAACCTTTCTGCAATTCGGGGTCTTCGACTAAAAGTTTCCCTGAAGGACCCCAGATCAGTAATGTAACTTCGTCCATCCAGCCTCGTTTCTTGGCATTCATGGTGTATAGAAATACTGTCTTTAATGCAACTTCCCGGTCAGCGCTGGACCAGACAATTAATTGCCGGTGTTTTTCGGCGGTCGTGGCCATTGATACAGGATTCTCTGCTTTTGGCGCCTCTGCCGCCCTGGTGATATTGGCTGTCAGTAGTCCAAAAAACGCAACGCCGACAATAGCTGCTGTTCGCACGGTTGTTCTCATCAATAATCTCCTGTTTGGTTTTTATAGGTGGGCAAAATAACCCGCTCTTTGCCTGCGACAAATTCGCAGGAAAGAGCCTACGACAACCGTCGTACACACAAGTTCAGCAAGGGAATAGAATCAGTGCAGAACTGTAACTTCGCCGGGTGCGGAACAAGATCTTAATTACTGGATTCCCGTCCCCGCCTTCGCGGGGAGGGGCCCTGCTAAAGCCGCGGGAATGACATCTTTTATTCCAATATCACATAACACCCCCGCCGATATATGTCCTTCTGTCATATCAATATAAAAACACAGTCTAGGCAAATACCTGATTTTCAAAGGATTTTGCCTCCTCGAGATAACTCAATCCGATATAATCCGCGCCTGGATGCCAAAGAGAAAACAGACCGCTCCGCATGAATGCCGACTACCGCATCACCCATTTAAAAGAACTGGAAGCCGAAAGCATCCACATCATCCGCGAGGTGGTAGCCGAATTTGATAATCCTGTCATGCTCTATTCCATCGGCAAAGACAGCGCTGTGATGCTGCACCTGGCCATGAAAGCCTTCTACCCCGGCAAACCGCCCTTCCCGCTGATGCACGTCGATACCACCTGGAAATTCAAGGAGATGATCGAATTCCGTGCCCAACGTGTGAAAGAACTGGGCCTGGATCTGATCGTGTATATCAATCAGGAGGGCCTGGATATGGGTATCAGTCCACTGACCCACGGCAGCGAGAAGCACACCACGGTGATGA
Source organism: Gammaproteobacteria bacterium (assembly GCA_016928055.1). Taxonomy (GTDB): domain Bacteria; phylum Pseudomonadota; class Gammaproteobacteria; order HTCC5015; family HTCC5015; genus JAFGLM01. Next base: position 18,743 of record JAFGLM010000042.1, read on the forward strand.
AAACCGAGGCCCTGAAGAAGGCTCTGGATAAATACGGCTTCGACGCCGCCTTCGGCGGCGCCCGTCGCGACGAGGAAAAATCCCGCGCCAAAGAACGCGTTTATTCGTTCCGCGATAAGAACCACCGCTGGGACCCCAAGAACCAGCGTCCGGAATTGTGGAATATCTACAACGGCAAGGTCAGCAAGGGCGAAAGCATTCGCGTCTTTCCTTTATCGAACTGGACCGAACTGGATATCTGGCAATACATCTATCTGGAAGAAATTCCGATTGTGCCTTTGTATTATTCAAAAAAACGCCCTGTAGTAAAACGTGATGGCACGTTGATTATGGTTGACGATGATCGTCTGAAATTGTTACCGGGCGAAAAAATAGAACACAAGATGGTGCGCTTTCGGACTCTCGGTTGTTATCCCTTAACCGGCGCGATTGAATCCGAAGCCGTAACCTTACCGGATATTATTCAGGAAATGCTGCTGACAAAAACCTCGGAACGACAGGGACGTGTGATCGATTACGACTCATCGGGGTCGATGGAGAAGAAGAAGCAGGAAGGATACTTCTAATGTCTCACCAGTCCGCACTCATCGCTGAGGATATCAATGCGTATTTAAAGCAGCATGAAAACAAGGAGCTGTTACGCATGCTGACCTGCGGCAGCGTTGATGATGGCAAGAGCACTTTGATCGGCCGCTTGCTGCACGATTCCAAAATGATCTATGAAGATCAGTTTGCGGCGATTCAATCCGATACCAAAAAACACGGCACTACCGGTGACCGCGTTGATCTGGCGTTGCTGGTCGATGGCCTGCAGGCCGAACGCGAACAGGGTATTACCATTGACGTTGCGTATCGTTATTTTTCCACCGAGAAACGCAAATTTATTATTGGCGATACACCCGGACATGAACAATACACACGCAATATGGCGACCGGCGCCTCTACTTGCGATCTGGCGATTATATTAATCGACGCCCGTCATGGTGTGCTGACACAAACACGAAGGCACAGTTACATTACTTCGCTGCTGGGAATTCAACATACCATCGTGGCCATTAATAAAATGGATCTGGTGGACTTTGATGAGCGGGTTTACGAGGAAATCAAAGCTGACTATTTAAGTTTTGCAAAGAAACTCCGTATTAAAGATGTGCAGTTTATTCCGATCTCTGCACTCGAAGGCGACAACGTTGTGCATAACAGCGAACGTACGCCCTGGTATAAAGGCCCTGCACTGATGGAATATCTGGAATCGATTGAGATTGCCAGCGATAAAAACTTTAAAGACTTCAGGCTGCCGGTGCAGATTGTCAATCGACCCAATCTGGATTTCCGCGGTTTCTGCGGCACCATCACTGCCGGTGTGGTACATAAAGGCGATAAAGTGATGGCCCTGCCCTCGCGCAAAATCAGCAAGGTCAAAGATATTGTAACCTTTGACGGCAGTCTGGATTTGGCGTTTGCCGGACAGGCAATCACATTAACACTGGCGGATGAAATCGATATCAGTCGCGGCGATGTCATCGTGCACGCCGGTGATAAGGTCAGTGTCACCAACCATATCAAAGCACATCTGGTTTGGATGAATGAATCCGAACTCAACACCAGTCGTGGCTATCTTTTTAAATTTCCCACCAAGATAACGCCCGGCCATGTCGCCAATATTGACTATCAGATTGATGTCAATACCCAGCAACACCATGCTACGGATACACTGGGCTTAAATGGAATCGCGGTGGTGGATGTGCATCTTAGCCAGCCAATCGTAACCGAACCATATACACAACGTACCGGTACCGGTGCGTTTATCGTTATTGATCGCTTGACCAATTTGACTGTCGGCGCCGGCATGGTGATCGAAGCACTAAAGATCACTGAAGATAAATATATCGCCGGTGATGACAGTATTGAAGCAGAATTAAATGGTCTATTGCTGGAAGGGCTTAGCGCAAAAAAATTCGAGAAAAAACTGAATGCGATTGTTCGAAAGCATTATCCGCATTGGCAAAGTAAAGATTTATAAACCATCAGATAATACCGGTTAACTCTCCAATTCCGCCGCAACTAACGTTTTAACCAGCAACGATCCCGCTTCCGCAGCGGTTGCAGCAAAGGCAACAATGCCGTCCTGATGCCCACCCATGGCAATAATGCCACCATGTATCAACGCCACTGTTCGACAGAGTCGTTCAATCTCAGCTGCCATCGCAACCGTGCCATATTCAATCTCCGGTGCAGTGATTGAGATATTTAGTTTGGCAGCCTTCTGCCAGATAATACTATTGTGAACATGAAACACATACCGGATATTCGGTAATGCCTGGTAGACTGCCGCATGACTTAAGGCTTCAGAGGAAGGCCTCATCGGCCCTTTAGCTGCCAAATAATTTTTCTGCGGACTGCTTTCGGTAACATGACTGTAATGCGTATGATCGGTTTTCGGAATATGCCCGGTCTGCGAGGCGGTGATTACAAACTCATTTGAATCATCAAGCCGGCAACTGAGGTTACCGTAACCTACCCCCTGATAAACCGTTTTGTAATGACCGACTAAATCAAGTCGATACAAAACATTACGCCAGGCATTGATCTCTGCAACCAGATCCGCTGCAACCGGATCGGATGGCTCGTAATCCAGCTGATATTTAATGACGCCATCGACTAACATAAGATATCCCTCTCTTTATTGCGGAAACCTAAAAACTGACTAGCTACGCAAGGCCTCAACCACTGCGTCACCCATTGCCTTGGTGCCAATAGTCGCTTCACCCTGACGAGCAATATCAGCAGAGCGTTTACCATTCGCCAACACTTTGCCGACCGCCTTCTCAATACGATCGGCAAGCTCGCCTTCATTAAAGGTATAGCGCAACATCATAGAAACGGAAAGGATGGTCGCCAATGGATTCGCAATGCCTTTACCGGCAATATCCGGCGCCGAACCGTGTACCGGTTCGTACATGCCTTTGCCGGTTGACGCCAGAGACGCTGACGGCAGCATGCCGATTGAGCCGGTTAACATGGCTGCGATATCCGACAGAATATCACCAAACATATTACCGGTTACGATCACATCAAACTGCTTGGGCCGGGCCACCAGTTGCATGGCGGCATTATCGACATACATATGCGATAACTCAACATCCGGAAAGTCTTTGGAAACTTCTATCACCACATCGCGCCATAGCTGCGAGACATCCAGTACATTAGCTTTGTCGACCGAACAGAGTTTTTTATTGCGCTTTTGTGCGATCTCAAACGCCACCCGCGCTATACGTTCCACTTCCTGTTCGTTATAGCGCATGGTATTAAAACCTTCACGCAAACCGTCTTTATTCTTGCCGCTGCCTTTTGGCTGCTCGAAATAGATACCACCTGTCAATTCGCGCACGATCATAACGTCCAGACCAGCCACCAGTTCAGGCTTTAAACTGGAAGCCGACGCCAATTCGGAATACAGAATGGCCGGACGTAAATTGGCAAACAATTCAAAAGTACCGCGTAATCCCAGCAAACCGGACTCCGGCCGCAGTTCGCGTGGCAGTGCATCGTACTGCGGTCCACCAACAGCACCGAGTAAAATAGCATCGGCAGCCTTGCAGACTTTAATGGTGCTTTCCGGTAACGGATGCCCTTCTTTATCGTAGGCGATACCGCCCGCCAGAGCTTCTTCGGTTTCAAATTGAAAACCATAATCATCACGCAGGCAATTTAATACCTTGATTGCTTCGGCAACAATATCGGGGCCGATACCGTCCCCACCTAATACTGCAATTTTTTTTGTCATAATAAAATCCTGAAAGAAAAAGATTACCCTTAAAACAACCAGGGGGCTTCCTGTTTGCGTTTAGCTTCGTACGCCTTAATCGCGTCCGCATTGTTGTGCAACGTCAAATCAATATCATCCAGGCCCTTTAATAAATTGTTGCGCCGAAAGTCATCGATCTCGAATGCAATAACATCTCCGGATGGAGTTGTGATTGTTTTTGCTTCAAGATCAATCTCCAGTTTGTAACCTGGATTGGCTTCAACCTCATCAAACAGGCGATCGATTACATCCGCATCCAGAATGATCGACAACAATCCGTTTTTAAACGTATTGTTAAAGAAGATATCAGCAAAGCTGGGAGCGATCACAACGCGAATACCGTAATCAACCATTGCCCAGACCGCGTGTTCGCGCGACGAGCCGCAACCAAAGTTATCACGCGCCAATACCACTTCCGCATTTTGATAACGTTCCTGATTAATCACGAAATCAGGATTAATACGGCGCTTGCTGTGATCCATACCCGGCTCACCCGGATCGAGATAACGCCAGTCATCAAACAGATTCGGACCAAAGCCGGTGCGGCTGATGGATTTTAAATACTGTTTGGGAATTATGGCATCGGTATCGACGTTGGATCGATCTATCGGTAATACCAAACCATTAACTTTTTTGAATGCTTTCATAACAAATCTCAAAAATTGATAATATTTAAATTTCTCGAATGTCTACAAAATGTCCGGCTATCGCGGCAGCCGCGGCCATCGCGGGACTCACCAAATGCGTACGGCCACCCTGACCCTGCCGACCTTCGAAATTGCGATTCGATGTTGATGCGCAACGTTCGCCCGGGGCCAGTCGATCCGCGTTCATCGCCAAACACATGGAACAACCCGGTTCGCGCCATTCAAAACCGGCACTGGTAAATATTTTATCGAGTCCTTCCTGTTCCGCCTGCTGCTTAACCAAACCGGAACCCGGTACCACCATCGCCAATTTGATATTGCTCGCAATCTTTTTGCCCGCCACCACTTTTGCGGCTGCGCGAAAATCTTCGATGCGGCCGTTGGTGCAGGAACCGATAAATACTTTATCGAGCTTGATATCCTTGATCGGCGTACCCGCCTTTAATCCCATGTACTGTAAGGCTTTGCGCATACCATCAGCTTTGACTTCATCCGCTTCATCATCCGGATTCGGTACTTTGCTATCGACCTGCACAACCATCTCCGGCGATGTACCCCAGGTTACTTGCGGTTTGATAGACGCCGCTTCGATATGAACCTCATGATCAAATGTCGCACCTTGATCGCTATGCAATGTTTGCCAGTAGACAATAGCCTTTTCAAGTTTCTCACCGCGCGGTGAAAACGGTCGACCTTGTACATATTCAATCGTTTTCTCATCGGCTGCGATAAAGCCCGCGCGTGCACCCGCTTCGATGGCCATATTACAGACCGTCATGCGACCTTCCATGCTTAAGGCACGAATCGCCTCGCCGGCAAATTCAATCACATAACCTGTGCCGCCGGCGGTGCCGATCTTGCCGATAATGGCCAGGACAATATCCTTCGCTGTTACACCCGGACCGACTGCGCCGTCGACAGAGACCAACATCGATCTGGATTTCTTGAGCACCAAACACTGCGTGGCCAACACGTGTTCAACATCCGATGTGCCAACGCCAAAGGCCAGCGAACCAAAGGCACCGTGGGTTGAGGTATGTGAATCACCACAAACCACCGTCATTCCCGGCAAAGTTGCACCCTGTTCCGGGCCAATGATATGTACAACACCCTGGCGCAAATCATTCATCTTGAATTCGGTGATGCCAAAGGTATCGCAATTATCATCCAGCGTTTGCACCTGTAAACGGGATACGGGATCGGCTATCGGACCACTGCGATCGGTGGTTGGAACATTATGATCTGGAACCGCAAGAATCGATTCGCGGCGCCACGGCTGGCGTTTTGCCATGCGCATGCCTTCAAAGGCCTGCGGTGAGGTGACTTCATGCACAAGGTGCCGGTCGATATAGATAAGTGCAGTACCATCATCATTCTGCTGCACCAAATGCGCGTCCCAGAGTTTGTCGTAAAGTGTTTTAGCCATTTCTGTATCCTAAAAACGTGTGCCGCTAAATAATAAATAAGCTGCCTTAAATAAGTGGGGTGGATTCTAGGGCCGAAAACAAAATAACTCAAATTCATTATTTTTATATTTTCTATTCCATATTAGAATATCGCCATGGATACTCATTCACTGCAAGCCTTTCTTGCCGTCGCCGACAGCCAGTCGTTTTCGCTGGCTGCCGAAAGCCTGTTTCTGACCCAACCCGCGGTCAGCAAGCGTATTGCCGCACTGGAGCAGGAACTGGATGCCCGCTTATTCGACCGCCTGGGCAAGCGCGTTGTCCTGACTGAAGCCGGCCAGACACTGCTGCCCAGGGCCCGCCATATCATTCAGGAACTGGCGGACAGTCGCCAACTGATTGCCAACTTGTCAGAGGAAATCAGCGGCACTCTGCAGATGGCAACCAGTCACCACCTCGGTCTGCACCGACTGCCGGATGTCTTGCGCGATTACAGCCTGCGCTATCCACAGGTGGAACTGGATATTCGTTTTACTGCTTCTGAAATCGCCTGCGAAGCGGTCGCCGCCGGTGAGAAAGAACTGGCGGTGGTAACCCTGCCCGAGGTTACCGCCGAGAAACTGAATGCTGAAAAAATTTGGGATGACCCACTCAGCATTATGGTGAACAAGCAACATCCCCTGCTGCGGGCAAAAAACAAGCTCGAAGCCCTGGCTTTGTATCCGGCGATATTGCCTGACCCCGGTACGGTTACACGTCGCCTGATCGAGCAGCCGCTGGAAGCACAGGGCATTCAACTGAAAGTCGGCCTGGAAACCAATTACCTGGAAACAATACGTATGCTGGTTACCGTTGGTCTGGGCTGGAGTGTATTGCCGTTAACGATGCAAACCGACGAGCTTAGTTGTATCAAGCTGGAAGAAATTACTTTTAAACGCCAACTCGGCGTCGTAACGCACAAAAACCGGACACTTTCGCGTGCCGCGCAGGCATTTATACAAATACTGGTCAGCTTTAAAACCTGAACCTCCCCCAGTTTAACGGATACTTTTAATGAGAGACAATCGAGTCTCAGAGGAGTGTCCTAATGGTATCGAAACGCAAGCC
>JAFGLM010000043.1 GCA_016928055.1 Gammaproteobacteria bacterium
ATCCTGAATTCGATGATTAGAAATGGGACTTGTTGGAATGAAAATGCCATCTAAATACTTGACTTGGGATCATAGTCACTTGTTATGTGGCTAACAAGCCTGTCCATGCGGCGTATCCCATGACGACGGCAGAACACCCAGAAAAAATAAAAGTATTTTTTACCAAAATAGTTCTCGCTTTTATACCTTCCTCATCCAGAGCCCCTGGAATGAAGATGGCATTTAACCTATTAATTCTTAGAAAAGCGTATTTATCTAATGCTTCTTGGTTTACGTGGCCCCAAATTTTGAACAAATTAATAAAGCACTTTACCCATGCAATAATCGCGACTGGCAAACCAATCGCGAGCAACAAGATTCCAATCAGAAGTTTGATACCTTCAATCATATTTTTGCCACATAACAGAGTGTTAGAAGGCGTAATGCTTGATAATATACTATGGCCTGCATTGAATTACGCCCTCTATGTTATTGATTATTAAATAAAAAACAGGGAGTCTTTGATAAAGATCAATTAGTAGATGCGCCTGTTTTGCCAATATATTAGCGCTAATTCAGTACGCCGTCTATCCATTAGTCATTTTAAAAAAGCCCTATTTATCTAATTTATTCAATAAGTTACGAGCACACCCCCAAATAATGTTAGCAGGCGTTGATTTCTCTCCTAAAAACATGTATATATATACATGTGATTGGGCTTATAACGAGAATATACTTATGCAACAACCAAAATTACTGGATCAAGTAAGACTCACTCTTAGAGTTAAGCATTATTCACGAAAAACCGAAATTTCCTATATCAACTGGATTCGCAGCTTTATCTTCTATCATCACAAACGTCACCCTAAAGACATGCGTGAGAAAGAAGTCGGTGAATTTCTGACTTGGCTGGCAGTAAAAAAGAAGGTTGCCCGCAGCACTCAGAATCAAGCGCTATGTAGTATTATTTTTTTATATAGACAGGTGTTAAAAATTGAGTTGACTGACATTCAATGGGAGTTTGCGAAAAAGCCAAAGCATCTTCCCACCGTGTTAACGCGAGATGAAGTTCACTCAGTCCTTTCGAATTTGAATGAACCCTATCTATGTATGGCACAACTTCTTTATGGGGCTGGTTTACGTGTTAGCGAATGCATTAAACTGCGTGTGCAGGACGTGGATATCGCACGAAATGAGATTATGGTGCGACGGGGAAAGGGAGATAAAGACAGAGTAACGGTGCTACCTAGAATGGCTATTCCTGGATTAAAAAAAGCCATTGAAATCAGTCGGGAATATTTCGAGCAGGATATGGCTAACGGTTACTATTGGATTTCACTTCCGGATGCTTTGGGACGAAAATATCCAAATGCTGGCAAGGAATTTGGTTGGCGCTACATTTTTTGCGCGAAACATATTTCTAAAGATCCGGAAACAAGAAATTACGGGCGCCATCATATGTTCGATTGCACTTTGCAGCGAGCTATGAAAGTAGCGATACGCAAAGCGGGTATTTTTAAACATGCAGGATGTCACACGCTCAGGCATTCTTTTGCTACGCATATGCTCGATAGCGGTTACGACATAAGAACGGTGCAGGAATTGCTGGGGCATTCTAATGTACAAACCACCATGATCTATACCCATGTCTTGAACCGGGGAGGGCGTGGTGTGATCAGCCCCGTTGATCAGTTGTGTTCAACGGTTAGTGGTTAGTTCATCAGGATTTAGCCGTTTAATTGGCTTGGAGATTTAGGGTTAGGTACGTGATAATAGGCGCTTTACGATTGGTGGGAAGTTTTAGGGATTCGATATGTTGTTAGATGAGTTACGCACCAAGAAAGACGCCATTTTTGCGTTGAGCCGGCAATTTGGCGCTCGGCATATACGCGTGTTTGGTTCTGTTGCCCGGGGAGAGGAACAGTTCGATAGTGACATCGATTTCCTTGTCGATTTTCCTGCCGGTTATGACCTTTTCAAGCAACGCTTGCCGCTGACTGAAAGATTGGCGGATTTACTTCATCGGCGCGTGGACTTATTGCCGGAGCATGAAGTTAGCCGTCATATACGTCAGAGTGTTCTTAATGAGGCAGTGGAGCTGTGAGTAAATCCTGGCAGCCGTATGCCCGGCATATCCTCGATGCCATTGCAAAGATTCGTCGGATTCAGGCGCGCGGTGATCTCACACAGGATGAGGTTCTTTATGATGCTGCCTTACGTAACTTGCAGACCTTATCCGAAGCCACACGATTGTTACCGGAAGATAAGATGGCCGCTTATCCGGATATTCCATGGCGTGAGATCAGTGGTTTTCGAAATATCCTCGTGCATAATTATCTTGGCAGTATTGATCCGCTAACTGTTGCCGTGGTGATTAATACTCACCTGAAGCCGCTTGAAGATTGCATCTGCGCTATGCTAGCTGATGCCGGGGAGTAATCTGGGACGTAAATTCGCGGTTAATGCTTTTGATCCAGCATTTCAGCGCGCTTCCGTGGCCATCTTGACAATGTTGCGCAACACGCTACACTTGGCAGGTGATTAAGTCCTTTAAGCACAAGGGGTTGGAAGAATTCTATGAGTCCGGGAGCACTCGGGGCATACAGTCCAGCCACTCAAAAAAGCTCCGTATGCAACTGGCGGCTTTGGATACTGCTATGTGTATCGAAGATCTTGATATTCCGGGTTATCGGCTCCATCAGCTTCGGGGTGATCGAAAGGGATTATGGTCAATTACTGTAAATGCCAATTGGCGCGTCACGTTTGAGTTCACCGATGGCAATGTTTATATCGTTAATTACGAGGATTATCACTAATGGCTATGCATAACCCACCGCACCCCGGCGAGTTTATACAGGCTACCTATATGGAGCCTTTCGATTTAAGTTGCCGGTATCTTGCTGAGCAGCTCGATGTAGCGGCTTCTACTCTTAACAGGGTATTAAAAATGCAAAGTGGCATTAGCCCGGAAATGGCCTTGCGCCTTTCCAAAGCGATAGGGCGAAGCCCCGAAAGCTGGCTCGCCATGCAGGATGCTTACGATCTTTGGCGTGCCAAGAAGAACCTTAAACTTGGCAGTGTTCATAAAATTAATCTCGATGCCGCGTAACCCTGGTTCGACAATATTGCATATCCAGTTTATTCGTTAATGTTTTTTTGTTGGGCTTCGCACGTTCAGCGCAATCTATTTTTTCCCCGGATTTCGCACGCTTCATCCGGGCTACTTGCTTTAATTTGCAATCATTGCGCTCCATTCCGCCAGATCTTCCAACACCTGCATCTGTTCTTCCGTTAATCCTTCTATTTGCCCCAGTACTTCAAGCATTGCATCAAAGTCGGTTAAGGTGATACTACCGCCAGCGTTTTTATCGGTGAGTTTGTTTCTTCGATATTCTTCCCACTCGGTTAATTCATCCTGGCTCAAAGTCTCCGGCCAGTTGCGGGCCCGGTAGCGGAATAATAGTTCCGGCAAACGTGCATCATCGAAATTTTTCGGAAAGCCGATCAGCTCGTCGGGACTGGCGCGACGAATTTGTTCAATGCGATCGCGATCCATATCGCCAAAAAAGCCACCGTATAAATTCAATTCAGGATCGGCATGACTTTCAAATTCATTTTTCTGTAATGCCTCGCGGATTCTGCCGGCCAGACCGTCGGCCTGTTGTATTTTGGCAAGATGGTTCTCAACCTGTTCCAGCTCGATCTGTATGCGTTGCAGGGCAGCGTCGTTCAGCACATTCATTGGTGCGATCATCGGCGATTTGTTGGCGTGAATGGTTTTTAAGTGTATACGATCAATGCCATCGGGCAGGTTTTCACTACGGGTGAATAATCGCGTGCTGATTTCTTTTGAGTCAGCATTAATCAAATCCGTTGGGTCGTAACGCAGGTCGTAAACGATAACGCCGTTTTTATTTTGCGGATGCAATGCCACCGGTACTACCACCGAAGTACAGGCGTACTGGTTGGCGAACATATTCGAGGTATGCACGATGGGCTGCATGTCTTTTACGTTTAGTGAATTGAGCGCTTCTTGTTTGTTTCTGAGTTTGAAGGCGAATTCATAGAGCTTGGGTTGTCTGGTTTTAATGAGTTTGGCTAATGCTATCGTTGCGTTGACATCGGAGAGCGCATCGTGCGCGGACTCATGCGACAAGCCGTTTGCAGCACTTAAGTTTTCCAGCTTAAAGCGAGGAATACCGTTTTCATCTTTTGGCCATTCGATACCTTCCGGCCGTAGTGCGTAACACATGCGGACCATGTCGATAATGTCCCAGCGCGAATTATTATTGCGGTATTCGCGGGCATAAGGGTCATAGAAGTTCCTATATAAGGTATAGCGGGTGAATTCATCATCGAAACGCAGATTGTTATAACCCACTGTGCAGGTATTCGGTTTGGCCAGCTCGTTGTGGATTTGTTTGATGAATTCGGCTTCGATAACGCCCTTTGCAAAGGCCAGTTGCGGGGTAATGCCGGTGACCAGGCAGGCTTCTGGATGCGGCAGCGTATCGCCGGCGGGTTTGCAATACAGCACCAGCGGTTCGCCGATGGGATTCAGATCCAGGTCGGTACGCTGCCCGGCAAATTGCGCCGGCCGGTCACGCGCCGGATCGGTGCCGAAGGTTTCATAGTCATGCCAATAAAGTGTCTCAGCCACGGTTATCCCCTTTTTAGGCGTGAATACTAACAGCATGCGGTAATTTTCTGCAAAAAGGCCGGTGCTTCAAGTTTGCCCGGGACCCAAGAAAAAGTCGCCGATGGTGAATTGTTTATGCTAGCCTAAGCAGCCATGATGATTCTTTACCGATAATGATGCGCTTATCAATACATAGATCCTTCAGCTACATCACGCTGATTACGATATTGGCGGCTACCTTAAGCGTGGCGGCAAGTGATGCGCAACGCGCCATCGTGATTCGTACTGCTGCTGTCAAAACAGCCCCTTCGTTTGGCGCGGATACGCTTACCGTGCTGTCGGCAGGCAATAGTGTTGAGCTGGGCCCACGTGTAGGTGGCTGGCAAAAAGTCACTATCTTGCCCGAATCAAAACAAAGCGGCTGGCTGCGTACCTACCAGGTGCGCAGTGATATCACCAGCAGTCCTTCAGTGGTCCAGAAACGCAGTACCGAGCGAGGCGTTTTGTCGGGTTTGAGCAGCTTATCGCGCAGTACCGCTTCTTTATTTGGTCAACGCGAAATGAACGATGATAGCGGCAATATGACTGCCACAATCGGCGTACGCGGTTTGAGTGAGGCCGATCTTGAAAATGCCAGGCCGGATGCCGGCGAACTGGAGCGAATGAAATCTTATTCTGTTGCTGCCCGATCCGCACAACAGTTTGCGCAGGCAGGCGGTTTGCAGGTGCAAAAAATCAAGGAATTGCCTGAACCCAAGAAATCAAAGAAGGATAAAAAGAAAGATAAGAAAAAAGACAAGAAAAAAGACCGGAAGGGCGAGAAATCATGAAACAGAAATCAGCTATAGCGATTGTTTTTTCTCTTTGTCTGGCGTTGGGTTTTGCTTATCAGACGGTGCAGGCCGGTTTATTTGATCTGGGGGATTTGACGGACGCGGCAAAGAAAATCAAACGGGCCAGCGGTAAGGTTTCGGTTGAAGAAGAAATTCGCATTGGGGATTCTGTTTGTGCGCAGTTGCTCGGCGCTGCACCATTGGTCAAGCAGGATTCTTTGCAACAATATGTCAATAGTGTTGGTATGTGGGTTGCACAACAGACACCCAGAAAAGAATTGCCGTGGGAATTTGGTGTGATCGATTCTGAAAATATCAACGCCTTCGCCACACCGGGCGGACGAGTGTTGGTGACGCGCGGTTTATTTATGGCGCTGGAAAGTGAAGCGGAACTGGCGGGCGTGCTGGGGCATGAAATTTCGCACGTTGTTATGAAGCATCATCTGAATGCCCTGAAGAAAAATGCGCGACTGGATTTACTCGGTGACGCGTTACAGATTGCAGCAAAGGATAAGGGAGTTGGAGATCAGGAAAGACTGGATGCCTTGCTCAACGCCGGTACGCAGTTGTATGCGAGAGGGCTGGATCGCTCAGATGAGTATGAAGCGGATCGCCTGGGAGTCGTATTGGCAGCTCGTGCCGGTTATGATCCCTTTGCCTTGTTGAATGTTCTGGCAACACTGGACAGTATTAATCCTGCTTCACCAAAACTTGCGCTGTTGACCAAAACCCATCCATCTTTCGGTGATCGTATCGAACAGCTGGATCTGGCGATTGACGGTCGACTGGATAAATACGCTATGCAATCACATCTGGTTGAGCGACTGTTTAAAATCAAACAACAAATGACACCCTAAGACCGTTGTTTGCGGACCGTTTTTTAATATCATCAACATATCATTCTTGAACTCGATATCGTGAATATCAGTAACGAGCAGTTTAAACAGGAAAGGTTGCAGGCGATTATCAGTGATCGGCATAGTGGCGCTGCCGAACTGGGACGTCTGGCGCTGCAGGCACTGGCTGATTACAGCCAGATTTGCGATAAGTCCGATACGCCAGGTTTATTGCAGGACATGCTGATTTTTGGGGAGGCATTAAAAGAAGCGCGTCCCAGTATGGCCACCATTGTTAATTTGGTCGATTCCTGGTGTGAATGGCTGAAAAACGAACACGAATCGGATCCCGATCAGTTTCGTGCTATTGCATTGAACACCGCGCTCGATTTACTCAATCAGTCAGCCGATGCCATTAATCAGATAGCTCACCATGTGGTTGATTTAATTGATGAAGACAGTATTGTTCTAACGCATAGTTACAGTTCCACGGTGATGGCCTGTTTTCAGGCCCTGGCATCAAAAGGCGTGCGCGCTATCGTCACTGAATCGAGACCGGGTGACGAAGGTTTGAGGGTTGCGCAGAAGCTGGTTGAGTACGCAATCAGTACCGAATATATTACGGACGCGCAGCTGGGATTGTTTGTGCCTTTGTCGCATGCCATATTGATTGGTGCTGATTCCATACTGGCGGACGGTTCTGTAGTCAATAAAGCGGGCACTAAGCTGATTGCGCTGGCAGCGAAGGATGCCGGCATACCGCTATACGTATGTACTGAAAGTTTCAAACGCAGTCAGCAAAATTTTGATGAAGTCCAACTCGAAGAAATGGATGGTTCGGAACTGGGTGTACCACATCTTCCGCATGTGACAACGCGGAATATCTATTTTGATATCACGCCACCTGAGTTGATTACCGCATGGATCAACGAGCACGGTATCAATCATAGTTAAGGCTATGTATTTCATGGTTAGTCATTAATGTTCAATAGTACAATAACTAAAATAATGGGCGCATTGATCGGCTTGTTTAGCCTGTCATTTATTCCATCCATATTTTTGTCACTCATTTATAAAGACCATCTTGAAACGATATTTCTATTTTGTCTTGCGACGACTGCGATCTCCGGCCTTTTATTATGGGCAATGAACCTAAGAGCTGATAATACTATCACCCATGTTAAAAGCTTTTTAGTGGTTGGATTAATCTGGTTTATATTGGGCGGATTCGGAGCGTTACCGTTCTTATTGGTGATCAAATTATCGTTTACGGAAGCTGTTTTTGAAACGGTGTCTGCCTTGACGACGACCGGTGCAACGGTTATCAGCGGCCTGGATGTATTGCCAAAATCGTTGCTTTATTATCGTCAGCAATTGCAGTGGTTGGGCGGTATGGGCATTATCGTGCTGGTAGTGGCAGTATTACCGATGCTTAACATAGGCGGTATGCGGTTGATGAAAGCGGAAACACCGGGACCGATGAAAGACGAAAAGCTTGCTCCCCGCATACTCAATACTGCGCGCTATTTATGGGTAACCTATGTATTTCTGACAATTTTATGTGCCGCGGCCTACTGGGTATTTGGAATGTCCTTGTTTGATGCCGTGTCGCATGCAATGTCAACAATTTCAACCGGTGGATTTTCAACGCATGATGCCAGCATCGCTTTTTTCGACAATGTTGGAATAGAGATGGTAGCAGTGGTGTTTATGCTGGCCGGTGCGGTGAACTTTGCCTTGCATTTTCTGGCGCTACGCGATCGCAATGTATTTTCTTACTGGCGTGATCAGGAGTTTAGAGGTTTTATTTACATTATATTTTTCATTGTGGTGATGATTGCTTTTGGTTTATTTTTTTCCGGTTATTACGATAATATGCTGACCGCGCTTCGATTCAGTTTGTTTGAGGTGGTCTCCATAATCACCAGTACCGGTTTAGGGGCGGCAGATTTTTCCATCTGGCCCGCCTATCTGGGTGTGTTCCTGATTTTGATTAGCTTTATCGGCGGCTGCGCAGGCTCCACTGCCGGGGGTATGAAAGTGGTGCGTGTGCTTTATATTACCAAGGGTGCCTGGCGTGAAATAAGGCGTTTGATGCACCCGCGTGCGGAATTTCATATCAAGCATAATGGCAGGCGTGTAAATCATGATACCGCCGATAGTATCCGCGCTTTTATGTTTTTTTATTGTTTTATTACTGTATTACTGACCATGGCAATGGTGGCAACCGGTCTTGATTATGCATCGGCGTTTTCCGCGGTCGCTGCGTGTATAAATGATTTGGGTCCAGGCCTGGGCGAGGTTGCATCGAGTTTCAAAACAGTTACTTCGCCAGGCAAGTGGCTGATGATTTTCGCGATGATCGTTGGTCGTCTGGAGATATTCACTTTGTTAGTGATGTTTCATCCGCTGTATTGGCGGGAGATTTAAACTGCCAGATGTTGTTTCGGTATTAAACATTGATTATTGTACAAGTAACCGGAAGGAGTTATGAAATTATGAAAAAGTACCTGATGATAATGAGTGTGATGGCATCGTTATTGGTTTTTGCAAATCAGTCTATGGCTGATTCTTATACCTTCTACGACAATATTGCCAATCAAAAATTGGGTAAAGCGGCCGAAAAAGACAAGAAAATAATGTCTTTCAAATATTCAAACGGTGTACTGGTTATTCTCGGAACCGACGGTAAAAAACTTGATTTGAAAGATGGCATTTATAAAATGAACAACGGTGAGTTGTTCTATGTTGAAAGCGGCGCTGTTGTTAAGCATGAAGAAGGCAAGAAGAAAAAAGATAAGAAGGAGGATGGCGCCAAATCCAAAATCAAGGGACTGCTGTAAAATTTATCAGGCTACTGTCGGCAGGACGGATTTTAATTATCCGTCCTGCAGGTATTACTTGTTTCCAAATCGAATAACATTTTTCTGCGGCGACAGGTTAATTTCGTCGATCACTGTACCCGGCCGCATTTTTAAAACGCTTAATATCATTTCAGCAATATCCTGTGGCTCGATTGCATTGCTTGTATCGGCGCCGGGTGAAAAATCCAGAGTATTGAAAAACTCGGTGCGCACCATACCCGGATTGATTAGTGTCACCCTGATATTGTTCGACGCACATTCCTGGCGAAGGGCCTGCGTGAAGCCGCGTAATCCAAACTTGGCGGCGGAATAGACCGCACCACGTTTACCGCCGGAAAGTGCCGCTTCGGAACCGATATAAATCAGATCGCCGCTGTTCTGTTTTTTTAATATGGGTAGAAAAGCACGGGTCAGATAAATTTGGCTGCTGAGGTTGAGATCAATTACAGACCGAATTTGTTGATAGGAAAATTCTTCCAGTGAACCAAAACGACCGCTGCCGGCACAGAAAATGATTCCATCAATTTGTGAATGTTGTGCTGTGATCTGTTCAAGTTTTTTCGGTAGCTCGTCCGGTTTGGCTAAATCCATATCAATCGCCTGAAAATCAGCATGCGTAAACTGGCCGGCCCGGCGAGATATACCGATAATATGGTAACCGGCTTCCAGTAATCGGAGCGTAGCAGCTTTGCCAATACCGGAGCTGGAGCCGGTAATAATCAGGGTGGGTTTCTGAGTCATGGTGTGTCCTGTTTTAGTAACACGTCGATATAGTTTAATAAAACCGGCTTTGCTTTTTGCATTAATTCGCTTGCACGCTGCGTAGAGAAGGTATGCAAAGGTGAATCCCTATTGTCCGAAACAACTTTCAGACATTGTATCCGATTATTCTGAGTGTATTGAAGTGCGGTAACATAAAACCCGGCGGCCTCCATGTCGTATAAGGCCTGGTATTTATATTCTGTTTCCGGTGTATTAACGGTAATCAGTTTGCTGGTGGGTAGTTGATGTGAATTACCCGGCGAGGTTTTCCAGCTATTTGATTTTGATGAATCCGCAATTTGGCTGGCTAATACCACTGTACCGATTGCCAGCCTGGGGTGACCGGCGATACCGATATTGAGCCAGGTACAATCCTGCTGTTTTAAGCATGTTTCATGAAGGTATTTTGTCGCCGCAGCTGCAGCGGCGGAACCAAGACCGGAAAGCACTAGTGCATGGCAGTCGTTCTCGAAAATCGGGAATTCGGCGATAGGTTTGCGCTGCTGCAACCCATAATGTTCAATCAATGGACTGGCTTCGATCTTGAAGGCCACAACCATTCGTAGTGCTGTCATGTCAGTCTTTGCGTTTGCTTATTGAGTTGTAGTTGGTAATATTCCATCTTTATCGCGTAGTGGTACAGTATATCCTGATTGTTTTTCTTTTCGGCACCCTGTATCAGAATCGATAATTTCTCAACCAGCATATGCAGTGCTGCGAGGTGATATTCGAGTTTGAGTTCACCGGTATTGATTATATTTTCCAGCGCCTGAATACGAAAACGATCCATGCCCCAGTGTTTCTGCGAAAGCTGGTCGGTATGTCCTCCATATTTAACAATCAATGGCTGTGCTATGAACAACACTGGATACTTCGCAGTGATACGCAACCACAAATCGTAATCCTCGCAGGCCGGCAGAGATTCGTCAAACAAGCCGACATCATCGAATACGGAGCGATGAATTATAGCTGCCGATGGTGATATAGCGCAGAGAGGCAGGCAGTCCTCAAAAATCCAGCCGCCATGCTTTTTATGTTTTTCCTTTTGGTTTAAATGATGGTCATTACGAATCCATTTTTCGTCGCTATGGCATATCTTGTATTCGGGATTCAGTTTAAGTGTTTCAAGTTGAGTTGCCAGTTTATGGTGCTTCCATTCGTCATCAGAATCGAGAAAGGCGATCCAGTCACTGTTTGCGGCCAGTATGCCGCAATTGCGCGCGTGACTGACACCCAGGTTATCCGTGTGAATCAACAGAACCTGCGGAAAATTCGCTTTAATCAGTCGCGAGGTGTTATCTGTTGAGCCATCGTCAATGACAACAATCTCATCTGCCGGTTGACTTTGTGTCAGTACAGATTCTAATGCACGGCTTAGCAAGTGGGCGCGATTAAAGGTCGGGATAACGACGGCAACGGACATTTTTATGCCGGAATTCAGCGTGTTCGCGCGGGAGTAAAAAATTTTGCATTGCGATGCTTGAATAATGGAATCAGCAATATACCGGCGATAAATCCGCCGATATGTGCTCCCCAGGCGACGCCACCTTCCTGCCCCGCGCTTAATAAAGTGCTCAATATCTGGAAGACAAACCAGAATGCCAGTACCGCACCTGCCGGTAAGCGCATTGTGGTGATATAGAAGCCTAACGGAATCATGACCAGCACTTTTGCGCGTGGATACAATAACAGATACGCGCCGAGCACACCCGAGATTGCACCACTGGCACCGATCATGGGCACTGTTGATTCCGGATTTGGTAGCGCTTGCGCCATTGCCGCGACGATGCCACAGAGGAGATAGAAAAGAATGAAGCGTGTGTGTCCCATAGCATCTTCAACATTATTTCCAAATATCCATAAATAGAGCATATTGCCGATCAGGTGCATCCAGCCGCCGTGCAAAAACATGGAGCTTAATATGGTGGTCCAGGCGGGGATAAGCGCCAATGCCGGTGGTAGCTGGGTATGATCAAAAAAAACCGCCGGTATAAATCCGAATGCCACGACGCCTGCCTGCTGGTGTTCGCCAAGCGATAACTGCCAGAAGAATGCCAGACCACACGCTATGATTATTGTGACTGTAATAAAAGGTGTTGTGCGTGTGGGGTTGTCATCGTGTAATGGAATCATCGAATGCTACCGCTTGATTAAGGTGAGTTGGGACTATACTGAAAATATGACTGTTGGGATAGAGTAGGGAGAAGGGATTTTCTTTTTGATTTTGTGGTACCGTAATAGCGGGTTAATCGGCCAATAGCGGTCTTGCAAAATACGGCGATCTGTATAAACATACACTTTTCCATAAGAGTGTAGATGTTATGCAAGGGCCGACTAAAATTCAGCAGCAGATTCTCGATTTTATCAAGGAAAACCTGATTGAATATCGTACCCCGCCCACCATGCATGAGATTGCTGTGTATATGGGGTATCGATCTGATAATGCGGCCTATCAGCATTTACAGGCACTTGAGCGCAAGGGTTTCATTCAGTTAAGCGGTTATTCGCGGGGCATCGAATTGCTGGCTCCCCTGGGTTTGCCGATAGTCGGCCGGGTGGCGGCGGGGTCGCCGATACTGGCGGAAGAGAACATAGAAGATCATATCCCGGTCGAAAACGGATTGTTCAAACCGAAAGCGCATTACCTGCTAAAGGTGAAGGGCATGAGTATGCGCGATGCCGGCATACTGGATGGGGACTTATTGGCCGTCCATAAAACCAGAACCGCGCAAAATAACCAGATAGTGGTGGCCAGAATTGAGGATGAAGTTACCGTCAAACGCTTTCGAAAAAAAGGCAATATTGTTAACCTTGTTCCGGAAAACGAGGAATTTGATATTATCAGGGTGGACTTGCGTAAACAGGAATTTGTTATCGAAGGAACGATGTGCGGCTTGATTAGAAAAGGCCAGATATAGAGCTTATAATTACCCATCTCGGCACAACATGGCGCTTGCGGCATTGTTATTTCGTTAATTGCGTCTACACTCAATTACTGATGTGACGTAAATCCAGGTATAACAAAATGAGCGATTTTCAGCCTAATCGTCGACGTCATAAACGGGTTTCTGTTGATAGCTGTGTGTTGGACAGTTCGGAATTTACTGCACTGGATTTATCTGAATCCGGAATGCAGCTTTCGTCTGCCATCGAACGAAGGGTGGGCCGGACGTTTGATTTAAATCTGATGCTTGAGGGTCACAGCCTGGCACTTAAAGTGGAAGTTATATGGTGTAAAAAGGCATCATCGGTCTTTGAAACCGGGTACCGTCTTGGTGTGCAATTTGTCGGTCATTCTGTTGCACAACAACTTCTTATCGGTAACTTTGTGCAGAAACACCTTGAAAATGACGGCTAGTTTTGGCGATGTAGGTGTCTGGAGTGTTGGTTGCGAAAAAATTATTGCGTTGGTAACGGCCGTTTTTCTTTTCAGCGTCATTATGTTGGTATTGAATGAAATCGCAATTGCCGATGGGGAAAAGACCATGAAACTAACATCAATAGCATTCAATAATGGTGCGGAAATACCAATGGAATACACTTGTCAGGGAAAGAATGTTTCGCCGCAACTTAGTATCGCAGATATTTCACCAAAGGCGCGCAGTCTGGCACTGATTGTTGATGATCCCGATGCACCGGATCCTGCCGCACCTAAAATGACCTGGGTTCATTGGATTCTCTATAACATTCCGGCCGACCTCACTGAAATTCCGAAAGCCGCGAATAAAGCCGCCTTACCCAAAAATGTAAGGGATGGAATAAATGACTGGAAAAAGACCGGTTATGGCGGACCCTGCCCGCCAATCGGGTGTCATCGATATTTTTTTAAACTATATGCTCTGGATGTGATGCTTGATACTGCCGACTTGCTGTCAAAGACGCAACTCGAATTGAAAATGGAAGGGCATATTATTGATCAAGCAGAATTGATGGGCACTTATCAGAAAATAAGGTAGTTAACTGGCAGCAATGCAGTCTGCTGAGCGTGGCGGAAGAAAATTGCGAGAATAATGTAAAGCGCTCAATTTTCTGTCTTACGTTGCGGTGCGTTTCTGGCAAGATCGATGCAGATTTCAATCATTTTTTTCAAAGTTCCAGGAACACCTGGCGCGTGGTCAGTTCCGGCATGCTGAATGACTTCGAATGCAAGATAGGGTTTTGAGTGACGCTTGATCGCACGATTTATGATCGAGGATGATGGGATAAGATGTGTTTTCGATGGTCGTCGGTTGGCGGCGCGAGTAAATACATCCTGATATCCGTGTGTCCAGAAACAATGTTCAATATCGCTTTCCTGTAACTGGGTAATTCTGTTGCTGATATTTTCGTCTGGCCCAAGGAAACGATTTGCTGCTTCAACGTAATCGTTGCCTGCTTTGTCTCCATCACACAACACATGCCATTCAATACCCCATTCCCTGGCCAGTTTAATCAAGGGCGCAAGACCACATTGTGCAAATTCCACAACCGCTATACCCTCAATATTAAAGTCGTAACCGCTGACCAATGCGAGTTCGGGAAGAACCCAGAATTCGGTTTCACCTTCAACCAATAACCAACAACGCGCGAAACTGGCGCTGCCGCGCCGAACGCGTACGTGATAACTCAGTTTTCTTAGCTCTTCATGAGGAAGCTTGTTTCTTCTGACGTACCACTGTTTTAGTATCCCTTTATAACGGGTTAAACGTCTGACTTTATGCAAGGGCGTAGCCGCCAACAGCGTTCCCGATTGTGTTGCGATAATTTTTTGCGCTTTGATATGTTTAAGCAGACCCCAGACCGATGCGAGTGTCATAAGATGTAGATTCGCTTCCGGGTCCTCCAGTAACAACACCGGCTCCGTACCGGGCAAATTGCCATTAGTAAAGTGACTCAATAGCGCAGCAGTTAAAAAGAAGACGCCGATTTGCAATGCTGCCGATCCATGGTGTGTGTGCAAGGTACGATGTTCTTTCTCATCTATTTCACCTAATATTTCTGCAATCATTGGGTGTATAAGGCTGCCAGCGCTGACAAAATCCGTTGCACGTAGCGCCAGTAGCGCGCGGGCTGCATTGTATCCAGCCTTGATGTCGTCGTGCGTTTGCCTTGAATCGCCTGTAATCAGAGCATGATAGTGTTTTTCAATTTCCTTAACTAAAGGGGCGATATCCGCTGGTGGATTAAAATTAACGTCACATCGATTGTTCGCGGTCATACCAAGTAAGGTGCTGCCGCGTAGCCAAATAAGCGGATTAAGTTTACGCAGATCGAACAAGACCTGCGGTTGGTTGACGGATTTGTTGCCACCGGGACTGAAAATTAACCAATTGCCTTTGACGGGTTTATCGCCCTGTTCAGGGCTGGCGGAAATTTGCAGGTGTAATTGTCTTGGTTGTTGTTCGCCCGTTGAAAGCAGGGCTGCCAGTGATAATAATTCCAGCTGGTTCCAGTCGCCAGCCGTTAATTCCTCAAACACCAGTTCAAGAAAAATATCGCCATCTGGTGTTTTCGAAAGATCGCCTTGATTACGATGAAAATGCTGTGGTTCAAATTGTGGGGTCTCGCCCAAAGAATCGGTCAGGGCAATCGCCATCGCATCGAAGAGACTTGTTTTGCCGCTGTCGTTCTCGCCTATAAATACGGTTGTGTCATCGAAATCGATTTTCGCTGTTCGAATGCCACGAAAATTATTTACTGTCAGAGTACTTAAAAACATAATTTTTATTCAGGCCATCAACGGCTGACATTGTAAGCTACTCTCTGAAGTACTGGAACCTCTGATTCGATCAGAGGTTCCACAGAGTTTTGTGTCTTAGTTTTGGTTTTCTTTGCCAAATCGTTTGCCTTTTATTTGTATTGCCTCGATCTTGCTGCGATGAGCCTCCCGCAATTGGCGCATTTCCTCACGCCCGGTTTGTATCAGAGCTTGAATTTGTTCAGCCTGATCGTCGGACAAATTCAGGCGTTCCTGTAGCATTTCCATATGCCGTTCATGGCGATCTCCCGATTCTCCTATACCGCCCCATGGCCCGCCTGGTTGTGCCTGGGCCATAGAAAAGCTGCCGGCCATGATGCATGCAATTAGGGTAATGAGTCGTTTATTCATCGTACTGCCTCCTTGGGTTTTCAGTTACTGCATTCAACGCAGCCGCTGGAATGTGGTTGACATTTTTTTGAGACCCCGGCGCAGAAAGGTACTGTTTTGACCGCTTGAGCTGATATAGTTGCCAGTCGTAGATAGATAGTCAAACTCGAGGTGACTATGCATAGCATGCTGATGGGATATATTCTGTGGATTTTCGGGTTCATGGGTGCACACCGGTTTTATTACGGCAAACCGGTTAGTGGTACTATCTATTTTTTTACGCTAGGGCTGCTTTTTATTGGCTGGATTATCGATTTGTTTCTGATTCCCGCTATGGATCGGGAAGCAGACATCCGATTCGCGCAGGGTGAATTTGATTACAATATCGCCTGGATACTATTAACTTTTCTGGGCGTATTTGGGTTACACCGTTTTTATATCGGCAAATGGATTACCGGCATCTTGTATTTGTTAACATGCGGTTTCTTTTTATTGGGCATAGTCTACGACTACTGGACCCTGAACCGACAGGTCAGTGAGGCTAATTTATACTATCAGCCTGATTGATTATTCTTTCTCACTTTCTCCCCAGACGCTTTCCAGAAACTGGTCGCGCCCACAGCGAAAGCGATAATATTTATATCGTATTGGATTTTTCTGATAGTAATCCTGATGATAGTCTTCGGCAGGATAAAATGTCGTAGCGGCTGTAATCCGGGTCACTATGGGTTTATCGAAAGGCCCGTCTTTAGAAAGTTTTTCCTTGCTCGTTTCCGCCAACCGGCGTTGGTCATCATCATGGTAAAAAATCTCAGAACGATATTGATCGCCATGATCACAGAATTGCGCATCGTCGGTGGTTGGATCAATGTTATGCCAGAATACATCCAGCAGTTTTTCATAACTGACTTTTTTAGGGTTATATATTATCTGTAAAGATTCGGTATGACCGGTGCTGCCTGCCGAGACCTGCTCATAAGTCGGGTTGATTTTTTGTCCGCCGGTGTAACCGGAAGTCGTCGATATCACGCCATCGAGTTTGTCAAAAGGGGGTTCCATGCACCAGAAGCAGCCACCGGCGAAGGTCGCAGTTGCTGTCGTATTATTTTCATCGGCAAAGCCCGGTATAGCGATTAAGCCGAGCAACAGGAACGGTAAGATTTGATTGGTCGGATTCATTAGCTAGCCTCTCAGCTCAGGCAGCGGTTCATTCTCCGGTATAAAGATTAACGCAAGTCCATTATTGCAATAACGCAGTCCGGTGGGTTTGGGTCCGTCTTTAAAAACATGTCCCTGGTGTCCGCCGCAGCGGGCGCAGTGATATTCGGTGCGCGGATATATAAGTCGAAAATCCAGTTTTGTTTCAATATGCTTTTCATCGATGGCTTGCCAGAAACTCGGCCAGCCGGTTCCACTTTCATATTTGGCGGCTGAAGAAAATAATGGCAAATAGCAGGCAGCACAACAAAAGGTACCGGAACGTTTTTCCTTATTCAGTTCGCTGCTGCCCGATGGCTCGGTGCCTTCCTGAAACAGAATTTTATAGCGTTCCAGTGGCAGAATGGATTTCCAGTTTTTTGGAGACTTATCCAGTTTTTCAACAGTGTGCTGTTCTGCAGTAGCCAGCCGGCTGCTTAGCCCAAGCGCGACAGCCACTTGCATAAATTCGCGTCTTTGCATGATCGTATTCCGGTTGCGGTCGGTAGTGGAGACTTTGAACCGGGTTGCAGACAAGAGTTCCAATGCGTGATATTTTGCACTAAATTGACCATATACAGAGCGCGGGAAATAATAGAGACGGAGTAAAAACAGTGTCTACCGTTGTTAAAGGCTATCTCTGCTGGAGATGCGGAACTGAACTAAGCGAACTGCGCTTACCGGTATCACGCCGGGAAGAGTGTTCAAGTTGCCGTGCTGAAATTCATGTTTGTAAACAATGCGTTTTTTATAGCGCACATATTGCGAATGCCTGTCGTGAAGACCGCGCAGAATTTGTCAGCAACAAGGAAAAATCGAATTTCTGTGATTACTATAAACCCAAGGCGGATGCCTGTCAGGCCACTGCTTTGGATAAGGATAAACAAGCGAAATTACAGGCCGAGGCATTGTTTGGCGATATTAAGCAGGATAAGAAATCGGAACAGACAATTGATCCCGATGATCCGGAACAGGCAGCGCGAGAGGAGTTAAAGCGTTTGTTTGGTGATGATGGTTAAATTTTTGAATCTTCTGTGATCGGTCTGTATTCAATTTCAACAATAATATAAGTTTTTTCGCCGGTTGGTGTTGACACCTGCACCCAATCATTTAGTGATTTTCCGAGCAGGGCTTTA
Organism: Gammaproteobacteria bacterium; assembly: GCA_016928055.1. Taxonomy (GTDB): domain Bacteria; phylum Pseudomonadota; class Gammaproteobacteria; order HTCC5015; family HTCC5015; genus JAFGLM01. The sequence goes on from JAFGLM010000043.1 coordinate 18,314, forward strand.
GCCAGCGGTGAATCAATACTGATATATTGATTATTGGTATTTAATTCATCGTATCCAACAATGCGGCAATGCACCTGCTCGCCGTCAGCTTCGGTTGCAAGTGTCACCCGCGCACCAAAATAAACGGTTGATCGGTTAGCGGGTAAGTCACGTACGATTTTCAGTTCCGGAATTCGTTTTTGCAGGTAACGGATTCGTCGATCCAGTTCGCGTAATTCTTTTTTTCGGTAGATGTATTCAGCATTCTCGGAGCGGTCACCTTCCGCCGCCGCTGCAGCCAGGTGCCGGGTGACATCGCGGCGCCTGATCCATATTTCATTGAGTTCCTGCTGCAGGGCAATCTGGCCTTCGGCAGTGATATAGGCGGAAGATTTTTCTTGAGGTGGTCGCCAACGTGCCATCTGATCCGGCCTAATGCAGTTGTTCGTAACTGAGCAGACGAGCCTTGATCAGACCGAAAAAGCCGTTCTGATCGCTTCTGAATTGCCAGCCAAGATGCGTATGACAAGCGGCACAGAGTGAATAACGCCATAAATATCCTGCGAACCAGCTATGTTTGCTGATCCAGTCACCGGTATTTTTGCAGCCGCCAGCCTCAGCAAAACAGCCAATCCAGAACTGGATGCCGTGTGGATTGGTGCAGTGATGCTCGTGTTGTCCCAGCAACTCAATTCGTTCAGCCATGCTGGTAATCTGATGCAGGCAGGCGGAACAACAGAGAACGGGATTTGCCCGCAGTTCATTTTCAGTCAGGACTTCAGTGGCGATAGCGGGCTGATCTGTTGATTTTTTTTGTTGGCGTAACCACAACAAAGGTTCGGACTGGTTGGCGCCGAACGACATGGGTTTGGGATCGCCTGGTAATACCATCGGTATCGTCATTACCTTCGCCAGAACTGACTTATTCGCCGGATGCAGCACAATACGCCACCCTGTGTCGAGTGACACTGAATTCCCAAAGCGCCGGCAGAGATTTTTTGCTTTTCTAAATCACTGCCGGTTAGTTCAACTACACGTTCAAGCCCTCAGACAATCCGTTTTATTAACACGAGAGTAAGCCGGATAATTATTTCTGAAATCAGATCGGATATGACTGAGTGAATAACCTACAGTGGAGTGACGTTATCAGCCTGTGGGCCTTTTGGGCCGTCTTTTATAATGAAGCTGACTTGCTGGCCTTCTTTCAATGTGCGAAAGCCATCGCCGTTGATAGCCGAAAAATGTACGAATACATCTTTCCCTTCTTCTCTTGCGATAAAGCCAAAGCCTTTCGTTTCGTTAAACCACTTAACAGTGCCGGTGAGTTCGTCGGACATGATAAACCTCTTGAAAACTACTCCCTTACGGGAACTAACAATAACCAAAACAAACGAATGAGTTCAGGCAACAAGATGGGATGAGAACGAGATGAGCAAAGCGCAACCGAAATCAAACATACTTCGCATGAATCCAATCGAGCTGGAAGTCTAGATCACGGTTTGCGCAATAGCAAGAAAAGAACTGGCTGTTAATTACTACCGGTGCATCATATATGCAATGAATGCACCAGGAGATTGGTTGTGTCAGATTTTTTTACCAAAACGCAGATGCCGAAAAGTGGTGAATATTTAACCGGACGACCGGATGCCATGTCGGTTCCGGCCAAACATTTTGTACTTGGATCAAAAATGAGTCCGCCTTACCCGGATGGACTGGAATTGGCTATGTTTGGCATGGGTTGTTTCTGGGGTGCTGAACGGGCATTCTGGAAACTCAATGGCGTGTATGTTACGGCTGTGGGCTATGCGTCAGGCTTGACCCCCGATCCGCTGTATGAGGAAGTGTGTAGTGGCCTGACCGGGCATAATGAAGTGGTACGAATTGTCTATGATCCGCAGCAGCTTTCATATCAGGCATTGCTTAGTGTTTTCTGGCAGTCCCATGATCCCACACAGGGCATGCGCCAGGGAAATGATGTTGGTACACAATATCGTTCCGGCATTTATTTTTATAGTGAGCAACAAAAAAATCTGGCCCGACAGTCTTTATCTCAATATCAGACAGCCTTGATGATGGCGGGATTCGGTCAAATCACGACAGAGTTGCTGCCTGCTCCCGAATTCTATTTCGCCGAAGACTATCATCAACAGTATCTGGCGAAAAATCCGCAGGGTTACTGTGGTCTGGGTGGTACCGGTGTTGAATGTTTCTGAAATTTGATTTGGCTTAAAAGTTGAAATCAATATACAAATTTGTAAAAAGAATAGGAGCGCTCAGATCATTATTACTACTAGTGGCATTATTTAGCGCTGCTTCAATGTTTTGGGTGGATATTTCCATGGCACCCGAAGGCTGGGGATTGCTACGTGCCGCAGTATTACCGGCGCTCGCACCGATCGTATTTATGGTCTTGATATTGGACCTGTTGATGTGTCAGATTGCAAAAGCGGACGAGGAGATTTCTTTGCAGCGTCGGCTGGATTTGAATTTTATTTCCAAACTTTATGTGGTCGTTGCTGCAACACTTTTGCTGATGTGGTTGCCGGTATTTTTGCAAACGAAATTTTAACGCGGATTAAAAGTTGGGAGCTTTGCGCTGACCGGTGGAGGAGGCTTGCTGTGCAACAATATTTTGCTGGCAACGTTTGATGGCAGCTATAAATTCGGCACCGGTCTGGTAACGCTTCTCCGGTTCTTTTTGCAGAGCTTTGGCGATTACTGCCTTGACACAGATAGGTAATGCCGGGCGCAGTTTCAGGATATCGCGCGGTGGTTTGTTGGTGATTTTATACATCAGCGAAGAAATGCTTTCACCCGTGAAGGGCAATTCACCGGTCAGCAGTTGAAAGAAGGTCGCACCCAGCGAAAACAAATCCGAGCGCCCATCTATTGATCTGCCGGCAAGTTGCTCCGGTGACATAAAAGAGGGAGTACCCAGAATCATCCCGGTTTTGGTTTTTGATGTATCGGTCAAGTGAGCGACGCCAAAATCGGTAATAGTAGGTTTTTTGGTGCGGCGATCATAAATAATATTGGCTGGTTTGATATCCCGATGGACAACGTTTTGTGCATGAGCATAATTCAAACCATCAGCGACCTGAATCATCACGCTGAATACTTCGCTGACTTTGAGAAGGTTGTCTTTTTTCGCGAACTTGGCCATATCGACGCCCTGTAAAAAGTCCATCGCTATGTAGGCCAGATCCTGCTCTTCACCGACGTCATAAATCGTGACGATATTGTAATGATTTAAGCGTCCCGCTGTTTTGGCTTCACGGAAAAAGCGCTGTTTAACTTCTTCCAACTGATCTTCTTCAAATTCAGATGACAAAGGCATGGTTTTGATCGCTACGGTGCGACCTATCTTTGGATCAGAGCCAAGATAGACGGTACCCATCGCGCCGTGACCAATTTCACTTTCTATTTGATAGCGACCCAGCATGGGTTTTTGCATACCGTTTTTAGCAATGATCAACGTGTTCTCACCGTCTTTTGTCGGTTTGCCGAGTACAACCGCGTGGCTGGTTTGCAGGTTTTTCTGGATTCGGTCTTTGGCATCGCGATAATTAGTTTTAAAAGAGCGGATAAAACGAAAGACGTTGGCGGCTTTGTTGAACTGTCGCTTGCGTTCATAATCCAGCCCGAGGTTATAGGTTAGTGACAATAGCTCATCATCCATATCGCAGGAGCGATACTTTTCAAACGCCAGATCCAGTTGTCCCTGAAACTGATAGGCCTGAGCCAGCAGACGATTGGATTTGGAAAGCTCGTGCCGGTAACGTTCAACACGATTCATGACCAGACTTTTGGCACCGAGCAGGAAATTTCCAACCAGTAGGGCTGCGGCTGGTGCCATCAGTGCTAACCATACGCCGGCCAGAGCCATTAATACAAAATGCACATTAAACATGACGACCAGTATCAATGCCGTAATGGCCAGTCCGGTACCAAAGCGCAGTCTGGGTAATAGTATCGATAAATAAAAAGCCACCAACGCAAAGATGATATAGCGCAACCAATAGGTCCACCACGGCGTTGAGTACCAGTGGTCCTGCAGATAACTTGAGACGGTATGCGCCTCAATTAAAACGGGAGGCAGAGTGATGCCCAATGGTGTGGCCTGTGGTTCGATCAATTGTTCGCTGGTGGGGCCAACTAGAACGACTTTGTCAGCAAAGACATCATCGCGTATCTCGCCGTTTAGCACTTTGGCGAATGAATAGACTGGAAAAGGTGGCAAGTTATCCTTGCTCTTGTAGTAAAACGGGTAAGAACGAAATTTTGAATCGGTGGGGATCAAACGATCACCTAACACAATACCCTCGCCGTGCAGAAGGCCGATCCTGTTTAACTCACCGGTCTTGGCGGCGGCCAGCAACAAAGCAAAGGATGGTAAGAATTGTTTGCCTACCGGTAATACGGCAGGCCGGCTGATGGTGATGCCATCAATATCATTTCGACTGTGACTGAGGCCAAGACCTTTGGCGCTTTTTGCTAATTGATCTACCGGGAACCCCGGTTGTTTAAAATAGATAGCCTTGTCCGGGTGTAGCCACTCAGGTAATTTTTCATAGATAGGCAACGGATTGCCCCGAACATCAGCGACAAAGTGTTGCGCCAGGTTTTCAGCCGGTGTTACCGGTTTTGCCGGTGGACCCAAAGCCGTATAGGGCATACCGAGAATAACGTTGCTGCTATTGAAAACCTGCGCCAGCGTTTTATCGGTATCGAGCTGGTTGGTCACACGATTCAGCAGTTTTCGTGCGGTTTCATTGAGCTGAGTGCGATAACGCGCATTAAAATTGCGTAATGCCTCCAGGCTCAAGTCATTCTGTGCTTTATCCAGCTCAACGTCATAGCCAATCCAGCGAACTCCGGCGCGATTCAGTTTTTTGGTCAGTTCGGTAAACCGATCACGATTCCAGGGCCAGTTGCCGAGGGTCTGCAGGGAAAAATCGTCAATTGCGATGACCGCAATTGAGCTGTCAGGCGCACGCGCAGGAGTGATTCGCACACCCCAGCCGTAGGCTGTCCACTCCAGGCTACGGATGACACTGGCACCGGCCAGCAACAAAAAAACCAGAGTGACTGCGAAGCCTATTAACTTGTCCAGATTTTGTTTGGTTCTGTCCACCAGACGGTTATCGGCATAAGTACGTAATATTAATTGATCGGGCAATATATCAGGAAAACAACAACAAATATAACAAGTTATTGCATTTTTTTTGTCTTTTACTTTATGTTTTATGAGGCACTTAACAGTTGTTGCACAGACCAGTTCGAGAAATCTGTGAACGAGGTTAATTCCAGCTGTTGCCGGGAATGAGTGTTCTTGACAGTCGCCGCCGCACGGCTTAGACACTTCGTTAGGTCGATTGCCGTGGGATTGTGCTGGCAGGCGATTTCTAATACTCTTGGCGCCCCGGCTGAAAAAGCGCGGGTTCATTTATCAATCCAGTTGTCCATACCACTTGCACCATGCTCAAAAGGCTAATGCATAAGGGATGGCGCGTTACCAAGGGTTCATAATGTCTGATTCAAAAGTTACATTAACCGATCATGAGACCGGAAAAACCTATGAGTTGCCCGTTTATAAGGCGACTTACGGTTCACCATTAATCGACATCACTTCCTTAAATAAAGAGACGGGATTTTTTACCTACGATCCCGGTTTTATGTCTACGGCTTCCTGTCGCAGCGATATAACCTATCTGGATGGTGCCAAAGGCGAATTGATGTATCGAGGTTATCCGATAGAACAATTGGCGGAAAAATGCAGCTTTATGGAAGTGTTTTATTTGCTTTTGAACAGCGAACTTCCTAATGCTGAGCAATTAAATGAAATTGAACGCGAAGTAGCCGATCACACCATACTGTATGAAAGCCTGTTGCACCTGTTTGAGGGCTTTCATTATGATGCGCATCCGATGGCGATACTGACGGGTGTAGTGGGTTCGTTGTCTGCGTTTTATAACGATCCTCTGGATATTACCAATCCTGAACACCGCCTTGAGACAGCTTATCGCATTATTGCCAAGCTACCCACGATTGCAGCCGTAACTTACAAGCACAGCGTTGGCGAGCGATTTACCTACGCCAACAGCAAAATGAGTTATTGCGGTCGATTTTTACATATGATGTTTTCCCGCTCAGGCGAAGACTACGAAATTGACCCGGTGGCCGAAAAAGCACTGGATGTTCTGTTCGTACTGCATGCTGATCACGAACAAAACGCTTCAACATCAACGATGCGACTGGCGGGTTCCTCGGATACCAATCCCTATGCAGCGATCGCTGCCGGCATTGCCAGTTTATGGGGTCCGACTCACGGCGGCGCCAATGAAGCAGTGCTTAAAATGTTAAGGAATATTGGTGATGTTAAAAATATCGATAAATACATCGCCAAAGCGAAAGACAAAAACGATCCTTTTCGCCTGATGGGTTTTGGGCATCGTGTTTATAAGAATTTTGATCCACGTGCAAAGATTATTAAAAATATCTGTTATCAGGTGATGGAAAAGTATGGCAATGATCCACGCATGGAACTGGCGATGAAACTTGAGGAAATTGCCCTGAAGGATGAATACTTTATCAAGCGTGGTCTTTATCCAAACGTCGATTTTTATTCAGGCATTATTTATAGTGCGCTGGGGTTTCCGGAAGAAATGTTTACCGTGCTGTTTACCATTGGTCGCGCTGCGGGCTGGATGGCGCACTGGATCGAAATGATTTCAGAACCACATAAGCGTATTGGCCGCCCACGCCAGTACTATACGGGCCTGGCGCGTCGGGATGTACCCCGTTAGTGGATTGGGTAATGGTTTTTGACAAATCGGTTTTAAAATAAAGCTCAGGATGTCTGATGGTCTTGCCAGACATCCAGGAATGATCGCACTGGATATTGTTCCTCTTCCGGCACCGGTTTTAAGTCACTTTTCAGATATCGCAGATAACATTGCATCGCATTTTTGGGCGATGCAGGTGTTTGTGCGAATTTGTCCTTTATCCGGTTGGTGGCTTCCTTGCTCATGTGCATCGGTATCCCTAAACAGTTGACGAAGTGATTACAGTCCCGAAACGACGCAGGATTCGGTTGCAGCACGGGTATCGGCACTAAAAACCGATTCTTAAGCATTTTGGACTTGTGTCATAACGGCGTGGATATAATCTGTCATGGAAAAGAGCGTAAACCAGCGAAAACTCGAAAAACGCCTGCGTCGTGATACCGGCAGGGCAATTGAAGATTTTAATATGATCGAGGATGGCGACCGGATAATGGTTTGCCTGTCCGGGGGCAAAGATTCCTTTACGATGCTGGATATGCTGTTGAGCCTGCAGCGCAGCGCACCGGTGAATTTTGAGTTGATCGCAGTAAATCTGGATCAAAAACAGCCGGGTTTTCCGCGGCGAGTATTGGTCGATTATCTGCAAACATTGGCCGTGCGTTTTCAGGTGATCGAGCAAGATACCTACAGCGTCGTCAAACGTGTAGTCCCTGAAGGTAAAACCATGTGCGGACTGTGTTCACGTTTACGACGCGGTGCCTTATATAATTTTGCCAGCCAAAACGGAATGAGCAAAATTGCTTTGGGCCACCATCGGGATGACATTATCGAAACCCTGTTTTTGAATATGTTTCATGGCGCTAAATTAAAAGCCATGCCCCCTAAACTGTTAACCGATGATGGGCAACATATTGTTATCCGACCGCTGGCCTATTGCCGCGAAGCCGATATTGAAAAATATTCACGCCTGCGAAACCACCCGGTTATCCCCTGTAATTTATGCGGCTCGCAATCAGATTTACAGCGTGTTGCGATCAAAAACATGTTGAGAGAATGGGAAAGGACTTATCCGGGTCGCATTGAGAATATTTTTAATAGTCTGCAAAGTGTTGTTTCATCGCATTTGTTGGATAGCGAAGCATTCGATTTTCGGGGGTTACAGTCCGAGCTGCTCGCGGATAGCATGGAAAGTTACCCGGAGATCGAGGCGGTTGAATGTAAAAAAGTGCGGTGGTTGATCAACGGCTAAGCGCTTATAGGGAAACTACCAATCAAATTGGTTATAATGCGCAGCTTGCTTTTTCGGTCAATGCCTGCCAATTTGCGGAAAAATTAAGTCACGTTTAGATTATTGTCAACGCGGGACCTGATATTGATATCCGGTCGTTCCTTAAAATGGATGCCGGTTTTTTTATTCACTTAATGAAGTGTTGGAGCCATGGTAAAGAAGATTAACGTTGCGGTTGTAGGGGCCACCGGTGCGGTGGGTGAGACAATGCTTTCCATTCTTGCCGAAAGGAAATTTCCGGCCGAGAAGATCTTTGCAGTGGCCAGCGGCCGTTCCGCTGGTAAAAGAGTGGCCTATGGCAAACAGATGCTGACCGTCCAGGATTTGGCAGAGTTTGATTTTAGCCAGACTCAAATCGGCTTATTTTCACCGGGTGCGTCTGTTTCTGCCGAATATGCTCCCAAGGCCGCTGCGGCCGGTTGCATCGTCATTGATAACACGTCTCAGTTTCGTTATGACGATGATATTCCGCTGGTTGTGCCTGAAGTGAATCCCGAGAAAATTTCAGAACACGTCAATCGAGGGATTATCGCCAATCCAAATTGCTCGACCATCCAGATGCTGGTGGCGCTAAAGCCAATCTATGACGCGGTGGGAATTGAGCGAATCAATGTCGCGACCTATCAGGCGGTATCCGGCACCGGCAAGGAAGCAATTGAAGAGCTGGCCGCCCAGACCACTGCGTTGTTGAGTGGCAAGGCGGCCGAAGCCAGCGTTTATCCCAAGCAGATTGCTTTCAATGTCCTGCCGCACATCGACAAGTTTATGGATAACGGCTATACCAAAGAAGAGATGAAGATGGTTTGGGAAACCCGCAAGATCATGGGTGATGACAGTATTCGGGTGAATCCAACCACTGTCCGCGTACCGGTGTTCTATGGTCACTCGGAGGCGGTGCATATCGAAACACGTGACAAGATCAGTGCTGACGCGGTGCGGGAATTACTCAGCAAAGCGGAAGGTGTTGTGGTGCTGGATAAGCGTGCCGACGGTGGTTATCCCACTGCGGTGACCGAGGGTGCCAACACCGATCCGGTCTATGTGGGGCGCATTCGCGAAGACATCTCTCATCCCAGGGGTATCAATCTGTGGGTGGTGGCCGACAATGTACGAAAAGGTGCGGCGCTGAACAGTATTCAGATTGCAGAGATTTTGTTGAAAAAATACATGTAACTTATTGTATTTAATATTGTTAAACGGCATTTTTTAAAGTATATTCTGAAAAATCGCTGCATGTAGCCGTTTTTATTGGCGAAAGTGTGTTTCAACATCGTTCAAGGGGCGTGAGAGCAGGGGCTTATTCGAATCGTGAGAAATCGAATTTTAGCGGTCATAGTAGTTGCCGGGTGCGTAGTCTCCACGCTGGCGCACGCATTGGGACTTGGCGATATTGAGGTTTACTCAGCGCTGAATCAGCCGCTGGTGGCTGAAATAGAATTAAGTTCTGTACGGCCGGGCGAGACCGATAGCATGCGAGTCAAGCTCGCCGATGAAGAAGCCTTCATGCAGGCGGGCGTCGAACGTCCGTTTTATCTTACCAAGCTCAAATTCAATTTAGCCGTCAAACCGGATGGCACGCAGTATATTAACATCACCACGACGGGTCCGATTCGCGAGCCGTTTCTGAGTTTTCTGGTCGATGTTGATTGGCCGCGTGGGCGCCTCGTTCGCGAATACACTGTATTACTGGATCCACCTGTTTTTGCAGGCGCACAGCAAGCACCCAGCACTCAGTCCGAAACCCAACCCGTCGCCACTGCTGCCAGCGCGGCAGGTGCGCCGGCGCTGATAAAACGCGACGAAACGGCTGCTACGACGGATGAATTCGCTTTTGATGAACAGCCTGTCGAACAAGCCGCCTCACCTGAATCAGTGCAGACTGGTCAAGTAACTGATTTTGAAGAACCCGAAACCGAGGTGGGCTGGGTCGAGAGCCAGACCGATACCGATGACGGGTTTGGATTGACAGAGGGAGCCGAGCCGGCGAATTTATCGGCTGGCTTACCCGATATCGAAATTACGACTGCTGAAGAAGAAGCAACGGTTTCGGTTGGCGAAGACGAATTTGCGACTGACGATACATTGGTTGCAGCAGATCAAGGCCCGTCGGAAGCGGTTGAAGATTTTAGCTTTGAAGAGTCACTGCCTGCTGCAGACAGCGGTGAATTGAGTTATGACGAAAGCACGGAAGCCTATCTCGATGAAAGCGAACAACCTGCCTACCAGGAAGAAACACCGGCAGAAAGGCCGGTTTTTTCAGCCAGCGGTAGCGAAATCCCATTACCGGATATAAACCTCTTTTACGATGCGAGTTTGCCTTACGATGAAGAGGCCACCAACGCTTTGTTGGCACAATTCGCGGCCGAAGATGAGGCACGCGCCCGTGGCGAAAGCGTTGCCGCCGGAGCCGGCGAGCATCTAATTGAATCAGGCGATACCTTGTACGACATCGCTTCACGTTATAAAGCGCCCGATGTCACGGTCAATCAGGCGATGCTCTCTATTTTGCGTTATAACCCGGATGCCTTTATTCGTGACAATATCAACAGCGTCCGCAAAGGCTTTGTTTTACGCATTCCTGATCGGGAATCGATGCTGCAAATTGACAGCACCGAAGCGATGGCTGAAGTTAGGCAACAATATGCGTTATGGCGCGAATATCGTAACCAGTTAGTCGGTGCACCAAGTACTGCCTATGATGCCAGAACCTCAGATGAGCTGACGATTACTGACAGTGGTGCTGATGCTGACAGGAGCGCGGGCGAGTTAAGCATCCTGTCACCGGGTCGTGATGCCAATGCGTCCGCTCGAGCCTCGGGAGCCCAGGAAGGCAGCGAGAGTGGATCTTCACTTTATGTCGATCTGCAATTAGCGCGCGAACAATTGCAGGCGGAACGCCTGGAGAAAGCGGAATTACAGGCCAGATTAACCGATCTTACCGCCCAGATTGAAACCCAGGATCGGATGATCAGTTTGCAGAACGAGCAGTTGGCGCAGTTGCAACAGAGGCTTAGCGAGCTGGGCGACGAAACCAGCGTTACGCCGACGCCTTCGATAGATGGCGTAGAAACAGCAGAAACCACAGAACCAACAGAGCCTGCAGAGCCTGAGGAACCGGTGGAAGTTGCTGAAACCGAAGCCGGCCAGATTGAGACCGGTTTAACCTTACAGGCCGAGCCGGAAGATCAGGCGCTGCCGGGTGAGGATATCGCAGCGCTGGAAGCGGAAGAATCACCTGTTGCAGAATCGTTGGCGGATGTTGAGGCAACGGCCGAAGAAGCCGTAAGCGAAGCGCCCTATAAAGCTGATTTTGAAACCGATTTCGAACCGCAGTTACCAGGCGACGAACCGCTGAGTCTACAGCCTGAAGCCCAAGGCGAGCCTGCGGAAGCGGATAGCGAGGCAGCAGCCGAAACAGCTGCTATTGCAGAGCCTGTATCAACTGAATCGAAGCGACCGGAAGGCATTGCTGGTTTTGTATATGATTTTCTTGATCCGCCCTATAAGGCAATGTGGGTGGATTTTATCGATACCGCCATCAGCACTCCATTGGGCAATATTTCGATTGCGATATTGATAGCAGCCGGATTTGGTGCATTGATACTGCTACTACTTTGGTTAGCCGTTAAACCGAAAAAGAAAAAGCCCGTCAAGGCTCAACCGGTTATCAGCGACGAAGAGTTTGATGAAGAAGAAGAGGTTCATCTTACCGTGCAGCCATCCAAGCCTTCCTTTGGTGAACGGCTGAGTTCAATGTTTGCACCGATTACCGGTTTGTTTCGCGGCGGTAAGAAACCCAGCGGTATCGCAGCCATTGCGGCACAGGCGGATCATCGCGCGGCCGCAAAGAAAGTAGCCACCGAGTATCCGGATGAAACAGAATCCGATTCGGCTATCGAAGATCTGGGTGAAATTGAATCGTTTGATGAGACCGCAAAAACGGCTGCCGAACAGGCCAGCACTGAAACCGGCGGTCGATTCGCTTCCACTCAAAAGAGTATTACTCGACCGGGTGTAGCTCAGAAGCCGGCTGTGGTTCAGGAGGAACTGAGTGATGACACAACGCAGGAAGTCGACGTATACCTTGCTTATGGTTTGCACGATCAGGCCGAGGAACTCCTGACCCAGGCTTTAAAGATGCATCCGGGCAAAGTCGAGTATCGGGGTAAACTATTAGAGACCTATTTTGCAGCGGGTAAGAAAACTGAGTTTGAAGCACTTGCAGCTGAACTACACAGTAGCCTGGCCGGACGCAGTAGTCGTGTTTGGGATAAGACCATTGCAATGGGCAAGGAAATTGCGCCGAACAATCCACTATTTGCGGATGTGGCCGGTTCCGGACTGAAGGTTTCTGATTTTGCGCCGGCTAAACCTGAAACGGCCGATCTTGATTTAAGCGAGGCGCAGGGTTCCACTGCGCCAGATATCGAATTTGGTGAAGATGAAGGTGCCGCTGCTTCAACTGCAACGGATTTTGATCTCGATTTAAGTGAAGGCCAGGAAGAACTCGATGATACTTTGCTAGTACCGCCGGGGGGTGCAGATCGAACCGAAATTATGTCAACGGTTGATGTCGAGTCAGCGCAGGCGGATATAGAAAGGCATGATACTGATCTGCAGTTTGATCTGGATGCGGATGCAGATGACATCGCATCGGATCTGAATATTGATTTCAACGCCGATGAACTGGGTCTGGATACCGAGGTTGACGTTGACACGTCGATGGATGATTTGGATAGTGAAACTCAGGTTGGCGACGATGATGCAACAGTCGCGATGGAAATGGCATTCAATCTGGACGATGAAAGCGCCGAACAAGACGATGCCTCTATTGAACTGGATAGAGATGATTCAGGTGAAATCAATCTGGATGATGTTGATAGCGACGTTTTTGAGGCCGATGGCAATGCCAGTGACGATTTGCTTGCCGATCTTGATTTAGGCAGTAGCGACGGGTTGGAAGCCGCGTCGGTTGATACAGAATTTGAAATCCCGGAGGACGATGACACCATTATTGACGCTGATCTTGAAGACGAAACCATCAGCGGTGATATTGGTGACGAAGTCTCCACCAAACTTGATTTGGCCAAAGCCTATATGGATATGGGCGACTATGATGGCGCCAGCAGCACGCTCGAAGAAGTTGTGGCTGAGGGTGATGCTGCGCAACGAAAAGAAGCGGAAGAGTTGCTGGATCAAATTCATTAGCCCCGCTTTAGCGCTTTCAGATCATTCCTGTCATTAACCCATCCACCTAACATTGCGAATCGCCTGCGGAATAGAATACGACGGCAGTGCCTACCATGGTTGGCAGCGGCAGCAAAATGCCGTTTCTATCCAGCAAGTGGTTGAAGGCGCCCTGAGCAAAGTCGCCAATCAAAGCATCGAGGTAATTTGCGCAGGTCGAACGGATAGTGGGGTGCATGCAACCGGCCAGGTCATTCATTTTGATACGACCGCCGAACGCGATGCGCACGCCTGGATGTTGGGCACCAACAGCAATCTACCCAAAGATGTCTCGGTGAGCTGGGCTCAGCCGGTCAGTAATGACTTTCACGCCCGATTTAAGGCTGTTGAACGCAGTTATCGATATATTGTATTGAATCGCTACACCCGCTCTGCCTTGTTGCATAAGCGGGTAACCTGGTGGCTGCATCCGGTTGAGGTGGAACGGATGCAAGTTGCCGCGCAATATTTGTTGGGTGAGCATGATTTTTCGTCTTTTCGGGCGGTCAATTGTCAGGCGAAAACACCGGTCAGGACACTGCACGAGCTGAAAATTCATGCGCAGGGCCATGTTATATACATGGACTTACGAGCCGATGGCTTTTTGTACCACATGGTACGAAATATCGCCGGTGTTTTGCTGAAAATCGGTACGGGTGAGAAACCCCTGGATTGGACACAGACGGTGTTGGAAGCGAAAAACAGGACTCAGGGCGGAATAACCGCGCCTGCACAGGGCTTGTATCTTACCGACGTCAGGTATCCGGATGAGTTTTCCATACCCCGCAGCGGCTATAAACCGGTATATGGAGACATTCTGGCAAATTAATCAGCATTTGGTAACATGGCGGGCTCTTTAGCAAGCAAGAGAAAACGAAAGAGTGCGTACGCGAATCAAAATCTGCGGGATTATTCAACCGGAAGATGCGCTGCTGGCCGCCGAGTTGGGTGTTGATGCGATTGGACTGAATTTCTACCAACCCAGCCCGCGTTATATTGGTATTGAACAGGCAGCTCGGCTGCTGCGTACCTTGCCCGCATTTGTTTCCACGGTAGGTTTGTTTATGAATGCTGATGGTGATGAGGTGAAATCAGTACTGGATACTGTTGCACTGGATTGCCTGCAATTTCACGGACAGGAATCACGCGATTTTTGCGAGTCATTTGGAAGGCCTTATATCAAATCGATAGCGATGATAGATAACGCGGATATACATGCCTATACTGCGAAGTACCCGACCGCAGCCGCTTTTTTACTGGATGCCGTACAAGAGGGTGAAGCCGGTGGCAAAGGGCAAACCTTTGATTGGGAAACGATACCGGATAATTTGCCTAAGCCCTTAATTCTGGCGGGCGGTTTAACGCCGGAAAATGTTGCAACCGCAATCCGTCGTACAAACTGCTACGCGGTTGATGTCAGCAGCGGTGTTGAAACGCAAAAGGGTATTAAAAGCCAGAGTAAAATTCGACAGTTTGTACAGCAGGTCAATAGCGTTCAATGAGCCAGGCTTCTAAAAAAAATATCGACTATTTCAGCTATCCGGATGAAAGCGGGCATTTCGGTCCTTACGGTGGACGTTTTGTCGCCGAAACCCTGATGGGTCCGGTTCAGGAACTGACTAAAGCGTATATGCATTTGCGTCATGACGCTGGTTTTCGTGCTGAATTTGATCGCGATCTGGCCCATTATGTCGGTCGACCTTCGCCCTTGTATTTTGCGGAACGCCTGACGCTCGCAGCGGGCGGTGCAAAAATATATTTGAAGCGCGAAGATCTGAATCATACCGGTGCGCACAAAGTGAATAACACGATTGGCCAGGCCTTGCTGGCCAAACATATGGGTAAAAAACGTGTTATTGCCGAAACCGGCGCTGGTCAGCATGGCGTGGCAACCGCCACGGTGGCGGCACGTCTCGGTATGGAATGTGTGGTTTATATGGGAGAGGAAGACATTCATCGCCAGGCGCCTAATGTTTACCGCATGAAATTACTGGGTGCCGAGCTGGTTTCGGTTAAATCCGGATCTCGCACGCTGAAAGACGCCATGAACGAAGCGATGCGCGACTGGGTGACGAATGTTGACAGCACGTTTTATATCATCGGTACGGTTGCCGGCCCGCATCCCTACCCAACACTGGTGCGCGATTTTCAATCGATTATCGGCCGTGAGACTCGAGAGCAGATTCTGAGCCTGGAAGGTCGTCTTCCCGATGCGCTGGTTGCCTGCGTGGGCGGTGGTTCCAATGCGATTGGTTTGTTCTATCCGTTTTTAAATGAGCCGAACGTCGCACTCTATGGCGTCGAAGCAGCAGGCGAGGGCATGGCAACGGGACGGCATGCGGCACCACTGGCGGCCGGGAAATCCGGCGTCCTGCATGGCAACCGTACGTATTTGATGGAAGATGACAACGGGCAGATTATCGAGACGCATTCAATCTCAGCCGGACTTGATTATCCGGGTGTGGGACCGGAGCATGCATGGTTAAAAGACAGCGGCCGCGCGAAGTATGTCAATGTTACCGACCGGCAAGCGCTGGGAGCCTTTCACCAACTAACGCGATTGGAAGGCATCATCCCGGCTCTGGAATCGGCGCATGCGCTGGCATTTGTACCCGAACTGGCTGCCAGTATGCAGTCCGAGCAGATTATTGTCGTTAATCTTTCCGGTCGCGGTGATAAGGATATCAACACCGTTGCGGATCTGGAGGGAATTACGTTGTGAGCCGATTAGCCGCAACCTTCGAGCGATTGGATAAAGCCGGTAAAACTGCTTTGATCCCCTATATCACCGCAGGCGACCCACAACCCGCGGCAACGGTCGATTTTATGCATAAACTGGTGGCTGCCGGCGCGGACGTTATCGAGTTAGGTGTACCGTTTTCAGACCCCATGGCGGACGGTCCCGTGATTCAGCTTGCCTGCGAACGTGCGTTGGCACATGGCATGAGTCTCACGAAGGTGTTGGAGCAGGTTGGTGAGTTTAGACAGCAGAACAATCAGACACCGGTTGTTTTAATGGGCTACGCGAATCCACTGGAAGTGATGGGATATAAACCGTTTGCCGAGCAGGCCTCCAAAGCGGGTGTTGACGGAATGCTGGTGGTGGATTTACCGCCTGAAGAAGCAGAAGATGTATTGCCGCATTTTCTGAAAAACGGTATCGATCCAATTTTTTTATTGGCACCCACTTCATCCGAACAACGCATAAAGATGATTTGCGAATGTGCTTCCGGATATGTCTACTATGTTTCGTTAAAAGGCGTGACCGGTGCAGCCAGTTTGAATGTGCAGCAGGTTAAAGAGAAATTGCAGCAAATAAGACAGCATACCCGTCTGCCGATAGGGGTCGGATTCGGTGTCAGAGATCCGGAAACCGCATCGCAACTGGGCAAGGTTGCCGATGCTGTGGTGGTTGGTAGCGCAATTGTGGCCCGCATCGCAGAACACGCTGATAATATCGAACTCGGAGGTAATAAAATCGCTGAACTGATTGCAAATATGCGTACAGCGATGGATTCAGTAGACTGGCCTGTAAAAACAGCCTGAACAAAACGGGTAAAGCGAGCAAAATCGAACATGAATTGGTTTGAGAAATTAATTCCATCCAAGGTTGGCAGTAATGGTAAGAAAGCCGTCGTGCCTGAGGGTGTATGGGTTAAATGCGATGCCTGCAACAGCGTGCTGTATTGCGAAGAACTGGATCGCAACCTGCGGGTCTGTCCGAAATGCAACCACCATCATCGCATCGGTGCGCGACTTCGACTGAAGCAGTTTCTGGATGAAGGATCGAGTGAAGAAATTGGCGTTGACGTTGTGCCGATTGATTTTCTGCGTTTCAAGGATACAAAAAAGTATCGTGAACGCCTGCTTACATTTCAAAAATCTACCGGTGAAACCGATGCTCTGGTTGTCATGCAAGGAAAGTTGAAGGGCATGCCGTTAGTTGCTGCTGCATTTGAATTCCGGTTTATTGGCGGTTCAATGGGATCGGTAGTCGGCGAACGTTTTACTCGGGGTGCCATGCGAGCGCTAAAACTCAAGATACCCTACGTTTGTTTCAGCGCCAGTGGTGGTGCACGCATGCAGGAGGGTTTGACCTCTCTGATGCAAATGGCAAAAACCAGCGCCATTCTTTCGAAATTATCACGAGCCGGTATTCCATTTATTTCTGTGTTAACAGATCCGACCACGGGTGGCGTTTCGGCGAGTCTTGCGATGTTAGGCGATATTAACATTGCAGAACCTAAAGCCTTAATCGGTTTTGCCGGGCCGCGAGTTATCGAACAAACTGTGCGCGAGAAATTGCCGGAGGGTTTTCAACGCAGTGAATTCTTACAGGAACACGGCACCATTGATATGATTGTTGATCGGCGTGAAATGCGTAATCTGATTTATTCAATATTGACTATCCTTTACAAACATTCCTCCTCGAAAGCTAATGGAGCCGATGGTCCGGCAACGTTGTAAGCTGTTAATACGTCAGTGAACAGCCTCGTAGTCAAATAATATGGGGCAGAAATTTGCTCAATTAGTTGAATGGCTGCAATGGCAGGAATCATTGCATGCAACCGAAATTGACCTCGGTCTCGAACGCGTTAGTCAGGTGTACGGACAACTTGGCATCCGCTCACTCGCTGACAAGGTGATCACCGTTGCAGGCACGAATGGAAAAGGTTCCTGTGTTGCATTTCTTGAAAAACTTTATCTGGCTGCTGGTTATCGTACCGGCAGTTACACTTCTCCGCACTTGTTGCGCTACAACGAACGAATTTCCATTGCCGGCGAATACGCTACTGATGAAATAATAATGCAGGCCTTTGAGGCAGTTGATCAGGCGCGCGGCGATGGTTCATTAACCTACTTTGAGTTCGGTACTTTGGCGGCGTTCTACCTGTTCGCCCAAAAACCGCTTGATGTGGTAATACTCGAGGTTGGGATGGGCGGTCGACTGGATGCAACCAATATCATTAATGCTGATGCAGCGTTGATTACAGCAATTGGTTTGGATCATCAAATGTGGCTGGGGCCGAACCGAGAAGATATTGCACTGGAAAAAGCCGGCATTCTGCGGACCGGACAATACGCAGTGTGCGGCGATCGTCAGCCACCCACCAGTCTTGGTCGCGTCGCCGAAACGCTGGCGACAAAACTGCATTATCTGGGACGCGATTTTGATTACAGTGTTTTAGAATCGAACTGGCGTTGGCATAGTGGAGAGCAGGAATTTGCCGATTTGCCATTTCCGAAGTTCTGCAACCGGGCGCAGCTCGACAATATTGCTTGTTCGTTAAAAATTGCTGAGTTGTTGCACGCCAGCCTGCCCTTTACGCGCAATCATCTTGAGTTGGCTTTGGAACGATATTCTCTGCCAGGACGTTGCCAGGTTATTGAGGATTTTCCAGAGGTCTGGCTGGATGTTGCTCATAATCCGCAAGCAGCTGCTGTTTTAGCCGACGCATTAACCGACGCGCCACGCAGAGTGACCCATTTTGTTGCAGGATTTTTGGCCGACAAAGATGCCGCGGGGATTATGGATACGCTCGCGTCGAAATCGGCTCACTGGTATCTGGCGGCACCACAATGTGCTCGGGCAATGCCGATACAGGCTTTGCGGCAAATAGTGCCTGAGCATGCTCAGTCTCCCGTGAGCTATCACAATAATATCGCCGCCGCATTTGCGCATGCCAGGCAGCAGGCCGATAGTTCAGACAGGATAGTCGTGACGGGTTCTTTTTATACGGTTGCAGAAGTTATGGCAGAGCATTACAGCAAACGTTTATAATACGCACACCTTCCAAGGGGGCTCGAGAGGATTGAATTCGGTACTCAAACAACGTCTTATCGGCGCATTTGTCCTTGTTGCACTGGGCGTCATCTTTGTTCCAATGCTGCTTGAACGCGGTTCTGAGGATTCCAGGCTCAGCGTACGTATGGAAATTCCCAAGAAACCCGATATTTCTTCTCAAGATAGCCTGAATAATCCACCCAAAATTAAACCAATAGAACCCCTGCAACCGATAGAACAGGCTATCGCTGCCGCCAAGCAGGAAAAATCTGAGTCAAAACCAGCAGTTAAACCGGCGATTGCTGAAGTAAAACCTGATCCACCGGTTAGTCAAAGTAAGCCTGCTGCTGCTTCTACCGAGAAAGCGTCGCCGACCACAACAAAAGCGAGTGATAAGTGGATCGTTCAGGTTGGTAGCTTCAGTCGAGAAGAGAATGCGCAGGTACTAAGGGATAAGCTGAAAAGCAGTGGTTTTGCTGCGTACCAAGAATCAGCTAAATCAGATGTCGGACCGGTTTACCGTGTCAGAATAGGACCGCTCAAAAACAGGGCTGAAGCTGAAAAACTGGTTAGTAAATTATTAAAGCAGGGCGGTTATCGAGCAATGGTTCTGAATGGCGATTAAACAATATATATCACGCGGCGGAGATCAAGATGCCATGGTTTGATATTTTTATTCTTCTCGTGATCTTGATTTCAACGGTTGTCAGTATCGTACGTGGTTTCGCCAAGGATTCCATTTCGCTGGCCGCCTGGATACTGGCTTTTGTAATCGCCCTGAGTCTGGCGGACAAATTTGCGATTATTCTGCCGGATTCAATGGAGAATCCGCGCTTGCGAGTTGGTGTTTCAATTGCGGTTTTATTTCTGGCAACGCTTATCATGGGGATGATTGCCAACTTTTTGTTGGCAGGTTTTATCAACATGGTGAAGATGCAAAATATTGATCGCGGTTTAGGCGCTTTGTTTGGGTTTGCGCGTGGCGTTGTTATTGTGTGTTTATTGGTCGTGTTGGGTTCATACATCGGACTCAATGAAGCAGACTGGTGGGAAGATTCAGCACTGGTTGCATCAGCGGAAGGTGTGCTTGACTATATTGAACCGTTATTACCGAATGATTTTGCCAGATATATTAAAGTGTAATTTGACAGTGAAGGGTCCCATATAAAATGTGTGGAGTGGTTGGTGTAGTAGGTTGTGGATCGGTTAACCAGATTCTGTACGACAGTTTAACGTTGTTACAGCACCGTGGTCAGGATGCAGCCGGAATAGTGACCTGTAATAAGGCCGGCAAAACCTTTACTCGAAAATCATTGGGACTTGTTCGTGATGTGTTTCGTGAGATGCATATGTTGCGTTTACAGGGCAAGATGGGCATCGGCCATGTTCGTTATCCCACTGCCGGTTGCGCAGCAGCGTCTGCGGAAGTGCAGCCGTTTTATGTTAATTCCCCTTTTGGAATTGCGTTAGGACACAATGGCAATCTGACCAACGCCAAAGAGCTGCACGCAAGCCTGTTTGCTGCAGATCGCCGTCATATCAATACCTCTTCTGATTCAGAGATATTGTTGAATGTATTTGCGCATGAGCTGCACAAGCATAGCCAGGCGGAATTGACCGCCGAGGATATTTTTTATGCGGTGGCGGGTGTGCATCGCCGATTAAAAGGTGCTTACGCAATTGTTGCCTTGATCGCCGGTCGCGGTATTGTTGGATTTCGTGATCCGCATGGTATCAGACCTTTGGTTTACGGCATGCGCGAAACTGCAAAAGGCGAAGAATATATGATCGCATCTGAGAGCGTGGCGCTGGAAGGATGCGGCTTTACATTGATTCGCGATCTGGAACCGGGTGAAGCAATCTTTATCAGTCCAGGTGGCGAAGTATCAACACGGCAATGCGCTGATCAAATTACCAGAACGCATTGCATATTTGAATATGTCTATTTCGCAAGACCCGACAGTGTCATGGATCAGGTTTCAGTGCATCGAGCCAGAATGCGCATGGGACAGAAGCTGGCAGAAAAAATAACTTCCTTTTGGCCAAATCATGATATCGATGTGGTGATACCGATACCTGATACCAGCCGCACTTCTGCATTGGAGCTGGCATTAAGTTTAAATTTGACCTATCGCGAAGGATTTATTAAAAATCGTTATATCGGTCGTACTTTCATCATGCCGGGCCAGACCGAGCGTGCCAAGTCTGTACGACATAAGTTAAATCCGATATCGGTGGAGTTTAAAGACAAGAATGTCCTGCTGGTCGATGATTCAATCGTACGTGGTACGACTTCGGAACAAATTATTCAATTGGCGCGGGATGCGGGCGCACGTAAAGTGTATATGGCATCCGCCTCACCGCCGGTGCGTTATCCGAATGTATATGGCATTGATATGCCGGCGGCGTCGGAATTTGTCGCGTACAACCGTACTATTGATGAAATTGGCGAAACGATCGGTGCTGATAAACTCATCTATCAGGACCTGGATGATTTAGTTGGTGCTGTCAAGCATGGCAATCCAACTTTGTCGGATTTCGATTGTTCCTGTTTTAATGGCAAATACATTACCGGCGATATTGACGAAGCTTATTTGAGTGAACTCGAGAAGTGTCGTAGTGACAGTGCAAAGCTTAGGGATGTGTTCGACGAGAATAATGATGAGTCCTGTTACAGTGAAAACTAGTTTCCGGCTGAAGTAACGGGTAGTGGCTTATCAATGGGAAAAAATTGCTTTTCAGAATCTGGAGAAATATCAATCCGGTCAGACCGTTATTCTAATCAGGCTCGACCAACAGAAGCTTTATCTCTTTGACAGTCAATCCTTGGTTTGCAGTTATCCTATTTCGTCTTCACGTTATGGTATCGGTTGCGATCAGGATAGCCGGTGTACACCCACAGGGATTCATCGCATCGCCGAAAAAATTGGTCAGCAATGTCAGCACGGTGAAATTTTAAGAGCACGCATAGCCATCGGCGAAATTGCCGAGATTAACAAAGATGCAACAGCCGGCGGAGACGATGTTATTACCTCGCGTATCATGTGGTTGCAGGGACTGGAGTCAGGACTCAATCTGGGTGCTGGTGTTGATTCGTATCAGCGCTACATTTATATCCATGGCACTAATGAAGAAGGCCTGATTGGTCAACCTGCTTCTCAGGGCTGTATTCGCATGAAGAATGATGATGTCATGGATTTGTTTGACAAAGTGGAAGAGGGCGCTCTGGTATTGATATTGCCTGAATAGCTATTTGAGATTATTTACCGTAATCCCTCATACACTATACGCCAGCGTCCGTCATCTTCCCGCTTCCAGTATTGACGTTTATTGGCCTCGGCATTGAAATTGTTGCTTTCGTAGTGTTGTCGATAGTCGATCTGCAATAAGGAAGACTCGCCCGGGTATCTGTAAATACTGACATTTTTTAACTGGATTCGGATAAACGTTTTATGCCGATTGGTGGCGTGTTTGCGCTGTTTCCACGCCTGCAAATTTTCTTTGCCGCTTTGAAATTGTTCTGAATAGTGCGCAATATATTGTTCGAAATCACGGTTACTCCAATCGCTCTGCCATTGTAGAAATTGCTTTTGTATTTCATCTAAAAATATTCGTTGTTTATCCGGTGCAATCCAGTCGGATGTGTCGTCCAGAATAACCGGTGTTTGTCCGGGTGTAATAAATGGTTTGATACCCGTAAAAATTTGATTGCTTAGTGTTACGCAACCACGGCTGGAATAAGGGGCGCGACTATAGGTGCTGCGCGGTACGCCATGGATCCAGATACCACTACCGCGGCGTTTAAGTCGTTTATCCCAGATATTCGGATAATCCAGCGTCCAGGCTCCGACACCATACAATTCATCCAGTGCAGCATCGAGCATTTCGTTGGTAATCGTATAAATGCCAACTGGAGTGCGTAAATCGCCGCGATGTTGCTTGAATGCGCCCTGCTTGCCGATACCCACATAGTAATCTGCCAGTACGCTTATATCGCCGGACTCGTTTTGTAGCAAATATAAGCGTGATTTATCGAGATCAACCAATAACGCATAATGAATATTTTCATTCAGTGTTACGATCGCATCGGGTACCAGGCCGGCTTGCGGTCTGTACCTGTTTGCGTTCAGGCGCAAGACAAGTTCGGCTTCAAGATTTTCTTTCTGATTCTCATCATCAGTATCACGCAACGGCACAAGTCGACGTGGTGTAGGTAATGTTTGTTTATCGATAAGTTGCTGAAAAATCTGCGCAGCGCGAAAATCTGGAAAGTCTGCACAGAGCATATGACTTAATTCTGAAGCCCGACCCCAGTTTTTTTCCTCGGCCAGAGTGATAATATTTATCAATTGTTGTTCTGCGATATCTGAGGGGGGTTGATTTTTGGCCGCGTGCGCAGCAGAAATCATCAAATACATTGGGGAAAGGAATATGGCAGCGATTATGGTTATCACGATTTTGGACATAGAGGTATTCTAACATTGTCGGTGAAATTGAATACTTATTAAGTAATTCCTGTAAGCTGTTGACCATTTATGGCAATGATGAGTAAACTATGCCTCGCGCCGATTTGATGCTTCAGCTTGCGGGCGCTTGATAAATTCAGCTAAAGCGGTGGTATAAGCCTGCTTTAGTCCATAGTTAAAGCGGGTTTTTTTATGCCCGCTCAATCATGGGAGCGAGAGAGATGACGATCGAAAACTGGCAGGAGTACGGATTTGATACCCGGGCGGTGCGCGCCGGGCAAGAACGTACAGAATTGGGCGAGCACGGCGAACCGATTTTCACGACTTCGAGTTTTACATTTAAATCTGCTGCTCACGCTGCGGCGCGCTTTAGCGGCGAAGAAATCGGCAATGTCTATTCACGCTTTACCAATCCTACCGTATCAATTTTTCAAGATCGACTGGCCGCATTAGAGGGCGGTGAAGCTTGTGTTGCAACCGCTTCCGGTATGTCGGCTATTTTGTCTGTCTGTCTCGCGTTGCTGAAAAGCGGCGACCACCTGGTCTCATCGCGCAGTGTCTTTGGCACCATAACCGTATTGTTTAACAAATTTTTGCCTCGTTACGGCATCCAAACCAGTTTCGTATCGTTATCTGATTTAGATGCCTGGCGTCAGGCGATCAAACCCAATACGCGTATTTTGTTCCTGGAAACGCCTTCCAATCCGTTGACTGAATTGGGTGATATCAGAGCGCTTGCTGATCTGGCGCATGAAAACAATTGTCTGCTGGTGGTGGATAATTGTTTTTGCACACCGGTTTTGCAGCAGCCGTTGAAGCTGGGTGCTGACCTGGTTGTTCATTCGGCAACAAAATTTCTGGATGGTCAGGGACGTGGTGTAGGTGGCGCGGTGGTGGGCGCCAAGCATGAGGTCGACGAAGAAATTTTTGGCTTTTTGCGAACTGCCGGGCCGTGCATGAGTCCATTCAACGCCTGGATATTCTTGAAAGGATTGGAGACCTTGCGCATCAGACTGGAAGCTCAATGCAGAAGCGCACAACGTTTGGCCGAATGGTTGCAACAACAGCCTGCTGTTAAACGGGTCTATTATCCTGGCTTGCAATCACATCCTCAGCATGAGCTGGCTAAAGCACAACAGTCCGATTTTGGTGCAATAGTGTCTTTTGAGCTGGACGGCAAAGATCAGGCCTGGCGGGTTATCGATCAAACCCGCTTGTTGTCCATAACAGCCAATCTGGGTGATGTGAAAACCACCATCACCCATCCTGCCAGCACGACCCATGGCCGGATGTCGAATGAAGAGCAGCAGGCGGCTGGTATTAGGGGTGGTCTATTAAGAGTTTCAGTAGGTCTGGAATCAATCGATGATATACAAGCTGATCTCGCGCGCGGTTTGGAGTAGTGGAAGGATTTTTATGATTAAAGTTTTATTCGTATGCATGGGCAATATCTGTCGTTCACCTACCGCAGAAGGTGTATTTCGTCAACGTGTTGAACAGGCCGGATTGCAGAAACAGATTATGATCGATTCTGCAGGGACACATAGTTATCATGTTGGCAGCAAGCCGGATGCGCGCGCCCAGGAAGCCGCCGGTCGGCGCAGTGTCGATCTGAGTCGATTACGCGCCAGAAAAGTGAGTGCAAAAGATTTTGTGGAGTTCGATTATATTTTAGCCATGGATCATGACAATTTAACGGATTTACTAACAGATTGTCCGGATGAATATCACGAAAAAGTAAAGCTGTTCCTTGATTTCGCCGTCAACTTTCCGGAAAAGGATGTGCCCGATCCCTATTATGGTGGTCGTAAGGGTTTTGAACATGTGCTTGATC
Organism: Gammaproteobacteria bacterium; assembly: GCA_016928055.1. Lineage (GTDB taxonomy): Bacteria > Pseudomonadota > Gammaproteobacteria > HTCC5015 > HTCC5015 > JAFGLM01. The sequence goes on from JAFGLM010000043.1 coordinate 43,677, forward strand.
TGGTAGAAGATGGCGCTGAGGGGCTGCTCAACCATATAAAAGAAAAATATTCATACACAGGATAAAAAGAACCCTCGAGCAACGAGGGTTCTTTTTAACTTCTTCCGGGCTTAAAGGTTAATCAGTTTCAGTCTCGGTCGGCGTCTGTTTCACAATCGTATACAAACCAGCCGCTTTCTCACTTTGCACAACAGCGGTAGCCGGTTTTTTGGATTCAACCGGTTCATTCATTATTTCAGTTTTTATCGGTTCAGGTTGCTCACGAATTGTTTCAATGACTGAATCAGATTTTGATTGTTCTGCAGTCTGAGTTTCTGCCGGCAAGGATTTAACATTGTCATATAAGCTTGTATCGGGCTTGCTATTTTCTTTTACAGTATTTTCCGGCGTAGAATCGGCAACCTGCGATGCGGATTCGATTTTAGATTCTTGTTGCGAAGCAGAAGAAACAATATCTGATTTTGATGGCATAACGGCATCAATTTTTTCAACGGATTCAGGCTTGCCGACGTTTGTTTCATCTTGTTTGGCTATGTTGTTATCCTGCGCAACATTGGGTTTTCTGTTGCGACGTGAGTCGGCTCGTTTTCCATCCTGTTGTCTGTTTGTATTACTCCGCCGATTGCCTGACCCCTCCGTTTTTGTCTGTTCATTATTGTCGCGAGCACCACCAGTATTACGGCGTCGATTATTGCCTCGACCACGTGTTGCATTACTGTCACGCGATTGCGAAGTTCGATCTTGTGAAGAATCGCCACTTGATATTGGTGCGGATTTGGTTTCGTCGCCGGTTCTTCGACTACCGCGATCCTGAGCCGATTTACGACGACCCTGACCACGAGTATTGCGACCACGATTTCGCTCAGCATCAAAGCGATGACGGCTACGAGTCTGATTGTCCTGATCCTTGTGATGCGAGTGCTGTGTGTTTTTGGTTTTATTACCGCCACCGAACAGTGTTTTCAGCAAACGGCTCAGTAAACCGACTCTTTTACGCTTGGGTGCCGGTGCTGTCGGCACCACTCCCTGAACCGCAGCCTGCTCAGGTAAGTGCTGTTGCGTTTTTTGCTCAGGAATAAAAGCTTCTTTTTTGTAAGTTGCCAACTCATAACTGCTCTTGTCTTTGAGTTCGTCCATGTCGGACAAACGCACGCGATCAACCACATAATTCGGGGTTTCAAGATCAGGGTTGGGTACGATGGTTATATCAACAACATTACGAGCCTCAATTTCACTCAGCGATTCACGTTTTTCATTAATCAGAAACGTTGCAACTTCGATCGGTACCTGTACAAGAACGCGTTTTGAATTTTCCTTGATGGCTTCTTCTTCTACCAAACGCAGCACAACCAGAGCGAGTGATTCGACTGAGCGAATTGTTCCGTGACCGGTACAACGAGGGCAGGTAATTAAACTTGATTCACCCAAGGATGGACGCAGGCGTTGCCGGGACATCTCCAGCAAACCAAAGCGTGAAATGCGACCGATACGAACACGAGCACGGTCGAGTTTCAACGCTTGACGCAAACGGTTCTCCACTTCACGCTGGTTTTTGATGCTGGACATGTCAATAAAATCGATGACGATCAAACCACCCAGGTCACGTAGACGTAACTGGCGGGCAATTTCGTCTGCCGCTTCCAGGTTGGTATTTAGGGCGGTTTCTTCAATATCGCCGCCTTTGGTCGCTTTGGCCGAATTAATATCGATCGCTGTTAGCGCTTCGGTATGATCAATGACTACGGCACCGCCTGAGGGCAGGGTTACTTCGCGCTGGTAAGCTGATTCAATTTGCGATTCAATTTGAAATCGGTTGAACAGCGGTATGGATTCAGAATAACGGCGTAATTTACGCGTTTCCTGCGGCATAATCTGATGCAGGAAGTTATGCGCTTGTTGATATACAGAATCTTCATCGATCACAATTTCGCCGATATCCTGGCTGTAATGATCACGCAAGGCACGAATGATGACATTGCTTTCCTGGTAAACCAGAAAAGGTGCGGCACGTTCAGATGACGCTTGTTGAATAGCACCCCAAACGTGGATCAAATAATCCAGGTCCCATTGCAGTTCTTCCTGCGAACGACCGACGCCGGCGGTACGTACAATAACGCCCATGCCATTAGGTATATTGAGTTGATTTAATGCATCGCGTATCAAGTCACGATCTTCACCTTCAATGCGACGCGAAACGCCGCCGGCGCGTGCATCCGTCGGCATCAGCACCAGGTAACGGCCGGCCAGACCGATTTTGGTTGTCAGCGCGGCACCCTTGGTTCCGCGTTCTTCTTTTTCAACTTGAATAATGAGCTCTTGCCCTTCTTTAATGCTGTCTTTAATCGAGGAACGACCACGATCTTCAGATTCATCTTTGGCAAAGTAGTTTGAACTGATTTCCTTAAAGGGGAGAAAGCCGTGACGTTCAGAACCGTATTCAACAAACGCAGCCTCAAGACTGGGTTCGATGCGGGTTATTTTGCCTTTGTAAATATTAGCTTTCTTTTGTTCGCGGGAAGGTACCTCAACGTCGAGATTGTAGAGTTTCTGGCCATCGACCAGCGCCACGCGTAACTCTTCCTGCTGCGTGGCATTGATTAGCATCCTCTTCATAAATAATCCTGTAAACTGATGTTCGCTCCAGGACTGTTCCGATGCTTGCGGATTGCAAAGACAAACCGTTAGTTAAGGGGGGTACACACTTCAGCGGCGACAGCCAAATGCCGCCCGAACGCCATAAAAACAGCGGGGTATGTTGTAACCGTAAAATACGGTTCAGGTTAACCAATAGTGTTGCAAAAACCGTCATGCGGAACATTGGAGCGTTGTTTTCTCAAATTCCGGCTCGCTTTAAATCGGCCGGCGCATGTTTTTTTAATGGGGTTGAATTACTCAACCGCCGAAAAAAGTCTATTAACTGTCCTGTTTCGGGGCCAGCAAGGTGTGCAACGGGGGATTTAGACCGGTTGACACTCCAGCATACTGACAGGCACTTGCTCGTGACAGTTCCGCGGAATATAGCATGTTTGGATAAAATGCATCAAATTACTGATTTGGTTATGATTTCCCAATGACAAACAAGCCTTCTGAGCAAGCTGTGCAGCATATTGAAGTTGATCCGGATCGCGATGGACAGCGATTGGACAACTTTCTTACCCATCAGCTGCGTGGAGTGCCGCGGACCTTAATCTACCGCATTCTGCGTACCGGTCAGGTTAGGGTCAATATGGGTCGGGTTAAACCCGGCTATCGGTTGCAGGCAGGTGATGTTGTGCGTATTCCACCGGTTCGCTGTAGCGAGCGAGTGCCATTGAATCCGGAGGGGCTGGAAACGATCGTTGCAGATCTGAAAGCGGCTGTTTTGTGGGAGAACGCGGATTTCCTTGTGTTGAACAAGCCTGCACGGATCGCCGTGCATGGTGGCAGTGGCTTGCGTTACGGACTGATAGAAGCATTAAAGGCGGCGGGCGGAGCTTATTCGGGTCTCGAACTGGTACATCGACTGGACCGTGAAACCAGCGGTTGCCTGCTACTCGCTAAAACGAGACCCTGTTTAAATCAACTTCATACCCTGTTGCGTGAACATAAAATCGAAAAATATTATAACGCTTTGCTGCAGGGTGAGATTCGACAAGCCATTACGGTTGATGCAGCACTGGTACAACGGCAACGAGGTGGCGAACGTGTGATGAGCATTACAGCGAATCAAGATGAGCGAAATAAATCCGCCGTCACACATATCGAGCCTTTGCGTCTTTATCCAGACCTGACGTTGGCGAAAATTCAAATTGATACCGGACGCACACATCAAATCAGAGTTCATTGTGCGTCCATTGGTCACCCCTTGGCCGGCGATGAAAAATACGGTAATCGGGAATTTAATAAATCCATGCGCGCGCTGGGCTTAAAGCGATTATTTTTACACGCCGCAGAATTACGTTTTACATTAGCGGAAACCTATAACATTGATGCGCCATTACCCGCGGAGTTAACCGCGGTACTGGAAGTACTTAATGCGAAAAAATAGGTATCATCTGCTGGTTTTTGACTGGGATGGCACCTTGATGGATTCGGCTGCACGAATCGTTGACTGCCTCCGTTTTGCTATCAGGCAGTCTGCATTACCCGACAGAACCGAGCAGCAATTGCGACACATTATTGGTTTGGGACTGAATGAGTTGGTTGATTACCTGTTCCCGGAAGGTATTGACAGCGTAAAACGTCGTACGTTTATCGATGCGTATCGTCATCAGTTTATTGAGGCCAATGCCACGCCGGCGTATTTGTTTGAGGGTGTACGTGAAATGCTGGAAAACTTTTCTGTTCAGGGTTATCAACTGGCGATCGCGACGGGTAAAAGCCGGGCGGGGCTTGTCAGAAGTTTGCGCGATCAGAGCATGGAGGCACTGTTCCCGGTATCGCGTTGTGCAGATGAATGCCGGTCGAAACCGGATCCGGCCATGTTGAATGAAATATTAAGCGACTGTGATTTGTCAGCGTCGGCAGCGTTAATGATTGGCGATACTGAGTTTGATATCGAGATGGCGCAGCGTGCCGGAGTTGATGCCGTTGCTGTTTCACAAGGCGTACATAGCGAGCAACAGCTACGCCAGGCAAAACCACTGGCCATACTTGAACACATCAGGCAATTACCGCAGTGGCTGGATAACAGACTGACTTTTTCTTAATAACAATCGTTGATCTAATGTGGAATCGAAAAAACACATGTTTTCTGGCGGGCACTTACGTGATAATAATGAAAAACCGCCGAATCGGTTGTTTAAGTGAAAGAACCTAGCCGACTCGGATTGTTCGTATTGATAAATTCTGCCAGAAAGCCACGATTACACGATCAAAAAGGTGCGTCCCGATGCAACAAGTGAATTCCGATCAATCCAATCAAACCACTTCTTCAGCTAATGATAGTGCGCAAGTCTGGGAACGCGAATTACTCACCCGGCTGGCCATGTCGTCGCTGAACGAGCAGCGTCGGTCACGTCGCTGGCGCAGCATTTTCTGGTTTTTGGTGCTGATGGTTACTGTCGTTATGTTTGTTACGTTGGCGAAGTTAGCCGGTAATGCGGATATCAGTACCGGCCCGCATACGGCAATCGTCAGAGTAGAGGGAGTGATCGCGTCAAATCCTGTTGAAGCTAATGCTGATGCCATCATTCAAGGTTTGCGTAATGCATTCAAACATGAAAATACGCGTGGGGTCATTCTGCGTATTAACAGCCCCGGCGGCAGTCCCGTACAGGCCAGTTATGTTTATGACGAGATGTTACGGCTGCGCAACAAATACCCGAATATCCCGCTGTATGCCGTAATTGAAGACATTGGCGCTTCCGGCGGGTACTTTATCGCCGCTGGTGCGGAAAAGATTTATGCCAATCGATCGAGTATTGTCGGTTCGATTGGTGTGCGTATGGATAACTTTGGTTTTGTCGATGCGATTGAAAAACTGGGTATCGAGCGCAGGCTGATGACGGCTGGTAAGGATAAGGGTTTGCTGGATCCTTTTCTACCGGAAGATGAGCTTGGTCGACAGCATATTCAGGTCTTATTGGATGAAGTACACAAACACTTTATTGACGCCGTTAAAAATCAACGCGGTGAGCGCCTGGCTGCCAATGAAGAACTGTTTACCGGTTTGTTCTGGAGTGGCGAACGTAGTGTTGCGCTGGGTTTGATCGATGAACTGGGTGGTGTTGATTATGTTGCCCGTGAGGTCATTGGTGAGGAAAACATTCATGATTTTACCGTCGTTATTGATCCGCTGAGCCGATTTTTTATGAGCATGGGATCTGCCATGGTAAAAGTTGTAGAGGCGCAATTGCAGCCGAAAATGCAATAAGCGCGGGTTTAATTGAATACTCAAAACAACACTTTGCCGATTAATCTCTATAGCGCCGAACAGGTTCGTGAGCTGGATCGCCGGGCCATCGAAGAGCACGGCATACCCGGTTACGAACTCATGCAACGGGCTGCCAACGCCGCTTTTACGAGCCTGTCAGAGATGATGGAGGGTACAGAAGGGAAGCGCCTGCTGGTTGTCTGTGGCGGCGGAAACAACGGCGGTGATGGTTATGTGATAGCGCGTATCGCTCATTTAGCCGGCTATCAGGTCAAGCTGCTGGCGTTAGTTCCTGAGAAGGCACTGAAAGGCGATGCTTTAACCGCTGCGCAACAGTGGCGCGAGGTTTATGGCCCCGTTATCACTCCTGCCGAAACGGATTTTAACGCCTTTGACCTAATCGTTGATGCCCTGGTGGGTACCGGTTTACAGCGTGAAATCAGTGGTGAGTATCGAACAATCATCGAAAAAATGAATGCCGCAGCCTCTCCAGTGTTGGCGATCGATATCCCGTCAGGTCTGTCAGCCGATACCGGTCAGCCGCTTGGCATTGCCGTGGAAGCGGATCGCACCATCAGTTTTATTGGACTAAAGAAAGGCTTGTTTACCGGTTCGGCGGCGAATTATTGTGGTCAGATCGAGTACGCCGACCTGTCGGTACCGAACGCGGTATTTGCGGGTGTCGAGTGCGAAGTTCAGCGCCTGCAGGCGTCGATCATTTCGCAGGTCCTGCCCAGACGGTCTCGCTGCGCGCATAAGGGTAACTTCGGCCACGTACTGGTGGTTGGCGGCGATCAGGGCATGCTCGGGGCTGCGATTATGGCGGGAAAGGCGGCATTGCGTGTTGGTGCGGGCCTGGTAACCCTGGCAACCCATCCGGCCCACGCTGCACTGGCCAGCGTCAGCCAACCGGAATTGATGAGCTACGGTATTGAAAAACCGAGTCAATTGACGGCCTTATTGGCAAAAGCAACGGCTGTTGCCATTGGTCCTGGTTTGGGAACTTCACGCTGGGCGCAGCAATTATTTGCCAGGGTGCTGGATAGCGCACTGCCTTTGGTGGTGGATGCTGATGCGCTTAATATACTGGGTGAAAATCCAATGGTGCGTGGCGACTGGATATTAACGCCGCATCCCGGTGAGGCAGCAAGATTATTGGGCTGCACAACGACCGAGATACAGACTGACCGCTATACCGCAGTGCGCAAGCTCGTTGAACGCTATCAGGCAGTGACTGTGTTAAAAGGCGCCGGCAGTCTGGTAGCCTCACCAAACGAAGCAGTGGTATCGATTTGTAACCATGGTCATCCCGGTATGGCCAGTGGTGGAATGGGTGATGTCTTGACCGGGATCATTATTGGCGTGTTGGCGCAATGCGATAATGTCGCCGATGCGGCCAACACAGGCGTTTTCTTACACAGCATTGCGGCTGAGCAGGCCGCGGTAACAGGGGAACGAGGGATGATTGCGACCGATTTGCTGGCACCGCTGCAAGCTCTGGTAAACAGCGATGATTGAGACCTTTATACGTAACGAAGAAGAAATGTTGCACCTCGGCACCCGCCTGGCGAGGATTATTCGCCCACCCATGCTGATATATCTGTATGGGCCGTTGGGCGCCGGTAAAACCACACTGGTACGTGGTATTTTGCAGGGTTTGGATCATTCCGGCTCGGTGAAAAGCCCGACTTACACCATTGTGGAACCCTACAAGCTGGCTGACTTTACGCTTTACCATTTTGATCTGTATCGCTTAAACGATCCGGCTGAGCTGGAAGCACTGGGATTTCGCGATTATTTGTCCGGAGATTCGCTCTGCCTACTGGAATGGCCGGAACGTGGTGAGGGGTGGTTGCCACCGGCGGATGTCAATATCTGGATAGATTACCGCTCTTCTGACCCCAGTACGCGGCGCTTGAAAGTGGAAGGGCTGGATTTAAGCAAAGCGTTGGCGGACAGCCCGGCCAATTCTTAATATTTCTTTTACAAATCAATCCTATCTGCTTATTTTTATTAGAAAAAACTTGATTTTTTACTAAAAATTGATGCAGACTAATCGCCACGCTATCAAGTGGATTGAGCGATGTTCGTTGGCCAACACCTGCAAAGACTCCGTCTTGTTAAACTCATTCTGGTACTGAGTCTGCTGCCGCACGCGGTATTCGCCGCCAATGAGATTCTGGGTTTTCGCCTGTCCGAAAATAATGAGCACACCCGCATTGTTTTTGACTTAAGCGGCCCTGTTGAGCACAGCCTGTTTACTTTGCGTGATCCGGAACGGGTGGTTATTGATATTGCAGACGTGCAACTCAGCGCTGAATTACCTCAACAAGTACCGGAAGCAGAGGTGCTGCGTCGTATTCGCAATGCCCCGCGTGAAGGCCGGAATCTCAGAGTGGTGCTGGATTTAAAGGACAGAGTGAGACCGCAAAGTTTTATGTTGCGCCCCGACGACAACGCCGGTTATCGCCTGGTCATCGATTTGTTTGGCGATGGTCCCAAGGTCGTGCGGCAGGTTACCAAAACAGTACCGAGTCCTGACAATCTGCGCGATGTAATCATCGCGGTAGATGCCGGGCACGGCGGCAAAGACCCGGGAGCCGTTGGAAATAGGGGTACTTATGAGAAACACGTTGCACTGGCAATTGCGCGTGAACTGGCCGGTCAGATTAACAAAGTGCGCGGGATGAAAGCGGTACTCATTCGCGATGGTGATTATTACATCGGTTTGAGGGAGCGCATGATCAAAGCACGCGAACATAAAGCGGATTTGTTTATTTCGATTCATGCCGATGCTTACAAGGACAAGCATGCGAATGGCTCGTCAGTTTATGCATTGTCACTCAGCGGCGCCAGCTCCGAAGCCGCACAGTGGTTAGCGAATCGTGAAAACTCGGCTGAGTTAATCGGTGGCGTTACCCTCGATGACAAGGATGATCTGGTTGCATCGGTTTTGCTGGATCTTTCCCAGAACGCGACCATTCAGTCCAGTCTCGATATTGGCAGTCAGATCTTGAGTGCTTTGGGCAAGCAGGGTGATTTACATAAAGGCAACGTACAGCAAGCCGGATTTATTGTTTTGAAATCGCCTGATATTCCTTCCGTATTGGTCGAAACCGCGTTTATTTCGAATCCTGTGGAAGAGCGCAAGTTGGTAAACAAGCAGCATCAGAGTCGCATTGCCAAATCGATTTTGGACGGCGTACACAGTTACTTCGAACGCAAAGCACCGCCGGGCACCTTGTTAGCCGAGCTCAACCGTAAACTACGCTCAACTGAAAAACTCTCCGCTAACTGGTAATCAGAAAATCAGAGAATTTTTCTTTGCCCTGGATTCCGTGGCTGTGTTTTGTTTTTAGCTTACAATCCCTGTCCATGCGTATCCACAAACTCCCTTCACAACTTATTAATCAAATCGCCGCCGGTGAAGTCATCGAGCGACCGGCTTCGGTGGTCAAGGAATTACTTGAGAACAGTCTTGATGCAGGTGCCGACAACATTGTGTTGGATATTGAACAGGGTGGTATCAAGTTAATTAAGTTGTTCGATAACGGCCACGGTATCGAAAAAGATGACTTGCGTAACGCGTTGGATCGACATGCGACCAGCAAAATTGCCAGTCTGGCTGATCTTGAGAACGTGGCAACCTTGGGATTTCGGGGTGAAGCGCTGCCTAGCATCGCCTCGGTTTCTGAGTTGTCGATAACATCGCGCAGTAATAGCGCAGATAAAGCATGGTTAATTATATGCGACGGCCAATCGATCGCTGCCGGTCCGCAGCCGGCAACGCATCCAGGTGGTACCACTGTTGAAGTGCGGCAACTCTTTTTTAACGTGCCTGCGCGACGAAAATTTCTGCGTACTGAAAAAACCGAATTTCAACATATTGAACAGGTTGTCAAGCGTATAGCATTAAGCCGGCCTGCTGTTGCGATACTGTTGCGGCACAATCGACGCCCGGTTTTGCAGCTGAAACCGGCTGTAACACAGGAAGCGCTGGAAAAACGTGTTGCCAGTATTTGTGGCGACGAGTTTATAAAACAGTGTTTATATCTTGAGCATGAAGCCGCCGGATTGAAGTTACATGGCTGGATAAGCTTGCCGGTTTTTTCGCGCAGTCAAACCGATATGCAGTACTTTTTTGTCAATCAGCGCATGGTGCGGGACAAAGTTTTAAATCATGCTGTACGTCAGGGTTATCAAGACGTGTTATTTCATGGGCGACATCCGGCTTTTGTTCTGCACCTGCAAATTGATCCGGCCCTGGTCGATGTGAATGCGCATCCTGCCAAGCATGAAGTGCGCTTTCGCGAATCACGCCTGGTGCATGATTTTCTGTATAGAACCTTGCATAAAACGCTGGCCGACACGCAGGCCGGTCAAATTTCTACGCCTTCCTTACCCGGCGCAACACCGGCTGCAGACAGTCATCCTGTGCATCAGAGTGGATTAAATTTGTCGGTGCGCGAGAGCGGCGAATTGTATGGATTATTGGCTACCGATAATCAAACTCCACTATCAGAGCAGGCTGTTACAAATAATTCGGATCAAGTGCCGCCGCTCGGTTATGCACTGGCACAATTGATGGGTATCTATATTCTGGCTGAAAATGCCAAAGGTCTGGTGTTGGTTGATATGCATGCCGCCCATGAGCGCATTAGCTATGAAAAACTCAAGCAGTCCTACGATCAACAATCCGTACAGCGGCAGCCCTTATTATTGCCGATCACAATGACAGTCACCGAGAGTGAAGCGGATCTGGTTGAAACGGATTCGGAATTATTTCAGCGCTATGGTTTCGAATTGCAACGAATCGGGCCACAGAAATTGCGTATACGGCAGATTCCTTCATTGTTAAGACAGGCCGACGCGGAACAGTTGGTGCGTGATGTGTTATCGGATTTAATCAGTCATGGTCACAGCGGACGTTTGCAGGATACGGGTAATGAAGTATTAGCAACCATGGCTTGCCATGGTTCAGTGCGTGCCAATCGCAAACTCAGTTTACCCGAAATGAATGCGTTGTTGCGCGATATGGAACAAACCGAAAGAAGCAGTCAATGCAATCATGGGCGCCCAACCTGGATTCAACTGAGTCTCGATCAACTGGACAAGCTGTTCAAACGTGGACAATAAACTGCCTGCTGCCATTTTCCTGATGGGCCCTACCGCATCGGGAAAAACTGATCTTGCGCTGGCACTGTGTGATTGTCTGCCATTGGAAATCATCAGTGTTGATTCAGCGCTGGTCTATCGAGGTATGGATATTGGTACAGCCAAGCCTTCGATCGAACTAAGAGCGCAATACCCGCATCATTTGGTGGATATTCTCGATCCGCGTGAATCCTATTCGGTCGCCACCTTTCGTCGTGACGCGCTACGCATTATGGCTGATATTACCCGTAGAGAGCGTGTGCCTTTTCTGGTAGGCGGCACCATGCTTTATTACCGTGCATTGCAACAGGGACTGGCCATTTTGCCGGATGCGCAACCGGAATTGCGTAAGCAACTTGAAAAGCGCTGGCGGGAACAGGGCCTGGAGGTATTGCATAAAGAGTTGGCAGAACGGGATCCTGTTGCGGCCAAACGGATACATCGTAATGATCCACAACGTATTCTGCGCGCGCTGGAAGTGGCATTGGCAACCGGTAAAGCCATGACTGAGCACTGGGCGCAACAGACCGAAGATAAACTTCGGTATAGGGTATTCAAGCTGGCGCTGTGGCCGCAGGATCGGGCGGTTTTACACCAACGCATAGCGCAGCGATTTGATCAAATGCTGGCGACCGGTTTTATCGACGAAGTAACAGGCCTGAAAAAGCGCGGTGATTTAACAGAAAACATGCCTTCGATACGTTCGGTTGGATACCGCCAGGTCTGGAAATACCTTTCCGGCGAGTTGGATTATGAGCAGATGCGCGAACGCGGAGTTATCGCCACCCGGCAGCTCGCCAAGCGGCAGTTGACATGGCTGCGGTCCGAGGCAGAAGTCGAATTACTTGATATGCTGAACTACCCGCTCGTACAGGTGTCGGAGCGGGTACGCCTTTTTATAGGCTGACAACCGGATTATTCAGTCGCATATTTAGATCGCTGTGCTAGAATGCCAAACCCGGCGTTGGGCAAAATGGCGTGATGCGGCCCATAACGAGGGGGAGTGATTTTCTGCGGAAAATCGCTCAATTACTATAATCTTACGTGCATTGTTCCTTTTTTTAGTGAATGACACCAATAATTACAACGGAGTAGACAGATGGCCAAAGGGCAACACTTACAAGAACCCTTTCTGAATGCTTTACGGAAAGAGCGTACACCGGTTTCGATTTTTCTGGTCAATGGTATAAAGTTACAAGGCCAGGTTGAATCGTTCGATCAGTTTGTAATCCTGCTGAAAAACAGCGTTAGCCAGATGGTGTACAAACATGCTGTTTCCACGATCGTTCCGTCCAAACCCGTCAAACTGGATCTTGAAGAAATCGAGTAATTTCATTTTTACGGAAGTTCCATGAGCCTGGATTTATTTGAACGTCCAGGCGGTGGTGAACGTGCAATCCTGGTAAACGTTGATTTCGGACAACGTGATCCGTATAGCCTGGCTGAATTTCATGAATTGGCCGTTTCTGCCGGTGCTGTCGTGGTGACAGCTGTAGAAGCGAGCCGTACTGCACCCGATTCGAAATTTTTTATCGGCTCCGGTAAAGCGGCTGAAATCAAGGCATTAATCGAAAGCGCCGACGCCGATCTGGTTATGTTTAATCATGAACTCAGCGCCAGTCAGGAACGTAATCTGGAAGATTTTTTGCAGCGCCGTGTACTGGATCGTACCGGTCTGATACTGGATATTTTTGCTCAGCGAGCACAAAGTTTTGAAGGTAAATTGCAGGTTGAATTGGCGCAATTGAAACACCTGTCAACACGTTTAGTGCGTGGTTGGACTCACCTTGAACGGCAGAAAGGTGGTATCGGTTTACGAGGACCCGGCGAATCACAACTGGAAACGGATCGCCGCTTAATCGGCCAACGAATTGATTTGTTGCAGAAGCGCTTACAGAAGGTCAGCCGGCAACGAAAACAAAGTCGACAAAGCCGGGTGCGTGCTGAAGTTCCTACAGTTGCTCTGGTCGGTTATACCAATGCCGGCAAATCGACATTGTTCAACCGCATGACCGGTGCGGATGTGTTTGTTGAGGACCGGTTGTTCGCAACACTGGATCCGACGGTGCGTAAACTGGAATTACCGGGTGCCATCAATGTTGTCATGGCGGACACGGTTGGTTTTGTTCGCGATTTACCGCACGATCTGGTGGCGGCATTTCGTTCAACATTGCTGGAAACGCGCGAAGCAGATGTATTACTGCATGTTGTTGATGCCAGCGACGATCTACGCGCTTTTCGCCGGCAACAGGTGGATAAGGTTTTAGAGGAAGTTGAAGCAGAACAGGTCCCGCAAATTTTAATCTTTAACAAAATTGATCTGACCGGTCACACTGCCGGTGCTTATTATGAAGACGGTCGATTACAGCATATTGCGCTGTCCGCCAGAACCGGTGCAGGGATAAAAGATTTGTTAAAAGTGCTGGCGGAATTTTTTGCCCAACAATATTGCCAGGGTTGGATACATCTGCATCCGTCGGAAGCGCGTTTACGAGCACAATTGTTTGCTGCCGGCGAAGTTCTGGAAGAGCAACATCAGGCCGATGGCGGTTGTTGTTTGCATATACATATTGCGAAAATTCAACTATTACAGCTGGGCGTGGTTCCGGAGCGCCTGTTGCAGCATGATGAGAGTGATGGGACTGTGCTTGCAGCGGTTCAGTGAGGTCAATACAATTCCATTTTATTTTTCATATTTCAACAAATGCTTGTTTACATTAAATAGGCGCATTTTTTACGCATAGAAAGCTCTGAGGTACTCAGAGACTTCTCAACTAACTTTAGGAACATCAGGAGTCACTATGGCCTGGAATGAACCGGGTGGAAACGGAAAAGATCCGTGGGGAAATCGTCAGAACGACGGGCCGCCTGATCTGGATGAGGTATTTCGCAATTTGCAGAAAAAGCTTGCTGGTTTATTCGGCAGCAAACCGGGTGGAACCGGTAATGGCGGAAATTTTGCTGTCAGTCTGGGTCTGATTCTGGCGATTATTCTGATTGCCTGGAGTTTGTTTGGAATCTACATCATCGACGAAGGTGAACGTGGCGTTGTCTTGAGATTTGGTAAACACATTGATACCACACAACCGGGACCACACTGGTACCCGCCGCTAGTCGAAAAAATCATCAAAGTGCAGGTTGCCAATGTACGTCAAATAAAGGGCAATGCTCAGGCATTGACGGGCGATAAGAATATTGTGCGCATTGAATACACAGTTCAATACAATGTTAAAGATGCTGCAGACTATGTTTTTAACGTCGATCTACCTGATCAAACTTTGCAACAGGCGAGCGAGAGCGCTTTTCGCGAAGTTATCGGCAAGAATACCTTCGATTTTGTAACCATCGGTGAAGGCCGTGAGGAAGTGTCCAGGCTTGTTGAAGAGTTGTTACAGCAGAATCTGGATTTCTATGGAACGGGTTTAGAAGTGGTGAACGCGAATCTTAACGAATCGCAACCACCACAAGAAGTGCAGGATGCATTTAACGAAGCGATTAAAGCCAGTGCGGATAAGGAGCGATTTATCGAAGAAGCGCAAGCCTACCGTAATGATATTCTTCCCAAGGCGCGCGGCGACGCGCAGGAACAGATTGAGCAAGCTATGGCTTATAAATTCAAAGTCATTGAATCAGCCGAAGGTGAAGCGCAGCGATTTCTGAAATTATTAACCGAGTATGAACGTGCACCGGAAGTCACACGGCAGCGATTGTATCTGGAAACCATTGAAACGGTTCTGGCAAATAGCGGTAAGGTAGTGGTCGATGTTGAAGGTGGTAATAATATGATGTACTTGCCGCTGGATAAAATAATAAACAATCAGGGACGGGTAAGTATTGAGCCGCTCGGTAACGCGCAAAGTGGAGGCGGAAGTTCGGATTCGCCGACGACAGGCAATGGTAGTACGCCATCACGGGGGACCCGCTAATGACTAAATTACATAAAACAGTCTTTGTTGTTTGTGTTGCAGCTGTACTGGTGTACATGTCAGCGTTTGTTGTTGATGAACGTGAATTGGTTGTTAAATTCAAGTTGGGCGAGATTGTCAAAAGCGATTATGAGCCCGGACTTTACTGGTTATGGCCGGTGATTAATAACGTCAAGAAATTCGATAAACGTATACAGGGCCTGGATGCACCAACGGAACAGTATCTGACGAATGAAAAGAAAAATCTTACCGTAGATGCATTTGTAAAATGGCGAATTACGGATGTGGGGCAATTTTATCGAACAACAGAAAAAGGCGATAAAGTGGTTGCCAATAACCGGCTATCGAGAATTGTTGACGACGCACTAAAAAACCAAATCAGTCAGCGCTCAGTTATCGATGTGGTTTCCGGTGAGCGTGCTGAAATCATGAATCGCGTGCGCGATAAAGTTGATGTGGAAGTTAAGGGCATGGGCATCACCATTATCGATGTGCGGATTAAAAAGCTGGATTATTCCGACGAAATCAGCGGGTCTGTTTTTAAGCAGATGCGCCAGGAACGTGAAACGGAAATGAAACGCTTGCGATCAGAAGGGCGTGAAGCTGCCACCAAGATTCGCGCTGAAGCCGAGCGAGAACGCAAGCAAACTCTGGCGGAAGCCTATCGAAAATCGGAAATTATACGCGGCGAGGGTGATGCGGCATCGGCTGCTATATATGCCAAAGCTTACGGTAAGAATAGGGAATTTTACAGTTTTTATCGAAGTCTGGAGGCTTATCGCGAAACCTTTGCCAGTGGTCAGGACATTTTAATTCTGGATCCCGATTCGGAGTTTTTCCGTTATTTTAATAATGCATATGGAAAGAAATAGTCAATGTGGCAGGAATTGTTACGGGCATTTGCGATTGTATTGGTGCTGGAAGGCATCCTGCCTTTTATGTCGCCTATGAGTTGGAAACGATTTGTGCAGCAGATGTTGAGCGTACCCAACCACGCCTTGCGCGTGGCGGGTTTGGGTATGATGCTGGCCGGTGTCGCGCTACTTTATTTGCTCAGTTGATGTCATCGCAAAAAATCAGATGCGAGAAATAAAAGAGTTGTTGTTATGAGCAAAAACCCCTGGTTATTACCGGATGGCATAGACGAGTTACTACCCGAGGATGCGCGTCGATTAGAAAGCATGCATCGACGTCTGGTCGATCTGTTTGATGTCTGGGGCTATGATCTGGTGATTCCGCCGATGATTGAATTCCTCGAGTCGTTGTTGAGCGGTGCCGGTTCCGATCTGGACCTGAAAACGTTCAAACTGGTTGATCAACTCACCGGTCGCACCATGGGTGTGCGGGCGGATATGACGCCACAGGTTGCGCGCATCGATGCGCATCATTTGCGGCATGATGCACCAACGCGTTTGTGTTATCTCGGACCCGTCCTGCATACTCGTGCGGATGAATTAGCCGGCACACGCAGCCCCTATCAGGTTGGAGCAGAACTCTATGGTCATGCCGGCAGCCACAGCGATGCGGAAGTACTGTGCCTGATGATTGAAGCTTTGCGTGCCGTGGGTGTACAGGATTTATTTATCGATCTTGGGCATGTCGGTATTTATCGAGGACTCGCTGAACGGGCGCGACTGGATGTTGAGCAGGAAGCGATCTTGTTTGAACTCTTGCAGCGCAAGGCGCTGCCGGAAATTGTTGAGTATTTGGAGAGCCTGGATATTACGGAAACGGATCGTGATCAGCTTGCCGGACTGGCCACTCTTAACGGCGATAGTGACGTATTGCAGCGCGCGCGGGTTTTACTCAAGAATGCGGGCGATTCTGTTACTCGGGCACTTGATGGGGTTGAACAGGTTGCGGCGGTAGTGAATCAACGCCTGCCGGAAATCAGCCTGCATTATGATCTGGCCGAGTTGCGTGGTTATCATTATCAGACCGGTATGGTATTCGCTGCCTTTGTACCCGGTTACGGCCAGGAAATCGCGCGCGGCGGTCGCTATGACGATATTGGCAGGATTTTTGGACGGCCGCGACCGGCGACCGGATTTAGTGCGGATTTGCGTTCTGTTATCGCGTGCAGCAGGATTGCGCTGCAGCCTCGCCATGCCATACTGGCGCCCGCTGTGGAAGATACCCAGATATACCAGTGCATTGACGCATTGCGTGCCAAAGGTGAGCGCGTAATCATCGAACTACCTGGCCAGGCGGGAAACGTCATTGAAATGGGTTGTGATCGCCGTCTGCGGCAACTGGCGGGTAAATGGGCGGTAACGCCTTTGGAAGACAATGAAATTTTTGGGGAACTCAAAATAAATGAGTAAAAGTGTTGTTGTGCTTGGCACCCAATGGGGTGATGAAGGTAAAGGTAAAGTCGTTGATTTGCTGACAGAGCAGGCGGCTGCCGTAGCCCGGTTTCAGGGTGGCCACAATGCCGGTCATACTCTGGTTATCAAAGGCGAAAAAACGGTGTTGCATCTGATTCCTTCCGGTATTCTGCGCGCCAACGTCGCCTGTTATATCGGCAATGGCGTGGTGCTTTCTCCTGAAGCCTTACTGGAAGAGATCGCCATGCTGGAAAGCAAGGGCGTACCGGCACGTCAACGATTGGGTATCAGCGAAGCTTGTCCGCTGATTTTGCCTTACCACATTGCTATTGATAAGGCACGCGAACTGGCGCGTGGCAAGGCGGCCATCGGTACTACAGGTCGTGGCATTGGCCCGGCTTATGAAGACAAGGTTGCGCGGCGCGGCTTGCGTGTCGGTGATTTAATGCACCGGGAGCGGGTTGCTGCCAAGCTGGGTGAGGTACTTGATTATCACAATTTTGTATTGAAGCATTATTTTAAAACCGATGCTTGCGATTTTCAGAAGACACTGGATCTGTGCCTGCAATATGCCGAACAGATTGGTCCTCTGATCGACGATGTACCGGCGCGGTTGGCCGCGTTACGCCGCGAAAATAAAAATATTCTGTTTGAAGGTGCGCAGGGCACCTTGCTGGATATCGATCACGGCACCTATCCCTTTGTGACGTCATCCAATACAACGGCCGGCGGTGCCTGTACCGGCAGCGGTGTCGGCCCGATGGATCTTGATTACATATTGGGTATTACCAAGGCGTATACCACGCGTGTTGGAGCAGGACCGTTTCCAACCGAATTATTTGATGCGATGGGTGAACATCTTGCCAAACGCGGGCATGAATTCGGTGCCACCACCGGACGACCGCGTCGCTGCGGCTGGTTTGATGCCGTTGCCCTACGTCGTTCGCTGTCTATTAACAGCGTCACCGGTATATGCGTAACCAAGCTGGATGTGCTGGATGGTCTCGAAACCATTCGAATCTGCGTGGGTTATAAGGTGGATGGCAAGGAAATTGATATCTCACCGGTGGGAGCAGAAGCCTATTCTGCCTGCGAACCGATTTATATTGATATGCCGGGCTGGCAGCAGACAACCGTTGGCTTGAGAGATTATGACCAGTTACCGGACAACGCCAAAGCCTATCTGAAGAAACTGGAAGAAGTTGTGGCAACGCCGATTGCCATCATTTCGACCGGTGCCGATCGCGAAGACAATATTATTCTTCAGCAACCTTTCTCCGATTAAGCTATACATTGTCATAGCGTTATCGGCAATCAGCCAGTTGAATGCGGATTGCCGTGCTGTGATGCGATTCATATCTTTTCGCGGGAAGCTGCGGATAATCGCGCACTGGCGTTAAAAAGCGTCTATCTTAATCCATCCATTCCAAGAAAGTCTCCGGGAGACAACAATGAATCAATCCAAATACCTGAGCAGTATTTTCTTTTCCCTGTTACTAACAGCTGGTTTTGCCGGTGCCCAACAGGCAGCAACAGAAACCGAAGCGACTGCCACAACTGAACAAGCCGTCGATACGACAGATGCTAGCGAGGCGATGGTGGAAACTGAAGCTGCACCGGCAGCGGCTGCCGAATCTGCGCCGATGGCAACTGGTAGCGTTGCACGCGCAGCATTTGCGACGGATATTCAGGATCACGAGCCGGTTGATCAGATCAGCAGCCTGACCAACGATACCAGCAAAGTTTATTTCTTCACTGAATTAACTGACTTGCAGGGCCAGCAGGCCGTTCATCGTTGGGAATACAACGGCGAAGTGGTGGCTGAAGTGCCTTTTAATGTTGGCGGTAATCGCTGGCGTGTCTGGTCCAGCAAAAACCTGCAGCCCGAATGGACCGGCGGATGGAAAGTGTCAGTTGTTAATGGATCGGGCGATGTGATTGCGATTCAAAGCTTGCAATACGAAGCCGCATCGGAACAGCCGGCAGCCGAAACTGCTGCACCAGTAGCCGGCACAACAGAAGATCTGAGCGCGGACGAATCAGCACCGGCTGCAGCACAATAATTTAATTTGCATTGTAAAAAGGGAGCAGAACAGCTCCCTTTTTTTATCGATTAAAGGTTAACGGTAGACCTCTAAAACCATCGGATACTTCGCCATTCTGGTAGACAATATTGCCGTTCACAATTGTGGTATCGATTCTGGAGCGAAAACGATAGCCTTTAAACGGTGACCAGCCGCATTTTGACAGAATGTTTTTGTCTTTTACGATTTTCGGTTTGTTTAAATTGATTAAAGTAAGATCGGCCCAATAACCTTCACGTATAAAACCTCTTTCCTTAAGTTGAAATCGTGTGGCGGGTGCATGGCAGACTTTTTCAACGATTAATTCAAGCGTAAAAACGCCGCGATGGTAGTGTTCCAGCAATGATGGAAGTGCATATTGCACCAGCGGCAGACCGGCGGGTGCTTTTAAGTAGGGTTGCTGCTTTTCTTCCAGCGTGTGTGGTGCATGGTCGGTGGCAATAATATCGATTTTGTTATCAATCACCGCCTGAATGAGTGCGTCCTGATCGCTCTTACTTTTAATCGCAGGATTGCATTTAATTAAATTGCCTTTCGCCGCATAATCCGATTCATTATAAAAAAGATGATGCACACAGGCTTCAGCGGTAATCTGTTTATCGGCAACCGGCCCGCTGTTGAAGTGTGCTAATTCTTTTGCGGTTGTTAAATGCAGAATATGCAAACGGCTATTGTATTTTTTGGCCAGCGATACCGCGAGAGACGAAGACACAAAACAAGCTTCCTCGGATCGGATCAGTGGATGGCACTCCAGAGGCACATCATTTCCGTATTGTTTCTTATAACGGATTTCGTTGGCTTCAATAATCGGTGTGCTTTCACAATGTGTCGCAATCAACACCGGGCTGTATTGAAATATTTGTTCCAGGGTTTCCGGATTATCAACCAGCATGTTACCGGTAGATGCGCCCATAAACACTTTTATACCGCAGGTTGATAACGGATCGAGTGCCTTGATATGTTCGATATTGTCGTTGCTGGCACCAAAATAGAAGGCGTGATTGGCCAGTGATTTCTCAGCGGCAATAACATATTTATCTGCCAGTGCCTGTGGTGTGATGGTTAAGGGATTGCAGTTGGGCATTTCCATATAACTGGTAATACCGCCGGCTACCGCCGCACGTGATTCGCTCTGTATGTCGCCCTTATGCGTAAAGCCCGGCTCACGAAAATGAACCTGATCATCAATCATGCCGGGTATCATTATTTTGCCGGTTGCGTCGATGGTTTGTGCTGCCTGCAGATGGCCAAGATGTGCGCCGATTTGTTCTATGCGACCGTTTTTTATATAAACATCAGCGTGTCGTATCAGGCCTTCATTTACTAGCGTTGCGTTGGTAATCAGTAAGTCAGACATGAAAATTTACGGGTGTTGGTTGTTTGGGCGTCAGCATAACTGATCAGGCGGGTGCTGTGCCAGTTGGTGCCCAGAAGAGGACTTGAACCTCCACGACCTTACGGCCACTAGCACCTGAAGCTAGCGCGTCTACCAATTCCGCCATCTGGGCATGCAGGATGGGGTACCGAAGGGTTCGGGACTCTACCGAGGCCGATTCCGCTTGTCAATTGGCAGTTTTAGCAGCTGTAACAGGCAAAGATTTGGTGCACAGGCGGCCTATCAGCTAGACTGCGCCACACTATGTCAAATAAACCATCTCGTTCTCCTCAAGATCCCCATGCCCAGCGCGAAGCGGAACGCTACTCAAAGCCGATCGCCAGTCGGGAGCACATCCACGAAATCATCGCTTCCCATCGGGTGCCGTGTACACAGGCACGTCTGGAGGCCATGCTGCAAATAACGGAAGCCGATGATCAGGAGGCGTTGCGCCGGCGCCTGGCCGCGATGGTGCGTGACGGCCAGCTGGTGCTGAATCGGCGGGAAGGCTACCTGCCGGTCGATGAACGCAATATGGTGCGCGGTCGCGTCATTGCGCATCCGGATGGTTTTGGATTTTTACATCCGGAAAGTGGCGGTGAGGATCTGTTTATTCCGCCCAAACAAATGCGCGCCTTGTTGCATGATGATCGTGTCATCATGCGTGTCACCGGTGTTGATCGCCGTGGTCGTCGTGAGGTGGCTCTGGTCGACGTTCTCGAACGGGCGAATTCGCGTTTGGTGGGGCGCCTGCGCTATGAAGGCGGCATCGCACATGTGGTGGTCGACAACAAGCGATTTACCCAGGAAGTATTAATTCCCGCCGATGCCATCGGTGGTGCCATCGAGGGACAGATTGTGGTGGCGGAGATTACCGAACAACCGACCCTGCATCATCCACCGATCGGTCGTATCACTGAAGTGTTGGGTGAAAAGATGGACCCCGGCATGGAAATTGATATCGCGATTATCAGCCATGATATTCCCAACAGCTGGAATCAGGATGTCTTGCAGGAAGCTGCGGCTCTGGGTGCGGAAGTGGCTGAAGCGGACAAACAAAACCGTCTGGATCTGCGCGACAAACCGCTGGTAACGATTGATGGAGAAGACGCCCGCGATTTTGATGATGCGGTGTATTGTGAACAGGAGGGTAGTGGCTGGCGTCTGTATGTGGCGATTGCTGATGTCTCACATTATGTCCGGCAGGAGTCTGCGCTGGATACTGAAGCCGCTTCGCGCGGTACATCCGTTTATTTTCCGCAGACGGTTATTCCGATGTTGCCGGAAGCGATATCCAATGGGCTGTGTTCGTTAAATCCCAAAGTCGATCGTTTATGCATGGTTTGCATTCTGGATATTGATAGCAACGGCATCGTCAAACAACATCGTTTTCATGAAGCGGTAATGTGTTCGCAGGCGCGATTGACTTATACAGAAGTGGCTGCTGCTGTGATGCGGCGTGAAATCGCGGCGCGTAAACAGCTTGCGCATTTATTGCCACATCTGGAACGGTTGTACACTTTGTACAAAGTGTTGCAGAAGCGTCGCGATAAACGCGGTGCGATTGAATTCGAAACCACGGAAACAAGGATTATTTACGGTGTCGATAAAAAAATTGAAAGCATAGTGCCGTTGGTCAGGAACGATGCCCATCGAATTATTGAAGAGTGCATGATTGCCGCCAATATAGCGGCTGCCGAGTTTTTGGCCAGGCGCCATGTTCCCTGTCTCTATCGCGTTCATGAACCGCCGCCGGCCGACAAGCTGGAAGATCTGGCGACATTCCTCGGTGAGTTGGGTATAAAATTTCCACGTCGTAAATCGGTTTCGCCAAAACAGCTGTCGGCATTATTAAAATCGATACGCGGCCGCACTGATGAACACCTGATTCAAACGGTTGCCCTGCGTTCCATGTCGCAGGCGGTTTACCAACCCAACAATCTCGGTCATTTTGGTCTGGCGCTGGAAACCTATGCGCATTTTACTTCGCCGATCCGACGCTATCCCGATTTAATGGTGCATCGTGCTATTCGCCATGTTCTGCGTGGTGGTACAGCCGATAACTTTCCCTACACACCACAGGCGGTATCCAGTCTGGGTGAGCATAGTTCCATGACCGAGAGACGTGCTGATGAAGCGACGCGTGATGCTGTCGATTGGCTTAAATGTGAATATCTGCTTGATAAAGTCGGTCAGGAATATGACGGCATTATCAGCGGCGTTGCATCGTTTGGAATATTTATCGAGCTGGAAGGTATTTACGTTGAAGGCCTGGCGCACGTGACCTCTTTACCGAAAGATTACTATCACTTCGATCCGATTGCTCATAAGTTGACCGGCGAACGATCAGGGCGGGTTTTTCAACTGGGTGACCGTGTTCACATATTGGTCAGTCGCGTCAGTCTGGATGATCGTCAAATCGATTTTGAAGTATTGCATGCTGAGAATAACAAACAGCGCAAACGCAGAAGACAATAAATACAGCGTGGGATTTCGGGACCGGACTTTTGAGCAGGCATCGTAAAGAACAAAACGAATTCATTTTTGGCTTGCACGCTGTGCAGACTTTGTTATGTCATGCGCCGGAGCGGATATTGCAATTATTTTTACTGCAAGGACGCGACGATGAGCGACTGAAAAACATAATATCGCTGGCACAGCAAAACGGAATAAACCTGCAACGCATTTCACGCCAGCGTCTGGATCAGCTGCAAACCGATACGGTGCATCAGGGTGTGATGGCGGAAATCCGTCCTGCCGCCGAGCGACATGAATCAGAATTAACAAATATTATCGAATCGAATGCAGAGCCCTTATTACTGGTGCTGGATAGCGTGCAGGACCCGCACAATCTTGGAGCGTGTTTGCGAACCGCTGAAGCAGCTGGTGTTCATGCGGTTATTGCCGCGCGTGACAAGGCGGTTGGTTTGTCTTCCACGGTGCGCAAAGTGGCTTGCGGTGCTGCGGAATTAATACCCTTTGTGCAAGTGGTGAATTTGTCACGCACACTTAAAAATATACAGGAACAGGGTGTGTGGGTGATCGGGACGGCCGGTGAAGCAAAGGAATCGATTTATCAAGCCGATTTAAATCGGTCGCTGGCGTTGGTGCTGGGTGCGGAAGGTACGGGTCTGCGCCGTTTGACCGCACAACACTGCGACAGTTTGGTGCATATTCCCATGTTCGGACGTATAGAAAGCTTAAACGTTTCTGTTGCAGCCGGTGTAGCGTTGTATGAAGCCGTCCGGCAACGCCGTCAAATCTCCTGAACAGAAAATTGATAGACTTACCAGCTTGAACTAATAGAGCGCAATCCTGTATCGTTGCGCGCTGTTTGTGAATTCGTTTTATGTAATCTTTTTTGTAATCCTGTGAGAGGGAAGGAGAAAAATAATGAGCGTATTAGTTGGACGCGAGGCACCTGATTTCACCACACCGGCAGTTTTGGCAGACGGTAAAATCGTTGATGAGTTAAATTTCCACAAGGCGATTAAGGGTAAATATGCAGTGGTGATTTTTTATCCGCTGGATTTTACTTTTGTATGTCCTTCGGAACTGATCGCACTGGATCACCGCATTGATGAGTTTAAGACCAGAGGCGTTGAAGTCTTTTCTGTTTCGATAGATTCTCATTTCACGCACAACGCCTGGCGCAATACACCGATCAACAAAGGCGGTATCGGTCCGGTCCGATACACCATGATTGCTGATATGAGTCATGCGGTCGCCAAGGCCTATGATGTTGAGACACCGGATGGTGGTGTGGCTTTTCGTGGTACTTTCCTGATCGATAAGAAAGGCATGGTGCGCCATCAGCTGGTCAATGATCTGCCGCTGGGTCGCAGTATGGATGAGTTATTGCGTACCGTCGATGCCCTGCAATTTACCGACGAACATGGCGAGGTATGCCCGGCAGGATGGCAGAAAGGCAAAAAGGGTATGAGCGCCAGCCCCGAGGGAGTAGCCGCTTATCTGGCAGGCGAGGCAGACAAACTCTAAACCCGCCCACCGTCGTAAAAATATAAAAAAGGCCCTGACAGGGCCTTCAGGCTGCTGACAAACCCCAGTAAAAATTACTGGGGTTTATTTTTTGGGCGAACTGAGCAACGCTGTGGCAAGCCTTTTTATTGG
>JAFGLM010000044.1 GCA_016928055.1 Gammaproteobacteria bacterium
TCAACCATTGTGCCCAAGTGCACCATCTGGATGGTAGGCCATGCCTGCCAAGCCCGTCGAAGGGAGGAGGCTCAATGAGTATCAAGCAAGTCGTTCCCGATGATACATTGCCACCATATAAAGCCAGCGGTATCCGTATCGGTACACCGGCTGCAACCACTCGTGGTATGAATGAAAGCGATATGCGTAAAATTGCTGATTGGATTGTCGATGCACTTAGTCATCGAAACGATGCTATGCGCTTGAATCAACTACAACAGGAGATCAGTCAATTTTGTTTGCGGTTTCCAATACCAGGTCTTTATTAAGAAAGCAGTGCAAGCTCCTGCAGTGAGGAATTTTTTATTTCAAGTAATCAGTTTATATCGCACTTCGGCGTAAGCGGTTTCATTGGGCGCCAGTTCAAAGTAACCGGTATTTTCCACGCCTCCGGCGGCCAGATTGATGGCATTATTGACATGACTGACCGGTTCAACGCAGAAAAAACTCTGTCCTTCCGGTACATATATCACCATGTGCTTGAATAAACCCTTGTGTGTCATATTTAAACCGAGTTTATATTCCGGCCAGAAAATTCTGGCTTCGCCGTCCCAACCCGTAAAACAGTGATCAAGCACGATGCCCTCAAGGGTACGATGATTTGCAAATCGCCAATGTTCGGGGATCTCAGTTAAGGTATGTGGAATACAGAATTCATCACCTAACCAAACTTGATCCAAGCCAATATCCAGCTGCACTGCAGCGGTTTTCGGAAAGAACGGATGAAAGCCTAGTCCGGTTGGCATGGATTCCAGACTGTTGTTTTGAACACTGATGCTGGCAATCAGTGTTTCATCGTTTAAAGTGAACCGTTGCTCGGCACGATATACCCAGGGCCAGCCGTCGTCGCCGCCGGCATGTTCGTATACAATCGCAGCGGATGCTGAAGTATGTTCGATCAGTTGCCAGGGATGTTGGAATCCCTGACCATGTAGTGAATGGGGATGACCGGCAAAATTGAGCGGCAGCTCGATCTCTCTGCCATTGTGTTCGAATCGGCCATTTTCAATTCGATTCGAAAAGGGCACCAGGGGGAAGCAACTGGTGGCGCCCGCGTTACCGTCTTGCAGAGCTTGTTCCGAGCTAGGGCGCATCAGGTTAATGATCTGACTACCGCGTTGAAAACGAAATGCGGCAATCGAGCCGCCTGCATGCGGTGCCAGCTCAAGTTGCAAAGAGCCTTGTTCCAGTCTGACTGTTGCAGGTGCCTGTGGATTCACTTGGGTAACCTCACGTAGGAATCAATATTGGTTATTCGCACTGCTCGGTATTGTCATTGCTTGGAAAGATGATAGCAATGCAGAAAATGCTTTTTCTATTTTTGAAAACAAAAAACCCGACGGCCTTATCGGCACGCCGGGTATTTGTGTCTGGCCTGATGGTGTTTAGGTTTTTGCAGCTTTGGCGATACGTGCCAGGGCTTCCGTGAGGGCTTCATCGCTGGTTGCAAAAGACAGACGCATATATCCTTCCAGCCCGAAAGCCGATCCTGGTACCAGTGCTACGCCGACCTTATCGACCAGATAGGAACCGAGCTCCAGATCATTATTCAGACCTAATTTTTTAATCAGTCCGTGCATGCTGGGGAACAAATAGAAGGTGCCGTCACCTGCAATACACTCAACACCGTCGATTTCATTCAATCCTTTCAGTAACAAATCGTGACGACGTTTGAAGGCCTTATTCATTTCCGCGATGCAGCTCTGATCGCCGCGTAACGCTTCCTCTGCGGCATACTGACACATGGTTGCCGGATTGGAAGTGCTTTGCGACTGGACTTTTTTCATGGCCTTAATCAGATTGGCCGGTCCGCCGGCGTAGCCGATTCGCCAACCGGTCATCGAATAGGCTTTGGATACGCCGTTAAGCACCGCCGTTTGATCATACAAACCCGGACAGGCCATCACGATGTTCGAGAAGGGTTCCTCGGTCCACATGATGTGTTCATACATATCATCGGTAACGATCAGGATATTGGGATGCTTCAATAGCACTTCAGCCAGTGCGATGAGTTCTGCCTTGTTGTAAGCAGTACCGGCTGGATTCGATGGGCTGTTAATCACAAACATACGGGTTTTTGGTGTAATGGCCGCTTCCAGCTGGGCGGCAGTGATTTTAAATCGCTGGTCCTGATTCCCGGCAACGACTACAGGTTCACCGCCGGCCAGCAACACCATATCCGGATATGAAACCCAATAGGGGCTGGGGATAATGACCTCGTCACCGGGATTAAGGTAGGCTTGAGCCAAGTTATAGAAACTTTGCTTGCCTCCAACGGATACCAGAATCTGATCTGGTTTATATTCCAGCGCGTTATCGCGCCGGAATTTATCAATAATGGCCTCTTTCAGGCTGGGCAGGCCGTCAACCGCAGTGTATTTGGTTTTGCCGGCCTTCAAAGCTGCAACGGCGGCAGCTTTAATATGTTCAGGTGTGTCAAAATCCGGTTCTCCGGCGCCCAAACCGATAATGTCACGCCCTTCAGCGCGCAATTTGGCGACGTTAGCGGTGATCGCCAGAGTGGGGGAAGGTTTTACTTTCTGCACACGTTGTGAGAGTTGAATGTCCAACGTTTCTATCTCCATCAGATTTTGTTTATTAAAACGGGGTTTGCGACAATGCCTGTTTGTGCTTGCAAACAGGCACGATTGGCTACTGAGACAATAATGCGAATGATACTGGATTGCTCCGATTGATGTCTAAGGCTTTCACATTAAAAACCGATTATTCGCCGGCGGGTGATCAACCTCAGGCGATTCAAAACCTGGTGGAAGGATTACAAGCCGGGTTGAGTCACCAGACGTTGCTGGGTGTGACCGGTTCAGGTAAAACCTTCACCATCGCCAACGTGATTCAGCTACTGCAACGGCCGACCATGATTCTGGCGCCCAATAAAACATTGGCAGCGCAGTTGTACGGCGAGATGAAAGAATATTTTCCGCAAAATGCGGTGGAATATTTTGTTTCCTATTATGACTACTATCAGCCGGAAGCTTATGTTCCCTCGTCAGACACCTATATTGAAAAAGACTCCTCGATAAACGATCACATTGAGCAGATGCGCCTGTCGGCGACCAAAGCGGTTATGGAGCGTCCGGATACCATTGTGGTAGCGACCGTTTCCGCCATTTACGGGCTCGGCGACCCGGATACGTATATGACGATGATTTTGCATCTGGTCAAAGGTGAGCTGATCGATCAACGCAAGATTCTGCGCCGTCTGGCAGAGATGCAATACACCCGCAATGATATTGAGTTACGCCGTGGTACCTATCGGGTGCGCGGTGAGGTAATTGATATTCACCCGGCCGATTCAGAAAGCGAAGCCGTACGAGTGGAATTGTACGATGATGAGATAGAAAACCTGAGTATCTTTGATCCGCTGAACGGCGAGATTCTGCAGCGTGTGCAGCGCTTTACGGTCTATCCCAAATCGCATTACGTTACCCCGCGTGAAATTCTGTTGCGCGCAGTTGAAGAAATAAAAGTTGAATTGAAAGTTCGTCTCGAACAATTTCGATCAGCCAACAAATTGCTTGAAGCGCAGCGCCTGGAACAGCGCACTCAGTTCGATATTGAAATGATTACCGAGCTGGGCTATTGCACCGGTATCGAAAACTATTCACGTTTATTGTCAGGCCGGCAACCCGGTGAACCACCACCTTGTTTATTCGACTATGTGCCATCGAATGCCTTGCTCATTATTGATGAAAGCCATGTGACGGTGCCGCAACTGGGTGCGATGTACAAGGGTGATCGCTCACGCAAGGAAACACTGGTTGAGTACGGGTTTCGATTACCCTCAGCGCTGGACAACCGGCCTCTGAATTTTGCCGAGTTTGAACGACTTGCCCCGCAAATCATTTTTACATCCGCCACACCGGGCCCCTATGAAGAAAAAATGTCGGGTGCTGTTGTGGAGCAGGTGGTGCGTCCCACCGGTTTGGTCGATCCTGAAATTGAGATTCGGCCGGTTGCCACGCAAGTGGATGATCTGATGTCGGAAATCAATCTTCGCGCGGCACGCAATGAGCGTGTACTGGTCACCACACTCACCAAGCGCATGGCTGAAGATCTCACCGAGTATCTAAGCGAACATGATGTGCGGGTCCGTTATCTGCATTCGGATGTTGATACCGTTGAGCGTGTTGAGATTATCCGCGATCTAAGGCTGGGCGTGTTTGATGTATTGGTGGGTATTAATTTGTTGCGTGAAGGTCTGGATATGCCGGAAGTTTCGCTGGTGGCGATACTGGATGCCGATAAGGAAGGTTTTTTACGCTCGGAACGCTCGTTGATTCAGACCATCGGCCGTGCCGCGCGTAATATCGAAGGCAGGGCCATACTTTATGCAGGTCAAATAACCGGTTCCATGCAGCGCGCAATCGATGAAACCAACCGGCGTCGCGACCGGCAAATTCTCTATAACTGGCAACACGGCATTACCCCGAAGACCATTCAAAAGCGGGTGGCCGATATTATGCAGGGTGCTTATGCATCAAAACGCCGTCAGCGCCTGACGAAGGTGGCTGAGGCAGCGGCAGATTATGCCGATTATAGTGAGTTGACCTCCGCGCAGGCGATGCAGCTGATTATTAAGCTGGAAAAACAGATGTATAAACACGCCAGAGACCTGGAATTCGAAGATGCTGCCCGCCTACGCGATGAAATTGAACTTCTGCGCAAGCGGTTTTTGGACTTATCCGATTAGCGGGGAGAGCCGTTTTCCCTTTTACCTTTGTTTCGAATTATGCTAACTTCTGCGCCCGTTGTATGGTAGGCCCCTAGGCGCGTAGCTCAGCTGGTTAGAGCACCACCTTGACATGGTGGGGGTCGTTGGTTCGAGTCCAATCGCGCCTACCACTCTAATATTCAGGCGCGTAGCTCAGCTGGTTAGAGCACCACCTTCACATGGTGGGGGTCACTGGTTCGAATCCAGTCGCGCCTACCAAAAATTGCTATAAAATCATTAAGTTACAGGCTAAACACTTTCCGGCATTTCACCAGTTACCGCTTGTTTCAGGTCTGTGTAGCCAGAATGTAGCCACCGTAACAGAACAACACAGGGCGCTGTGTAACCCGTACCACGACACGATCAGGCGCGGGTAGTGTGTAGGTGACTGCGAGGGGAACGCTGTGCACCAGCTGCCATGTCACGCATGCCACGGGTAAAACAATTCCGGTTATGGGCCGGAAACTTATCGGGGCGTAACTGGCCGTCTATCTGGTGATCGTGGTTTTTAAGCTAAAAATTACCTTATTTAAAGTACGGTTTGGCAGGTTTAAATGCTAAAAGCGCAAAAAATTACATAATTTTGCTGGAATTCTTGCTATATTTTCGCTGTCAATAATATTAACCTGTAGATGACTCAAAAAAGCAGGAAATTGGCCGCTAGATTGTTAGCGGTATTTTGTGCCGATTTTGGCACCTTTAAAAAAAGAGGACGGTGGTTGAAATGGCGAAACCCATTAAAGACACACCAATTTTGACCGGAGAAAGTGCGCGCAAATTCGAGAAGGTAATCAGGGAAAACGAAAAAAAGAAAGTGCCACGTGAAGAATTTGAACGCGCGGCGTGTAATTACAGACTAGTAAAATTACCTGGTTAAAATTTGGAACTGAAAAGACTTGGGCCGGACGACGAACGTCCGGCTTTTTGCTGCGGTGATCCAGACCTGGATGAGTTTTATCGTGTTGACTCAATCAACGGCGGTAGGCAGCTTCTGTCCGTAACTTATGCCATTATTGACGGTGATAATGCAGTAGCATTTTTTAGTGTTTCTAACGATTCGATCAACAAAGAATTGGTCCAAAATTCAGCATTTAAACGATTAGCTCGGTTCATACCGCATGAAAAACGATATCGCAGCTTACCAGCTACAAAAATAGGTCGCTTTGGTGTTTCAGAGAATTGCCAGCGAAAAAACTACGGCACTCTGGTGATGGACTTCTTAAAGGTGTGGTTTACTACCGAAAATAAAACAGGTTGTCGATTTCTTATCGTAGATGCGTACAATATTGAAAGGGCTATCCGGTTTTATGAAAGTAATGGATTCAAATTTTTGACATCAGAAGATAAAACCGATCCTACAAGGATTATGTATTTCGACTTAATAACTTTTACGGCTTAATTAGAAAACAAACAAAAACCTCGCTGGGTGGAGGGGTAAGTGGAGTTATAATGAAAACTGCGGCAGCTAGTATTCCTATTGTTTAGGATTGAGTATCCCTCGAAAGTATGAGACCGTCCTATGTGTGGTCGCTACAGCATTGAAACCGATGTAGAAGTGCCAGCGACTTAATAATCAGAAGAGCAAAAATGCCATACCAAGAAACAGATCCACACCGCCGGAATCTAACTGTCACTGCATTGGCATTTATTATCTATTATTCTGCTGGTGGATATGTAAAAGAAAATGAACTTCACTTCCCTATGGTCAATATCGCATTTTCGGAACCATGGGTACTAAAGTATTTTGCATGGGGTGCATTACTCTGGTTTATGTGGCGTTATTACCAAACAAACAAATTTGTAGATTTCAGAAACGCTCTTCGCACCGAGATTGAAAGTCTTCATAGTCATAAATTAATTACCGGCTATATTATAAAAAGACATCCTGAACAAGAAAATTTGCAGGATAGATCGCTGAATTTTTTTATACCTGCAAAAGGATTTGGTCTGGAATGGAGAATGTCCTATAAATACCTTCTTAATGGTTCTTCGGCTCGAGGCAAAGTGCGATTTAAAGGTTTTTCGGGACTTAGAATCAAGCTTAACTGCTACTTATTTTGCTTACTTAATCACCCCGCAATAATTACTTACTGGGCACCTTATATTCTTGCATTTATCGCTATATTGTTAGCAACTTAATTATTTATTATTCGGTCGCGGATTTCCGCTCGCTGGGAGTTATCAGCTCCTGCCAACAGTATAGCCCAATCTGAGCCAGGCAACCGACTTTAACTTAGTTTTGGCGCGAAAAAGTAACAGAAACCCGGTACTTATTGAACGATTACCCGGCAGCCCTTGGCTCAGGCTTGCAATACCTGTTTCTTCGGTTACGGAAAAAACTCCGGAGCCGGTGTCCTTTTGTTACGAATTAGAAAATGATAACCACCCGTTCGGTCTAGGCGTGTTCCGTGATCGACTTTTATTATGCCCCTCCCGACTCAAAATATTTTCCAGCAGGCGCGCACTGACATTAAGTTAGTCTGTGAACGTTGTTCGGAATAATCGAATCAGGTTTTTTCGATTTGTATTGAATTTTAATCAGCTTGCCGCCGCTAACAACCTCGCGGCCTTCGGCAAAACCTTTAATCATTTTCTGCAATTCCTTTTTGCGTGCGGGCGGGCATAGGTGCCCGTATGTTTCCAGCAGCTCGGCAGGTGTAATTGTTCTGCATTTATGGGTCGATGGTTCGCCATGATCCAGAAGCCAAAAATCGAATTCTTCCCAATCGGTTAAGTCATCAACCGGATCACCGCGAAGCCATGCAAGTTCGCCAATCGATAACTGATCAGCGGAAGGTCTGCGGCGGGTGAATTTTCTTTTCGCTGTCATTTAACTGCCTTGTGGTCTGCCGGGTAACTTGTCGCCCGCAACATCCAGTTGCAAAGCTTTCAACGATTGCAAATAACCGTTGCGTGAATCGCGCTCAAGTACGCAAGCCGGATTACTTTTCAGGCAACCGTAACGATCCTTAATAAGTGCGCCATGTTTTTTTATCGCGGCTTGTGCTTGTCGCATCCGGTCCAAACACTCGCAAGCAGTCGTTAGTAGCGCAAGTCCACCAGAATCAACGATTTCATAATCAGCAACAATGATTTTCCACAAATCAGCGCCTGGCTTCTGTAAATGTGCTGGTGGTTTCGGTAAGGCTCGTCTCATTTCAACTCAATCTCTGGAAACTATCGCGAATAAAAATAAAACTGGGATGAGCGGTCTGGGCGTATGGGCTGTACCTTTTTTGGGTACCCCTGTCACGTAAAAAAATGCGCGGCATGGAGAGACGGACGCACACACCGCGCACTTGGGCGCTAAGGACAACAGGAAAGTAAGCGCCCATAACCCTTAGTCAGCCGTCGGTGACAATGCCGGATTACCTAACACTGCACATATATACAGTGGCGTGCTTCCGGGTGTGTCACTCGCTGTGCTGATCACACGAACGTACTGCTTATTGCCGACGTAACCAATTCGATACGTTGCTGCGTCGTCGTCTGCGTCATTGACTGTCAGGAATACCCCGGTTGTCCCGTCAGGTGTGGTAACAGGTGAAGCAGCGGAACCAGTCAAGACATCATCGCTATTGGTAACAGCGGTAAAGCCGGTACTCGCTGAATCGCTTTCCTCCAGGTGAAATGCCCATGAAGGCGCTGGACTGTTGGCAATGTTGGTGATAGTGCCGATTGCAATCAGGAATTCAACAGAATTGAATCCTGACAGGTCAACCGCCGCAGCAGGTGTGACTGTAGCAGTCACTGCCGCCGCTGGTACGTGTTGCACACTCTTAATGTTTGAATGCAAATCTTTCATAGTGTGCCCCTTAGCTCGCGCTGAATTTCAGAAGCTTAAGCGCGTCTGAGTTAGTCAAGCCGCCACCCATGCGATAGTAAGCGTAAAACTTCACATACGGTTTAGATGTGAACGGGTCGCGCAAGATGCGGATACTCGGCATATCGATGACGGTATAGGCTTGACGCATATCACCGAAAGCGATTGAAAGCGAATCCGCGCCAATGGCGGGCATGGTTTCACACAACACAACCGGGTGACCCAATAAAAGCGCGGGCTGACCGGCTTGCAATTGGTTCTGCCAGATCAGATTGCCGTTTTCGTCGCGCATTTTGCGAACCGTACCGGCAGTACTACGCGCCATGTAAAATTTAGCATTAGCTAAATATTCGGATTTAAGCGAAGTTTGCAGGTCAACCAGTGAACCGACATCATCGGCGCTGGCGGTCGTGGTATTGAATTTGCCAAAACTGCCACTTGTGCCGGTAGCGATATATTGCAATTGTCCAAATGCTCGCGTGTCGTCCGTGGTAGTGACTGCGGTATAGGTCAGAAAACCTTTCGGGCGGGTTACGCCGTTGCCACTGACAAACGCTTGTCCACCCTTTCGAGCAAAGGCTTTTGCAATTCTCGTTTCAATGATCTGGCCAACATTTTCGCCTGCTGTATCAAGCAACTTCTGTGTTGCTTTCGGCTGCGCGTAGATTTCGTGCAAAGGAATATCAATTTTCTTGACTTCAATGCCGCCGGTATCTGCGCGGGTTTCGGTTTCGCCAACCCATTCGCTTTCTGCTTCGCCGGTGTCAGCTAACAACTCCAGGGAATCACCACTGGTCATGCCCATGTAATCGGCTTCGGCTCGGATCGGATCTGTCTCGAAAATCTTTTCGATGATTCGGCTTGAACGGGTCGGCAGCACATAGTACCCGCCGCCAGGATCGGAACCCACGGAAAGGGTATTGCGCATATCCGTGGTCAGTGCGGATTCGCCACCAACCAAATATTGATTCAGTGCGCGGTCGTAATGCTTGAATTGATCAACCAGTGTGCTGTCAACATTCGCAACAGGCTTGCCAAGCATTTTATAAAACGCTTTGATTTCGTCGCGGGGATCGGCATAAGGGCCGTTTGCGGCAGGACCAGCATTTAAGCCAATGCGGCCTATTTTTGCTTCCAGCTCGTCAGACCGGTTAATGAGAAACTCATAACCGGATTTCAACGAGTCGTAGCTTTGCTTTTGCTCTTGCAAAAGCTCTTCAATCTTACTCATAAAAAACCTCCATTCACGGAGGTTTACTTTTGCCTCCGCATGTAAAAAATCATCCGTCAATAGACGGTACATGCCAGAGGCCGAATCAATCAAAGCCCTTGCGGTCGTGGAATAACTCAACACAACCCTTTCTGGTTTGCTCCCGAGTCTCTTGCATCAGCGGGGCGGAATCAATCGACGCCCCGCGCAACCCAATGTCATCTTGGAGACGTGTATAATTATACATGCTCATTTCCAAAAGTAAAGTTTATCTGTTTCGCTTGCGCATTAAATAAACCGCAAGCTTGGCTTGTGAACGCGTCATGCCATTGCGCTGAACAAATTCTCTTTCGCACTGCCGGTAATATTCGGCTGCCTGTTTTTTTTCGTCGTCTGTCTGATCATTTTTTTTCATAACGTCGCGCTACCTCTTTCTTTGCTTGTTTCACTGAATAACCCTGTTGACGCAATTCGCGCTCAATTTGTCTTTTCTCAAGCGCAAGTTTTTTCTCGGGGTCAACCTTTCGTTCCGGCAGCTTGGTGCCAGAGGCGAACAATAGGGCGCATGCTTCTTTTAATTTCATCCCGACTGCCCTACCTGCCTTTCAAAATCCTCAAGCATGGCACGAATTGATTTCAACCCCTCGACCGGTCCTAACTCGTTTACCAAAACCTCGTAGCCGAAAAGAATCATCGGGCAGGCTACTTCCGCTTTTTCCGCGCCCGCGTTCGTCTGGTACTCAACCATGCAATGCCGCATGCTCTCTAAAACGGATAATGCAATTTCACTTCGGATAAATTTTGTATCGCTCATTTTTTTTGTTCCTCAACAGTCAACACAAATAACATTGCCGTTCATACGTTGCGCCAAACGGCGGAGCATTTCGTTTCTGGCGACCTTGTAAAGGCGCAATTCTTCCGCGCTTAGGCTTTCAGGAATATCCTGCGTCCACTCGCAACAGAAACCTGCAGGGCCAACAGTGAATGCAACGCTCAAATTTTCAGAGAGTCGAAACGTTTTGCTTTCAGCGTATTCACTATTCATTTTTCCTCGGGTCAATAAAGGGTGACTGGTAATCTAATTCCGCCAATCCTGCCGAATCCTGCCGGGTATTTTCGGCAGCATTGGAATCCGGGGGAAAATGGGCGGCAGGAATAATGCCGCCATTATTTTCTCTTAGGGCGGCGGCATTATTAACCAGCAGGTTTATGACCTGTCCGTTACCGCTATTTTTGGGAATTCCGCCGAATTCTGCCAAGGCAAGATATGTTTTGCGTCGGGTTACTCGTTCGGCTTTCGGCAGCTCGCGTTCAACTACGCGACCGTGCGCAATCAATAGGTCAATGGCGGGCCGGTAGTCTTTTCTCGGCATGTAATTGGTTATGGCCGCCTCTAATGACGTTCTGGAATGCTTGCGGCCTTGTGCAATTTCCGCTTTCAGAAATTGCTCAAGCTGGTTTAGCGTCGCCTCGCTTTTTTCTTCCTTCGATAACGGGTTATCAATGAAGTATTCAAAGGCAAAGCCTGTGCGCTTAATCCATATTAGTGGCAGGTTCGGTTTTGCATAGCTCAACTTGGCGCGAGCCAAAATTGTAATACTTGAATCGGGGTCTGGTGTGCAGCCAGGCGGCGGTATTTTGCCGCATTCGTCGGTCCAGGTTTGCATGACTGTAACCATGCGGGAGCCATCAGCTAACGCGCTACCGCCACGGCTCGCGTACTGATCTAACTGTTTATCTCGGGCGGCTTGCTTGCCGGTGTGTGCGATGAATCGAACGCAACAATTAAAAGCGCGAACAATGCGACGGGCGGCGGTTATCAGTGCTTGTTCATTGTCGTTTATCATCGCTTCGCTTGCGCCGAAACTAACGACCGGATCAAACAGCACAACCATCGGCGGGTCAGGCGAGTATTTCGCGATAATGTCATCCGCTAATGGGGTCAAACCGATATTGCCATCAAAGCATGATGCCAATTTTACCGGCTCGCCGGTAACGTCCCATATCCTGATACAGCGATATACTTTTAAACGGTCATCAAAACTGAGATCCATTGTTTTCATTATTTCGCGTAGCCGCGCCGCTAGATATTCTCGGCGATCTTCGGCGGTCACCATTAAAAACCAGCCCTGTTTTTTAACCTCTAAACCGTACAAGGGCCGATTCAGTGCGATACAAACCGCCTCATATAACATCAATGTTGTTTTGCCGGTGCTGCCAGGTGCGGGCACTATCGATACATCTGCAAAGAGATACTC
This sequence comes from Gammaproteobacteria bacterium, assembly GCA_016928055.1. Classification (GTDB taxonomy): domain Bacteria; phylum Pseudomonadota; class Gammaproteobacteria; order HTCC5015; family HTCC5015; genus JAFGLM01. The sequence goes on from JAFGLM010000044.1 coordinate 12,063, forward strand.
TTGCACGATGCAATCAGGATGAAGTTTTGCAGACTCTAGTTCAGCGTCTGATAAATTCATTTCGGATATATCGGGCGGGCCGGTCGTTATGTCGCCAACCAATGCGGAAACACTCTGGACACGCTCATCAACCTGCAATGGATCAATGCCATTAGCAACGGCATAAAGCGGGCGTTGTTCCAGGTATTCAGAAAGTGGAAGTTTCGCCAACGTTCCAATGTCAGGTATGCGGGCGCTCATTTATCACCGCCTTTCCGGGTTGCCGGTTTCTGCAGCGGGTTGTATAATTGCGCCAGGTTTTTTAGGTAGTCCTTATCAATGCGCCGCGCCTTGTCTCGCGGCGTTTTCTTTTTTTTCTTCATGTCGCCCCCCTTACGCTGCCGCCTGTTCTTTTTTCCGTAGCCATTCGTCTATGGCAGTTTTGCGCCATCCTACGCAGCGCGGCGACAAAACAATTTTTTTCGGGAAGGTTGGGTCCGTTTCTGTGAGTTTCCAGAGTCGGGACCGACTCATGCCAAGATATACAGCGCACTCGGCGGGCCGCAAAAGTTCGGTTATGGTGTCTTGCATTTCGTTCCTCGGATTCAAAGTTTCGATAACCCGAAGTAAAACAAAGAAAGCGCAAGGCAACTAAGTTGCACTTGCGCTTTTTTTGGAAGGGGTATTTAAAGCAGTTTTTTGAGTCTCTGCCGGATTGCAGAATCTGATATCCCGAAATGTTCGCCTAGTATTGTGGCGCGGTTATATTTCGGCGCTTGCAGTCTATTGTATGCCAGCAGCAGGTCTTTATCGGATACTTTACAGTTTTGCCCGCCGCCGTGTTTGCCGCCTTTGCTTTTACTAGAAATATCAATTCCGTACACAATACCAAGCTGATACAGTCGCCCGATTTCAAAAATGGCAGCATCCCTGATATCGCCGGTTTTCGTTTCGATAGTATCGGCATTATCAATAATGCGTGCGGCGATACCTTCCAGACTGTCGTGGTCTTTACCCAGTTTTTTAGTCACATAGTGACCGATATGTGCCGACCCTTGAAATATTTTCGGGCGAATGTCCGTCCACAAATCACCATCCATGAATAGAATCGGAGCGCATGGCAACCCCGCGTTTGTAAGAACGGTTTCCGCCATGGTTCGTATGCGCTTTATTTTGTCGCCGAAATTTTCGCCTATATTGAGTAACACTGACTGCGCAGACTGGATACTGTCTTGCGGTTCAATAGTGATTGTTTCGACTTTTGAAAATCGTCTACCCGTTGTTTTTCTTTTCATGCCTTACCCTCCGCCAGTGAATCACCATAGGTCTGCATGACTTCGTCGGCTTTGGTCGGGCTTAAATGATGGTAATGCGTCTCAATCATAGCGGCGCTTTTGTGACCGGCCAGCCGCGCAACATCTAACAGCGGTACGCCGTTTGTCACCAGCCGGGAAATAAAATGATGCCGAAAGGAATAAAAATTCAAATTGCTGTCCAGTCCGCCTAAACGCTTCACTTTTGACCACGGTTTGATATGGGATTTTTTATCCAATTGATCGCCAGTACGTGAAGGAAATACCAGACCATCCAGCGGTTTACCGTTTTGTTCCCACCAGTCCCGCATCATGGGGTAAATGACGTTGTTTAGTTTGAACGATACCCTCGGCGGGTTTTCAACGTGTAGAGTCTTTTCGGGTGTTTTGTCCAGCCGCTTAAAATTGATATTCAGTTCTACCCACGTCAACGTATACAGATCACCGGGCCGCAATCCGGTATGCAATGCAAGATTGCAAAACGGGATAAACCAATGCGGATAAACAACCTGATCCAGATCCGGCAATTCCGGTTTGCCATGCTTGCGGCTATTGCGTCGCTGCCGTCGTACTTCATCGGCGAATAAGGTCAACCCTTTGCTAATACCCTGCAATTCTTTTCGGGTTAGCAGCCGTCTGATTTTGCGTTTATCAGCACTCTCTGACTGCTTCTTTTCCTGCGCTTTAATCTCGGATAACTTCACATGCTTTAGCGGGTTATCCTGAATCACATTGTTATCATAGGCTTGCTTAATCATGCTTTTTAAAGCGGAATAACTGCGGGCAAGCGTAGCGCGTGACAATCCCTTTTTTTCGCAGTCTTTTTGCCATGCGTGAATGTCGTCTTTTTCGATACTCAACATATCGCGGCCGAACAGGTGCCCGAAATGGTGGGAAATAAAATTGAGGTTATGCCTGCCTGCGTTTTTCTTGCGGCTTTGAAAATCAGTGTATGGGCCGTGGAAGTATGCCCCGATGGTTCGGGCCGATAATGCTTTTTTTCTTTTACCGCTTTGCGTTTTTTTTCGGTCTGTTCGGCCTGCGGGTCGGCTTTACGGCTGCGGAAGTCCAGCGCGGACAAAGCAGCAACCTCGGGAATCAGTGCCGGGTAGGTGCCAATGGTGTATACCCGCCGCTTACCGGTCAGGTCGGTATACCGATACCGCCAGGATGCGCCGGCTTTCGTCCGCATCAGGTGAAACCCGGCAATCCGTGTACAACCAAGCTGTTCTCGCTCGGCTGCCGACTCCATAAAATCGCGTGCCTGTTTCAGTGTAATACTGGTGTTTTTGGTGGCTGTTGTCGTCATGGTCTGTCCCGTGTAGCCAATGTGTAGCCAGTAATATAGCACAACCCTGAACAAACACAAACTACCTAAAACGGCTACACGTTCGTAAGTGACTGAATAACAAGCCTATAATGTGCTAATTTGTTTTTCCTTGTTTTTGCCAGAATACCTTCACATGGTGGGGGTCATTGGTTCGAGTCCAATCGCGCCTACCAACGCGTCCACTGAATTCAAACTTTAGCTTGCGATGTATCACGTTTTTTATTCCCCAATCCTACACTGCTCGACAAGGTACTCGGTTTTGTCTTTGAGTACTTTCTCAAATGCTTCATTTTGCGGCAGGGCTTTTTGCCATTGTTTCAGTGTGTCGTAGTAAAGCTCCCAACCCTGACGTTCTAACAGGTACTGATGCTGGATGCGGTTAGGCCTGTCTGTGGTATGTCGAATCGCTTCTTCAAGACGTGCAACGCCTTCAAGAATAAATTGCTCGCCTGATTCATTACGCCCCTCCGAAAAAAAGTAAGCCGCTTTTAAACAAAAGCGCAAATACACGACTGTAAGCGGCAAGTAAGAAATAAAGCAGCCACTGAAAGGCGAGAGTTTATCTTTAACGTCTTGAAGTTTTTCTGATACGCATTGAGCGTAACTTGAGAAATAGAGAATCCGTAAATAGTCACCCAACAATTTTCCGATGTGATTGGATTTTATGGATTGTTGAGCAAAGGATTCTTTGTCGTGACGCATTATCAGGCCCTCGCAATGTAAATAGGCGAGTTGCGTTGATGATTGATTGAAAGTTGAAAGGATGTATGCCTGGTCTTCGGCACGTGCAATAAAAGAAGGTGTGAAACAGCGATAACGTTTTAAATGGTCAAGCAATATACCATTCGTACCACCGGTGACATGAACACGCTGCAGGCAATGTTTCGGCTCTTTCTGAATACTGCGCCGGCGATACATCATCTCGGCCTCGGTGGAAACGGCCTGAGGCAGGCGACTGTAAAAAATGCGCTCATCAAATACCGGTGCTGATGAAGGTGGTTTTACGTCCGCTGTAAACAGGGATTGGTCGATATCAGTCTGGTTTACCAACGCGCCTGCAAGCATACCTAATTCAACCGGCTTGCCTTCGGAATCAGTGCCTGTGGCACCCCAGAGGTTTGTTTTGAAATGCTCAAGCGCTGATTTGCCTGTGGAGGTTACCAGCTTGTGTTGAGGAAATACCTGGTCAAGATCGATCTTGAAGGTTGCCTTGATACCGGGATCGATAGTCAGTTGCCAAAGCGCCGCAATGGCTTTTAAAAAACTGTAGTGGCGGCCATAGCACCCGTCAACGCCGAGCACCTGTAACAATTGCTTTGCCTGTTTGTGGTGTAAGTAGTGTTTGGCAGCCGGCGCAAACACCTGATTAATTAAATGCTGTGTGTCATCATCGGTAAAAACGTAGAGCTCGATATTATTGAGTTTTCCGTTTTTTAGAAACAGATCCTCTATATATTCTTTGGCTATTGCGTGAAGACCAGAGTGAGTGACTGAGACAGACAGAACACAGCGAATTTTGTTTGAACTGAGATTGCCCCGCTGGCGCTCGTAGTCAAGCGCACGATCAAGCATAACCAATCCATACAGAATTTCATTCTGCTCCGGTTTGACACCGATAGGGATGGGGTGGTCGTACCAGTATTGTTGTGATTCAGTAGATACTGATTTAAGTTGTTGTTTTATTTTTGGTTTAAGATCAAGGCTATCAATATCCGTGGCTTTGTCGGGAATTGTTAAAAGCACATTGGATGTGAATAAAATTTCTGTTGCCGGATCTGTAATGGGATTGTGATTGATTTGATTGATTGTAATCCGACGTTTGTTACGCAATAACTCAACGGCGGCCGAAGGATTTGATAGAACACCAACCGCTTCCGGGAAAAAAACCTGCCAAACATTTTCCCATCGCTGCTCTTCTGTTGTTGTCCTGGGTCCTCGTTTTAAATTATCAGCCAACTGCTTAATCTTCAGGTCTAATTCCGGCAGCGCGCCGCGCTGATCTTTAATTTCACAATATATTCTTTGTATCGCTGTCAGGTAAAACCGAGCCACTTTCGCCCATTGCTCGTTTTCCCCCGACTGTTCAGTATATTCCTGCAGTTTCTGCATGCCCCTTGGTCTGCCCGATAAAACCAGAGCAAAAGCGGCATTCAGTGTTTTGGCTGGATTCGGTTGTCCTGTAGTATCAAATTGAGTATTAGGGTCGAACAGACTATCCGGCGAATCTTCGCTGAACAGGGTTTGCAGAATAAAATCTAAATCTGATTGCATAAGCTAGCAAATTGGCCGAAGAAATGGTGTTATTCTAGCAAATGCTTGCCAAATGTCGTTGTTTTGTAGTCTAGCCCCTCAATATTTACAACAAAGTGGCGATAATAATGGTAATAATGGATATGCTGCTATGATGACTCGCTGGAAAAGGGGGATAGGTGGCGATTCGTGTCCTGATAATTGATGATGCAGCCAGTATGCGGGAACTGTACACGCGCATACTTGGCCAGAGCGAAGAAGTGGCCGTCATCGGTACGGCAGCGGATGCTATCCAAGGCCGTGAAATGGTATTGCGTTTACAGCCGGAAGTGATTCTACTGGATCTGGAAATGCCACAAGTCGACGGTATTACATTTCTCAAGCAATTAATGCGCTATCAACCGATACCAACACTGATTATTTCTGCAGCAACTACGGGCAACGATGCAAAGGCATTTGAGGCATTGCGTGCCGGAGCGATAGATGTTATTCCAAAGCTGCAGGCGGCTGACAAGTTAATCGATTTTGCTCCCATGCTGATCCAGAAAATTATAGATGCTTCAAAAACTCGACCCAGGCGAATTGAGTTTGCCACCTCCGCCATGGAAGATCTGCATGCACTGGAACCAAAGCCTTCCAAGTTGGTTATTGCCGTGGGAGCATCTACCGGGGGCACGAGTGCGGTTGAATACATAATCACTCATCTTAATCGCAATATGCCGGCTGTTATTATCGCCATCCATTTACCCGCGCGGTTTACGGCACAATTTGCCAAACGGCTGGATTCTGTTTTACCGATAAAAGTCAAAGAAGCAGAGCAGAATGAGTTGTTATGTGAAGGTGTCGCCTATATCACTCCGGGTGCCCAACATATTAGGCTGAGTAAATCGCGCAGAGGATTTATCGTCAAATTGACTGAGAGAACTGAAGAAGATCATTACTCGCCAGACATCGACTGTCTGTTCGAATCTGTTGCACGGTACGTTGGTGAAAGGGCATTGGGTATTATCCTAACCGGCATGGGTGACAACGGAGCGCGGGGTTTGTTGAAGATGCGTGAAGCAGGCGCCATGACGATTGCAGAAGATGAAAGCACTGCCGTGGTATTTGGGATGCCGAAAGCGGCAAAGGCTATAGGGGCTGCCTGGCGTGTGTTACCGTTGCACAATATGCGCAGCGCAATAATCGATTTTTGCAGTTTAAATCAGCCTGCTGAGGACTGGATGAACAGTCCGGAAAATCAAAACTGATTGCATCGGTCCTGCAACAAAACTACGCAATATTCGGCAAGTGTGTTCGCAGGCGCTTCAGTTCCTGTCCTTTTCTATCTAAGATGATTACATGACTTGCGGTGGTGACCAAAATCTGTGATTTCAGATTATCGAAATGAATCGCGTGAACGGTATTGTGAAAAACACGCCGCTTAATCAGCTTGCCCTGTTCATCAAACTGATACACGCTGCGACCAATTGCCAGCCAGACACTGTCAAAACCAAAGCTCAGATCCGCCGCGGAATGATTGGTAGGTGAATCGGGCAGATAGTGATCTATCAGTTGACTGCCGTCAGAGCTGAAAACCTGTATACGTTGATCGCCATATATCCAGATATGTTGTCTTCCCGCACTCAGGGCTGCGACCTCTGAATCGGCGACTGGATAAGAAGGTTGCTCCGCAATCGTGGGTAACGATAACAGAGTCAAAGCCAGACCCAATACTACATTTACTGAAAATTTTTGCATCGCATCGAATAGGAGTGTATTGCGGTTCATACTTTTACCCTCCTTGTTGCCTTTCGATCTTTCATCCGTGAAACCTATTGGTAATTCACCTGACTTTTACGCGTGAATTCACCATCCTTGAGTTTGACGCTGCATATTCTGTGCCATCTCGTTGGGGATCGATATGCGGACTGGTTCACGTCGTTATGCTACAGACAAGCCCTATCTGGCGAAAATCGAACCTGGCTTGTTTATATGTCGGCGAGGTGCTCAATTGCAAAATTAATCTGTGTCAATAATGGTCAGCTTTGGTCACACTGGCTTTGCAATTATTGATTGTCGCTTTATAATTTGCGCCCCGTTGGCAGTCCGTTAAGACCCATTCTGGATTGCCGGATCTACCAGATCGAATCCCGGTATTCGATCTCAAATTAGCAACGTTAGCCCAAGTGGCCTTTGGTAGTGGTCACCACTGGAGAGGAAAATATAATGCCCGTTATTACCCTGCCTGATGGTTCGAAAAAGTCATTTGAAACCCCTGTAACCGTTTATCAAATCGCTGAATCCATTGGTCCCGGATTGGTCAAAGTGGCTTTGGCCGGTGTTGTCGACGGCCGGGAAGTGGATACCCGATATGTCGTCGAGCAAGACGCTGAAATCAGTATCCTGACGCCGAAGGATGAAGCCGGACTGGAAGTGATTCGTCACTCCACCGCGCATTTGATGGCTCAGGCCGTAAAACAATTATTTCCCTCAGCGCAGGTAACGATCGGCCCGGTGATCGAAAACGGCTTCTATTACGATTTTGCTTTTGAGCGCGGATTTACACCTGAGGATCTTGAAGCCATAGAAGCCAGGATGGCTGAATTGGCGAAAGCGGATATAGAGGTGGAACGTTCGGTTATGCCGCGTGATGAGGCGGTGAAGTTTTTTCGTGAGCTGGGTGAAGAGTATAAGGCTGAGATTATCGCCGGTATTCCCGGTAACGAAGATATTTCACTCTATCGTCAGGGCGACTTTACCGATTTGTGTCGGGGGCCACACGTTCCCAGCACCGGTCACATTAAAGCGTTTAAATTAACCCGGCTCGCCGGTGCCTATTGGCGGGGTGATTCCAATAATGAAATGCTGCAACGCATTTATGGAACTGCCTGGCCGGACAAAAAGCAGCTTAAGGATTATCTGTTTCGGCTCGAAGAGGCTGAAAAACGAGATCATCGCAAACTTGGGCGAGCGCTGGATTTATTCCATCTGCAGGAAGAAGCACCTGGCATGGTGTTCTGGCACCCGCGTGGTTGGATGGTTTACGTTCTGATACAGAACTACATACGCCAGTTGATCGGCCGGCACGGTTATCAGGAAGTGAACACACCGCAACTGGTCGATCGCAGTTTGTGGGAACGCTCGGGTCACTGGGAGAAATTCAAGGAAGATATGTTTACCACGCAGACCGAAAATCGCGATTACGCCATCAAGCCGATGAACTGTCCCTGCCATATCCAGATTTATAACCAGGGGCTGAAGAGTTATCGCGACCTGCCACTGCGCATGGCCGAATTTGGTTCCTGCCATCGTAATGAAGCCTCCGGTACTCTGCATGGCATTATGCGTATTCGCGGATTTGTGCAGGATGATGCGCATATTTTTTGTACGGAAGGACAGATTCTCAGTGAGGTGTCGGATTTTATCGATCTGGTCTTTCATGCTTATCGGGATTTCGGTTTTGACGATGTGCTACTGGCCTTTTCAACCCGGCCACAAAAACGGGTTGGCGACGATGCCTTGTGGGATCGCGCCGAGGCAGCCCTGGAAAGTGCCTTGCAGCACAAAGGCCTTGATTACAAGGTGCAACCGGGTGAAGGTGCCTTCTACGGACCCAAGATTGAGTTTTCGCTGAAAGATTGTCTGGGTCGTGTCTGGCAATGTGGTACGATCCAGCTCGATTTTTCCATGCCTGGTCGCCTCGGTGCAGAGTACGTTGCCGAGGATGGCAGTCGCCAGACTCCGGTCATGATACATCGCGCGATACTCGGCTCAATGGAGCGGTTTATCGGCGTTTTGATCGAACACTACGCAGGCAAATTACCCTTATGGTTGTCGCCGGTGCAGGCGGTAGTCGCCGGTATTACCGATAAACAGGCCGAGCGGGTCTCTGAGATCGAAAAAATCCTTAAAAAACAGGGACTCCGAGTCGAAGCGGACTTGAGAAACGAGAAGATCGGCTTTAAAATCCGCGAGCATACATTGCAGCGCGTTCCCTACATGTTAGTGGTCGGGGATCGCGAGGTCGAAGCAGGCACCGTGGCCGTGCGCACGCGAGATGGTGAAGATCTCGGTTCCATGTCTTTAACGGCATTGACCGAAAAGCTCACCGCAGAAATCGCGAGCCGCGGTCGTTAGCATTTATAGGGCCTGCATTTTTTAACGAAGTGAGGAGGTAGCAGCTTATCGCTGAAAAAAAACAGCACCGACTGAACGAATTGATCAGCACACCCGAAGTTCGGTTGATTGGTCGTGATGGAGAGCAAGTCGGTGTATTAACCCTCGAAGAAGCCCTGGCCCGGGCTGAAGAAGCTGGAATGGATCTGGTGGAAATTGTGCCGACGGCAAAACCACCGGTTTGCCGGGTGATGGATTATGGCAAGTTCAAGTTTGAGCAAAGTAAGAAGGCACACCAGGCCAAGAGAAGACAGAAACAAATTCACGTTAAGGAAGTGAAATTTCGCCCTGCTACTGAAGAGGGTGATTATCAGGTTAAGCTACGCAATTTGACCCGCTTTCTGACGGAAGGCGATAAAGCCAAGGTCACCATGCGTTTTCGCGGTCGCGAAATTACGCATCAGGAACTGGGGCTGGAATTTTTGAAACGTATTGAAAAGGATCTGGAAAGTATCGGTCTGGTGGAACAGTTTCCACAGATGGAAGGCCGACAGATGGTGATGGTTCTCGCACCTAAAAAGTAGAACACTCAAGACAGGGGATATCCGCCTTGTCTGTGTAATTTGATGAAGTCTGGCAGGGCATTGCCTGCTTCATTGTCATAGTCACGTTAGAACAGTAAGGAGTGAAAAATGCCCAAGTTAAAAACCAACCGCGGAGCGGCGAAGCGGTTTAAAGTAACCGCGTCCGGCCGTATTAAACGCGGACAATCGCATCGTCGTCATATCCTGACGAAAAAAGATTCCAAACGGAAACGCCACTTGCGTGATCCCCTGGCTATTACCGCCAGCGATGTGCGTAGTGTTAAACAAATGCTGCCCTACGCATAACGGAGAAATATCATGCCAAGAGTAAAACGTGGTGTGACCGCCAAGGCGCGGCACAAAAAGATTCTGGACAAAGCCAAAGGTTATCGTGGCGCGCGTTCCCGCGTGTTACGTGTTGCCAAGCAGGCTGTTACCAAAGCCGGTCAATACGCTTTTCGTGATCGTCGTCAACGCAAACGTCAATTCCGAGCCTTATGGATTGTGCGTATTAACGCAGCGGCGCACGAGAACGGTTTATCGTACAGTTGTTTAATCAATGGCCTGAAGAAATCCAATATCGAGATTGATCGTAAGGTATTGGCGGAACTGGCTGTTAATGATAAACCGGCATTTAGCCAGCTCGCAGAACAGGCGAAAGCTTCCCTGGCCTAACCATCCTGTCTGTGAGCAATTGAATTAAAAGGGGAAGACCTCAGGTTTTCCCCTTTTTGCGTTTCAGGGAAAAGCCAGATAGAAATAAATTACTGCTATTTAAAATAATCAGATCAAAGAGAACAGCCATGGCTGAGTTGATAGAAACACTACAAAAACAGGCTTTGAGCGACGCGAATAACGCGACTGACCTGAATGCACTGGATGAAGTGCGGGTTAAATATCTGGGCAAGAAAGGTTTGATCACTGCACAGCTTAAACAGTTGGGCCAGCTGGATCCGGACACACGCAAGCAGGCCGGCCAGCAAATTAATCTGCTCAAGCAGGCGTTGCAGGATTTACTGGAAGCGCGAAAAGTTGAACTGCAACGGGCCGCAACCAATGAGCAACTTGCATCGGAAACCATCGATATCAGCTTGCCCGGTCGTGCCACTCCTGTCGGTGGCTTGCATCCTATTACGAGAACTTTAAGGCGCATTGAATCGATTTTCATACAACTGGGTTTTGAAGTTGCGGAAGGGCCCGAGATTGAAAACGAATATTACAACTTCGAAGCGCTGAATATTCCCGAATATCATCCGGCGCGTGCCATGCACGACACCTTCTATTTTGAGAATGGCAAGTTGCTGCGTACGCATACTTCGCCGGTTCAAATCCGCGTGATGGAAAAAAGCCAACCGCCGTTCCGAATCATTGTGCCCGGTCGTGTTTACCGTTGTGATTCCGATATGACGCACACTCCGATGTTTCATCAGGTGGAAGGTTTGCTGGTGGATGAAAACATCAGCATGGCGGATTTGATGGGTACGCTGGATGTATTTTTAAAGGCATTTTTTGAACGAGACGATTTAAAAACCCGTTATCGTCCGTCTTACTTTCCGTTTACAGAGCCATCGGCTGAAGTCGACGTGCAGTGCGTTAAATGTCTGGGCAAGGGTTGTCGTATCTGCAAGCAAACCGGTTGGTTGGAGATTCTGGGCAGTGGCATGGTGCATCCGGAAGTTTTCAAATACGCGGGTGTTGATAGTAACCAATACAGCGGTTATGCCTTTGGTATGGGTGTTGAACGCCTGGCTATGTTGCGTTATGGCGTCAACGATATACGCCTGTATTTCGAAAACGATTTACGGTTTCTGAAACAGTTTAGATAGAACACTTTCCTGAGATAAGAACATGAGATTCAGTGAAAACTGGTTACGAGAACTGATTGCACTGCCGGTTGACCACGACAGGTTGCTGGAGCAATTCAACCTGCTGGGCCTGGAAGTGGATGCCTGTGAACCGGCTGCACCCGAATTCAGCGGTGTGCTGGTCGCCGAGATCATCGAGCTGGAAAAACATCCGGATGCTGATCGTTTACGCGTCTGCAAGGTTGATGCGGGTCAGGGTGAGTTGCTGCAGATCGTCTGCGGCGCATCGAATGCAGTAGCCGGCATGAAAGCACCGCTGGCGTTGGTGGGTGCGGTATTGCCCGGTGATATAAAGATCAATAAGGGCAAACTGCGTGGTGTTGAGTCGTTTGGCATGTTGTGTTCCGAGGCAGAGCTGGGTCTCGCCGAAAAGTCTGCCGGTCTGCTGGCCCTGCCGGGAAATGCTCCGGTGGGTACCGATATTCGTGAGTATCTTGATCTGAATGATCACATTATCGAAATCGACCTGACCCCTAATCGAGGTGATTGTCTGAGCATGATAGGTCTGGCGCGGGAATGCGCTGCAGCCAATGGCCTGGTTTTGAGTCCGCCGACAATCAAGCCGGTCAGGGCGTCGATCAAAGACACCCTGCCGGTCAAGCTGGAAGCGACACAGGCCTGTCCGCGTTACTGTGGCCGCGTGATTCGCAATATTGATCCCGCCGCAAAAACACCGTGGTGGATGGTTGAAAAGCTGCGCCGTGGAGGCATCCGTGCAATTCACCCGGTGGTCGATATCACCAATTTTGTCATGCTTGAGCTGGGTCAGCCTATGCACGGTTTTGACCTGCGCAAACTGAAGGGCGGGATCCATGTGCGCATGGCTGAGCAGGGTGAAAGCCTGACCTTGCTGGATGGCGTAGAGATTAAGCTGAATGCAGAGAGTCTGGTGATTGCCGACCAACAGCAGGCATTGGCCCTGGCAGGTGTAATGGGTGGTGCCGATTCCGGGGTTGAGAACGATACCTGCGATATCTTTTTCGAAAGTGCTTATTTTGCACCAGCTGTGATTATGGGCCGGGCCCGTCAATTTGGCTTACATACCGATTCTTCACATCGTTTTGAGCGCGGCGTCGATCCGGATTTGCAGCGTCGAGCCATCGAACGTGCGACCGGATTGCTATTGGAAATCGCCGGTGGAGAAGCCGGACCGGTCATTGATATCAAAGAAGCGGCGGCCATTCCGGTCAAGCCGGTTGTCTGGCTGCGTGCCGGCGAGATAAAGCGCCTGCTAGGTTGTAACTTTGCTGCCAAAGAGGTGGAAAGCATACTTAAGAGTACGGGTTGCACGATCAAAGGCGGTAAAGGCAGTTGGCAAGTACAACCCCCCAGTTACCGTTTCGACCTGAATATTGAAGCGGATATGATTGAAGAGCTGGCACGTTTACGTGGCTACGATCGAATTCCACGCCGCTTACCGGCTTTTATCCCGCGTCACCCACAGGCATCCGAATTCCGTCAATCGGTTGAGCGGATTACTTCGATTTTGCTCGATAACGGCTATCAGGAAGTGGTGACCTACAGCTTTATCGATCCTGCGCTGCAACGCCTGATTGATCCTGATGCGCAGCCCCTGCAATTGCGCAATCCAATTTCGGCTGATTTGTCGGTGATGCGCAGCAGCCTGATCGGAAGTCTGTTGAATACCCTGGTTTACAACATCAACCGGCAGCAAAAGCAGCTTAAGTTGTTTGAAACGGGTAGTCGCTATTGTCCGGATGGTCAGGATGTGATTGAAGAGCGCTTGCTGGCCGGCTTGTGCTATGGCCCGCGCTTGGCAGAAGGCTGGCAGGCAGACGCAGCAGCGGTCGATTTTTACGATATTAAGGGCGATGTTGAGCGGTTACTGGCTGTCGGGGAGGGGATCGGTGATATTCGCTATGTGAGCGAGACGCATGCCGCCCTGCATCCGGGCCAATCGGCGCGAATTTACCGGGGTCAACAGCCAATAGGCTGGCTCGGCGCAATCCATCCGAGCATTGTTAAGCAACTCGATCTTGGAACAGCGGCCTTTGTTTTCGAGCTGGAGCTGTGTCGGCTGCTCTCCGCGACGCCCCCCGTGTTTAGTCCGATATCCCGTTTCCCCAGCATACGCCGGGATTTCTCGTTTGAGGTGGACGAAACAGTGCGCTGGGAAGAGGTGCAAGATTGCATCCAAAAGGTGGCTCCGGAGACCTTGACCGAGGTCAGATTGTTCGACGTTTACAGCGGAAAAGGGGTGACACCGGGTCGAAAAAGTTTCGCAATAGGCTTGATTTTACAGGAAATTTCGCGCACTCTTACCGACGTTGAAATTGAATCCGCCACCTCAGAAATCCTGGTGGCACTAACCGAAAACCTGGGTGTTACGCTTAGGGAGTAACAACAGTTATGGCATTGACCAAAGCCGCAATGGCCGAAATGCTGTTCAATGAATTGGGACTAAATAAGCGAGAAGCCAAAGAATTGGTGGAGCTATTTTTTGAAGAGGTGCGGGATGCACTGGCAGCTGGCGAAGATGTGAAACTTTCCGGGTTTGGCAACTTCACCTTGCGTGTTAAAAATGAGCGGCCTGGGCGTAATCCGAAAACCGGCGAAGAAATACCGATTTCGGCGCGTCGAGTGGTTACTTTCAGACCCGGGCAGAAACTAAAGGCTAGAGTCGAAGCGTATGCTGGAAGCCAGTAATAACAGTGAACTGGTCACGATACCGAACAAGCGCTACTTCACGATTGGCGAAGTCAGCGATTTGTGTCAGGTCAAACCGCATGTTCTGCGCTACTGGGAACAGGAATTCCCGCAGCTGAAGCCCGTAAAGAGACGGGGTAATCGCCGTTACTATCAACGTCACGATGTTATCCTGATCCGGCAAATCCGCAGCCTGCTCTATGATCAGGGCTATACCATTGGCGGTGCCCGTCTGCAGTTATCCGGCGATATCGCCAAAGAAGACACCTCGCAAAGTCAGCAAATTATTCGTCAGGTGCGGTTGGAGTTGGAAGAAATACTGCATATCCTTAAGCGCTAGCTTCAAAGCAGCTGCGCTTGCTGATACTTCGTTAAAAGCGCACTCAAAATGCTCATTTATTTGCACATAAACTCCGCTTTTTCGTTTGCTTTTGCCTCGTCTCAGCTTCGCTCATCAGCTTTGAAGTCGAATGAGCAGGTTAATTCAAGATAAAATTATTTTCTGATAACTCAGAGTCGGCATAGTGGTATTCAAGGCTTTCAAAGCAATGAATAATCGATTAAAGTCCAACGCCTTCGTCGGGGCGTAGCGCAGCTTGGTAGCGCATCACACTGGGGGTGTGGAGGTCGCAGGTTCAAATCCTGCCGTCCCGACCAGTTTAAAAAATAAAGGCCTTTCACTGTTCGTGAAGGCCTTTATTTTTTAAACTTGAGCGGGTGGATGGAACCTGGAAAGCTTTGATGGCCACGGATGGCCGGAATGCAGAAAACGCAGGATGCAGTTTTCTGCCAAATCCTGCCGTCCCGACCAACAATCTTGGAAGATAATGAGCTTCAGCCGCTGAGTTTTCGGTTGCTGAATTTTGAACCCGGAAGATACCGAGCACTTAGGCATGAGCACAGATAACACGTCCGGCAACGAATCCAAACCCCTTCACTTCATCCAACAGATCATCAAACGCGATCTGAACGAAGGTAAGGTGCAATCGATTGCAACCCGTTTCCCACCCGAACCCAACGGCTATCTACACATTGGTCACGCCAAATCAATCTGTCTCAATTTTGGTCTGGCTGAGGAATTTGGTGGCACCTGTAATCTGCGTTTTGATGATACTAATCCGGAAAAGGAAAACCAGGAGTATGTCGATTCGATCATGGAGGATGTTAAGTGGCTTGGCTATCAATGGCACGGCGAGGTCCGCTATGCGTCGGACTATTTTGATCAGATATATGAGTGGGCATTGTATCTGATCGAGCAAGGTAAGGCGTATGTCTGCGATTTAAGCCCGGAGCAGGCTCGGGAGTATCGCGGTACCTTGACCACCCCAGGCAAGAACAGCCCTTACCGGGATCGCAGTATAAAAGATAACCTGAGCTTGTTTGAGAAAATGCGTGCCGGTGAATTCGAGGAAGGCCGCTGTTCGCTGCGAGCAAAGATTGATATGGCTTCACCCAATATGAATATGCGTGACCCGGTTTTGTATCGCGTCAGAAAGGCTCATCACCATCGAACCGGTGATAAGTGGTGTATTTATCCGTCCTATGATTTTACGCATGGACAAAGTGATGCTATTGAAAAAATAAGTCATTCAATCTGCACACTGGAATTTGAAGATCATCGGCCACTTTATGACTGGTTTATCGAAAATTTGCCGGTGCCGGCAAGACCACATCAGTATGAATTTGCGCGTTTGAATTTGAGTTACACCATTACCAGCAAGCGGCGTTTAAAACAGCTGGTGGATGAAGGTCATGTCGATGGTTGGAATGATCCGCGCATGCCAACCGTCTCGGGGTTGCGACGGCGCGGTGTAACACCCGCCGCGATCCGCAATTTCTGCGATCGCATCGGCGTTACGCGCTCTGAGGGTATGGTGGATGTCGGTATGCTGGAATACAGCATTCGTGAAGACCTGGATAAAAATGCGCCACGCGCGATGTGCGTATTGCGTCCATTAAAACTGGTACTGACAAATTTCGCGGAGGATAAAACGGAATTGCTGGAAGCGGCGGCGCATCCGAATCGGGAAGAGCTGGGATCACGTGAATTACCTTTCACAAAGGAATTGTATATTGAAGAAGAAGATTTTCTTGAAGAAGCCAATAAAAAATACAAACGCCTGGTATTAGGCAAGCGTGTGCGTTTGCGTAATGCTTACGTTATTGAAGCAGATGAAGCGGTTAAGGATGAGCAGGGCAACATTATTGAAGTTCGCGCCCATATTGTTGAAGACTCTCTGGGAAAAGATCCTCAAGATGGTGTTAAACCAAAGGGTGTTATTCACTGGGTTTCGGCGCAACAGCACATTGATTGCGAGGTGCGTTTATACGATCGTTTGTTTATTGAAGAAAACCCGGCTGCCAGCGGTGTTGATTTTCTGAATTCAATTAATCCTGAAAACCTGGTTATCTTGCGAGGATGTAAAGCAGAAATCAGTCTGGCAACGGCGAGCGTGGGTGATCATTTCCAGTTTGAGCGCCAGGGCTATTTTTGTCTGGACAGTCGCTATTCGACCCAGGAAATGCCGGTTTTTAATCGGACGATAGGTTTGAGAGACAGTTGGAGCAAGATCTCCTCCCAGCTATAGCTGTATTTCCGCTCTTCACGGCAAATACTCTCGGATGTGAAAGTATTTGCTGCCAATTAGCGCATATTGTTGAGAGTCTGCCTTAACAGGCAATTGATAAAGCCTATACTGGAACTATTAAAGTAGCGCTATACTCTGACACTCGTCGGTGGGTTGTCGATGAATTTGGCTAGGGTTTAAAAATATTGATCTTCATCACACAATCCTGGTACAAGCCTAGAGCTGAACAGGGCTTTGTGCTTATATCCACTATTGGGTGATGGAAGCATGGTCGGCGGAGGGCCGCCGGTCATTTTGAACAAACTTTGGGAGAGCATGTGAAAATGACCACTATTGCGGTAATTGATGACGAAGCATCATGGCGCCAGTCTATTGAAAAAACACTCCATATTGCCGGTTTCAACGTTGAGCTGTATTCCTCAGCTGAGCAATATCTGGATTCCTATCATGAGCAGGGCGGTTGCCTGGTACTGGACGTTGAACTGCCTGGTATGGACGGCCTAGAATTACAGGAGACCTTGTCGCAGTACGACGTACAGCCTTCTATTATCTTTATCAGCTCCAGTCCCAGCGTGCCGTTATCCGTGCGTGCTATGCGCGCCGGTGCTATCGATTTCCTGCAAAAACCCTTCAAAGATGTGGAATTATTGGCCCGGGTACAGGAAGCAGTCGATCGCGATCAACATATTCAAAAACGCTATGCCGAAGCTTGCCATGTTAATGACCGGATTGGCAGTCTGACCCGCCGAGAGCGGGAAGTTCTGGATCTGGTGCTGGAAGGCATGACCAATAAGGAAATTGCCAACCAACTCGGCCTTAGTCATCGCACTGTTGAGCTGCATCGATCGAGAGTCATGGCGAAGATGAAGGCACAATCTATCGTCGAACTGGTTAAACTGACCGCTGTTGTTCAGATATAGATTTAATTCCCGGACAGTATTTGTTTGTACAAGGCCATATATTGTTCGGCGGCAGTCGGCCAGGAAAAATCCTGTTGCATGGCTGCTCTTTGCATTGATTTCCAGACCGGCTTATCGTCGTAAAGCTTGAGCGTTTGCTGAATGGCTCTGACCAGCGATTTGGCCGTGTCTTTTTTGTATTGCACTCCATTGGCTTTTTTTGCGGCAAGGTTATCTGCAGAGGCGTCTATTACCGTATCCATCAGCCCGCCAACAGCATGTACGACTGGAATCGTGCCGTAGCGCAGACTATAGAGCTGAGTCAGTCCGCAGGGCTCAAAGCGCGAAGGCATCAGAAAAGCATCGGCACCGGCGATAGCCAGGTGCGCCCAGCTCTCGTTATAGGCGAGTTTAATTGCGAATCGGTCGCGATGTTTTCTGGCGCAATTGCGCAATCGGAGTTCCAGCCTTTTGTCACCTGTACCGAGTATGGCAAATTGTAAACTGGTATTTTGCAGCATCGGTATGGCGTCGAGTATCAGATCGATTCCCTTCTGCTGAGTCAGCCGAGTCACCACCGAAAACAGCGGTATCGTTTTGTCCTGCGGTAATTCAAACAGCGCTTGCAACGCCAGTTTATTGATGGCTTTTTTGGTAAGCGTGCTCTTGTTATAAGTGCTGGCCAGATAAGCATCTGTTGCCGGGTTCCATTGCTGGGTGTCGGCGCCGTTCAGAATACCGGACAATGCCTCGGAACGATATCGCAACAGACCGTCCAGCCCGCAGCCAAATTCCCTGGTCTGAATTTCTTCTGCGTAACTTGGGCTAACGGTGTTGATACGATCAGCAAACACCAACCCACCCTTAAGGAACGATAATTGTTCATGGAACTCCAGGGCATGATGTGTCCATAGGTGAGGTGGTAGTTGCAGCCGGGCAAAATCGTGGTATGGAAACAAACCCTGATAGGCGAGGTTATGGATAGTAAACAGCGTAGCGGGCGCTTTGGTCTGCAGCTTTAACAGGGCGGGTATCAGCCCGGTCTGCCAGTCGTTGCAATGGACAAGATCGACCGGCCAATCGAGTTCAATCCAGTTTTGCGTGATGGCGACGATGACTTTGGCAAACACGCCAAAGCGAAGGGCGTTGTCCGGCCAGTCCCGACCCTCGTCATCCTGATAAGGCCCGCCTTCGCGTTCAAACAACTGCGGGCAGCATACAACCCAAAGTTTGACGTCACTGTTTGGCAGTCTGGACTCGATGATATCGACGCTAAAACCATCGATATGATAGCGGTCCAGTGGTTTGAAGCCGGGTATTTTCTCCAGAACTTCGGTGTAACCCGGGATTGCCACACAGACTGAAGCGCCTGATTTGCTCAACGCGGGGGGCAGGTAGCCCGCCACATCCCCGAGGCCACCGGTTTTAATCAAAGGGTGTGCTTCGCTGGCAACAAATAATATATTCATATAGAAACAGGGCTTATCGTTATCATCAAATATCTGCTTTAAGGCTCAATTTACAAAACCGTACAACTAGTGCACCATACCCGCTATCGGAAACACGCGTTGATTTGATCACATTGTCCGGTATTTTAGTCAAATCATGTCTGCTTGAGTGGATAAGGCATACATAACAAACAGGATAGAGCGAGTGCAAGAAAAAGACGTTCGTTTCGTCAGCCGACTAACCCGAAAAACGCTGGCGATCATTCTGGCCGGAGGGCGCGGATCACGTCTGAAACATCTTACTACCTGGCGAGCAAAGCCTGCTATGCCTTTTGGCGGAAAATTCCGCATTATTGATTTCACACTTTCCAATTGCATTAATTCCGGTGTTCGGCAAATCGCCGTACTGACACAATACAAAGCGCATTCCCTGTTACGGCATATTCAGAACGGCTGGGGTTTCCTGCGTGGTCAGTTTGGCGAGTTTATCGAGTTATTGCCGGCCCAGCAGCGTATTGAAAGCTCCTGGTATCTCGGCACTGCCGATGCCGTATATCAAAACCTCGATATCATCCGCAGCCATAATCCAGAATACGTATTGGTTCTGGCCGGTGATCATGTCTACAAAATGGATTACGGTGAGATGCTGGCGTATCACGCAGAGGAAAACGCGGATCTGACTGTCGGTTGTATCGAGGTACCGATAGCGGACGCTTCCGCCTTCGGTGTGATGGGAATCGATGAGTCCAATCGAATCGTTGAATTTGCCGAAAAACCCGACGTTCCGATGGCGATTCCCGGTCGACCCGATGTTGCCATGGCTTCGATGGGTATCTATGTCTTTAAGACCGAATTATTGCTGGATCGGCTGGTGGCCGATGCGGACGATAAAAATTCCGATCATGACTTTGGCAAAAATATTATTCCCAATATGATTAAGGACGGTCATGTTTTCGCGTTCCGCTTCAGAAGCAAAGCGGACAAGACCTCGTACTGGCGTGATGTGGGAACCGTCGATAATTACTGGCGTGCCAGCCTGGAACTGGTGGATGTGGATCCGGATTTAAATCTTTACGACAAGGAATGGCCGATCTGGACGCATCAGGAGCAGGTGCCTCCGGCCAAATTTGTATTTGATGATGATGATCGCCGCGGTTGCGCAATTGACTCAATGGTTTCCGGTGGCTGTATTATTTCAGGTGCCAGTATCAAGCGTTCGCTGCTATGTACCAATGTACGTATCGAGCAAAGAACGATAATAGAAAAATCGGTGCTGTTACCGGAAGTGACCGTCGGTCGCAATTGCATTATTCGCAATGCAATTATTGATAAGGGTTGCGTGATTCCAGATAACATGCAGATCGGCGTCAATCTGGAGCAGGATGCTGAAAATTTTTATATCAGTCCTGGTGGAGTGGTACTGGTTGTGCCGGATATGTTGGGGCAGATGGTGCATCAGGCGAGGTAAAATCCGCAACCAAAACCATCATCGACCAACGCAGCGATAAACCAGAAACACCTGCTTGCCATCAACCGGTTTGTCGATTGCTACAACCGTATCACCCTTTAGGTCAGAAGCTGAATTTCTGGCCAGTGTCTCCAGTTCTTTTTGCAGTTTTTCTTCATTACGCTCTACACCTGCAATGGTTGCCTTGCTGACCGATGTGGTTTTACCAACCAGTTTACAATTGGATACTTCGGAAGCGCTCAGTACGCGCGCCTTTTCACCTTCTTCAGTTAATTTAACCCAGGTGCAGGCTTGCAGTGTCAGTCCAACAAAACATAAAACCAGAATTCTTAACATTATCTTTCTCCGATAGTGGGCTAAAGCCATTTCATAAATCCCATTTCAAATGGATGAGCTAATAATTCATGGTACGGATAAATACAGATTTTGTAATGCAGCAAGCCGCAGTTTTCCATCGCTACAGACAAAGCAAAAATTTCCGTGCTGTCACTCGGTTCCGGTTTTAATAAATGATGAGTCTTAACAACAAACTCATTGCTCATGTCTTCCTTGATGCCAAGCAATAATTCAACGCGTACGTCATCAACACCAAGATTACCAAGGCTGGCTTTGACTTTAAGCATCAATTGATCCTGGTAGGAAATTTCTTCAGCGCTGGCTTCCAGCAAAGTCAATGAAACGTTTTTCCATTCCTTGCGTATTTTTTGTTTCCAGGCTGCCAGTAGTTTGGCGCCACTGGCCGAATCGCGCATCAACACTTCATGCTTACGCAGGGAAGGGGAGTATACCCTGTTCAAGTAATCCATCACCATGCGTTCCGAGTTAAAGCGAGGGATGATGGATTTCATTGATTCACGGCAGGCTGCGATCCATTTTTCCGAATAACCCATATTGCCACGATCATAGAACGTGGGTACAACCTGTTGCTCGAGGATATTAATAAGATCGAACGCTTCTTCGTGATAACGGTAGTCGTAATCATAATGCGGTTCATGCGGTATCACCGCCCAGCCGTTTTTGCCGTTGTAACCTTCATCCCACCATCCGTCCAGCACGCTCAGATTCAGTACGCCGTTGATGGCGGCTTTCTGTCCTGAAGTACCGCAAGCTTCCAGCGGATATTCAGGATTGTTGACCCAGACATCAACACCGGTTACCAACTTGCGACCCAGCGCAATATCGTAATTTTCGAGCAGAATGACGCGACCCAGAAAATCCGGATGCTGTGAATATTCGTGAATAATACGAATCAATTCCTGACCCGGTTCATCCTGAGGATGCGCTTTACCGGCAAAAATCAACATTACCGGTCGCTTCGGATCGTTAAGAAGTTTTTTCAAGCGCTCCCGATCAGCGAATAACAAGGTTGCACGCTTATAGGTAGCAAAGCGTCGTGCAAAACCCAGTACCAGCAGATCCGGGTCCGGTTGCATAAGTAATTGCGTGGCTTTGCGAATAAAGGACTCACTGGCACCGTTGCGCCGATAACGATGCACCACTCGCTCGCAGACATCGCGTAACATCAACGAGCGCAAGGACTGACGTATACCCCAGAAACGATAATCTTCTATTTCATCCAGGCAATCCCAAAAAGCGGAATCGGACAGATAGTTATGCCAGTTACGAAAACGTGAATCAAACAGATTACCCCATTCGCGTGCCAGAAAAGTCGGTACGTGCACACCGTTAGTGATATAAGAGACAGGATTATCAGCCGGCGGTATTTCCGGCCAGATGTAGGCTTCCATCTGCGATGCAACGCGACCATGAATACGGCTGACGCCATTTTGATGACGTGATGCACGCATCGCTAATGCTGTCATATTAAATTTACCCGGGTTGCCGTCACTGACACCCATAGCCATCAATGTATTGGCATCAACATTCATGCGCGGGAAATAAGCGGCCAGATATTTTCTCACCAGGTCGTGTTCAAAAATATCATGCCCGGCCGGTACAGGAGTATGGGTAGTAAAGACAGTTGCGGATGCGACCGCTTCCAGTGCTTCGGTGTATTGCAGACCGGCCTGCACATATTCACTGATACGTTCAACAATTTGAAATGCGGAATGACCTTCGTTGATATGCCAGATATTCGGGGCCAGGCCCAGCGCACGGAGTGCCCGGACACCACCGATACCCAGTACCATTTCCTGGCGTACGCGATGTTCGCGATCACCGCCGTATAAACGATAAGTAATGGAACGATCGTCAGCCTTGTTGCTGGGGACATCGCTGTCGAGCAAATAAACCTGGATGTTGCCCACCTTGGCAACCCAGATACACAAATCGATCGAATGGTCAGCCAGTTCGATCTGTATGGTGAGTCGACTGCCGTCATCATTGCAAACCGGCTGAATAGGTAAATCTTGAAAACGATGGGTATTGAATTCCGCTATCTGATGGCCATTACCATCGATCGTTTGTTTGAAATAGCCTTGGTGATAGAGCAGCCCAACACCGACAAAAGGCAGACCCAGATCGCTGGCGGCTTTGCAATGATCACCGGCCAGAATACCGAGACCACCGGAATAAATCGGCAGACTTTCGTGGAAACCGAATTCAAGGGAAAAATAGGCGATCAGGTCCTGATTTTTGCGAACCTGGGTTTGGACAGCGTGTTTGATTTTGCCCTGACAATAGTCTTCGTACCAGTTTAACGCTGTTTTATAGTCTTCCATGAAGTAGGTGTCACCGATAGCGTCTTCCAGCTTTTGTTGCGAGACGCGCCGTAAAAACACCTTGGGGTTATGGTTGCACTGATCCCATAACTCCTGATCCAGTCGAAAAAACAAAGATCGGATTTGGCGACTCCAGCTATACGTCAGATCCCGGGAAAGTGTCGTCAGCCCTTTTAGGGTTTCGGGGATTTTGGCCTGGACTTCAACCGTAAATTCTTTACCGCTCATTTGTTATTCCTTTATTGATTCAGCATTTCTTTTAACAACGCAAGTATACCTGAGGTATAAATTTCTGCATCGCCGGTGAAAAAAATCAGATCAACGCCGGCGCGTTGATATTATGCAATGCGCGTGCACCAGATAGTGCAGAGCACGCACCAAATCAGGTGATGATTTGTTTCATATTCGTCAATTTATGACCTTATTGTCCGGGCGATGCGTAAAAAAACAGTCGACCTTCTGTATGCCCACCTATATTTTGTATTTTGGCTAGCGGGAAATACCTGCCATCCTGTCGGTTTTTCACCTCGCTAACTTATTGATAATTCAGGTATTATCCGCGCTGAAATTTTTCAGCTATGGTTAAATCCTGATCAGGGAAATCACATAGTTAATAAAGTTTCCACAGATCTAAACCGGAAAACAATGAATATTGGCACAGATCGTGATTAGAAATAATCGTGAGATCTTTTTCAGTATTGAGATTTCTGGGTGTGCTTTCTTGGATTGGCACGACCCCCCAGGTTGGATAGTGAGGTGAAATCACCTCATATATTTACGGCGCTGATTATCATCAAGGTCCCCCCTCCTTGCCGATACCAGCGCCTTTTCTTTTTCTCTCATGTTATTTCAACTGTCCCCGGCGTTTAATGTTACCTACAATGCAGCTTCTTTCTTAAAGCCCATTACGTTCAATGAAAGCCCGCTTTCGTATTCAACATAGAAAACCGCTGGCAAGCTGTAGTCTGCCTGATTCCTTGCACGCGGTTGTCCGTCGAGTTTACGCCAATCGAAAGCTGAGCAACGCCAACGAAATCGAACACAGGCTTGAACTGTTACATCATCCCGAAA
The DNA here is from genome assembly GCA_016928055.1 of Gammaproteobacteria bacterium. Lineage (GTDB taxonomy): Bacteria > Pseudomonadota > Gammaproteobacteria > HTCC5015 > HTCC5015 > JAFGLM01. Next base: position 36,304 of record JAFGLM010000044.1, read on the forward strand.
GCCTTGCAGGCCTGGATCAGGCGGTTGAGTTACTGCGTAGTGCCGTTGAAACCGATCAACGCATATTAATCGTCGGTGATTTTGACGCCGACGGTGCGACCAGCACCGCTTTGGCGATCAGGGCTTTGCGCAGTATGGGCGCAACGCAGGCCGATTATCTGGTGCCGGATCGTTTTAAATACGGTTATGGCTTAACCCCGGAAATTGTGCGGGCAGCGGTTAAACGCAAACCGGATATTCTGGTCACGGTCGATAACGGCATCTCCAGCATTGCCGGTGTGGCGGCTGCGCGTGCGCAGGGCATACAGGTGATTGTTACTGACCATCATTTGCAGGCTGAGCGATTGCCGGACGCGAATGCAATCGTCAATCCAACGCTGACCCAAAACGATTTTCCAAGTAAATGCCTGGCCGGTGTCGGTGTGATTTTTTATGTGATGCTGGGTTTGCGGACTGCGCTCAATGATAGTGGCTGGTTTACGCGGCAACAGCTGGTGATGCCGAATATGGCGCAGTTACTCGATATCGTAGCGCTGGGTACCGTGGCCGATGTTGTGCCGCTCGATCATAACAACCGAATTCTGGTGGCGCAGGGTTTGATGCGCATTCGTGCCGGTCAGTGTGTGGCCGGAATCACCGCTTTATTACGCCAGGCCAAACGCAATCCGGCCCAATGTATCGCCGGTGATCTGGGTTTTGCAGTAGCGCCCCGACTCAACGCCGCCGGGAGGCTGGAAGATATGTCGCTGGGTATTGAGTGTCTGCTCGCCGATGATCGCCTCCAGGCTGAACAACTGGCACAGCAACTGGATGAGCTGAATGTGCAGCGACGCGAAATTGAAGCGGATATGCGTAACCAGGCCGGAGCGTTGTTGGCACAATTGTCGGACACCCTAAGCCGCTCTGAATTACCAGCGGCACTCAGTCTTTACGACGAACGCTGGCATCAGGGTGTTATCGGTATTCTGGCTTCGCGGATCAAAGACCGCGTGCATCGCCCGGTGATCGCGTTTGCCAAAGCCTCCGCTACCGAACTTAAGGGTTCCGCACGTTCCATCCCCGGTTTGCATATTCGTGATGCACTGGATGCAGTGGCGGCCAGGCATCCTGAATTGATCAGCAAGTTTGGTGGTCATGCGATGGCGGCCGGCCTCAGCATCGAGCTGCAGAAATTACCACAGTTTCAAACCGTCTTTGCTGAGCAGGTAGAGCAGCAATTGGAAACCCCGCCAGGTGAAGCCATCATCTGGTCCGACGGCGAACTGAGCGACAGTGAACTGGCGCTGGAAACCGCCGAAGCCTTGCGTCAGGCAGGGCCCTGGGGGCAGGGATTTGCGGAGCCGATGTTTGACGGCATCTTTCAGGTTAAGGAAAAACGCATCGTCGGTGAATCGCATCTCAAAATGATTTTGCAGCCAAAAGGTTCGGACAAAATGATCGACGCGATTGCCTTTAACGAAACCGGCGAGGGCTGGAATAGTGGAGAACTGCGTGTTGCCTATCGTCTGGATGTAAATGAGTTTCGCGACCGGCGCAGCTTACAGCTAAACGTGCAATATCTGGAACCTGAGGTGCGTCGCTAGACCACCGAATTGGAAGCTTTTAACCGGTACACCGAAGCGCTCACCAGCTTCTGCTATGCTGTTTAAAATTCAAAACTTAACCGCAACCAATGAATATTGTATGATGCCTCGCTTTCTGCAAAACATTGATTACTAACGAAGAATAACCAGATGCTCGAAATAAACCCGGTTCTGAATACGATCAAAGACCTGCAAGTGCGGAGTGATGCACTGAGGAGGTATCTTTGACTTTGATATCAAATGCGAGCGGCTCGAAGAAGTTAACCGTGAACTCGAAGACAGTAGTATCTGGAATAATCCCGAGCGTGCGCAGGCCTTAGGCAAAGAAAGAGCAAAGCTGGAAGCGGTTGTCAGCGTGCTGGCCAGGCTGGGGCAAAGCCTGCAGGATGCTGCGGATCTGGTCGAAATCGCGCGTGATGAAGACGATGCGGGAACGGTTGCTTCTGTTGAAGCCGATCTTGAACTATACGAAAAGCAGGTTGCCGAGCTTGAGTTCCGGCGTATGTTTGCCGGTGAAATGGACTCACATAATGCTTTTCTGGATATCCAGTCTGGTTCCGGCGGGACCGAAGCGCAGGATTGGGCCGAGATGCTTTTACGCATGTATCTACGCTGGGCTGATGAAAAAGGTTTTAAAACAGACCTGATTGAATGTTCAGCCGGTGAAGTGGCCGGCATCAAAAGCGCAACGATAAAGATTGACGGTGACTATGCCTATGGTTGGTTACGCACCGAAACCGGCGTTCATCGTCTGGTTAGAAAATCACCGTTTGATTCTGGCAATCGCCGACATACTTCTTTTGCGGCGGTGTTTGCGTCACCGGAGGTGGATGACGATATTGAAATCGAGATTAATCCGGCCGATCTACGCATCGACGTCTACCGCGCCAGTGGTGCCGGCGGTCAACATGTCAATCGTACCGAGTCCGCAGTGCGTATTACGCATCTGCCGACCAATATCGTGACACAATGTCAAAATGATCGTTCACAGCACAAGAATAAAGACACTGCCATGAAGCAGCTCAAAGCCAAGTTGTATGAAATGGAAATCCAGAAACGCAATGCTGAATCGAAAGTCGTTGAAGACGGTAAATCGGATATCGGTTGGGGTAGTCAGATTCGATCCTATGTGCTGGATCAATCGCGTATCAAAGATCTGCGTACTAATGTTGAGACCGGCAATACCCAGGCCGTTCTCGACGGCGCACTGGATCAGTTTATCGAAGCCAGCCTGAAGGCAGGCCTATAAAGATCAAGATCAAGATCAAGATCAAGATCAAAAGCCTTACCACGGAGGACACGGAGGATAGGGGAGTAAAATCAAGGTCAAGAGCTATAGCCACGGAGGGCACGGAGGATAGGAGAGTAAAATCAAGGTCAAGAGCTGCAGCCACGGAGGACACGGAGGATAGGAGAGTAAAATCAAGGTCAAGAGCATAACCACGGAGGGCACGGAGGATAGGAGAGTAAAATCAAGGTCAAGAGCTATAGCCACGGAGGGCACGGAGGATAGGAGAGTAAAATCAAGGTCAAGAGCTGCAGCCACGGATGACTCCAGGGATGGAGGAGGTAGAACGAAGCAGGATGCCAGAGTCGAGGCACGGAGAATAGGATGAGATAAAGATTAAAAGTGGTAGTGACTAATAGATATGGGGTAAATGAATTCGGTAAATAAAAAATTAGTGGACTGTGATGAAGCGATAATCGATCGGGTTATTGCAGCCGCTATTACGGTTCATAAAGCACTTGGTCCAGGTTTGTTTGAGTCGATTTATGAACAAGCTCTTGTGTTTGAACTGAAAGGTTTGGGTTTTTCAGTATCACAGCAAAAGGAGATTGCTGTTCAGTATCGTGAGCAGGATCTTGGTATAGGTTTTCGAGCGGATATAATTGTAAATGATTGTCTGCTCCTGGAATTGAAATCAGTTGAAAGATTGAATGAAAAGCATGCAGCGCAAATAATTGCGTACTTGAAGCTACTTAATTTAAAACGTGGATTTCTTCTAAATTTTAATGAAAGTCTGATGAAAAAAGGTATTAAACGTATTTCTATTTAGATTTCACCTCAGAGCGCTCTGTGCCTCCGTGGTAATCTTTTTTTAAGTTTTTTTACCTCCGAGCACTCCGTGTCTCCGTGGTAATCTTTTTTTAAGTTTTTTTACCTCCGA
>JAFGLM010000045.1 GCA_016928055.1 Gammaproteobacteria bacterium
AACATTTAAAGATGGAATTGAAATCACCAAAGTCAACCAGGTCGCCGCTTGATACTTCATGCTAAACACCAGATTTAACAATAACTCTTATGCTGGTGCTTCGATTCAATATAAAGAGAGACGGCGTTGAAAAAACCAGCGTAACCGCGCTGCGGGTATTTTATATTTTGCAGCTAGTACTCGGGACCGGTTTAATTTACCTGGGGTATAGAGGATTTCATACGGAGAAGGATGTTGTACATAAGTATGGTCGTCTTGTCATCGGAGCACTAATAGCAGGCAACGCATTTTATAAGGGGCTAGTATCTTCTGAAGAGAAGCTTTATAAAGAATCAAAAAGCGAGTTCGTGAACGAGAAAGAAGAATTGGAAAAAAATACCATCTCACCGGAGGAACGAGTGAGAAGGATGTTAGAAAAGAATCAGTATGAAGAACTTAAGACGGACGAATAAACGTAAGAGATAATCATTTTAGTGATAGGAGCAAATCATGTATAAAGTAAGTTTGTGTATTATTACCGGGCTATTTTTGTTTGGATGCGCAGTAAACCCAATTCCAAAAGGTTATGATGGGCCTCTGGCAACGATACATGATACCAGTGAGCTTGTAAAAGACACAAAAGTGTACTTTTATCAGTTATCAAAGATAGACGGTAAAACTGTTGAGACAAGCTCTTCGAGAACCGCTTCGGTCAATTACGGAAGAGGCTTCGCTATGGATGCCGTGACTATTAATCGACAGGTTCCAGCAAAAGAATCAAAACTGAGGATTGAGGGCATAACACATAAAGAAGTATGAATAAATAGGGGCGCCTCGATCAAAAAACCTTAGTGACTAAATTTTGAGTAATAGATAAGTGGTTTACACAAATAAATTTCGAATTTGGGGATTATGTATGAATTCAAAATTAAGAATACTAGCGATGGTTGGCATAGCTATTACGTTTGCCAGTTCGAATGCATTTTCAGAAGAGCTTGCGAACGAAACAAAATTGTCGAATGAGGCTGAATCTGACGAGAGTGCAGTTTTGATTATTCATCGGCAGAAGTTTACTCCTCCGTTATCGATGGACCCAATGGTTTTAGTTAATGGCGAAAAAGCTTTTGAGCTCGAGCGTGCGCACTATGCTGAACTTAGGCTAATTCCTGGTAAATACACAATATACTTTGATTGGGGATGGAAAGGTGGAACCTCCAGGCAGGTGGAAGTTGAGTTATCCGCTGGTGACAAAAAAACTATAGATATGAGTGGATCGATAAATTTCATAGTGACGTCGGTGGGCGCAATTGGCAATTCTAATAGTGATTACGAAGTTGGTGAATCCGTCGACATATCGGGTAGTGAGAGAGTCAGAGAATGGCACGATTCTTGGTATCTATCCAGTAAATATGTATCAGATAAAGACAAAGAAAAATATTTAAATGAATTTGTTGATGAGATAAAAAGTGATGATTTTGAAAGGATGCGTTCGGCTGCGGAGTTAGTTGAGGATCTAGAATTCTATCATCAGGACATATTGGATGCGTTATATCAGCAAGTTTCGGCGTATTATTTGGGGGAATACACTGACGATCTGCAAATCGATTCTGTGGCATGGTTGTGTAAGGCGTTGGCATCAAGCAAGGACAAAAAATATGTACCCATACTCACAGACGTGTATAACAAAGCCGGGGTGATGGATATCAGGAAATACGCAAGAAAATATCTAAAAAAATACTACAACATTAAACTGAAAAAACCAAAGTAAATGGTGAAAGCTATGTTGGTTTCTTCTGAATATGAAATGGGTATTTGTCCGATATAAAAAGCATTGTGCTTCTCGTCTTTGTTTTTGGATTAATATCCATTGGCAAAAAAGAGCAGATAATGTTATTACACCACATAATTTCGGAGGCTAGTAATATGAATAGAAAACCAATCGTTGTGCTGATTCTACACGTGCTTATTATGTTCGAAATTCCCGCCCGCGCTGACCAATGGGGAGATTGTTCAGAAGGAAGCGAAGCAACTATAGTTTATAGAACAGTGAATCCAGGCCAACGTGGCGATGGAAAGCTTTGGTGCTGCGATTACGTCAGTGATGGGACGGCCTCTACGACCGCCCTCGAAACGTGTAAGGATGTGTATGAGGACTGCGTTAAAGTAAATTTTGACGAGATAACGTTAGATGAATGGAGTGGTTATTTTAAGGAAAATTATCTCGCCGTAGGGGAGTCGGCAGTCGAAAATTGGCGAGACGATAATAATTCGATGTTAGAGCAGTGCGAGAATACTTTTGAAGCGCCAAACCAGGAATTGAGAGAAAAGATTGAAATGGTCTCGGTGTTTCCTGATATGGAAGCATGCATTAATCCGGGAACAGCTATCGGCAACATCATATTTCTGGGGGCATGCGAGTCAGGCAATAATATATATGTCAGCACCTGTAATATTAAATTGAGGAAGCCTGTTGTCAGAAGGTATTCGCCCGACCAGTTCTGGGTGGCTCTAGCAAATGCATTACAAAATGAACAAACAGCCGAGCAGTTTAGGGAGGCAATTGAAGCATGCAAAAATGAGCCAGTAGAATCTGAATCCTCTGATATTTTTGACCCTGTTGACCAGAGCATTGATGAGAGTATTGACCAAAGCAATGAAGAGGATATTTACCAGAGTATTGATGACGATATAGACCAGGTCTTCGATGAGGATATTTACCAGAGTATTGATGACGATATAGACCAGGTCTTCGATGAGGATATTGATCAGAGTATTGACTATGAGTAAGCAACAGCTTTCTTAGCGATTTGATTTCAGGGTGGCGTCGAAATCGAAAAAACTCAGGTCTTTGGCGGGTGCATTTGAGCATCAAATTCAAGTTTTAAAAATTAATAACAAAAGGGGTAATGTGATATGAACAATATTATTTATTTTGCGTTGTTAGGCATCATAGCGTTTATTCTGTTAGAGCGCCTGATGAGTTTTTATATTGATTTTGTTGAATGGTTTTTTGTTAAAGCCTGGCAGATCCGAACAAAATACAAAATGGGCTACTACAAGGACAAGCCGATACGAAAAGCGATTGCGGCGGTTATTGCGCTGTGTTTTGTTCTGGTGGATATTTATTTTCGTATGACCTGGATTTGTGTCAGGTTTAACGTTAAACCAAAGTTTGAAATGACGACGACATTCCTGAAACGCATGAAAAAGCTGCCGGCATGCGCTCCTGATAATCCGGATTACTATCGCAAAGCACTCGCGACGTATATCTGCGCCGCCCGTATCGAGCCAACTGATCCGGGGCATTGCGATTAGTGGATAAAAATACCATTAGTGAACAGGATAACGCTCGGAGAGAAGAAAGAAAATCAAAACAATTCGATTTCACCCTCGATATATTCTTGTGATTTGATCAGATTTTTGGCGACAAGATCTTCGTAGTTGTAGCAGCTGTTTCTTCCGTTCTCTTTTGCATAGTAAAGAGCCTTATCGGCACAGCCAAGCAATGTGTCGTAATGAATGTCTTTATGAAATACCGTATAGCCAATACTGATGGTCAGTCGTTTGGCTTGCGGGAATACAAAAGACTCTACGGCCTTTCTGAACCGATCCAGAACAAGGCCACCCTGTTCTTTGTCGCAGCCGGTGAGAATGACAATAAACTCTTCGCCACCGTATCGAAACAGCAGATCATTATCACGGAAGGTCTTTTTCATTAAATGCGTAATGAGCAACAACACTTCATCGCCGATCAAGTGACCGTATTTGTCGTTCACGGATTTAAAGTTATCGATATCCAGAAACGCCAGAGCGTAATTGAGTTCTGTATCTTTGGCCCGGCGTTTTTTCTGGGTTAGCGTCCTTTGGATATTATGGACATGCGACTGCAGAGAATGTCGTGTTAGCAGCCCTGTGAGATTGTCCAATGAGCCTCGATTAATATGACCGATCTGGTTAGTGTAGATCTGAGTAATAATCGGGAAGGAATCATGTGGCTGTATAGGCTCCGGTGAGAGCATTACGATCGTGGCGAGAGGTTTGTCGCTGTATTTGTTTAGTATCGGTTGAACGTGGAAGTATCTACGGGACTCCGGGAGCTCCCCGCTAATGCTTGAGCAGGCAGAGAGCTCATTCGTGTTTTTGTCTTTCTCGTAGGCGCCCTTATAGACAAATATTCTGCAGCCTGGATGGATTTTCTCCAGAACTTCCACCAGTGTCTGATCCAGATCTTCGAGATTATCTGGGGACGTCAGATCAACGAAGTTACTGTAAAAGCAGGTTGTCGGCAATGTGGGTTTCTCTGCGCCCATTTTTTGTATTCTACACCTTGTCGAGATTAGGGGTCATGGATCCATAGACGTATATCAGAGATTATCGGCCAAATTCAGAAAAAATGAATCATTTTCTTTGTATCATTGTTGAAGTTGATGGGGGTATCGGGCGGCTCTAAGGCATTCAGAGCGTAGGGTCGGTTTACGATCCTGGGAACTCAACATACGCATAAAAGCCGCATTGTTCACAAAACAGGCTATACGGTGCCGAAGAGAGAGTCACACTTTACACGAGTGCCCGATAAAAAGTTATTCAGCGCTTTAGAAGCCAAATGCACAGGGGAACTGCAAAGACGCATTTTCTTTGACAGCCGGGGACTTATTCGACGTTTTATAACGCTGCTATCCCATTCAGGACGAGAGTTTTGCGGTGCGCCGGCGGGCAATAATTAAAGGGCCAACCATGTTTGCGAGGGGGTGCAAATAAATTGCTATGGCTGACCCTTTTAATAGAACTCCTTTATTTCTGTTTTTCCGCGAACGACATTAACCGTTCAAGGTATACCACCGAACCTTCTGACCACTTCACCACCAATTTATCAAAATAACGATAATTAGTAGCCCGGTTGGCCCACACGGCGTTTTGATTTTGTGTGTTGCGGGAATCGATAATTTTCATAAAGGGCTGACTATCTGGTGTTTCAAAAACCAGTTCAATTGATGTATGCCCTACTTTTTGAACCAGGGTGTGTGATACTCCGGTTGGTTCAGGCGCATTGATAAATAAATCAAACAAACGTGGACTTAAACGTACCGCGTCATCACCGGGAGATTCTAAAATCTGCCAGCCTGCTGCGACCAATGCTTTTTTAAGATTATTGGATAAGCTTTGTCCGTAATCTTCGGCAATTATTTCCTGGTAGTTGCTTGGCACCGCGTTGCGAAAGCGCTTCAGCCAATCTTCAGAAAAATTTACCTGCGCATCTGCTATATAAATTTTGCGTGTCAGAGGCAACTTAAAATTATTCGATATCAACAGAGAATCAAAATCCGAATTTTCAAGCGGTTCAAGTTTGGGTTCTGACTTTGTCTGACCCTGAGGTTCTTCTGTCGCACTCGCAAGCTGCATTCTTTCAGCGGCAGGCTTGGCTGGTGTAACTGCTTCCACTTCGTTCATTGCCAGCAAGGTAGTGGCGTAATCCAGTTCGGGGCTGGCTTTAAGTGCTGCCACCGGCGTTGTTTCATTTTGTGGGTGTATTGTTGAAAGAACAGATGTTTCAGGTTGCGAAACACTCTGTTCTGCACTTTTCAGTAAAGTTTCCGGTTTCTCGGTCAATGCGACTGATGCAGAAAAACTTTGACTGTTATCAAGCTTGGGAAAATTGATTTCCGCTGCACTGACATTCATCGCTGCTACTACGAAGCATGCACATATTGCAGAAATCAGTTGCTCCATGCTTTTCGATATGCTGGATGAATTTGAAAACAGGCGTTTAATCCGAGATAAAATTTGATAGTTACTTTTCTTTGCGGCTAGTACGGTAATCATGTTTAACTCCAGTTCTGAGATGTTGGCCAGACTGTCGGCGTAAAGTGAAGGATTTCCACAATGCTTTACCGCGACATCGTCACAGGCATTTTCCCGTTCCAGATCAATTCTCGAAGAAATCCATAATACGGCGGGATTGAAAAAATAAAATAAGCGCACAAAACATTGCATGATATTGACCAGGTAATCATTGCGTTTTATATGAGCGAGTTCATGCAGGATAAGCGCTTCAACCTGATCGATCGGTAGCGATGTTAACAGGCCGATCGGCAAGAGAATCACCGGCTTAAAATGTCCTATGTGACAAATACTTGTAACGCGGCAGGAGATTTTAACGTTGAATTTTTTTATCAGGTTCAGGTGTTGAGCCAATCTGTTAAAGCGAATCGTCCAGTCATGGCTGACATTCTCGCAACCATTGCCCCCAAGCGACAGGGCCCGGACGAAATCATTTGAGTAGCGATAAAACTGAACTGCGAAACCAAATACCCACAGCAGAACAATATAATGAATGACGTTATTCAATTTCACATAAACCTGTTCCCACAGGCTCCCGATATAAGAAATACTCAGACCGGCACCGAATGTTTGCAGGATCTGCTCAGCACCTGTAATGTTGTTGTAGAAACGGAAAAAGGTTATTCCACTGATCATCACACAAATAAACAGAGCAAATAGTCCCTGCAGATAACGTAAGCTTGCGCTGTGATTTCGAGTTATCCGCAGCGAGATACCAAGTGCAGCGGCGACCAATGAACACTGCCAAAGTGAGTGAATCATTGTCCACGCAAAGGCGTAGGCAATATTCCCGGAAAAAAAGGTTTCGATACTGTTCATATCATTTTTCCTCAATTTGTTTCAGGAATTCCTTTATCTCGTTAATTTCTTCTGCGCTCACTTTCTTGTTGCCCAATAGATGAATAACCAGCTTGCTGCTTGAGCCCCTGAAGGTATTGTCTATAAACCTGTTCAAAAGTTTGTTTTTGGTGGATTTTTCCTGAATGGCCGGGAAGTAAATATGACTGCGTCCTTCCAGGCGTCGATCCAGGAGGCCTTTTTGAACCATGACCTGCATGGATTTCAAGGTGGTGGTATAGCCAACCGGGCGAAGTTTATTTAAACGCTCATTCATCTCCTGAATGCGGCATTCTCCGATTTCCCAGAGGATATTAAGAATTTCCAGCTCTGCTTGAGTAGGGGTTGACACGGTTTCTCCTTAGCTACGATAAACGTCGTAGCTAAGTATGTACGAGATAAATCGTAGTTGCAAGCTTTTTTTACTCGTATTTACCGAGAGCAGGACGCCAAAGGTATCTATATTTGGGTCCAAATGACGCTGGGAACCGGTATTATGCGGAAGAAAGGTATAAATCCAGGAAAACCATTGCGTGCTTAAATTATCCGATTTTCATCCAAAACATTTTCTATCCGCCCTGGCAGAAATTGATGCTGAAGCGGCTCAGGAAAAGCAGCGCTATCCAATTGATTATCGCAAACCCGCGATTGTGCTGATTACGGTGGCACTGTGCCTGTATCTGATTCATTATGCAAAATTTGCCAGTAGTTTTTATACGACCGTAAATTGGCTGCAATCGATATTTGGAAATAAATACCAAATCTATTTTGATTTGCAACACGATGTGTTTGGCAATCTCTATACTGAAGTATGGTGGACGTTCTGGCATTTGATTGGCTATGTTGTTGTCCCGTTTATCATCATTAAATTTTTTTTAAAGGAGCCGTTGCGCGATTATGGATTAGGTCTCGGTAAGACGGCAACGTATACCAAGTACTATTTTCTACTTGCCAGCCCGATAGTTTTTTTTGCTTTTCTGGTTAGTTTTAGGGAAGATTTTGCCAATCATTATCCTTTTTATAAACTCGCTTCGCGTAGCATATTCGATTTATTGGCCTGGGAATGTCTCTATATTCTGCAATTTGTTTTCCTGGAATTCTTTTTTCGTGGATTTATTTTACATGCGTTAAAACCACGCTTTGGTGCCAGTGCCATTTTTATAATGTCTGTACCATATCTTATGATTCATTTCCCGAAACCCTGGCTGGAAGCTTTTGGCGCCATTCCTTTTGGAATTTTACTGGGGATTTTAGCGCTGCGTTCTCGTTCTATCTGGGGCGGCGCTGTCGTGCATATCACCGTCGCACTCAGTATGGACTTGCTGGCGTTATTCCAGGGCAATAAGCTGCCAACAGATTGGTGGATTCAATAACGATGAAAGACAAACCAATCGTTTTGTACCATATTCAATGGAGCGGGGTTTTTTTATCGCTGTTCATCGGCGCTTTGTTTTTAGCCTGGCATTTGCTGACGATGACCGACTATCTTTACTCCTCCGTTTATAACTGCGTTGGTATTGGAGAAAATGTTGCCACGTTTGGCCCGCAGAATGTTGTACGACCGCATTTCGAGTTGACCAACAAGCAGGAACATATCAGGTTGTTTTCAAATATTGTGACGGCCGTGCATAACGATGGCGCGGGACTCGAAAAGCTTACCTACCACACACCTGACGGCCAGGTTTTGGGTAAATTTTTAACGGATGCGGAAATTGTACACCTGCAGGATGTGGCGCATTTGGTAAATGTCGCGAATGCGTTGGGAAGCAGTGCGTTGGCAGTGGCGTTGCTGTTGCTGGCGTTGCTTTGGTGGAAAAATTCAAAACCACCATCGTTGCTGCGATACAACCTAAGAGGCCTGCTTGTTTTGCTAATGTTGGTTGGCGTTATTTTGCTGGCGGGTTCTGAAAAAGTTTTTTATCAGTTTCATATCTGGTTGTTTCCGGAAGGGCATCAATGGTTTTTCCTCTATCAGGAATCACTGATGTCGATGTTTATGAAGGCGCCTGATTTATTTGCCTATATCGCAGTCGAAATTCTTATCGCCGCGATTGTGCTATATATCGGTATATTGATAGTTATAAATTATCTATGGAGCAGGCCAATTGATCAAAGTGAATAATTGCGGAATTACTGTTATCCGGCCTTATAAAACACTGTTGGCATTATTCTGTGTAACGGGTTTGTTAACGTTCATTTTGCTGGTGTACTTATTGATTGTCGAAACCAATCCCTTCGGATTAAGTCTACTGTCATTGCTACCGGTGCTGCCATTTGTATTGATTATTTATGTCTATTTTTTGACCCAGAAAGTGGTGATATCAGGCCGGGAAATTTCATGTTATTCATGGCTGTGGTTTAAAAAAACTATACGTGTAGAAAATATCGAAAAATGGAGTGTTATGGTTTCTTCCAACCGGAGCATCGGTCAGCTCAAGCCAATGATTCGCCTCGAGATACACTCCATCAAGGATAGTGCTGCAAGTACGATTATTATCGGTCTTCGACCATACTCAGAGGACGATGTGAATCGAATCATTAACGCGCTGCCGTCAAACAAGGGAGTGGCCGACCAGTCAAATGGAATATCAGCAGGGAAGGTGAGTCGGCCAGAAAGAGCGTAACTATTTGATTTTGTTTAGTTAATGGGTATAGGGGAGCGTAAACAAAGCACCAGAATCCAGACAATGTTTTGGAGCAGTCTGATGCGACAATTTTTAATTTGACACTCCCTCCACACTCTGGCAGTTTGCGCACACTCCCAGGCAGGCAGGGGGATGCATCCGCATCCCGACAACCGGATTACCTGAGAAATTTAGTCTGTTATTATTTGTTTAATAAATAGAGGTTGGATTATGAGCACGACTTCCCTAGAAGCAGCCCCGGAAACATTACGCACGCTACCCGGCGATGACGTTCGGCAAATTTTGTGGAGATTTGCTGATCGGTTTGATCTGCAAATGATCGTTCAATCGACTCGAGCAGTCGCTCGCGGCCCGGTAGCCCGGTTAGTGGCCGAGGGTGGCCGAAATTCTCATGAGTGGACTGATGGCAAGAATAAACTTTTTCAGGCTTATGATGAAGGTGGTATTACCGGGGTGTTTCTGGAACCCGAATTTGGTGGCATTGTTGAAGGACCCAAGAACCTGGCACTTGCCCTGGTTGCCTGGGAACTCGCCTGGGTAGATGCCGGTGCTGCAACCTCAAGTCTGGCCAGCAATCTGGCCTATGCTCCCATTAACGAAAGAGGCACCGAAGAGCAAAAGCGCGAATACATGCAAAAACAGGCTCCTCTGCAACCGGGTGAGAAGCGCAAACAGTTTCGTGGTTCCTTTGCACTGACAGAACCTTTGCCTTACGTTGGCGTTGATACCGGCACGGTCGGTGGCAAACTGCGTGTTGCGGAGTGGCAGGAAGGTAAAGAGCCGATCCTTCAGGTCGACAAGCGCGGACGCTTTATTACCAATATGGATGTGGCCAATTTTGTGACCGTCGCTGTTGACTCAGATGATGAGCGAATCAAAGGTTCGTGCATGATCATCGTTGAAGATACCGATCCGGGAACATTTGACAAAGGCGCACCCACACTCAAGCTGGTGCATCAGCTTTCTTCGACCCGCGATCCGGTATTAAATTTAAAAGTACCTGCCAGCCGCATTATCGGCGGTTACACCATTCAGGACGGCCTTATCGTTCCCAATTACAGTTTGAGTGATGTGCTGGAAGCGGTTTTCCGTCGTACACGTGTAACGGTTGGGATTATGACTTCGGCCAAATTACTTTCGGCTATCGAGCCGGTTATTCGCTATCAGCGCACACGTGCACGCGGTGGCGCATCAACGCCGGATACACCCAAGTACGATCTGGGTATTCAGCAAAAAGAAGATGCTCGTCACCGACTGGTTGATGTGTGGGCATCTGGTGAGGCCGGCGCATCATTCGGTTTCGAAGTGGCCCGTATCATTGATGCGTTTGATATTGTTGAGAAAGAAAAAGAAAAAGTGCTTGAAGAACAGGGCGTCAAGGGTGCCCGAAGTCAATTACGCGTTATGCGCAAGTTGACGGATGAAGTGTTGGAATATCTTGATCTGAAATACAGTCCGGAAGATAAACGCGATCAGGCCCGCTACCAGGAGCTTGAAAATAATACACTTATACAATATGCCGTCACTGAAGCGATTGCGAATGTTTACACCCCGGCGGTAAAGCTCTGGAACACAAGCCAGGGTGCCATCATGATGCGAGAAGCGGTCAGCCTGATGGGCGGTTACGGTATTACCGAAGATTGCCCCGGCTTCTTATGTCAGAAATGGTTTGATGCGCAGCTTGAAGCAACTTATGAAGGTCCCGAAGCCGTACAGCGTCGTCAGATGAGCGTAACTATGATCAATCCGGTTTTCATTGCTTTGATGAAGCACTGGATAAAGGAGTTACGGGGTATTGCTGCACGCAAACCTGAAACCGGAGCCTGTAATTTAGCAACGGCAATGCAATTGTGGCTGTGGGTGATCGACTATCTGCAAGTTGGAAAAGATGCTGACGGCGGCAAGTTGTATACCAATCAACGCCAGGGCGTAACCTTTCCATTGGCCGATGCATTGAGCTGGTTGTTGACATCACGCCAACAGATACTTGATGTACTGGAACTAGAAGAGAAAGGCCCCAACAATCCTGTCGTCGCAGAAGGTCTGGAAGGTACAGTCGCATTTCTAACTGACTTGTGTCACGTGCAGGCGGCTAGGTCATCAGGTGAAGTCGGTCGTATCTGTGCTGAACTGGTTTTTGGTTACAACCGCCATCCTGCCTGGGATGCTGAAGGTTGCAAGACTTGCTTCAACGAAGATGAACTCGACGAACTTGAAAGCGTGATACCGGGCATCGGTTCTGTTGCCGACAGCGTATCGGATGTAATTAGTAAAGATGGAACGCATCCTGTTAAAGCCGGACCCTGTGCGCGATTCGACGGTTTAAAAACGTTTACCAAATATCGAATCAAGCTGGATGGTTGCCTGACCGGATCGCGTCTGGCAAAAGATCGCGCATCGGATGCACTGATGCACGTTATGATTCCGGAGGCCTTGGACTATCCGCAATAATCAGGTGAAACGCGCATGACAACGACTGATCAACAGCCCGAAGCGGCTCGGCAGGAAATGCAGGTTGATATTATTTGTACCGGCTTTGGGCCTGCAACGGGTGGATTCCTCACCACACTTTCCCGCGCCATGACAAAAGAAGACGGCACTCCGGCATTCGAAAGCAAAGTGATGCCGGGTATGCTGCCGCAAGTTATCTGTTACGAACGAGCTGATGATATCGGTTTTGGTGTGTCGGGAGTCGTAACGAAAGCAAAATCCATACGCGAATCGTTTCCTGATTTCGATCCGGCCGCGATACCCATGACGCATGAGGTTACCGAAGAGAAGGTTGTTTATCTGCTCGATCCGGTCGGTGCCAGTCGTCGATCATGGCTGGTCAAAGTCGCAGATAACGCGATAAAGCTTTTTAAATGGATTCTTCCTTATAGACATCAGGCAATGGAGTTGCCGTGGATGCCGCCGTTTCTACAAAAGCACAAAGGCATCATTACCTCTATTGGTCAATTTAACCAATGGGTAGGCAATCAATTAATGATGTCGGGTGCTGTGCAGATCTGGCCGGGTACTCCGGTCGCTAAACCACTTATTGAAGATAACAAAGTCACAGGTGTTCAACTGGCTGATCAGGGAACCGATAAACAGGGTAATCCTGAAGCTGGTTACACGCCCGGCATGGATATCAAAGCGGCACTCACGGTTGTGGGTGACGGACCGGTCGGCGTGGTTGGGCGCGATCTCGATTTACATTTTGGTTTACCTGAAGGCAATCATATTCGCGACTGGGCGGTGGGTATGAAAATGGTTGTCGACCTGCCGGCAGGTTGCGAGCTTAAACCTGGTACGGTTATTCATACTCTGGGTTATCCGGAACCGGAAATTTTTGGTTTTATGTATGTTTATCCCGATGGCGTTGCATCGTTGGGCATTTTTGTACCTTCATGGTTCGATAATCCCATGCGTTCAACCTATCGTTATATGCAGCATTGGATTCAGCACCCCTATTTATGGCGGCATCTTGAAGGTGGCACACTCAGATCATGGGGTGCCAAATCTTTGCAGGAATCCGGTCGCCGCGGTGAACCCTTTTTGGTCGGAGACGGATACGCTCGCATCGGTGAAGGATCCGGCACAACTAATGTGCTGACCAACTCAGGTGTTGATGAAGCCTGGGAGTCAGGTGTGCAGTTAGCCGACGCTGTGATTGAGTTGCTTGAAAAAGACAAACCGTTTACCAAAGAAAATCTTGATGAAACTTATGTCAAGCGTAGACGCGCAAGTTGGCTGGATTCGGAAAGTCGAATTGCCCAACATGCCCGCGATGGATTTCAAAAAGGCTTTATCACCGGCATGTTTACCACCGCACTGGTGGGTATGACGAAGGGCAAATTATTTATTCCATTTAAAGCAAAGCGACCGCATGATCGTATACCAACACCGGAAGAATATTACAAAGGCCGGATTTCAGCTGAAGAGATAGATCAGATTCGCAAAGAGTGCAGATCGAAAGGCTTGACTTTGCATGATCGATTGATGGAAAAAGCAGGTTGGCCTGAAATTAAAAATGATGGTCAACTGCTTATGTCGCATCAGGATATCTTACTAATGGGTGGCAAGGTGCAGGCTACGGGTAATTATGCGGATCATGTAACCTTTGTTGATCCCCGGTCCTGCGCACAATGCCAAACCTTAATCTGCACAGAAATCTGTTCAGGTCAGGCGATTGCGCCGAATCCGGAAGGTCTCGGTGTTGTTTTCGATCGTGAAAAATGCGTCTACTGCGGAGCCTGTATCTGGAGTTGCAGCGAAGCAAACAAAGATAATCCTGAATACTCCAACGTGAGTTTCCGCGCCGGAGCCGGTGGGTTACACTCGGCCGAAAACTAAAGATCAACTGTTAACCAAAAGATTTAACCAAGACAAAGGATAGATTATGAGTACTGGTTTTCACATTGTTGTTTGCGCGGGCATTGTTCCCGATCCATTGCAAACATTGGAACCCGTAAGCGGTCCGCAAGGTTGGGCGCTAAAAAACGAAATGATGCTTCCTGCGTGCCTGGATCCCTGGGCCAGTCACGCTTTATTTGAAGCGGCGAATCTGGCCAAGAATGTATCAGATAGCAAAGTATGGCTGGTCACGCTTGGGCCTAAAGCAAAAGTACAGCAAGTCATGATGACCATGGCACAGAAAGTTCCTTTTGAACTGGTAGCGCTGGATGGTGCAGCAAATGGTTTTACTGATGCTGCAGAAACGGCTGCAGCATTGGCAAATGCGATAGAAGGTATTGCCGGTCTGGATAAATCCAGGTTACTGCTGTTCGGTGGTTGGGAATCAGCGTCAAGAGGTGCGGGTGCAACCTTACAGATTGTCGGCGAACGACTGGGTATCACAGAACAGTTTCAAGGTGTTGATCAAATAACAATTAAAGACAACGGCGCGATGGAAATCCTCGAGCGTGTTGAAGGCGGATCCCATCAGGTTTCTGAATGTTCGTCAGCACCTGCGGTACTGGGTTGGGCTACCGGTAATCTTCCCGAGCCACCCAACAATTCTCAAATTGGCATGCAAAACATGCGATTAATCATGCCGGCTTTACAGAAAGCTCCGGCGACAAAAATAGGAACGGCTGATATAGCTTACAAGGGTATCGAGCTACCTAAACAACAACGCAATACACGAATTGTAAAAGACGTTCCGGTTGAAGAAATTGCCCGTGAAATTGTCGATTGGCTGAGAGGATAATCATCATGGAAACTATTTTATATATCGCGACTGTCGAAAAAGATGGCAGTTTGGCTAAAGGTGCATTGGAAGCGTTATACGCTGCACTTGAACTGAAGAGCACATTAAGTGGTGCAAAATTTGTGGCCGGTCTTATCGGTACAGATGTGCAAGCAGCGGCCAATAGCATCGCGGGCTGTGGTGCAGAAAAAATGCTAGGCGTCTCCGGTTCGGACTATTCGCAGGCGAGATACTCATCCGACGCGGCTGCGGTTACTGCATTTGCTCAAGCCGCGCAGGCAACCGTAGTCATCGCTCCGGGTACATCCCGCTTGAATCGAGTATTACCGGGTGCCTCGCATCGACTGGGTGGTGTAGCGGATTTACACATCACCAGTCTGAGTGCAGATGGCTCGGATTTAACCGTGGTTCATTGGCATTATCGTCAACGCATGAAAGCGGAATATCAGCGTAAGAATCGTCCCTGGTTGCTCGCCATTGATCCCGGTATCTATCCAGTCTGGAGTGGAGCAGCGGGAACGGCAAGTGTTGAAATGGTCGATGTTGCGTTACCCGCAGTTCGCACGCAAGTTACCGGATTTCACACGCCCTCCGCAGACGAACAAACCATACGCCCTGAAGCGGATTTACTGTTTGTTGCCGGTGCTGGTTGGACCAAAAAACAGGCAGACGGTCAAACACATACCGCCGATGCCGAGAGATATATCCTGGGTTTTCTGAAGGCTACGCAGGCATCTTTGGGTAGCAGTAAATCACTGGTTGATTTAGGTGGCGAAGGCCAGGATGTATTGGGTTTTCTAACGCACCTTAATCAGATCGGTCAAACCGGTGCCACCCCTCGTCACCCGAAAGGATTGTCTACCTGTTGTCATGGCGAGGAACCGCATGTGGTTGGGTGGCGATTTGTTAATGAGCGTCGCGCAATCAACCTGAATGCCAATTGCGGCTGGGCCCATGGTAAAGCCGATGTGCTGTATGTGGCTGATGCATTTGAAGTGATGAAAAAGGTTATTGAGTTGTTGTAAATCAATGCGATAACCGAAAACAGAGTGATTTTATCCTTAAGCCGATTTTGAACCGGATGTATTCAAGATCGGCTTTTTGTTTTTGCAAATTTTCTACTTTAAAAAATTAAGGAATTGTTATGTTCAAAAAAGTAGTAAACGAAGACGAATTTTTGGAACTCTGCAATCAGGAATTGCGACGTCACCCTGATTTTGTAGAAGGCATGGAAATAAACCGTGTGCCGTTACATGCTTCGGGTTCTGACCTGAGTGATTACGACTGGGATGGGCCGGAACCCATATCGGATATTATCATTGCTGTGGTTGATAAAGTCAGGGAGCGGTATGGTTTTCATATCAGACCTGGAAAATTCAAATAGCTGGATTTTATTAGTTTTAAAAATATATTTGCTTTCTTGGATGATTAGAATCTGGAGCCGAATGCTATGACTGGATTATTTCGCATTCATCAGACTGGCGGTCCTGAGCAGTTACGATGGGAAAACCTGCAATTACCGTCTCCGGGTAATCATGAAATCCGCATCCGACATACCGCCATTGGTGTGAACTATATTGATACATATCTGCGTTCTGGTTTATATCCGATGGCGTTACCGGGTCGTATCGGTTTTGAAGCAACAGGTGTTGTCAAAGCGGTCGGTAGTGATGTCAGTGACTTTAAAATTGGTGAGCGAGTGGGATATTGTTTTGGTCAGAGCGGTGCTTACGCAGAAGAAAATAATGTTCCTGCCGAGCTGGTTGTCAAAATACCGGATGCTATTGATGATCAGTTCGCTGCCGCGACCATGCTGAAGGGATGCACTGCCTGCTATTTGTTGAAGCATGGTTATCCGGTTAAGCCGGGCGATACCGTGTTGTTTCATGCTGCAGCGGGTGGCGTTGGGATTCTCGCTTGTCAATGGGCAAAATATTTAGGTGCGACGGTGATTGGCACTGTTGGGGATCAGGAAAAAGCCAGGATCGCATACGATCATGGTTGCGATCATGTAATTGTGTATCGCGAAGAAAATATCGTTGAGCGTGTGATGGAGATTACCGGTGGTCAAGGTGTCCACGCAGTCTACGATGGTGTTGGTAAGTCCACTTTTGAAGCGAGTCTCGACAGTCTGAAAACCTTTGGTACGTTGGTCAGCTTTGGTAATGCGTCGGGACCGGTTGAACCGTTTGCGCCGTTGCGACTGGGAGGGAAGTCATTGTTTTTGACACGCCCAACACTGGCGCATCATGTTAAACCGCGGGAGCGCCTGCTGCAGATTACCGGATCTTTGTTTGATATGCTCAACAGAGGCATAATTAAACCGCTTATCAAAAACTACTATCCGTTGCAGGAAGCGGCGCAGGCGCACCGGGATCTTGAAGCGCGTCGAACCAGTGGTTCGATTATTTTATTGCGTGAATAAAAACAATTTTTTGTATATGGTAATGCAATACGATGTGTTGCCTTGAGCAGGCGACATCCTTAATAATTAAATCGCTGTGCAAAAAGAGGGTAAGAAAATGAAAAACATTGGTTTGCTTCTGGTCGGCGTTTGGTTACTACTGCATGGTTTGATCAGTATTATTAATTTACATTTTAGCGGTTTACCCGTTTTAATGGGGGTGTTGGCGATCATTGCCGGCGTCTTGTTGATTATCCGCCGATAAACAACGGGTACCGGGCGAAGGAAGGTGGTATACAAACCGTTGCCGTATGCCTGAGGACCGGGATCTGCAGCGATTTCTTCGAATCACTGCTATTGGCTTGAAAGTTATACGCCAAATCGCTAGACTTCCGCCTCCTGATGCGGGGTGGAGCAGTCTGGCAGCTCGTCGGGCTCATAACCCGAAGGTCGCAGGTTCAAATCCTGCCCCCGCTACCAAGATTTTTAGTGAATTCATGATAGTGAATTAAGGTTAGAAGCCTTCGGGCTATGAGCCCGGCAACACGCGCTTTCATAGCCGGGAAGCTGGTCGTAGGTTATAATCCGCCCCTGTTTCCAGAGCTGCATGGGTATTGGATTGTGGATTTGGGTGGAAAGCCTTCGGGTGGTGAGTTTGACATAGGTCGTTGGTTTCAGCTCACCCGGCCCTGATCCGCTAAATAAGAATCAAAAAAGGCCCATCAGTTGGGCCTTTTTTATTCTGAGGCCGTGGAGCTGATATTGGCCGATGACTGGAAGGTGAAGTACCCGGTTGCAACGACTGGATGAGAGAGGAGGGCTATTAGCCCTTTTTTTCGTTCTGCATGGAACTGTGTGAGGAAGAATTGTTTTGCCGACATCGTTGAAGCACGAAACATGGGATGTCTTGCAGCCCACCATTGAAGGTTTGGGATATGAGTTTGTCGGTGTTGAATACGTAGGTCAGGCTGGTCGAAATACTTTAAGGATCTACATTGACACTGCCGCCGGCGTGACACTGGAAGACTGTGAGGTGGTTAGCCATCACATCAGTGGTTTGTTGGATGTCGAGGATTTAATTGGCGGTACTTACGATCTTGAGGTGTCTTCGCCGGGACTGGATCGCCCGTTATTCAAGATCGTGGATTTTGAACGGTTTGTCGGTCAGCGCGTCAAGATTCGCCTGGCCACACCGGCAGACGGTCGGCGTAATTTTGCCGGGCAGTTGCTGGGAGTTGAGAACGATCACATTTGTATTGAGGTCGATGGACAGATTTTTAAACTGGACTATAAGCAGATCGAGCGGGCCAGACTGGTACCCCAGTATTAAACGCCTGATCAACCTGGCCGGAATATTTCGTAATGATAGATACAGTTGTTGCGTGAAAAATTCCGGTTAATTTGGAGCAAGTTATGAATAAAGATATTTTGATAGTAGTCGATGCCGTATCGAACGAAAAGGACGTCGACAAAGAAGTCATCTTCGAGGCAATCGAATCGGCTTTAGCGACCGCTACCAAAAAGCGTCATTCGCTCGATATCGATGTACGCGTCAAGATCGATCGCGAAACCGGCGACTATGAAACTTTCAGACGTTGGGAAGTTATCCCGGATGAACAGGAAATGGAATTTCCAGATCGGCAGTTCACTTTATCTGGGGCGATGGAATTTATTCCGAACGTTGAAGTCGGTGGATTTCTGGAAGATAAAATTGAGTCGGTTGAATTTGGTCGTATTGCTGCGCAAACCGCCAAGCAGGTCATAGTACAGAAGGTTCGTGAAGCCGAAAGAATGCGCGTCGTCGATGCTTATAAAGATCGAGTCGGTGAAATGGTAATGGGCGTGGTCAAACGCGTCGAACGCGGTAATGTTTTCATGGATCTGGGTGGTAATGCTGAAGCATTTATCAGTAAGGATGAAATGATTCCGCGTGAGGCGGTTCGCCCCGGCGACCGGTTGCGCGGTTATTTACGTGAAGTCCGTTCTGAAACACGCGGCCCGCAATTGTTTGTCAGCCGCACCTGTCCCGAGTTTTTAATTGAACTGTTTAAAATTGAAGTACCGGAAGTCGGCCAAAATCTGATTGAAATTACCGGTGCCGCACGCGATCCGGGTTTACGTGCAAAGATTGCCGTGGTTTCGCACGATCCTCGCCTTGATCCGGTTGGCGCCTGCGTTGGTATGCGCGGCTCGCGTGTACAGGCTGTTTCAAATGAACTGGCGGGTGAACGAGTCGATATTATTTTATGGGATGAAAATCCTGCGCAGTTTGTTATCAATGCCATGTCACCTGCAGAAGTGCTGTCTATTGTTGTCGATGAAGAAGCGCAATCGATGGATATTTCGGTTGCAGAGGACAAGCTCTCGCAAGCGATAGGTCGCGGCGGACAAAACGTGCGATTGGCCAGCGAACTGACCAAATGGACACTCAATGTTATGGATGAAAAACAGGCAGTTGAAAAGAGTGAAACGGAAGCGCGCGCTCTGCAGCAGGTATTTATGGCACAGCTGGATGTGGATGAAGAAGTCGCGGTTATCCTGGTTCAGGAGGGTTTCTCAACGATTGAAGAAGTGGCGTATGTCGAACCGGAAGAATTACTCGGTGTAGAAGAATTTGATGAGTCAATTGTTGAAGAATTGCGCAACCGTGCGCGCGATGCTTTGTTAACAAAAGCAATTGCATCAGAAGAATCGCTGGATAAAGGTCCTCCCACTCAGGAGTTACTTGATATGTTGGGTATGGATAATGATCTGGCTTATAAACTTGCAGCCAAATCCGTTGTTACCCTGGATGATCTGGCCGAACTGGCGGTCGATGAATTGGTTGAGATTTATCCTATGGACGAGAAGCGCGCTGCTGAGTTAATTATGAAAGCGCGCGAGCACTGGTTCGCAGAAGAATCTGCCAACGAGGCAACCGAATAAAGTGATACGAGACCCAAGGGGGATACTGTGTCAGAAGTAACTGTCAAGCAATTAGCAGGCGCGGTTGGCCAATCAATCGAACGTTTGCTCGAACAATTTGCAGAAGCAGGCATTAAAAAAGCCTCGGCTGAAGACACTGTGTCGAATGAAGAAAAGATGCAATTGCTCGAATTTCTGCGCCGTAGTCATGGCCGCAGCGAGGAAGCAACGGCCGGCCGTATCACGTTAAAACGGCGTAGTGTCAGTGAGCTTAAATTGCCCGGCACCACCGGCCGTGTTCCCGGTGCGCGTGGTGTTGCGGCCAAGACGGTTAGTGTTGAAGTGCGCAAGCGTCGTAGTGTTAATAAACCGGATGCTGATTCACCGGAAAACGATCTTCGTACGCGGGCCGCGCAGGCAGCGGAACGGGAAAAACTGAAAC
Organism: Gammaproteobacteria bacterium; assembly: GCA_016928055.1. Taxonomy (GTDB): domain Bacteria; phylum Pseudomonadota; class Gammaproteobacteria; order HTCC5015; family HTCC5015; genus JAFGLM01. Next base: position 20,244 of record JAFGLM010000045.1, read on the forward strand.
GCGAAGCGGAAGAACGCCGACGCGAACAGGATCAGGAACGTCATGAAACCTCGGACGAGCTGATTAAACTGGATGAAGTTGCGCGCCAAAAAGCAGAAGAAGAAGCACGCCGCAGAGCGGAAGAAAATGCCATCAAAAAACAAAAAGAGATGGCAGAGGAAGCTGTTAGAGCCCAGGAACGTGCTGCGGCTGAAGCGGAAGCCGCAAAATTAAGAGCCGCCAAAGAGGCGGAAGAGCTGGCCAAGGCCAAGGCGGAAGCGGAACTCGCTGAGCGTGAGCGCGCAACCAAGACCGAGAAAAAAGCCAAGCGTGGACGTGGTGATCTGGTAGGCAAAGAAGACCGGAGCGATGGTCGTTATGGTCGCGCTGAGTTGCATGTCAACGCATCCAAAAGTGGTCGACGCAAGAAAAGCAAGCCGGTGGCAGCGATCCCTTCGGGAATTGAACGCAAGCATGGTTTCGAGAAACCCACTGCGCCGGTTATCCGCGAAGTGCGCATTCCTGAAAGTATTACTGTTGGTGAACTGGCTCAGCAAATGGCAGTTAAAGCCGGCGAACTGATTAAAATGTTAATGGGAATGGGCGTGATGGCGACCATCAATCAGCCCCTGGATCAGGATACAGCGATTCTGATGGTCGAAGAGATGGGTCATAAACCCGTTAGTGTTGATTCAGACAGTCAGGAAAAAGACCTGGATGTTGAAATTCAGTATGAAGGCGAACCGGTTTCCAGACCGCCGGTAGTAACGATTATGGGTCATGTCGATCATGGTAAAACATCGTTACTTGATTTCATTCGGCGTACTAAAGTCACCGCCGGCGAAGCGGGTGGTATTACGCAACACATCGGTGCTTATCATGTTAAAACCAAAAAAGGCGTGATCAGTTTTCTCGATACACCAGGCCACGCAGCCTTTACCGCGATGCGTGCCCGCGGTGCTCAGGCAACGGATATTGTGATTCTGGTTGTCGCGGCCGACGATGGTGTTATGCCGCAGACGGTTGAAGCGATTCAGCATGCCAAAGCCGCTGGTGTGCCGATTATTGTGGCGGTTAACAAGATTGATAAACCGGATTCCGATCCTGATCGCGTTCGTCAGGAACTGACTAAATACGAAGTGATTCCGGAAGACTGGGGCGGCGAAAATATTTTCGTTAATGTATCCGCATTAAAAGGTGATGGTGTTAATGAATTGCTGGATAGCATCCTGTTGCAGGCCGAAGTGCTGGAACTCAAAGCGGTTGATAAAGGACCAGCGACCGGCGTCATTATCGAATCAAGTCTGGATAAAGGCCGCGGCCCGGTTGCAACCGTGCTGGTACAAGCCGGTGAGTTGAATCAGGGTGATGTTATTCTGAGCGGTAAGGAGTTTGGTCGCGTGCGTGCCATGTTTGATGAAAGTGGCAAGCCGATTAAATCTGCCGGACCTTCTATACCGGTTGTAGTGCTGGGTTTATCCGGCGCGCCCAATGCCGGTGACGATGTGGTTGCGGCACTCGATGAAAGAAAAGCACGTGAAATTGCCGACCGACGTCAATCGCGTTCGCGAGACCAGAAGTTGGCCACGCAGCAAGCCGCGAAAATAGAAGATGTCTTTTCGCAAATGCAGAGCGGTCAGGTCAACACTGTTGCGATAATGATCAAAGCGGATGTTCAAGGCAGTGCGGAAGCATTAAGTGATGCGCTCAACAAACTGTCTACCGAAGAAGCCAGAGTCAGTATTATTTCCAGTAGTGTTGGCGGCATCAATGAATCGGATGTCAATCTGGCTATGGCTTCTGCTGCGCGTATTATTGCCTTTAATGTGCGTGCCGATGCGTCGGCGCGTAAGCAGATCGCAGAAAACGAAGTCGATGTTAAGTACTACAGCATCATTTACGAAGTCATTGATGATGTAAGAAAACTGTTATCCGGTTTACTGGAACCCGAGATTCGTGAACAGTTTATTGGTCTGGCTGAAGTCAGAGATGTCTTTAAATCATCCCAGTTCGGTGCTGTTGCAGGTTGTCTGGTGGTGGACGGTTTTGTTAAACGCGAACAACCGATACGCATCCTGCGGGATAATGTCGTGATATACGAAGGCGAACTGGAATCGTTGCGTCGATTTAAGGATGACGTCAAAGAAGTTAAATCGGGTACGGAATGTGGTATCGCAGTCAGAAACTATAATGATGTTAAGCCCGGCGACCAGATCGAAGTTTATGAACGCATCATCATCGAGCGAACTCTTTAAGATCTAGCCACGGGATTCACAAAGCGCGCTGTTTTTTTCGTGGCCTCGGCGGCTGAGATTATTATGCCTAAAGATTATCCAAGACATCAACGAGTCGGCGACCAGATTCAGCGTGAACTGGCCGAACTGATTCGCACGGAAATCAAAGATCCGCGTTTAAGTCCGATGGTAACTGTGGCGGAAGTGCGCGTTTCATCGGATTTATCACAGGCCAGAATTTTTATTACCGTACTGGATGATAAAGGTAAGCAAACCGTAGAAGCGCTTAACCATGCGGAAGGTTTTTTGCGTTCGCAGTTGGGTAAGAAGATGCGTTTGCGCATCGTTCCGCATCTGCATTTTGTTTATGACACAACCGCAGAGAGTGGTGAGCGTTTGTCGTCTTTGATTGATCAGGCGGTTGCTTCTGATCGTGAAAAATCCGAACACTAAATCTGTTCATCAATGGCCAGAAAGAAAAAAGGTCGTGATGTCGATGGCATCCTGATACTGGATAAGCCGTCAGGCTTAAGCTCCAATCAGGCATTGCAACGGGTTAAGCGACTGTTTAACGCCAATAAGGCCGGGCATACCGGCAATCTCGATCCACTGGCCAGTGGCGTATTGCCTATTTGCCTGGGCGAAGCGACCAAGATATCCGGTTTTTTGCTCGATGCAGACAAGCGCTACCTGGCAGAGTGTCGGCTAGGTCAGCGTACTGGTACAGCGGACAGTGAGGGAGAGGTGATCGAAACTCGCTCTGTGCCTGCGTTTAAAAAGAAGCAAATTGAAAAAGTGCTCAAATGCTTTATCGGCGAGATTGAGCAGGTACCGCCGATGTATTCAGCGTTGAAACACCAGGGTCAACCCCTGTATAAACTGGCGCGGCAGGGTAAAACCGTAGAGCGGAAATCCCGCCAGGTCAGCATTTATTCGCTGGACTTGCTGGAGTTTGATGAACAGAGTCTTGTTCTGGATATCCGCTGTTCGAAAGGCACTTATATTCGCACTCTGGCGGAGGACATCGGCGAAGCACTGGGATGCGGTGCCCATATCAGCGCCTTGCGCCGGATCCTGGCAGCGCCGTTTGATGACCGGCATTTGCGGCAACTGGAAGAATTGCAGCGCCTGGCAGAAGACGGTGTTGAACGACTCGATGCCTTGTTATTGCCGACTGACGCGGCTTTGCCGGACTGGCCGGCGGTGATGCTGACCCCTGAGATGGCCGCGTACATACAACAGGGTCAAGCGGTGCTGGTACCGAGATTACCCGGCGGCGAGCTTTTAAAGCTTTACCGGCAGGATTCTGACAAGCCGCATTTTATCGGTATTGGTACGGTACTTGACGATGGCCGGGTAGGCCCTAAACGACTGATTTTCAGTGAAAATTAGTCTGGTTTGCTTATTCTTTTCAGTCATCTGTGCTGCTAGAATGTGCGCCCCTAAAAGACTGTAAATTGAAACGTAATTCTGGAGAAGATAATCCATGTCCCTAAGCACTGAAGAAAAAGGGAAAATAGTACAAGACTATGCGCTTTCCCCGTCTGACACCGGGTCACCGGAAGTTCAGGTTGCCTTGTTAACGGCAAATATTAACAACCTGTCCGGCCATTTTGATGCGCATAAAAAGGACCATCATTCCCGCCTGGGATTGCTAAGGATGGTAAATCGTCGCCGCAAGCTGCTTGATTATTTGAAGGGCAAAGATCAAGAACGGTATCAGAACGTTATTACACGTTTGGGTCTGCGTCGCTAGGAAAAATAATCGAACTATTGTAGCCGCAGCAGCGGAAGGAAAACCACGTGAATAAAATTACCAAGACTTTCCAGTACGGTGAGCACGCCGTAACCCTGGAAACAGGCGCTATTGCCCGTCAGGCAGATGGCGCTGTATTAGTAAGTATGGCAGACACTACGGTACTGGTTACCGCAGTGGCAAAAAGAGAATCGGTTGAAGGCCGCGATTTTTTTCCTCTCACCGTCAATTACCAGGAAAAAACCTATGCGGCGGGCAAGATACCCGGAGGTTTTTTTAAACGCGAAGGCAGGCCTTCCGAAAAAGAAACTCTCACCAGCCGCTTGATTGATCGCCCCCTCCGACCTCTTTTCCCTAAAACATTTACCAACGAAGTTCAGGTTATTGCGACCGTCGTTTCGCTTAATCCTGAAATTGATCCCGATATCCCTTCATTAATCGGCGCGTCGGCAGCGCTGGCGATTTCCGGTGTACCGTTTAACGGACCTATCGGTGCCGCACGAGTGGGTTATGCCGATGGCCAGTATGTACTGAATCCGACCTATACCCAGCTGGAAACATCACAACTGGATCTGGTGGTGGCTGGTACTGAACAGGCCGTGTTAATGGTGGAATCGGAAGCCAAGGTTTTACCGGAAGACGTGATGTTGGGAGCCGTTGTATTTGGCCATGAGCAAATGCAAACCGCGATTCAGGCCATCAAAGAATTGACCGCCAAAGCCGGCAAGCCGGCCTGGGATTGGCAAGCGCCGTCCGAAGATGAAAAACTGACCGCGGCCCTGGCGGCGGCCTGTGAAGCCTCTCTGAGTGAAGCGTATTTGATTGCGGACAAACAGCAGCGCCAGCAGCGGGTGGGTGAAATTCGTGATGAAGTGGTTGCCAAACTGGCCGGTGAAGGTGATGGCAAATGGAGTGAAGACGCAGTTAAAGGCGGCTTCAGTAAGGTTGAAAAGAAAACGGTTCGCAGTCGTGTTCTGCGTGGCGAACCACGCATCGATGGGCGCGACAACAAAACCGTACGACCGCTGGATATTCAGGTTAAGGCACTACCAAGAACTCACGGTTCTGCCATTTTTACCCGCGGTGAAACCCAGGCGCTGGTAGTGACAACACTGGGTACCGGTCGCGATGCGCAATTGATCGATGCGATTGAAGGCGAGCGCAAAGATCACTTTATGCTGCATTACAATTTTCCGCCTTTCTGCGTCGGCGAAACCGGTTTTATCGGCTCACCGAAACGCCGCGAAATCGGCCATGGCAAATTGGCCAAACGTGCGCTGCGCGCGGTTGTGCCGAATGAAGATGATTTTCCTTATGTCATCCGCGTGGTGTCGGAAATTACCGAATCCAACGGTTCCAGTTCAATGGCATCGGTTTGCGGAACCAGTCTGTCCTTGATGGATGCCGGCGTACCGCTCACCGCACCGGTGGCGGGTATCGCGATGGGTCTGATTAAGGACGACGATAAGTTTGCCGTGTTAACCGATATTTTGGGTGATGAAGATCATCTCGGCGATATGGATTTTAAAGTCGCCGGTACCCATGAAGGTGTTACCGCTTTACAGATGGATATCAAGATTCAAGGTATCACCAGCGAAATCATGCAGATCGCACTCGAGCAGGCCAAGGAAGGTCGTTTGCATATTCTTTCAGAAATGAATCGGGTGCTTGCTGTACCTCGTGTTGAAATGTCGGAATACGCTCCGCGCTTTATTACCATGAAAATCAATCCGGATAAGATCCGTGATGTCATCGGTAAAGGCGGCACAACGATACGTTCGATCACCGAACAAACCGGCGCTGTTATTGATATTGAAGACGATGGTTCCATCAAGATTGCTTCGGTTGATAAAGAAGCCGGTGAAGAAGCGCGTCGCATTATCGAAGAACTGACAGCAGATGTTGAAGTCGGCAGAATCTACAATGGTCGCGTCGCCAAGATCATGGACTTTGGTGCATTCGTTACCGTGTTACCGGGTCGTGACGGCCTCGTGCATATCTCGCAAATCAGTGATGAGCGGGTTGCGAATGTTAGCGATAAATTGTCGGAAGGTGATCAGGTGCGGGTTAAGGTGCTTGAGATCGACAAACAGGGACGCGTTAAGCTCAGTATGAAAGCTGTTGCAGCGGATGATGCGGAAGCGAAAGCGAAAGCGGAGACCGATGCTTAATTTTTAGTTTTAAATTTTGTTGAAAACAAAAAAGCCGGTGATTACACCGGCTTTTTTGTGTCTATAGATGGACTGAATACCACGGGTGCAGCGAGTTGAAGTATAAAGTGGCGATTGGTCCCGGAGACTGCCACACGGCATACCGGGTCTTTATGGCATTATGCGGATTGAACAGTGCCCTAAAGTATTTATGTCGAAATTGACGCAGGTAGCAGTTATGATGGTTGCCGGAATTCTGACAGCCGGTGCTGGCAGCATATAGGTCGGTATCGGTGTATTTTTGCTGTTATCCGGTTAAGCAGATATGGGTTACCGGTAGGTTTGAATTATCTGATATAAAATCAATCAATTCAGTTAGTGAGGTAATGGAATATGGTTACATCAATCATTCTGATAAATGTCAAAAGAGACAGGGTAAATGAAGTTGCTGAGCAACTGGCGAGCATGGACGATATATCCGAAGTTTATTCGGTAACAGGACATTACGATCTGGTCGCTATTGTTCGCGTAAAGTCCAATGATGGCCTTGCCGGGCTGGTAACGGAACATATGATGAAAATCGACGGCATCGAAAAAACTGATACCATGCTGGCGTTTAAAGCTTATTCAAGACATGATCTAGATGCGATGTTTTCCGTGTAACCGTTGTTGCTGAAAATGGGATCCGGGTTTTTTCTGATAGGGGCTTAGCAACATGTTCCGACGTCCGGCTCTGGCATTTACCACAGCATTTTTATTTGCTTGTTCTGCAGTTTCAATGTCTGCAGAAGAACTCGTGTCGTCACAGTTACACTTCAGGGAAGTTGAAAACGGATCGTATACCTTTGATACAGGAATTCTAAAAGGTGTTCTGCGTCAATCAGGTAAATCGACAGGCCTGATTCCGGTTATTTACAAAAAGAATGGTCAGGTGCTTGCAGCCGGTGAAGGTCTTTTTAATCATTATCGCGTTTTTACACACGGTAAGCGCTATGGCTATGGAGCACGGCGCTGGCCAAGCGAAGCAACGCTGCTTAAAGATGGGAGTGTTGAAATTTTCTGGCCGCCAACGCCGGATCGCCCTTTTGAATTACGGGCGAATTATCGTTGGGTAGCACCCGATACGATAGATCTTGTTACGACCGTCCGTGCACAGAAAAAGCTTGATTCATTCGAAGTTTTTCTTGCTTCCTATTATGATAAGGCTTTTACTGAATCTTTGGTTTGGGCATTGAACGATTCAGATAAACAGACCCCAACAGGATTTATTTCTGCAAAGCGGGAGTTGGGAGACTGGCTTGCTTTTCCTCGCGACATGCAGGCGCTAAAAGTAATAGGCGATGGTCGTTGGGAACTTGAACCACACCCGCTTGAATGGACTATGATGCCGAATTTTGACAAGCCGCTTGCCATCCGACGCGATCCTCGTTCGGGTCTCACTGTGGTGGTGATGACTCAGCGTGATGATTGTTTTGGAATTTTTACGCCTTATGGCGAAGAGAAGCACTTTTCCAATTACCTGTCATTGTTTGGATATGATATCGAGGCGGGTAAGATTGCCGGCGCCCACTCTCGATTACTTGTATGGTTCAACTTGTGGTCTCAAGGGAGTAAATTGAGGCCCACCTTCAGTGACGGCTGAAGGCCTTCTGTGCAGTAGCTCGA
>JAFGLM010000046.1 GCA_016928055.1 Gammaproteobacteria bacterium
AACATTTAAAGATGGAATTGAAATCACCAAAGTCAACCAGGTCGCCGCTTGATACTTCATGCTAAACACCAGATTTAACAATAACTCGCGTGCGTGAGAATGAAGAGGATATTTTTGGCGGTGACCGTTTTAGCAAACTGTGGTTTTTCAACAGATGTACTGCCAAAAGTTGCGCAGCAGTGTCAATAAAAAGCATACCTAACGTTGTTTCATTACCCGCTTCCGCCTTGAGGGACATCAGCAATTGGATCATAAACGGATCATCAAAGGCGATATTGCTGGGTATCTCCACCGAGGAGGGCTCGGCATCCAAAGCGTTTAGACATATTTGATTGATCAGGCTGACAGGCAGAAAAAGATTGATAAATTTTATCGGTGACAGATCGGTGGAAGCAGGCTTCCATTGCCAGTTTACGCTATTAAATTTTTCAAAAATCAGCGCTGACCCCGGATGAATTTCCCGTTTCAGTTTGACGGAACCATCCAGAGTGCAATAGCCTTTGGCATGTCCGGCATAAACACAGCCGATCGCATAATCGGCAATACAGGGCGTCGGGCCGTCATTAAGCGTGCTTTGGACACAATAAGTATCAAAACCAAGACCACTCCAACGATTTTTGGGAATATGCAAGGAAGTATCACCCGGTACGTACTCGTGATAGCGGGTGGATTCTACGGTTCGTGGCAGGGATCGAATATTTTCGGGCATGGGCAATAAATTTCTAAATATGATGCACTTAACGACATTAACTATAATATCTTCCAGACCGATCAAAAAACACCTTGGGACAGGGAGGTTAATCATACCTCGGCGTCTGCTGACTTATAAGTTATTTTACATGTCGACTTTAGCCCGGTAATACTAATTAATTGACAATTGTGGCAGTATCATAACCGCCATACATAAACGTTGATAAATGTTAGACGGATGAGTAGCAAAAACCAACAAAACGATAATCGGGAAATCCTGGAAAGTCGTATATGGGCTGAAGAACCCGAACCGGATAACCCGTTTGTGGCCGCAAAATGCTATTGCGCAGGCTACGATGTATATGGGGATCTTCTGGATAAGGTTGGCTGGACTGAGTACCTCTATTTGCTTTTTAAGCAGGAACGCCCCGCACTCGTACAGACGCGGATGCTGGAAATCCTTTCATTAGCACTGGCTAATCCGGGGCCGCGGGACAACAGTGTGCGAGCGGCGATGAGTGCCAGTGCAGGCGGCTCAACGGCGGCATCAAGCCTTATGTCAGCGCTGGCAGTTGGGGCAGGTCAGAACGGTGGGGCCCGTGAAGTCTATTTGGCGAATAAATATTGGCAGGAGTGCGGCACAGAGTTGCCCAAATGGCAAAGTTGTCTGCAACACTTTGATAAAGAAGAAGTAGAGGGTATCTGGCCCAAACTGGAACACCCGCCGGGCTTTGATCCCTACGGTGTAACTTGCGCGACGCCGATCCGCCAATTACTTTCCAGGCTGATAACAGTTTGTGGTGACGAAAGCCCATTGGCATGGTTGGAAAAAAACCGATGCGAGTTGGAACAAATCACGGGATACCCCTTGGCGCTTACCGGTGTCGCCGCCGCAGCATTTTTTACGCTCGGCTTTACTCCCCAGGAAAGCGAGATGTTATTTTTGTTGCTACGCCTGCCTGGCGCGGCCGCGCACGCGCTTGAACAGTTCCTGCAATGGAAAAAGTACCCGTTCTTTGCCGACAAAATCGAACTGATAGGTGAGGATATTGTTGATTACGGTGGCGCCGACTAATGCATAAACACGTTAAACAATTAGAGGAATTTGAGAAACGCTGGCGTACCAGTGTTGGCAAATTTTATACCGGTGAACGCGTTGTTATTCGTGGCAAAGATTTGCATATTGATTTTCAGGATGCGGATTGGATGAAGCTTTTAGTCTTTTCCATTACAGGGAGGGAGTTTACAGATAATCAGATCAGTTTATTAAGCAGTATATGGGTTTATTCAAGTTATCCCGATCCGAGAATCTGGAACAATCGGGTTGCCTCATTAACAGCAAGTGCACGCAGTATTTGCTCGTTGGCAATCGCCGCGGCAACCGCTGTATCGGACGCACATATATATGGTGGTCAAACTGAGTTAAGAGCAATGACTTTTTTAATTAAGGCTAAATATCAACTTGACAAGGGGAGACCACTTGAAGATCTTGTTTTTGCTGAGCTCAAAACAAAAAGGAATATAGGTGGTTTTGGTCGGCCAATGGTTAAGCAGGATGAACGCATCCCTCATATCTTTAAAAGGGCAAAGGATTTGCAATTGGATAATGGCATTTATCTTCAAATTCTCAAAGATGTTCAGGGGATTTTAAAGAACAGGAAATATCGAATTGCTATGAACTATGGCGGCGTTGTCTCGGCATTGTGTGCGGACATGGGAATGTCGCCGTTGGAACATCATGCATACCTGATTCTGGTTTTTTCTGCTGGTATGCTTCCGTGTTATCTGGATGCGTTGTCGGGTCATAGTGAAGGCGCGTTTTTCCCTCTGCGTTGCAATTCGATTGCTTATACCGGCCCTTCAATCAGGCAATGGGTGGTGTAAATAATTGGGTATCCGGCCAAGTGAACACTATAAATGAAGATTGTCTTTGCCAACTCTAAATTAAGTCTAAAGTTTTAACCCCAATCTGTCGTTATTGTCCTGGTGAATGTCTGTTTCCTCCAGGAGAGTCGGTGATGAATCCCAAATGTGCCTTTATCGCGGCAGTTATGCTGACTGCCAGTGTGACGTCGTTGCGTGCTCAGGAAGAGAATGCCGATGATCTGTATTTGTCCTTTGGAGACGAGGATTTTGTCAGTATTGCCACCGGGCAGAAGAAGCCCATTTCCAAAGCACCGGCGGTGGCATCGGTGATTACGCAGGATGACATGAAAGCCATGGGCATTACTTCGCTGGAGGAGGCACTGGAAATGGTTCCCGGAGTGCACGTATCGGTTTCCTCTGCGTATAACCCAATTTACGTATTCCGCGGTATCTACAATGAATTTAATCCCCAGGTCCTGGTGCTGATTAATAGTATCCCGATTACAAACGTATTTGTTGGTGATCGCAGTCAGGTATGGAGACGGATGTCGGTTGAAGCGATTGACCGAATAGAGGTGATTCGCGGTCCGGGTTCAGCGGTCTACGGGGCTGACGCCTTTGCCGGGGTTGTTAATATTATTACCAAAGCCAATCCGAATAGTAGCAGCGAAGCCGGGATACGTGCCGGTTCGTTCGACAGACGCGGTGCTTGGACCAGTATTGGGGGGAATTTAGGTAAATTAGAAGCTGTGCTGACATTTGAATATGAAGAATCAGATGGTCACGAAAGAATCATTGAATCTGATTTGCAGAGTGTATTTGATTTGCCACCGCCCGCTGGTTTTGGCACCAGCGCTTCGTTGGCACCAGGCAGTGTCAATCTACATTATAAAAATATCGATTTCCGGCTGGATCTTAGTTATGACGACTGGCGTTTCCGTATGGGTTATCAGGGACGTAAGGATCTACAAGCAGGGGCCGGCGTAGCGCAAGCACTGGATGGAAACGGCGTCTTTGAAAGTGATCGTTATAATGCTGATATCACATACGATAATAAAGAAATAAGTGATAATTGGGAACTAGTGTTCCAGTTGAGTTGGTTTGATACAACGCAGGAGACGGATTTGTACTTGTTCCCGGCCGGCGCAATACTGCCGATCGGACAGGATGGAAACATCGGTAGCGCACCACTCGGTGGTTTTGTAATGTTTCCGGACGGCGTACGCGGGCAACCCAACGTCTATGAACAACATTTGCGTTTTAGCACCGATGCCTTTTACTCAGGTTTTGATAATCACACATTTCGTATCGGTACGGGAGTGAGTCATGCGAATCTTCAGGCCAGGGAAAGCAAGAACTATGGACCTGGCGTTATTGATGGTACTGAAGGCATAGTCGATGGAGGATTAATCAATGTAACGGATACGGAATACGCTTTTATGGACGATCAGAAAAGAGATGTAACGTATTTGTTTGTTCAGGATGAATGGAATGTCGCTCCGGACTGGGTTGCTACAGTGGGGTTACGATATGACGACTATTCCGATTTTGGCGATACCGTTAATCCTCGTTTTGCGTTAGTCTGGCAGGCAGCGTATAACCTGACTGCGAAATTACTTTATGGTAGTGCATTTCGTGCACCATCCTTCGCAGAACAATACAATCGGAATAATCCTGTCTCCAACGGGAATCGCGACCTTGATCCGGAGCAGATTGAAACCACAGAAATCGTGATCGATTACACGTCGCAAAGCGGGAAAGTTCATACGATTTTCAACGTTTTTGATTACAAAATGAGAGACATAATACGTTTCTTACCGGATCCAAATTTGGCGACAACCATCACGGCGCAGAATTTTGGCGAGCAAAGTGGTCATGGATTTGAATGGGAACTGAAATGGTCTGCGACCGATCAGTTGAGTTTGTATACAAACTATGCCTACCAAAAATCAGAAGATTCCCTAACGAGCGACGATGTTGCTTATGCACCAGGTCGACAGGCTTATCTTAAATTTCAATATGATTTTTTGAACGCCATTGATATTGGAATGCAAATCAATGCAGTCATGGATCGCAAGCGAGAAATAAGTGATCCGCGTTCTGCTATAGATGATTACACTACAGTCGATCTGACTTTGAGATATAAGATGAATAGACCGGGTTCGGAGTTTGCTGTATCAGTTCGCAATGCAATGGATAAGGATGTTCGCGAACCGTCACGTGCACCAGGTGTAATACCTTACGACTTACCTCAGGCAGGTCGGTCTGCCTTTGCGGAATATCGATATTCCTGGTGAGAAATAGAAGTGCCCAACAATAAAAAGCCTGAGGGCAAGAAAGAATGAAATTTATATGCAACAGACGAGATATATATTCAGTTCTACTGTTGCTTTCGTTTTATTCGTTATCATTTGCGGCAGACAAGCCAACTTATGGCGTGCTCTATCCAAAGAGCCATGGTTCTTATCAAGCCGTATTCAAGTCAGTTATTGCCGATGTTGAAAACGAATTGAATGCATCTGTCAACAAGATGACTATTAATGAAGTTGTTGAACCGGGTCTGATTAATAACTGGATAAAAACTAATGACATTAAAGTGCTGGTTTCGCTTGGCAAACAAGGTCTTGATGTATGCGAAGGTCTGACGAACGAAGTGCAGTTGATAGCGGGCGCGATTTTATCACCACCTGACAATGGTTGTCAGATTCGAGGCGGTATCGCTTTAGCACCTCATCCAGACGGGTTATTTAACTGGTTATTAAGGTTGAAGCCTGATGCAAGGAGTGTGCATGTTGTATATAACCCCGAGTTTAACGGGTGGTTGATAAAATACGCAATTGAGGCCGCAAAGGATAGAGGACTAAAACTGGTTACTTATCAGGCTTATACGCTGGATGAAGCGGCAAAAATATATCGGCAGATCGTTGACAAGGGGCTTAGTTCAGTTGATTCGATATGGTTGCCTCAAGACCCTTATACCGTGGATCAGAAAACGGTATTACCGGTATTGTTGCAGGAGGCATGGAACAATGAATTCGTGGTTTTCTCCAGTAATGCTGCCCATGTCAAGCGGGGCGTATTGTTTGGACTATATCCAGACTTTGAGGCGATGGGCACCAGTCTCGGTAAAATGGCACTGCGGGTTGCGGCGAGTGATTCGATAAAGATATCGCCTATACAGCCGTTAACTGACCTGTTGATAGCAGTAAATTTACGCACGGCCGATCATCTTAAATTAAATCTAAATAGCAGTGAACGGAATATGTTTGATCTGACGTATCCCGCTTCGCACTGACGGTTAGCAGGATTGCCAGTATCTTCAAGGGAGTTGTATGGAGTACAACATGCAGGGACAACAACAACCATATGATTGGCCGGTATGTTTTAGCACTGATCTGAAGAAAATTCGCATTTCAGACAGCATTTTCGCATTTTTGCATACATCTACTTGCAATTATTTAACACTCATACAGGTTGTTATATGAGTTCGCTGTTTCATTCAATCAGAAAGCGATTCAGTTTGCGTAAAACACGATTCAGCAAACAAATAACTTTTATTTTCGCAACCGGCATGATTGTGCTGGCTCTTTCTTCTTCTTATGCAACTTACACACTTTCAAATAAATTTCTTTACGAGAGACTGACGGAGGAAGGAGCACAAACTGCAAAGATATTCGCCGAGCAATGTGCGCTGGCGCTTTTATATCAAAGTGCTGAAAACGCTTCGGATATCGTACAAGTTACGATGTCGAGTCCGGATGTGCAGGGCGTGGGGATTTATTTGCCTGACCGCACACCCTTACTGGAAGTAGGTCTCATAAAATCACCGGAAGTCACTGTCGAATGGCCGCAGTTGGATCCGTCGCAGGTTCATCGCGATGATATCAAAAAAACCTGGTACTACACTTCGGCTGTATATTCCGGTATCGAAAACAGTGAATACCAAAATTCTCCGTTTATGCCGGAACTGCCGGCACCGCAATTACTGGGTTATGTGCGTGTTGCCATGAGTCAACAAACATTGATCTCCATGGCAACCAAGATATTGCAGGGTAATTTTGCAGTATCGATCATACTGGCAAGTTTGTTACTACTCACTTTACTCCTTATTACCAAACGTCTTATCCGACCGTTGCGTGATCTGGCGGACTTAATGTTAAGAGCCGAACATGGCGAAGCGTTCGTACGTGCAAATGTGTCCGGCCCCAAAGATATTGCGGATATGCAACATGCTTTTAACACCATGATGGAAGTTCTGGAGGCGCGTGAAACAGAACTGCTCGAGGCACGTGATTTAGCGCTGGAGTCTGCCCGCATTAAAGGTCAATTTGCCGCCAACGTCACACATGAACTTCGTACGCCGTTAAACGGTATTATCGGCATGTTGCAACTGCTGGATAATACAGAACTCACTGAAGAACAAAGTAAACGTATCAGAACTGCACTCAATTCATCAGAAGCGTTGATGTCGCTGATTAACGACATACTTGATTTTTCAAAAATCGACGCCGGCAAAGCTGATTCGCAATCGAAATCATTCAGATTGCCTGATCTGATTAAGGATATTTCAACCTTACTCGTAACTCAGGCAGAGAAGAAAGGCATTTATTTACGTTATAAGATTGAAGATGAAGTCCCAACTAATGTGTCTGGCGAGTCAACGCGTATTCGGCAGGTAATATTTAACCTGATAGGTAACGCAATCAAATTCACCCAAAGCGGTGGTGTTGAGCTGCGCGTCAGCTGCTTGAAAAAGCATGATAACAGCGCTGTTATTATTGAATTTCGGGTGATTGATACCGGAATTGGAATATCAGAGGACGCCCAGCAAAAAGTATTTGATGCATTTTCTCAGGCGGATAACACGACTGCACGAAACTATGGTGGCACCGGTCTGGGGCTGACAATCAGCCGTCAGCTGGTTGAATTTATGAACGGTGATATTGGTGTGGAAAGCCAACCGGGTGAAGGTTCTCAATTCTGGTTTAGTATACCCCTGGATATCGCGTCAGAGGACGCAGTCCAGAAAGAAGAAAGTGAACAGGATGATCAGTGGTCCCGTGAGCAGCTGCCTAAAGGTCTGAAAGTACTTGTTGTAGACGACAATCGAACTAACCAGCAAGTTGCTCACGGAATGTTGGAAAGACTTGGCTGCGAGCCAAGTGCTGTCTTAAGTGGTGAAGAAGCGTTGAATGTTATTTTTCGTAACCAATATGATGTTGTATTAATGGATGTTCAGATGCCGGGTATGGACGGCTATGAAGTAACCGATCAAATTCGTCGTCTTGAACAGGATGGCAGTGGGCATATCCCGATTATTGCCATGACCGCCAACAATCAGGCAGCGGATATACAGCATTGTCTGTCGGTAGGGATGGATGACTATTTACCGAAACCCTTTACGCGCGAAATTCTGCATAAAAAACTCTTACGTTGGATAAATAAAACAGTGGTTGATGATCAGCCACGTGATTCTTTACATGAAGCACCAAAATCATTATCTGCTGTTAAAACAGGTAATGTGACCGAGTTTCTGGATGCAATGGTTCTTAATAGAGAAGCTTTGCTTGTATTGCAGGAAAATGCCGGTAACGCCTATTTGGAGATGATCGAAGTCTATCTCGAAGATCAGGTTTTATATCTTGATGCCATCGATAAGAGCATAAAAGAGGAAGACCGTCAGTTACTAAAACGATCCGCGCATACGCTTAAAAGTTCAAGCCGGCATTTTGGTGCAATAAAATTGGGTGAGTTGTGTGAAACAATTGAAAATATTGCGGAGTTACAACCATTTGATGCAATTGTTTCTTATATTCCTTCCTTAAAATCCAATGCGCAGGTGGTTAGAAAAGCTCTATACGGAGAACTGGAGAGGCTGAAGAACGGGCAACAACAGCAAAATGAAACTTCGGATCTGACTGCCGCAAAACTGCTGGTTGTTGACGATGATAGAAGTATGCGCGTTACCATGCGCGCTGTGCTGGAACGTGATGGTTATATTATCGAAGAATGCTCTAATGGCGCGCAGGCGTTGCGGCAGTTCGAAGAATCACCCTCCGATCTCGTTTTGATGGATGCGATGATGCCGGGTATGGATGGTTTCAGCACCTGTCGGGAATTGCGTAAAACAACCCTGGGCAAACATACTCCGATACTGGTGGTTACTGCGCTGGATGATGAGAGTTCAATTGATAGGGCATTTGCCGCAGGTGCCAATGACTTCATACCGAAACCGGTTAATTTTGCCGTGTTACGTCAACGCATTACCCGTTTACTTGATGCCAGCCAGACTGAAAAGCATGTCTGGCATCTTGCTTACCACGATACTCTGACCGGCTTGCCGAACCGTCGAACCTTCATGGAACGAATTCAGCAACTGATGCAGGAGCCGCGCGAAGAAGGCGATATGATCGCGGTGATGTTTCTTGATCTTGATCGCTTCAAATTAGTCAATGATACAATGGGGCACGACGTCGGTGATATGTTGCTTCGCGAAGTGACGATTCGAATTCAGGATACGCTACGTAGCAGTGATATGGTATCGAGATTGGGGGGTGATGAGTTCACCGTTATTCTGAATAAGATGAGATCAGCTGAGGTGGTTGCACGCATCGCCAGAAAAATCTGTAACCAGCTGGCTAAACCATTTCAGCTCGGTAATCAGCAGATATATATAACAACAAGTATCGGTATCGCACTGTACCCGAACGATACCGAAGATGTTAATTCGCTGATTAAATACGCCGATACAGCCATGTTTCAGGCCAAGGAACAACGAAACTCTTTCCGATTCTACGAATCGGGCATGGAAGCGTTGGTTGCCAAGCGCATGGAGCTTGAAAATGAATTGCGTAAAGCACTTGAGCGCGATGAATTTACTTTGCATTATCAACCGCAAGTCAATGCGCAAAGTGGAGAGATTGAAGCGGTAGAAGCGTTGGTACGCTGGCAACATCCCAGGAAGGGCATGGTATCACCGGCAGACTTTATACCGTTAGCGGAAGAAACAGGATTAATTGTACCGCTTGGCGAATGGGTTTTACGACGTGCCTGTCTGCAGTTAAAAGAATGGCTGGATAAAGGTTACCCGCGGATCACGATGGCCGTAAATATTTCCAGTCGACAGTTGGAAGAAGCAAAATTCGATCAAATCGTTTTACTGGTACAAGCCGAGACCGGTTTGCCAAGAGGTTATCTTGAACTCGAAATTACCGAAAGCGCGATTATGAAAGACCCAGAAAAGGTGATTCCGGCGTTGATGGAGTTGAAAAAACAGGGCATCGGATTAGCAATAGATGATTTTGGTACCGGGCATTCATCGTTAAACTATTTGCGACGTTTCCCGGTTGATACATTGAAAATTGATCGCTCATTTGTAAATGATATTGGCAAGTCAGAAGAAGATGTGGTGCTGGTGAACGGCATCATTGCGCTGGCAAAAAGTCTGAAATTGAAAGTGGTCGCTGAGGGTGTGGAGACAAAAGAACAGCAGGATTACCTTAGAGAAAGGCAGTGCGACAAACTGCAGGGTTATTATCTATTTAAACCGATGCCGGCAGATGTATTTGAACAAAGTACATTTTATAAACGCAAGGTAACAAACTTCTAGCCCTTAGAAGTCCGCTTATTAGTGGTTTTCAATATAATCGCGTATTGCTATACGAATAAGATTTCCCACTGTGGTATCTTTTTCAGCCGATGCCTTTTTCAGGATTGCCAAATGATCCTTATCCACTTCAAGCGCAATTTTCTGCATGGTTGGTTTGTCGACATCTTCCACCTGCAGGCGTTTTAATTTTTCTGCCAACCCCATAAAGGTGCGCGACAGAAAATCTTCACCGATCGTCTTGATATCCTTTTTCGGTTTAAGGGCAGGTGCAGCAGGTGCCGGCCTTGCTGAAACATCAGTCGCTATTCCTGACCCGACAACCGGTTCAGGTACGTTTTCCACCGGTCTGGCCCAGTTAGCGCCAAAATGAATGGCCCATGTTCCATCCGGAGTATTAATCTGCTTCTTCATGCGGAAAGCTTTGTGGGTATTGCTGGCGTGTTGGCTGCTCAGCAAAACGTCGATGGCGTCTTTTGGCACCCGTTGTTTTTCCAGCCAACGACGGATTTCCAGTGCCTGTTCTTTGTTAATACCAGCTTTCATTGCACGCCTTAATCCCTGTTTTGAAGTTATACGTGGACTTTAGCAGGATTTGCCAATCGGGGGTGGTACTCTGTCGTAAAAAATTCACCATAAGTCCGGATTTTCATACGACTGATGATTATAAACAATCAGGGCAAATGCAACACTGCTTCGATCAAATTCCGTATATTGTGCCTCAAGTCATTGAAAACCCCAATATTTGCTGCGATCAGATCTTGATTGAAGTATGATTCGCAGGTCTTTTTATACGACCTGTAACAACCAACCTCCATTTGAAGAGTGCCTAATGTACAGCAAAGATCTGAATATCGCCGATTTTGACGGTGAATTATGGGCTGCACTGCAAGCAGAAGTGCAACGCCAGGAACAACATATCGAACTGATCGCTTCCGAAAATTATGCCAGTCCGAGAGTGATGGCTGCGCAAGGTTCTGTTCTCACCAATAAATACGCTGAAGGCTATCCGGGCAAACGTTATTACGGGGGTTGCGAGCATGTTGATATTGCTGAAGAACTGGCGATTACCCGGGTTAAGACGTTATTTGGTGCCGATTATGCCAATGTGCAGCCACACTCCGGCTCACAGGCGAACGCGGCGGCCTATATGGCTCTATTGCAACCTGGCGATACGATTCTGGGTATGAGTCTGGCGGATGGCGGCCACTTAACACACGGCGCCAAAGTCAATTTTTCGGGCAAGATTTTTAACGCTGTGCAATACGGATTAAATCCGGCTACTGGCGAAATTGATTACGATCAGATTGACGAGTTGGCTGATAAGCATCGTCCCAAGCTCGTTGTGGGTGGATTTTCTGCCTATTCACGCGTCGTGGACTGGCAGCGCTTGCGCGAGACCGCTGATCGGGTTGGCGCGTGGTTGCTGGTCGATATGGCACATGTGGCGGGCCTGGTCGCCGCCGGTCTGTATCCAAGTCCGGTGCAGATTGCTGATGTCACGACCTCGACGACCCATAAAACACTGCGTGGTCCGCGTGGTGGTATTATTCTGGCTCGTAGCAACCCCGATATTGAGAAGAAACTGAATTCTCTGGTTTTCCCCGGTACCCAGGGCGGACCTTTGATGCACGTCATCGCTGCCAAAGCAGTCGCCTTTAAGGAAGCGATGCAGGCCGATTTTAAGGATTATCAACAGCAGGTTGTCACCAATGCCGACATTATGGCGAAAACTCTGATTCAGCGTGGCTTTAAAATTGTATCCGGAGGTACCGATAATCATTTGTTTCTGGTTGACCTGATCGATAAGGGTATTACCGGTAAAGCGGCTGATGCTGCGTTAGGTGCAGCCAATATTACGGTCAATAAAAATTCCGTCCCGAATGATCCCCAATCTCCGTTTGTCACCAGTGGCATTCGCATCGGCACACCCGCCATTACGACTCGGGGTTTTACGGATATCGAAAGCCGTGAACTGGCTAACTGGATTGCGGATGTACTCGATGACGTCGACAATCAGGCGTTGATCAACCAGATCAAAGAAAAAGTATTAGTGATCTGCAAGCGTTTTCCGGTGTATCAGGTTTGAAGGTTTGCGGTTGGCAAACCAACTCAGACGTAGCTAGAGGGTTTTAGCCATGCGTTGTCCGTTCTGTGGTGCGGTGGATACAAAAGTGATCGATTCACGCCTGGCAAGTGACGGTGATCAGGTGCGACGC
Organism: Gammaproteobacteria bacterium; assembly: GCA_016928055.1. Classification (GTDB taxonomy): domain Bacteria; phylum Pseudomonadota; class Gammaproteobacteria; order HTCC5015; family HTCC5015; genus JAFGLM01. The sequence continues at coordinate 12,382 of JAFGLM010000046.1, forward strand.
CGACGCGAATGCATTGGATGCGCCGAGCGCTTTACGACCTATGAAGAAGCCGAACTGGCGTTACCACGCCTGATTAAGAGTAATGGCAGTCGGGAGCCTTTTCAGGAGGAAAAGCTGCGTTTGGGTATGCTCAAGGCGTTGGAAAAAAGACCCGTTGCGACTGAGAGCATTGAAGCCGCGATTGGCCATATCAAGCGTGATTTAATGGTACGCGGTGAACGCGAGGTCGAATCGCGTGCGGTTGGCGAAATGGTGATGCATGAATTACGCGAGCTGGATCATATCGCCTATATTCGTTATGCGTCGGTTTATTTAAGTTTTGAAGATATCAGCGCCTTTCAGGATGTGATAAACCGGCTTGAGAAAGAGCCGACACCCGAAATGCGCCGGCACCAGATATCGCTGTTGAATGAAGGCGATTGAATTAAGTGCCGTCACCCTATGCTTTCAGTAACAGGCCATAATCTCAATGTTTAGCGCAGACGATCATCACTATATGTCGCAGGCATTGCGTTTGGCGGCCCGTGGTCTCTTTACCACCGACCCCAATCCGCGCGTGGGCTGCGTCATCATCAAAGACAATGAGATCGTTGGTGAAGGCTGGCATATGCGCGCCGGGCAGCCGCACGCTGAAATCGCCGCATTGGTCAGAGCCGGTGAACGGGCGCGCGGCGGTACGGTATATGTCACGCTGGAACCGTGTTCGCATCACGGCAAAACACCGCCCTGTGCTGACGCTCTGATCAAGGCGGGCATTGCGCGAGTGATTTGTGCGCAACAGGATCCCAATCCTGAAGTGAACGGTCAAGGCATAGAACGATTGCGTGCCGCCGGAATAGAGGTACTGTCCGGATTGCTGTCCGCCCAGGCGGAGGCGCTGAATCCCGGATTTTTCAGCCGTATGCAGCGTAATCGGCCCTATATACGAATCAAAACGGCCATGAGTCTGGATGGTCGTACTGCTTTATCGAGTGGTGTCAGCCAGTGGATTAGCGGTAAGTCGGCACGTGTTGATGTACAACGTTGGCGTGCGCGCAGCTCTGCAATTATGACGGGTATTAATACTGTACTGACAGACGATCCGGCGCTGACTTTGCGTATGGAAGTACTCAATATGAGTGGTGAGATAGAACATACGCAAAGTGATCTGATTCGAAATCCGCTACGTATCATTCTTGACAGTCATTTGAAAATTCCACTTAACGCTCGCTTGCTGCGATTACCGGGTGATGTACTTATCGTCACCTCGGTTGACGACGCGGCCAAACGCGAAGCCTTAAGTAGTGATAATGTCGAAGTCATCACTTTGCCGAAAAATACCTTTGGCCGGCCCAATTTACTCGATTTGATGAATGTGCTGGCAGATGCTCAGATTAACGAAGTGTTGGTTGAATCGGGACATGTTTTAACCGGTGCGTTGTTACGTGCACAATTGGTTGATGAAATAATCCTTTATGTTGCGCCCACTCTGCTTGGCGAATCAGCGAAAGGTTTGTTTGAATTGCCGGTCCTGTCAGAGATGCGCGCAAAAACCGAACTGGTTTTTACCGATATCAGAGCGATTGGCCCTGACCTGCGTATTCTAGCCAAGCCAAAATACACCGAGGTCGAATAATGTCCACGATTGTCGTTGCGCGAAAAAAACAGCAGGTTTGTATTGCAGCTGAAACGCTGACCTCGGTCGGCGATACCAAATTAAGTGCAAAGTACGATGCCTATCCGGACAAAATTCAGCTTTGTGGTGATACTTACCTTGGTATTGTAGGGAGCGCTGCGCACAGCCTTGTGGTTGAAGATATTTTTAAGGAAGCTGAATTTAAATACGACTTCAGCAGCCGTGAAGGTATTTTTCAAACCTTTGTAAAATTGCACAGCATTTTGAAAGAGAAGTATTTTCTGGTACCGAGTAGCAAAAATCAGGATGATGACCCTTACGAAACCTCACATATTGATGCCGTTATAGCCAATCACCACGGCATCTTTGCTGTTTATAGCCTGCGTGACAGCAACGAATTTCACCGCTTCTGGGCGGTGGGCTCCGGTGCTGACTATGCTTTGGGTGCGATGCATGCTATTTACGACAGCGCCGAATCAGCGGAAGAAGTTGCAAAAGCAGGCGTGATGGCGGGCGTGGAATTTGATAATGCATCCTCATTACCCATAACGTTTAAAACCATAGAATTGAAGAATCGGTAATTATGTTTACAGGAATTATTCTGGACGTTGGTGAAATTGCTGAACTCCAGCCTTTTGGTGAGGATCTACGCGTCTATATCAAAGCGAATAAATTATCCCTGGCAGATCAGAAGACCGGCAACAGCATTGCTGTTAACGGTGTTTGTTTAACTCTGGTCGAAATAAAAAATGGATCCTTCGGTGTGGATATCTCGGGCGAAACATTAAGTTGCACAACACTGGGAAAGCTGCAAGCAGGATCACGAGTGAATCTGGAACCTGCGTTGACACCAACAACCGCGCTCGGCGGGCATATGGTGAGTGGACATGTTGATGGTGTAGGGGAATTAATAAGCTTGAAAGAAGAGGGGCGCAGCATTCGTTTTGTATTTGCTGCACCGGCAGATTTGGCCCGCTATATTGCTCCGAAAGGTTCGATTACGCTGGATGGCGTCAGTCTGACAGTGAATAATGTCAACGAAAATCAGTTTGATGTGAATATAATTCCACATACCATGCAGGAAACGATATTCAGCGATTATGTACCCGGTTCAAAAATTAATCTTGAAGTTGATATCATTGCGCGTTATGTAGCTCGACTCATCCAGAAAGACTGATATAGAGAAAGTGAATTGATATGCCGTTAAATAGTATCGAAGAAATCATTGAAGACCTGCGTCAGGGTATGATGGTTATCATCGTCGATGATGAGCAGCGCGAGAATGAAGGCGACCTGTTGATAGCGGCGTCAGCTGTCAGACCTGAAGACATTAATTTTATGGCACGCCACGGGCGTGGTTTAACCTGCCTTACGCTGACGCGTGAGCGTTGTAGTCTGCTTAATTTACCGCTGATGCCACGTTATGGCGAATCCAAACATAGAACTAAATTCACCGTTTCAATTGAAGCGGCTGAAGGCGTTAGCACCGGAATTTCGGCTGCGGACAGAACCACTACCGTGCGTGCTGCCACCAAACCGAATGCCAAAGCCAGCGACCTGGTACAACCAGGCCATATCTTTCCAGTGATGGCGGAAGATGGTGGTGTATTGGTTAGAGCGGGTCATACCGAAGCGGGTTGTGATTTGGCACGGTTAGCCGGTTTTGAGCCGGCGGCGGTGATTGTTGAAATTCTGAATGAAGACGGCAGCATGGCGCGCCGCGATGATCTGGAAAAATTCGCACAAACACACAACCTTAAAATTGGCACGATTGAGGATTTAATTCGTTATCGTATTCTGCATGAAAAGACCATTACGCGGTTCGATGAAGTTTTATTCCATAGTGAATTTGGTGACTTTCAGTTAATCGCATTCCAGGATGATATACATAACGTAACGCATGTCGCATTGGTGAAAGGAACGATATCACCGGATAAAGTTACCCGTGTGCGGGTGCATCTGGAAAACCCGCTGCAGGATGTGTTTGCGGAAAAATCAGCTCATGGCTGGCCGGTAGGCGATGCTTTGCAGCGCATAGCAGAAGCCGAGCAGGGCGTGTTTATATATTTGACGCAACCGCATGCCGGTATGAGTTTAGTCGATCGAATTCGAGCTTATAAAAATCATACGATTGGTAAAGCGGAGAAGGAAACCGTATTTAAAAAAGACTCGCCGCCTGATTTACGCACTTATGGTGTAGGCGCACAAATTCTTGCCGACCTTAATGTAGGGAAAATGGAAATACTGAGTGCACCCAAGGTTTTCCATGGTTTAGCGGCTTTTAACCTGGAAATCGTAAATTATATTTAACATTAGATATAATATATAACTATTTGAAAAATAAGTAATTATGTCAGATTATAAACTATACGACCACGCGGTAGTGGCTCTGAACGTGGCCGATTATCGCTTCGCCATTGTCGCGGCACGTTTTAATCAGGAAATCGTTGATAGCCTTATGCACGGCGCAATTACCACCTTGCAACAATCCGGCGCCAATGAGAATCAGATCATCGTTGCCCGCGTGCCCGGTGCCTTCGAAATACCGTTGCTTTGTCAAAGGCTTGCTGCCGGCGGCGAGGTTGACGCGCTGATTGCACTCGGTTGTGTGATACGCGGTGACACTCCGCATTTCGATTACATTTGCACGGAGAGTGCGCGTGGTGTGATGGAGGTGGGATTGAAATACGATATACCCGTTATCAACGGTATATTGACCGTTGATAATCCTGAGCAGGCAAAAGCCCGCGCACAGATCAATGGCAACAACAAGGGAGCGGATGCAGCCTCTGCTGCAATCGAAATGCTGACCCTGCTTGCGGAATTGTAAAAATCGATCGTGACTATTCCAAATCCCGTTCAAGCTCGCAAGCGTGCTCGTTTACGTGCTTTGCAAGCCTTATATCAGCATGAATTTAATCCGCAATCCAGTCGTGCTGTAATCGATCAGTTTCTTGCCACGCAGGATATGGAAAAAACCGACGTTGAATATTTTTCGTGTTTAGTTAAAAAAATCATTTCCAGTAGTGCGCAGTATGACGATCTTCTGCAACCTTATCTGGATATCCCGCTGCAAAAACTGGACGCCACCGAGCGCTGTATTCTGCGTATTGCCTGTTATGAATTCAGTGAACATCTGGAAATTCCGTTTCGTATTATTATCAATGAAGCAGTCAGTCTGGCGAAAAAGTTTGGCGCAACAGACGGTCACAAATATGTAAATGGTGTGTTGGATAAAGCGGCTAAAGTATTACGCCCTCATGAATGAGTTCGAACTCATTGATCGACTGCAACAGAGAAATCGCGTTACCCGTACTGATGTGGTAGCGGGAATAGGTGATGACTGCGCTAGAGTAACCATACCAGCCGGCTTCGAACTGGCAATTACCACCGACACATTGATTGACGGCGTGCATTTCCCAAAGGGCACTTCGGCTCATGCAATCGGTTACAAAGCGCTGGCTGTTAATTTAAGCGATCTGGCGGCGATGGGTGCCGAACCGGCATGGGTAACACTTGCATTGACCATGCCGGAAGCGGATACAAACTGGTTGGATCAGTTTGCCGAGGGTTTTTACAGTCTCGCCGAACAATACCAGGTTTGTTTGATTGGAGGTGATACCACTCGAGGTCCTTTGAGCGTTACGATACAGGCGCATGGCTTTATTCCGGAAAACAAGGCACTGTTGCGATCAGGTGCGAAAGCAGGCGATTACATATGCGTAACCGGAACCTTAGGCGATGCCGGTTTGGAATTGATGAAACTGGCGGGAACATCACCAACGGTTAGCGGCGTGAATCGATTGAATTACCCGTTGCCACGCATCGAAGCGGGCATAGCGTTACGCGATATCGCATCATCAGCTATCGATATTTCAGATGGGTTAATCGCTGACCTTGGCCATATTTTGCAGGCCAGTCAGGTGGGCGCGCGTCTGACGCTGGAAGAAATACCACTATCATCTTCATTGCTCGAAGATCAGGACCCGGGCATGATGTTACAACTCGCCCTGACTGCGGGTGATGACTACGAACTGTGTTTCACGATTCCGGAACAACAGATTGAAGCAGTGAATCAATTACAGTATCAACTCAATTTACCCATTAAACATATTGGGAATATCGAAAAAGAGTTGGGCTTGCGTATTCATCGTCAAGATGGCCGGCCACTTGAAATTGCCAACGACGGTTATAATCATTTTTCCAGAAAGCAGGAACTCGATCAGTAATCATGCAAGTCAGTTTCAAAAGCCTTTGCCGTCATCCGCTACATTGTATTGCCTTCGGTTTTGGTGTGGGGCTCCTGCCGAAGGTGCCCGGTACCTGGGGAACGCTGGTTGCTGTGCCGTTCTATTTTATCCTGCAGGCTTTCCAGATAAATGTTATTAGCTACATTGGTTTGGTTGTATTGTTCGCGCTGGCCGGTATCTGGATTTGCGGTCGGACAGCCAAAGATCTGGGTGTGCATGATCCTGGTGGAATTGTCTGGGATGAAATAGTCGGGTTGCTGTGCGCGTTGATTGCGTTGCCTGGTAGTTGGCTGATTGTATTATTGGCATTTGGCCTGTTTCGTTTGTTTGATATTCTGAAACCCTGGCCGATAGGGTGGCTGGATAAAACAGTACCCGGCGGTCTGGGTATTATGCTCGATGATATTCTGGCGGGCTTATTGAGCTGTGCTGTGTTACATCTGATTATTTATTTTGATTTTCTAAAATTTCAACAGATTGTCGTTTGATGCCCATTAGTATTTCGCTCAGTTGCGCGCATTTAGGTCGTAATTCTTTGGTTGGCAGGCCTTGTTCAATATAGACCGGTTTACCAACAACGAGCACAAACTTGCTAAACCACTTTGGCAATATAAATTTATCCCAGGAATTAAACTGCCAGTAGCGGGAACTGCTTGCGGCAATTGGTACAATCGGTGCACCGGTCATGCTCGCCAGCAATAATGGTCCCGGTTTGAAATCGTAGATTGGTCCGCGTGGTCCGTCGGGTGTTGCTACGGGCGACAGGCCATCGCGTTTTATTGCCATATAGACCTTACGCATAGTTTGGGCACCGCTGCGACCCGAAGAGCCGCTGATCAAGGTGACGCCGTGTTTGACGAATATTTTAGCAGCCAGAGCGCCGTCACCCGATGGGCTGATTAAAAATCCGGTTTTCATGCCCTGTTTTTGCCAGTCAAGCAGATAGTAAACACAGGTAACGATGTGTTGATGCCAGAAGCAAAGAATGCAAGGTTGCTGTTTGGAAATCATTTCGTCAATTATTTTTTGACCGATAGTGATTCGATTGCTGGTTAACTCAAGGACCGCAACGTACGCTTTCAGCAGTGCGGTTGCAATCGCATATTTAATCCGTTTTTTTAATCTTCGTTTCATAATACGGGTTAGTTACAGGGATTTTTCCATCAAAGCATCGGATAGTAGTCTGTCTGAACATAGAAATGTCGGTTCAATGCTGTGTAATTCGGTTACTGCATCGTGCGCCAGGTGAGCAATATAGCCTGTTGGCATTTTAACGGGAACAAGATTCCACTGTTTATTATGTAAAAGAGCTTTATTGCCATTTAATTCCACTTTTCCCATGTCCCAGACGCCGCCTTTACCATCTGCTTTTATAACAGCCTCTTTTTTTGTCCATAATTCAAAAAATTTCTGTGTACTCAAATCAACTGAGCCCTTATCTGCAAAAGCAAGCAATTGACCAAATCGTTCAGGCTTAATGTCGCGAATACGCTCAGCATCAACACCAATCCGCGAGTCGGCGGAGAATGCGCACAAGACCAGCGAATGCGAATGGCTGATATTAAAGTCATAACGATCCGGGCAATATGGTTTATTGTTCTCGCTGTAGATCAGCTCCTGCAAACTAAAATCCTGAAAGCCGATTTTCCGCATGCCTTGACGGAGTAACAGCAAACCGAGGATCGAAGTGATACGGGTTTGCACATTACGAATACGCCGTAATTTAATTTGGCGCGCTTCGGGCAACAACGGTAGCAGATTATCAAATTTCAGGCCCCAGTCATCCCGATTGCAATTATTTTCTGAAATTTGTGTGTAGAGAACGAGTGGCATATTGATGAGAATTTTATTCTACCTGAGCATAGTGAAACGCATAGCGCTGTGATAGTTTCGGAGTGTACCTAAAAAAACGGCAGGGGAAATAGTGGAAAGAAATATTTAAGCCCTATTCAACCTTGGTAGCGGCTTCTATCAGTATGCTGTTTACTTTATTGACCAGCTCAATTGGTTGAAATGGTTTTTGCATAAAGTAATAGGGTGAATCGGCTATTTCGCGAATTTCAGCGTTGTCTGCGGTGTAACCTGAAACCATCAATACTGGCATACGCGGATATTCGCCGGTAACACGATTCGCGAGGTCCAGACCGCTGATACCCGGCAGTACCACATCGGTCAACAATAGATCAAAATTGCCTTTGGTTTCATAGGCTATTTCAAGTGCTTTTTTACTGGTGGCTGCAGTCAGGACTTTATGCCCGGCATCGGTTAACGCAAGCGACATCAGGCTCAGTACTTTGGGCTCATCTTCCACCAGCAGGATGGTTTGACCGTGTTGCACGTGTTGCACGGGATGTTCATCGGTGGTTTCCGGTTCCTCAATTTTGTTTGGTATCAATGGGAAGAAAACCTCGAACGTTGAACCGCTGCCGGGGGTGGATTGCACGCGTATGGTACCGCCACTCTGTACAACAATACCGTGCACGGTCGCCAGACCCAGGCCGGTTCCTTCATGGCGCCCCTTGGTTGTAAAAAACGGTTCAAAGATCAGTTCCAGGGTCTGTGCGTCCATACCGGTGCCGGTATCGGTAACGGATAAGACCGCGTATTCACCCGGAATAATGGCTTCCTGCTCGATGATGTCCCTGGATTCAAGCTTGCGTGATTTGCATCGTATGGTTAACTGACCGCCGCCCGGCATGGCATCACGCGCATTAATAGCCAGGTTCAGGACAATCAGATCCAGCTGTACCGGATCGACTCTGACCAGAAATGGTTCCTTGATATCGATCTTGACTTTTATATTGGTACCGAGAGAACGCTCCAGTAACAGCTTGATCTCGTTTAACGCCCGCTGCAGATTGACGGTGCGTGGCTCCAACACCTGCATGCGACTGAAGGCCAATAATTGACGGGTTAACGCACCGGCACTTTCAGTGGCCTTAATAACGTCCCGCAATTCAATATGAGCCTTTTCGTCAGAACCGACTATGCGCAACAAACGGTCACTGGCGAACTGAATCACCATCAGCAGATTATTGAAATCATGCGCAACACCGCCTGCCAGACGTCCAATGGCCTCGAGTTTTTGCGCCTGGCGCAGACGTTCCTCCAGTTGACGTCGATCCTCAACGTCAAACAGGATCACACCCCAGCCTGGTTTTATATTCTTCGGTTCAACCGAAATCGGAAAACAGGTCAGCACGGTGCGGCGGGTGTTTTTGTTTTTTTGTTGAACCAGGATTTCGGTTGAATAGATTTTATCCGGGCCCTCTGGATGTAACAGTGACTCGCGCATCGTCTCGTCAATTTGAGGCAGCGCATCACTGAGCAGATGCCCCAGTAACTGCTGGGCGTCTACGCCGGTTGCCTGCAAAAAGGTGTGATTTGCGTTCAACAGACGGCATCGACTATCCATGATTGCCAGTCCGGCGGGCGCGGTATCGAAGAAGGTATTGATAAACTCACGTTGAACGCTAAGCTGGTAATGTAGTTCTTCGGATTCCAGCATATGGCGATCATGCACCATTTTCTCAAGCTGTTCCCGCTTGTTTAACTCAAATTCAAGTCTATCGCGGTCATTTTCCAGGTCTCTGATACTGCTATTAATATTACTGAATATTTTGTTGAGCAGTATGAACAATGCAAAAGCGATAATTCCGATACTGATAACGATGTGCAGACGATCCGTATTACTCAGACTATTACCCAGTGGATTGCTGATAAACGCAGGCAGAGGGATGTTAAGTTGCAGCAGGATATCCAGCAAAAAAATAAGGAAAATAAAGCTGATACCCAGCTGGGTAAATACCGCCGGATTCTGATAGCCCAATCGCGTTATATTGTCACGATACCGAATGGGTAACCAAAACAAAATGGCCATCATGACCAGTACCGCGAGATCAAGAACAATGTTTACGACCATAATCCCTACCTGATTTTATGATTTTCCTTCAGGCCTGTTTAACAGACGGTTCTAACAACTCCCCGCGACCCATCCAATCAAACATGTTCACAACGTTTTGTTTATATAACAGTTTTGTAATAAATGCAGTTGTTTTTGAGCGTTTTTCTACAATTTAGTGCATTTTCTAAAGAATTATCATATATGACACAGAGAAAACAGAAACTAAATCAGACCGGCTTTGTTCAGCCAGTATCGATAGAACACTTCCGCGATACCATGCAGCCGTTGGCAACGTATTTCAACGTCATCAAGCATTTGTTCTGCGTTTTGTACAGTGACTGATGGCAGGCTAATTTCATCCGGATAGCAATCAATCCATTGTTTAACTATTTCTGAAGTGACTTCGATATGGCATTGGAGTGCCAGTATAGGGCCCAGTACATAAGCCTGGTTTAGACAATCCGCACTTTTTAAGATACGCATCGCGCCTGCGGGTAAATCAAATGTTTCGCCATGCCAGTGAAAAACTTCAAAATCCGGTTCAAGAATTTCCAGCCACTGGTTATTTTCGCTTGAGTCAATACGTTGCACAGGCAGCCAACCGATTTCTTTGCGGTGATTGGGATAGACTTTGGCCCCCAGTGCTTTGCTGATCAATTGCGCACCGAGACAGTGCCCCAGCATTGGCAAGTGTTGTTGATGAGCGCATTGAATCAGATCGAGTTCCTGTTTAATCCAGGGCTCGTTGTCATTGACACTCATCGGGCCGCCCATAAAAACCAATGCGCCGGCGTCTTCAGTTTCGGCGGGTATCCGGCACTGCTTATCGACGGCAAAAAGTCGATAGGGAATCTGGTATCGGTCCAGTATTTGCTGCAGGAATCCCGGGCCTTCACACTCGATATGGCGAAAAATCCAGACAGATTGCATAATGCTTCAAGGTCTTAAACAAGGATGAAGCAAAGATGATAACAGTTGCCCGCAAAACTGTCCTGGCGACGATTATCAGTGTTTTTGTAACCCATAATGCCGCTGCGGAAATAGGGCGTATTGAAGTGATGGCTTTATTGGGTAGCAAAGCGATGATCAGCGTGGATGGCCAAAATCACCTGTTGGCTGTAGGAGAGAGCTCAGAGGAAGGCATTAAACTGCTCGCCATTGAACAGGAGGGTGTTCAACTGGACGTATCAGGCAAAATTGATTTCTATGCTCTGGGCAGTACCCGAATCGGTACACAATACACGCAACCGGAAAAATTGCAGGAGCGGGTTTATCGCGATAATTCGGGTATGTACCGGTCAGTCGGTTCCATTAATGGTCATATGGTCAGTTTTCTGGTGGATACCGGGGCCACCACCATTGCGATCAATTCGCGTGAAGCAAAGCGATTAGGCATTAACTATTTACTCGATGGTCAGATGATGGCCGTCAATACAGCTTCGGGAACAGTTCGTGCCTGGGCGGTCAAACTGGATCGAGTCACACTGGGTAAAATCGAATTAAACAATATACCGGCGGCAGTGATCGATGGTAGTAGTCTGCAGGAAGTGTTGCTGGGAATGTCCTTTCTGGAGCGCCTTAATGTGCAACACCAGGGTGAAGTGATGTTGTTGGAAACCAAATTTTGATCGAAGCCAGAAACGGGCTTAAGCCCCTCTCCTTCAGGAGAGCTTTGCATAAGTCACCTGTGACTGCTCAAACCGAAGTTTTTCTAGAAAACCGGAACCCAAACGTAGCTTCTTTGCATCA
>JAFGLM010000047.1 GCA_016928055.1 Gammaproteobacteria bacterium
CCCAACGCACAATGCGTTGAAGATATTGAAGCACTTCTACCTTGGAAGTATAAATCTGTCTAGACTGCACTTCGTTTGGCGCTTACGGAAAACGCTGCATTGTGTATCGATTGAGCATTTTGCTGAATAATGACTTGATCGTAATCAAAATTCCAATAATCGATACTGAATCGGATTGATTCATCGTCTGTGGCCCACGTCAGCCCGATATTACGCACGTCAGCTTGTTCCGGTTCTAATGGATCGACCGGATTCGCCTGCGCGCGTACTGATAAGAATTGCGTACCAGCCAAGGTGGTAATTTCTTCCAGCGTAGTTTGAATACCGTTACTTTGGAATAATGATGGTGCACGAAATGAAGTACCAATTGATGCCCGGATTGCCAAACTGTCAAGCGGACGCCAAAGCGCTGCGATTTTCGGATCTGTTGAGTTGACGCTGCCACCGTAGTCTTCTGATCGAACTGACAACTGCATCATAAACGATTCGATAAATGGTATAGATAGCTCACTAAAGATTGCCATTGCATCGCGGGAAGCGTTGAAATCAGGATTGCCGACAAAAAACAGGAAATTGTTATTATTGGAATTTTCGTCGTAATTGTAATTTAGAGATTCATCGCGATATTGCAATCCAATGGCTAATGCAGCCACATCGCCTGATATGCCAAATATTTCACCGCTGAATAATGCGTCATAAGTCGTCAATTTGGCTTCCGCTTGCAAATGAAAATGACCTGTTACGTAGTCGAGCATCCCTTCGCTGTTAGTATTGGCGGCGGGCAAAAGCGACGTGGCAAATGGATTGAAATAAATACATCCATCCGGGTTGCTCTCACAATCTGTTCCTATTCCGTTCAATGCGGTTTGAAATTCATTTGCAAGTGTGTCTTTTGCGCTAAGATCAAATTCATTTCTGCTGTGAGTGATATTTGCCGACCAGATCCAGGTTTCAGTCATTTGACCTTCCAATGCCGCTACTATGCGCAAGGTATCTGATTCATGTGATGACAGCATGGGCTGACTGCCTGATCCCATTGGTCGACCTATAAAGCTGACATCCACATCAAAAGGATTATCAGGATGATAGTCCGCTACACTCGGCAAGTTGGTGATAGGAAAGGATGGCGAATTATTGCGTTCGGCCTTGTTATCAGCGTAAGCAATTTCAGATTCAAATCTCAGCTTGTCACTAATATTTGCGCTAAAACTGGTGTAAAACTGTAAGCGAGTCTCTTTTGGTACCAGACTGTAGAATCCACCAAAATCGAATCGGCATAATCCAAGTGGATAGGCTTCCGACGGTACTGTTGTTGTATCGTTTTCGGCTACCGCAGGGCAATTGAAATCCGAAAAAATCGGCGGTGTAGAACTGAGACCTTCATTGAAATCAGCAATACCATTGCTGTTAACATTATCGAAATACAATGACCATGCGCCTTGCAGGGTTGGACTCAATCCCGTTGGTAACTGTGGGACTAAATACGAACCCGGAAATCCTGCGTTGCTCAAATCATCTTCCGGACCGGAAAGTCGTCGATCTGCTGTTAACAATCCTTCACGATCAAACAAGCTGAAAGCCGCCATAAAATGAATGCCGTCACCGCCTGCACCATAGATGCCGGAGAGAGTACTGTCATTCTGACCGTAAGATCCAATTAAATATTCCAGACCGAACTCAATGCCGTCGAAATCATTGCGCGTCATGAAATTCACGACGCCGCCCACTGCATCCGAACCGTATAGAGAAGCGGCTCCATCTTTTAGGAGTTCTATACGATCGATTGCGATCATCGGTATTAACGAAGCCGTATCAACAAAGTTTTCACCTTTATTGGTAGTAAAGGCACTGTATGTCTGACGACGGCTGTTTAATAAAACCAGAGTCGAGGCAACACCCAAACCCCGAAGGTTGATATTGCTGGTGCCACTGGTGAAATTCTGGGTAAAGGCATCGGTATTGTTTTCAGAGCCGGTGTTGATAGTCAGATTATTGATTAAATCCGCCGGTTTAAATGCGCCGATATTTTTCAGTGCATCGCGATCAAATGACTGCAATGGGGTAGGCAAGTCTTCCTGTTGAATCCCTCTTATGTAAGTACCGGTTACCCGAACTTCCTCCAATAATTTGTTGGCGTCAAAATTCAGCGCCAGCTGCACAGGCGGCGATTCAGCAGGTGTAGCAAGAGATCGATCCGGCCCGGACTCAAATTGAGCGGTAGCGACGGTGGAAATCAGAGTTGACAGGAATACAAATAAACGCAACCAGCATGGCAATCTCATGGAACCCCCTCGTGCCTTCATTGAGCCCTGTTATTTCTATGATTGTCTCAGGGCGAGAGTAACTGGCCACCGTTTACAAGAAAACAGTGGCCAGGTTCCATATTTACTTGATTTTGAACTCCGTGTTAAGTTTTTTCTTAACCGGGGCGTTTTTCAGGCGTATGTAATAGGGTAATCCATTACGATAAGGAGGGTAATCCTCGCCTTCAATGAGGGGTTGCAGGTAGGTTCGGCAGGCGTCGGTAATGCCAAAACCGTCTTTAGTAATATAGTTTTTCGGCAACATTTTTTCGACATTGGCGACATCGTCAAGTTTAGCTTCGCCGATTTTCCATTTGTACGGATTGTCGGAGACCCGCACCACTGCCGGCATAATGGCATTCTTGCCGGCTACTGCAAATTCAACCGCAGCCTGACCCAGCGCATACGCCTGCTCAACGTCGGTTTTAGATGCAATATGTCGCGCGGCACGTTGCAGGTAATCGGCAATCGCATAATGGTATTTAAACCCCAGTTCACTTTTAACGAGTTGCGCAACGATTGTTGCAGCACCGCCTAATTGCGCGTGGCCGAAGGCATCCTTAAGACCTGATTCTGCCAGAAAACTACCGTCTGGTTTTTTAACACCCTCAGAAACAACGATAACGCAGAAACCGTGGTTATCGACCGATTCCTGCACTTTTTTCAGAAAGGCCGGTTGATCAAAAGTGATTTCAGGAAACAGGATGATATGGGGTCCATCGCCTTCCGCCTCTTTAGCCAGGCCGCCTGCTGCGGCGATCCAACCGGCATGACGACCCATGACTTCGAGCACAAACACCTTGGTTGAAGTCTTGCACATTGATTCGACGTCGTAGGCTGCTTCACGGGTGGACACGGCAACATACTTGGCCACCGAGCCAAATCCGGGGCAGTTATCGGTTATCGGTAAATCGTTATCAATGGTTTTCGGTACGCCGATGCAGGTCATTGGATAACCCAACGCTTTGCCGATTTGTGAGACTTTGTTGGAGGTGTCCTGTGAATCACCACCACCGTTATAGAAAAAATAGCCGATATCGTGTGCTTTAAATATTTCAATAAGCCTTTCATATTCAGCTCGGTTTTCTTCAAGACCCTTCAGTTTGTAGCGACAGGAACCAAAAGCACCGGAGGGTGTGTGCTTTAAGGCGGCGATGGATTCTGCTGATTCTTGACTGGTATCGATTAAATCCTCAGTCAATGCGCCGATAATCCCATTTCGGCCTGCATAAACATTGCCGATGATGTCCGGATACTTGCGCGCGGTTTCGATAACGCCTGCTGCTGAAGCGTTGATAACAGACGTTACGCCACCCGACTGGGCATAAAATGCATTTTTAGGCATATGATTCTCTCAAATGATTTTTTCTACGAGCGCGCACCTCATGAATATATGTGGCGCTATTGCGAGGTGCAAAGATAGCACGCTATGAAGATTTTTTCTGCTGACAGATGTTAGGTATATCTATGTAGAGCGCCTACTACTCCTGCCTCTGTTTGTTAAAATAAAAACCTAATATATCAATAAGATAACGAATATTATTAACGTATATTATATTGATAAATATCCACTTTGAAATAAGGAATAATTAGAACTGTTCAAGAATATTTAAAACTTGCCGATTGGAGAGACAGGGCACTAACAGCCAGGCTCGTCTTTTACGCAGTCAAGACGATTTTATGCCGTCTCTCAGGATGAGAACATCAGCATGCCAAAATCACAAACAGCCAGAGTTCTTTGCATCGAACACGATCCTGTGGTTTTGCAAAATCTGCACGACGATCTGGCAAATCATTATCACGTCGATAGTGTCGACAATGACCAGCAAGCACTGGATCTGATTCGGCAAAACGGTTTCTATGAGGCAGTTTTAACCGATTTGCCACAAAACACGGCTTTGCTGGAAGAAATTCGCAATCTCTCGCCTGCATCGGTACGCATTTTACTGGCACAGGAAAACGATATCGGTGTTGCACGTCATGCCGCGGAATCGGGTCAGATCTTTCAGTATATTGTTCACCCATTTACTGCAGAAGAATTGCTCTCAACTATCGATTTGGCTGTGATTGAAAATGCGCGCGCGCTGGACAAACTGCAACTGGAACAGGAGGCCAAAGAATTCCTGTCAACGAGTGAACGCCTGCGCTCCGCCATGATGTTTGATCCTGATCTGGGCGTAGGCAGCCCGGAAGCAATGGAGATTGAACTGGAATATATGCATAACATTGCGGTGCGTTATAAGCGGCCGTATTCCATCGCCATTTTTGATCTGGACCAGTATGTCGCCTATACAGCCAATTACGGCCAAAGAGCGGCTCGCCTTGCGCACAAGTTGATGGCAGAACACATCCGCCACTCCTGTCGTGCTGCAGATCGCATTTATCGATGCGGTGCAGCTACCCCGATTTTGTTAATACTGCCTGAAACCGGTACCAAAGGCGCACAGGTATTGGCAGAGCGCATTGTGCAAACCTTTATTGCCCGCAATATTCCGCACGCAAAAAGCGAACATGAATTACTGAGCCTGAGTGCAAGTCTGGCCGGATATGATCAGGATCGGTCTGATAAGCCGGAAAGCTGGCAATCACTGCTAGACGAAGCAATGTTGTATTTGCAGGTATCCCAAAGTCAGGGCGGTAATTGCATCGCATTCAGCAGCGGAGAAACCGAGGGGATTGCTCAGTAATTTGCTTGTCTGACACATAAGTTCATTTCAATTGTTAAATCCACATTGGTCTGTCCCGCTGCAAGCGCTAGAATGCGCAGCGATGAAAGTCCGTACAGTCTTAATCTGGGAAGGTTGCGCCAATGCCGCGGTATCGGTTGCCAAGCTGGTTATCGGTTTAAAAACAGGCTCGGCTGCTATTCTCAGCGATGCATTACACTCCCTGACCGATCTTGCCAACAATGTTATCGCCTATTTTGCCAGCAAAATTGCCGGCGAGCCGGCCGATTCAGATCATCCTTATGGTCATCACAAATTTGAACAATTAGCCGTGTTCGTACTGGCCAGTCTGTTAACAATCGTCGCATTTGAACTGATTCTGGCGTCTATAAAACGGTTCGGCTCTGTACCTAAACACGATAACATCGGGTTGGCCATTATGTTAGGCGTATTGGTTATTAATGTCGTGGTATCGATATGGGAAGGTTATTGGGCCCGAAAACTGGAATCACAAATACTTCTAGCCGACGCCCGCCATACCATCAGCGATGTCCTGACAACGGTGGCCGTTATTGCAGGCTGGCAACTGGCGGTACACGGCTGGCCCTGGCTTGACCCACTTTTCGCGGTGCTGGTGGCGTTGATGGTCCTTTACCTGGCCTACGATTTATTTCGACGTGCCGTGCCAATACTGGTCGATAGCGCCGGTTATGACCCGAGAAAACTTTCGCTGGCTATCGCGCAGATAAACGGCGTTCGTGGTGTCAAGAGGGTACGCTCCAGGATGTACGGTAGCGGTAATGCCGCTGATATCGTGATTATGGTGGATCGTCAATTAAGCACCGAACGGGCTCATGGCATTGCTGATGAAATAGAATCCTTACTGGAAGAACGATATGCGATACATGACACCACAGTTCATATCGAGCCCTGTGATGTCTCCGCACAAGTGAGTAACCGGATGTCTGAACGATACGACACCAGAAAGTGGTAAATTGGCCGGGTTCTGTCTATTTGGCGGGAATCAAGATTATACTTGGCCGGAAATTCGCCTGATAATGCACGAAACCCGTGGAGAGGATTTATGTCGGCTTTAATGCAACGTATTCGCCAGGATCACATCAACATTACGCGCTTGATGGACATCCTGGATGCGCAAGTGGGTCTTTTCCATCGTGGCAAAACGCCGGATTACAATTTGATGCTGGATATCATGCATTACATGATGAATTATCCGAATATTGCCCACCATGCTGTTGAAGAAATTGTTTTTGAGAAATTGATGGATTTACGACCGGAATTGAAGAGTCAGGCCCGGGAAATTACCCGCCAGCATCGCGAACTGGCCGAAAAGGCACACGCTTTCACCGATGATCTGCAAGCGATTATCGATGGTTACAGCATCATGGTGCGTGACCAGGTAGAGCGGGAAGCCCGGTATTATATATCTCTGTTACGTGAACACCTGCGTCAGGAAGAAGCCGATCTGATGCCTGCGGCTGAGCAGGTACTAAGCGAAAAGGCGCTTAGGGCGATAGAAACCAGCATACCGGATATGACCGACCCTATGGCCAATAAACAAGCCCTCAAGGAATACGAAACGCTCTACAAGCATATAACCAACGAAGAATAATACAGTGCAGCATCCCCAGCATACGAAAAAGTTCTTAAGAGTTACTACAATCAGCCGCTACAAATCCCAGAATCTGTGCAGCCAAATGGCATGCAGGCGTGTCGCCGGTTGACTCGTCGATACCCTCGCTTGACGGAGCATGTCAATACCATACTGGAATAAATAATAGGATCTGGTATAAACGGATTTGAGATGAACAATAAGCAGAATACTGAATTTTGGGAAGACGACTTTTTCGTTGAGGATCACATCGCGCCTAAATTGCTGGTGGTCAGCGATGCAGATCAAAAATTCGCCCCCCTTATCGAGCGCCTTGGAAAACTCGACATTGATATTCAAAGTGTCAGCAACAGTAAAGACGCTATTTTGCAGGCGCAAAACAACGATTATTTTTTAATTCTTATGGGCGCACAGGAAATGCGTCAGGGCGGCGTGGAAATGGCATTTGCACTGCGTACCGACGAAGCGACTCGTCATACCCCGGTGGTATTTATCAGTCGTACCGAAAAAACAGTTGGCGATGAAGAAGAAAGTTATGGGTACGGCATCGCCGGCGCGGACTATGTTATTACGCCAGTGCATCCGGATGTGGTGCAAAAAGAGGTCGCCGTATTTCTGGAGATGTATCGTCAGAAGAAGGAGCTTGAATACTCCGAAAACCTCTACAAAACCATGGCCACCCGCGATCCACTGACTCTTTTGGGCAATCGCGACCAGTTCGAAACAGACCTGAAAAAGGCCCTGGCTAATGCGAAAAGGCATGGTTATATGATTGCAGTGCTTTACATAGATCTGGATAAATTTAAGCCGGTAAACGATACCTATGGTCATAAAATCGGCGACGAGGTTTTGATAGAAGTGGCTGACCGCCTGAAAAAAGGTGTCCGCGAAGGTGATTTTGTCGCCCGCCTGGGGGGAGATGAATTCAGCATATTACTGAATATGATCCGCGATACACAAAGCGCGGGTGTGGTCGCTCAAAAAATAATCAGTTCGTTAAATCAGACCATAAAAGCCAGGGATTACGATATCAATATCGGGGCTAGCATCGGTATTACTTACTACCCGGATCACGGTGAGGATTACGAAACGCTGCTAAATAGGGCTGATAAAGCCATGTATGAAGCCAAGCGTTCCGGTCAGAATAATTACCGTTATTTTGAAATTGAGTGATATCATAGGACGCTAAGAACGCTTTCAAGCAAAATCACAGGGATTGAATATCCATAACTTGCCAATTCAGATGTGGAACGCAAAGCTGTTAGCCGGTTTCCCGCAACTGCGAAAATAATGAAACACTTACTGATTGTCGAAGATAATAAAATTGCTGGCAGTTTGATCAGTACCAAAGTTTCGCATGCCTTGCCACTGAAAATACACTGGGCCCAGAGTCTGGCTGAAGCACGTGAACTACTTGATAAAAATAATAATGACTTCTTTGCGGCATTGCTGGACTATGTTTTACCAGACGCCCAGGACGGTGAAGTAATTGATGAAGTTGTTAACCGTGGAATACCCTCCATCGTTTTCACCGGCAATGTTCTGACGCAAAAAGAAAGGTTGCGCCTGTGGCGTAAAAACATTGTTGATTACGTTGTTAAAGATGACCCGCAAAGCCTGGAATACCTCACTTTTCTGCTCACCCGTCTTGACAAGAATCCCGGCATCAAAATTATGATCGTTGACGATTCGAAATTTTTTCGGGTTGTATTATCTCGGCTTTTACGTGTGCATCGTTATAACGTGTTGGAGGCGGTTGATGGCCCCAGCGCATTGAATGCTCTGGAGCATACGCCGGATGTCAGTCTGGTCATTACCGACTACAGTATGCCTGGCATGGATGGGTTCACTTTTATAAAACGTATACGAAAGCGTTATGGGCGTGAAGGTATTGCGATACTGGGCATGACCAGTGAACGCGATAAAAACATGGGTGCACGTTTTATTAAGTGCGGTGCCAATGATTTTATTTCAAAGAAGAACTTTATAACTGAAGAGCTTTATTGTCGGGTTAATCAGAATCTGGAAAGCCTGGAGCATGTACAAACCATTCGCCGGTTGGCGACAACAGACAGCCTGACCGGTTTATATAACCGACGTTATTTCTATGATACCGCAACCCATTTACTGGCCGGAGCCCGTCGCAGCAATACCGGTGTTGCCTGCGCCATGATCGATATTGATCGCTTCAAGATCATAAATGATACCTGGGGACATCAAATCGGTGATTTCGCCTTGCAGCAGATATCGGACATATTATCCAGTTATTTTAAGCGTGATTCCGATCTGGTCGCGCGTATGGGCGGTGAAGAGTTTTGCGTTTTAGCCAACGACATTTCTCCGAGTAACGCATTAAAACGTTTTGAAGAAGTACGTCATCTTATTGAAGCAAAACCATTAGACATAGATGAATTTCAACAACATACCGTTACGGTCAGTATTGGTGTCAGCACCCATGCACAAGCCAAGTTGGATCATATGTTACGTAAAGCCGATGAATTGCTTTACAAAGCCAAAACCAGCGGACGCAATCAGGTTTGTGCAGATATTGATACGTGATTAATATCATCCTAACGAAAATCACGCGAAGCATTATTCAATTCATTCAACCAGTTTGAGTAGTCGTTTATTTTTCCTGCCACGATATGCGCGACATTCTGTTCAATCTGCAATAAACCCGCAACCAGCATGAGTCGCGTATCGAGCAACGCAACGCGCTGTGCATCGGCTACTTTTGGCCAGACAATAATATTGTTAAAACCGGTTTCATCTTCCAACGTGATAAATATGACGCCCGAAGCGGTTCCCGGCCGTTGTCGATGCGTTACCAATCCTGCCACTTTTACGATTGAACCATTACGGCGTTGTGATAATTTTCTTGCCGGTGTTACACCCAGCGCAGAAAAACGCTCGCGTAACAGGCGCATGGGATGCATTTTTGCCGAACAACCGGTTGCGACGTAATCGGCTACGAGATTTTCGGCAGCCGTTGCTTTACTGAGCATGGGTAGCGATTCATTAAAGCGCGGTTGCCCCAATAAAGGCGTTGTTACTTCAATACCGGCAGCTTGCCAGTAGGCGCGTCGGCGATGCCCGCTCAGTGAGAGTAAAGCATCGGCTGCGGCGAGTGGTGTAAGTTCGTTGCTGCTTATATGGCAACGTTCGGCCAGATCAGTCAGATCGCTGAATGCGTTTAACTGTCGTGCTGCAACAATACGCTCAGCACAGGATTGCTTTAGTGATTTAACCATGCGCATACCCAGACGCAGAGCAGGGCGTGAGGTATTATCTTTTTCCAACGTGCAATCCCAATCACTGAAACAAACATCAATAGCCCGAATTTCAACACCGTGACGTTTGGCATCTTCAATGAGTTGCGCCGGCGCGTAAAATCCTAACGGCTGACTGTTGAGTAATGCACAACAAAAAGCAGCCGGTTCATGACATTTTAGCCAGGCTGAAATATAAGCAAGCAAAGCAAAGCTGGCAGCGTGACTTTCAGGAAATCCATAATCACCAAAGCCGAGTATTTGCCGGAAGATCTGATCGGCAAACGTTTCGCTGTATCCGTTGCGTAATAAACCGCTTTTTAGTTTTTCTTCAAACGGTTCCATTCCGCCTTTGCGTTTCCACGCCGCCATCGCTCGACGTAACTGATCGGCTTCACCCGCGGTAAAGCCGGCTGCAACAATCGCGATTTGCATGACCTGTTCCTGAAAAATCGGCACACCCAATGTGCGTTGCAAAACGTTTTTCAGTTCCGGGCTGGGATACTCAACCTGTTCCGGATCAGCACGGCGTTGCAAATAAGGATGCACCATATCACCCTGAATCGGCCCCGGCCGTACAATGGCAACCTGTATCACCAGATCATAATAATTACGCGGTTTTAAGCGTGGCAACATACTCATTTGTGCGCGTGATTCAATTTGAAAAGTACCCACCGTATCTGCAGCTTGAATCATTTTGTAAGTGGCTGCATCTTCCACGGGTATACTGTCCAGTGACCAATGTCGTTCGCTATAGTTTTTAATTAAGCCAAAGGCCTTGCGGATCGCCGTCAACATGCCCAACGCCAGAACATCAACCTTAATCAGTCCTAATGCTTCCAGATCATTTTTATCCCATTGAATAACAGTACGCTCTGGCATGCGCGCATTTTCAATCGGCACTAATGCACTTAAATTGTCACGGGCTATCACAAAACCACCGGTGTGTTGCGACAGGTGGCGTGGAAAACCCAGAATCTGCCTGCTCAATGTCAGCAGTTGTTTGATTTTGTGATTGTTGGCATCAAAACCTGCAGCCACAACGCGATCTTTAAATTCCTCCTTTGAAACCCAAAAATGCAATTGTTGACTAATGCGTTCAATCTGATCCAGCCTGAGCCCCAGTGCTTTACCCACATCGCGCACTGCACTGCGCAATCGATAAGTCACAACGGTAGCGGCTATGGCGGTACGATGGCGTCCATACTTGGTATAAAGATACTGAATGACTTCTTCACGACGTTCGTGTTCAAAATCAACATCGATATCCGGTGGTTCCTGCCGTTCACGTGAGATAAAGCGTTCAAATAATAATTGCATCTGCGCCGGATCAACCGCCGTAATACCCAGACAATAACAAACAGCTGAATTGGCGGCTGAACCGCGACCCTGACACAAAATATTCTGACTGCGCGCATATTCCACAACATCGTAGATGGTTAAAAAATAAGGTTCGTAACTGAGTTCACTGATAAGCTTGAGTTCATATTCCAGTTGTAGCTTAACCCTTGCGGCAATACCTTTTGGCCAATATTTATTGGCTCCACGATAAGTCAGCTCGCGTAACCAACTGACCGGCGTATGCTCAGGCGGTACAATTTCATCCGGATATTCATAATGCAATTCATCCAGAGAAAAAGAACAGCGATCGGCAATGCAGACTGTCTGCTTCAATAATTCAGGCGGATAAAGTCCGGCTAATATATTGCGCTGACGTAAATGCCGTTCGCCGTTTGGATACAGGGCATGCGCAACTTCGTGGATGGGTTGATTGAAACGAATAGCTGTTAAGGTATCCTGCAAAGCACGCCGACTGCGGCAATGCATGTGTACATCACCGCTGGCGGCCAGCGGCATACCCGTTTGTCTGGATAAGCTCTGTAACCATTTTAAACGTTCGAAATCACGACCATTTAAATGATGTTCAAACGCAATCCAGCAGGCATCAGGGAATAACTCTTTTAAAAAATATCCCGTTGCTACATCTTTCGATTGCGGCGCCCATAATGCCAAACAGCCTTGCGCGCCATGGCTTTCAAGATCATGGATTGAAAACTCATAAGCACCTTTTTCAGTTCGGTTGCGCGCGAAAGTAATCAGTTGACTTAATTTTCCGTAACTACTGCGATCGCTTGCCAGTAATATTAATTTACTGCTGTCATCCAGAATGAATTCACTGCCGATAATCAGTTTTAAATCAACCGATTTTGCCATCTGATGTGCACGCACCACCCCTGCCACAGAACATTCATCGGTTATCGCCAGCGCGGTATAGCCCAATAACTTTGCCTGTTGTACCAGTTCTTCCGGATGTGAAGCACCGCGCAGGAAACTGAAGTTACTCAGGCAATGTAGTTCAGCGTATTCAGGTAGAGATGATTGTTTATCCAAACAATCCATGCAAAAACCATTGTCCGGAACGGCAATCCTGAAATACCCAATACCTCGCCGAGCCTTGTGCATGCTGGGTACAATAATAATCACGACGTATATCAGCCCCGGCCCACCAGCCTTGTTCGATGCGTTCGGCGCCGTTCTCAGGTTTTAAATTTTTACTGAATTGCCGGATATCCAGTGGTTGCGGTGTTTCCAGCAACCAGAATGGCCAGCCGGAGTGACGGAGTTTTGCGCCAGCGTTATTACTGAATCGATACGCGTATTCAGGGCGTGGATCATCACAGGTTGATAATTGCCGGATGATCTGTTGTCCAAGCCGAGCTTGCAAAATATCCATCAGTTGCTGCCAGTCCTGTTGATTATTGTTGTGAACAGCAAACAGTTCCATATTTGCGGCCGGCAACACGTGTATTTCATCAGCACGCAAACAAATACTGATTACCGGTTGCTTGAGCTCATAATTTTGCAAACGCTCATGGAATAATTGCTTTAAATGTGCATCGTTACGCTGGTAATGGCTGCTGCTGATTCTTAAGTTACTGATACTCTGGTCGATGTGTTCCAAACGTAATACGACGTATTGGATGGCGGCACAACGAATCTGCAAATACTGTTGCAATCCTTGCAGCAAACGTTCGACTACTTTTTCAATCAGTCCACAGGTTGCGACAGGATCATCAAAATGCCATTCGCTGCTAAAAGGTTCGGGTGGATGATAGTATTGCAATAATTCCGGCAGCTCACCCAGAGCTTGCTGTAAAACCCTAAGTGGTCGAAGACCAAAGCGACGATTGACATCTTTGTGTGGCAAGCGCATATAATCGCCCAGCGTTTGAATACCGCAGTTCTGAAATTGCCTGGTAGTTTTAGTTTTACCTGTGATTAAACTAATCGGCAATGTTCGTAAAACTGTTTTCAATGCCCGCAAATCTGTTATTCGTGCTGTCGTTTGCCCGGACAAAGCCAGCCAGGTTGCCGCGCACGCAGTGGGGGCAACCGACAAAATAGTTTGCAGTTTTAATTTCTCTATCGATTGCTGCAAGCCTTGTTGCAATGCATCAAGGCCGCCAAATAATTTTAAACTGTTGCAAATTTCCAGCACGATGGTATCGCTTGCATAAAGTGATACGCTATCGGAAAAACTGTAGGCTATTGCCGCAACCTCGTTTAACAATCGGTACTCAGTTGATGAATCGCGTTCATATATATGCAATCCATTGCACAGCGACAGCGCGGCACTGAGCATCATACCGTTTGTAATAGACAATCTTTCGGCTGCTTGATTAGTGGAGATAATCAACGAACGACCGGCCTGCGTTTCAATCACAACAGCGGCTTCTTCGGTTTCAACTACAGCATGTAGCGCCAGCCGTGGTAAATAAACAGCCATCCATAATGTGGTTGCCGGTGTTGTTTGTGCCGCACTTACCTGGTGCAATAATTTTAAACGACGCTTACCCGAATCAGCAGCACGCAACCCGAATGCTTGAAATAAATCAGCCATCCTGGAAGTTCAATGTCAGTGATTGTGGCTGTAACTGGCCGGGGGCCTTCAATAAATCCAGCGCCAGACCCTGGCTATGCGATTGCAGGCGTAATCGTATATTGGCCCAGTGGCTCTTGCCGTAACCACCGGGCATTTCAGGACGGTACAACAGCAGCACGGTATTGCCTTCACGCGCCGCCATTTGCAGCCGTCGCAATACATGGCCGGGCGTCGTTGCATCCACCCACAGCAGCAACAGACCGCAGGCCGGATTACGCAGTGCTTTATCGGCGGCCCAAAGCGCCTGTTGACTGTGTTTGGTTTTAATCAGCAGCAGATACTGCAGATCAATCCGGGCATGTTCCAATGCGGGCGCAAACGGTAAATAGGGTGGGGCAATCAGGACAGCGTAACGACCTGTACAGGTCACCGCACGCAGGGCAGGAGCGGCCAGCCGCAGCTCACCAATCCCGGTGGCAGGCACCAGCAGTTCCACCATGGCGCCCAGCGGCCAGCCACCATCGGGCAGGATCTGGTCCAGCGTATAAAAACCGGTTGGCAGTGCTTGTGAAACACTGCCAACCGTTGAGTTACCCCGCCAGAGCCGGGGTGTGGCCGTAATTAAATAGTCCAGTGCTTCATTCATAAATCTTTTAAAAATCAATGTATTAACTAAAAATGATGGATGCGGTCAACCATGTTTTATGTATAGATATACAGTATTCTTAAAAATGGCGAGTTGCAAGTTTGATTTTTCAACCAGGCAGATCAGAGTAGGGGCATCGACGCTGTAATTCTGGTACTGTATTGACGTCTGCAAAAGGCGAATGGAGACCGTTTAATGCGTTTAGTCATCGGGATATCGGGGGCCAGTGGTGTGATATACGGCATCCGTTTACTGGAAATATTGCAAGCCGAAAAAACCATTGAGACACATTTGGTGCTGACCTCGACTGCGAAAATGAATATTCCAATCGAGACCAACTGGCAGCTTAAGGAAGTCGAAAAACTGGCGGACGTAGTCCATAACATCAATCATGTTTCTGCCAGCATCGCCAGCGGTTCTTTTAAAACGGACGGTATGATTGTCGCACCTTGTTCCATGAAAACCTTGTCAGCAATTGTTCATTCTTATGCTGATAATTTGTTAGTCAGGGCAACTGACGTCACTTTGAAAGAGAACAGAAAACTTGTCGTTATGCCGCGTGAAGCACCATTACACACCGGGCATTGCCGTTTGTTATATGAGGCTTCACAAATGGGTGTGCTGATAATGCCACCCATGCCCGCTTTTTATAACAAGCCTCAAACGATTGATGAACTTATTGATAGCTCTATCGGCAGGGTACTGGATCTTTTTGCTATCGATGTGGGATTGGTTAAACGCTGGAAGGGTAGTTAATCAAATACAACAAAGATTATAAAAACATAGTAAACCACTCTGGTTTTCTAAAAACCTCAAAACTTCGTGACTTTATCACAAAAAATGTTACATTTTCTTGCGCTGCGGAAGATCCCTATTGTGGCGTAGATGCGATTTCTGGATGATGGAACACTGACCGCGTACGGAAAGAGCGTCGCTTGATGCTCAAGCTCGGCTGGCATAAATTTCCCTCTTTTAATCTACTAATTGATTTAGGTCAAGAAAAATGATGATGAGCGATACTCCAACACGTAACCACAAATTAATTGCCTGGGTGAACGAAGCCGTCAAGCTTTGTAAACCCGACGCAGTACATTGGTGCACCGGATCTCAGGAAGAAAACGACAAGCTTTGCAAATTACTGGTTGAGAATGGAACGTTCATCAAATTAAACGAAAAGAAACGACCTAACTCCTATCTCTGTCGCTCTGATCCGGGCGATGTCGCCCGTGTGGAAGACCGGACTTTTATCTGCAGCAGCCATCGTGATGATGCCGGCCCCACTAACAACTGGGTTGATCCGGCGGAAATGAAGGACAAGCTGAAAAAAATGTTTGCCGGTTGCATGCGTGGACGCGTGATGTACGTGATCCCGTTCAGTATGGGACCGCTGGGATCCAATATTGCCCGCATCGGCGTAGAAATCACCGATTCCCTTTATGTTGTTGTCAATATGCGCATCATGACGCGCATCGGCGAAGGTGTCCTAAAGGTATTAGGCGACGAAGGCAACTTTATTCCCTGTATGCACTCCGTGGGTATGCCTTTGCCTTCAGGCGGTCAGGATGTCACCTGGCCATGTAATCTGGATAATCGCTATATCGTGCATTTCCCCGAAGAACGGGAAATCTGGTCCTATGGTAGCGGCTATGGTGGCAACGCCTTGCTGGGCAAAAAATGCCTGGCACTGCGCATCGCATCCGTTATGGCTAAAGATGAGGGCTGGTTAGCTGAGCATATGTTGATACTGGGTTTGGAATCGCCTGAGGGTGAGAAAACCTATATTGCGGCGGCATTCCCCAGTGCCTGTGGCAAGACGAATCTGGCCATGATTATCCCTCCGGAAGGCTTTAATGGCTGGAAAGTCTGGACTGTTGGTGATGATATCGCCTGGATCAAGCCGGGTGAAGACGGCAAGCTCCATGCAATCAATCCCGAAGCCGGCTATTTTGGTGTTGCACCCGGTACTTCCGACAAGACCAACCCAATGGCGATGCGATCTGTTGAACGCAATGCCATCTTTACCAATGTCGCCCTGACAGATGATGGTGACGTCTGGTGGGAAGATATGACAGAAGTGCTGCCTGATCACCTGATTGACTGGAAAGGCCAGGACTGGACACCGGGGTGCGGGAGAAAGGCCGCTCACCCTAACGCACGATTTACCGCTCCTGCGCATCAATGCCCCTGCATAGATCCAGCCTGGGAGGATCCCAAAGGGGTACCCATTGATGCCTTCATATACGGTGGTCGCTTAAGTACAACCTTCCCTCTGGTTATCGAAGCCTTTGATTGGGATAACGGAGTATACATGGCCGCCACTATGGGTTCGGAAGCCACCGCTGCTGCTGATGGCCAGGCGGCTGTCCGGCGTGATCCGATGGCAATGTTGCCATTCTGTGGCTATAACATGGGCGATTACTGGGCACACTGGTTAAGTCTGGGCAAAAACCTCAAGGTCCAGCCGAAAATGTTTCGGGTTAACTGGTTCAGGAAAGATAAAGATGGACATTATATCTGGCCGGGTTTTGGTGAAAACATGCGGGTCTTGAAATGGGTATTGGATCGTGTGCACGGTCGAATTGACGCGATTGAAAGTCCTTATGGCTATTTACCGAAATTCGATGATATTTGCTGGAAGGGACTTGAAGGCCGTGATCAGGAATCATTTGCACAAATCATCACTGTGAATAACAACGAGATTTTGCAGGAAGCACAGGCGCAAGCAGAGTTGTTCGATACATTTAAAAATCGTTTACCGAAAGGGATTGTCTTTCAACGTGATCAATTGATCAAACGACTAAGCAATTAAATCCGGCACTAGAAAGAAAAACGCGAAGGCCACACCCTGTGTGGCCTTTTTGTTATTTCAACCTGAACAATATAAAACTCAAATCATCCGGATGACCGGTTTCATCATCCATTTTCAATTTGCATTGTTGTTGCAATTTGCAGGCTGACTTAACCAGTGGTCCAACTCGAACGTTTTCAATGATGGTATCGATATAAACATTGTCAGTCAGGCCATCACTACACATCACCAAAGTATCCCTTGGCGCCAGCTCCAGCCAGGAACCAACCGTCATATGCAAATCAGTTGCGCCGATGATATTCGAAACAAAATGCCGATTCTCATCCTCGCGGACTTCCGCTTCCTCCATTACGCCAGCCTCCAGTGCGTAGCCGGTAGGAGATTGTGCGATGCTTTGGAACTTGAGTTTACCGCGCTGACCTGTGACCAGGATTGTGGAATCGCCGATATAGTAGGGTCTTACTTGATTACCCTGCACCTCGACGACCAGTAATGTGGTTGCGGCACCCAGGCCTTCCGATAAAAGCGTCGCATTACAGTGCTCGATTGCATCCAGTACAGGTTCGCGCAAATTTGAAACATCGGCAATCTCAAGCTGACTTATCTTAGACATGGTTTCGACCGCCAATGCCGAGGCGTCCTGTCCGCCGCGATGCCCACCAACCCCATCCGACAATACCAACAATCCGGAATGATGACTGAGCTGAATCAATGCACAAGCATCTTCATTTTCCCCATCATTTTTCAAGGGCGATTGCAGTGAAAAAACAGCCACATTACCGGACACGAACCCACCCACCTCGGCGGATTGCATGTGTTCACGAACAAATAATCGTGTTGAGTTGAATTGATTATTAGCCATACTCAATTCCAGCTAAAGGATTCGAGATACGCACGCAGTGCGCTGGCATTACGAAATTTCTTCAGGATCAGGGAACGTTTCAAACCACAACAGATAGACTTGATGACGGCCGGATGTTTTGCATAGGTTCTTTGACCGCCAAGCACTTCATGAAATATCCGTATCATTTTGACGGTATCTTCTTCAATGTTTTCTTTGGCGGTGCCATACCAATGAAACATGTCCAGCAACTTCAAGTCGAAATTCAATCCAACTCGCTGGACAATGACATTGCTGCTGTGCAAATCACCGTGGTATTCCTTAAGTTGATGAAGCTCTTCCATACCTTTCGCCAGGGCGTATAGAAAATGTACTGCCGGGAAAGGTGCCAGGCGTTTACCGGGTTGCTGCTGAATGTAACTGCTAAGAGGAATACCTTCTATATACTCAGATATCAATGCTGTTATCGGCTGGCGACTGAATGTGAGGGTTTCAGCAGAACTGTACTGAATCATCATGGAGCAGGGTTGCAGCCGATGCAGTTTACGGGCGTAGAAAATAGATGTTTTGTCATTGACATTGCGCTGCGGGTAAAACAACTTGGCAGCACGCGTAATATCGGTGCGAACCTCACGGATTTTATAGACTTCACCCTCCCAGCCTCGACCCAGCAAACCGATAACTTCATATTTGCCGGCGATAATCCTGCCGGGAACCAGCTTGAACTGGTCAATTTTCTTTGGTTTGGTTTTCATCCCGCTATTTCAACAGCGAAAGTAAACGACTGCAACCTAAAATTTAAACGTATTTTTCGCTTTTTAAATACGTGCCCGATCGCAGCGACGATACGATATACTCTTACGCTTGCCGCTTAAGCAATAAAACTCAGCCGTGATCCCAATAAGACCCAAACATAAAAAGTTTTCCAAGGATCCCCAGACCGATTCGAGTCTGCGTCATTCCCTGCACGATGGCGTGGCGCATTTCCTGATGTCCGGTAGCCTGGAAACCTATATTTCCGCCTACGCCTTATTTTTGAAAGCCACTGCTTCCCAGGTTGCCCTGATCGCGACGCTGCCCGCAGCATTGGGTTCGCTGGCTCAATTGTTTTCTGCCTGGCTTGGGCATCGTATCAATCAGCGAAAACCCATTATGGTAACGGGTGCTTTTCTGCAGGCCTTATTATTACCCTGCCTGATTATTCTGCCGCTGTTATCGCAACCCGTCTCAGTCTTCATGCTGGCAGTTTTGATAATGCTCTATTTCTTTGCCGCCAATGTTGTCGTTCCACAGTGGTGCAGTTTAATGGGTGAACTGGTGCCTGAACGCAAACGCGGTCGTTATTTTGGTCTACGCACCAAACTGGCCACTTCAGCATCTTTTATTGGCCTGACAATGGGTGGTTTATTTCTGGAAACCTCTGACCGCTACGCAATGACCTGGCTTGGTTTCAGTTCCATATTTTTGTTTGCTTTCACAGCCAGGCTTTATTCAACCTGGCATTTACATAAAATGCATGAACCGGTATCACACGCGATTTCACTGGAATCGTCGTTTAATCTGAAGTGGCTGAAAGCAAATGAATTTAAAGCGGCACTATCGTTCAGCACCTTTGTTGTACTGATGAATTCCGCGGTAGCGATTGCTACACCATTCTTTGCCGTCTATATGTTGAGAGATCTGCACTACAGCTACTTCCAGTTTATGCTGAATACCGGTACAGCTGTATTCCTGCAGGTATTGACGCTGAATTACTGGGGTCGTATTAACGATGTTTTTGGGAGCAGGGCGCTGCTGATCGTTTGTGGCAGCATGGTGCCGACCTTACCGCTGTTTTGGTTGCTATCGACCAATTTCTGGTATTTGCTGTTTATCCAGGTACTGGCGGGTATTGCATGGGGTGGTTTCAGCCTGAGTTCCGGGAACGCGTTATACGATTTGATCCCGCAAGCTAAACGTTCAACATATCAGGCTTTACACAACGTATCGCTCGCGGTGGGCGTTTTTCTGGGCAGCATGGTCGGCGTTGGCCTGATAAAATTACTACCGCAAACCGTGGAATTCGGATCCCGGCAATGGCATTGGCACTCGATTCTATTGTGGGCTTTTCTTTTTTCAGCGCTTATGCGAACACTGGTTGCGGTCGTTTTTATTCCAAAGCTGCATTTATTCGGACGCCCGCGCAAAAAACTTGCAGTGTCGCAATTGATATTTCGTTTTACCCGCTTTAACGCGTTTATGGGACTTGCTTACGAAGTGGTTGCCCGTGAAAAAAAACACGCCGACCGTCACTCCAGTCAGCCCTGATTTATCCGCATTTCGAATCACCACAATTCAAACAGGTCAGGCAATTATCCATGCTGATGACTGCACGGGTCTGACATTTTTTACAGAGTTGTGCAGTTTCCGGAAAAGAATCGTCGGATTTACCCGCTTTGTTTTTTTCTTCATATTCCCTGCGTTTGGCTTCCACCAGTTCCTGTTGATGTTGGTCCAGTCCCGGTTGTTTCAGCATCCCTATTGAAATCATATGTTGCTCAATAACATCACCGATCTCGGCAACAATCGACGGCGTGTAACGACCACCTTTTTTAAAATAACCACCTTGCGGATCAAATACACTGCGCAATTCATCAACCAGGAAAGTAACATCACCACCTTTGCGAAAAACCGCTGAAAGAATTCGGGTCAGGGCGATGATCCATTGAAAGTGTTCCATATTTTTGGAATTGATAAAAATTTCAAACGGTCGGCGCAATTCATGTTCGGTGCCGAGATTCAGGATGATGTCATTGATGGTGACATACAACGCATGTTCCGATAAGGGCGTTTTAATTTTGTAAGTTGTGCCCTGCAAAGTATCCGGGCGCGCGACATTTTCATGCATATGAATAATTTCAGCGCATTTAGCCTTCTTTGTGTCTTCGGTATTTTGCGTTGGCTGGGCTTTGGACAAAACTTCGGACTTGACAATCTTCTGCGAAATTTTTTGCGACATAATTCAGATCCTGTATATGCAGTAGACAGTAGCGATTAAAACTTACCGTAATAACCTTCTTTAAGTGCATCATGCAAGTTAGCAGCAGTATGCAATTCGCCATCGTATTCAATTTCCTCATTTCCTCTGGCTTCGATCTCGGTTCCATCTTCCAACACAAAGCGATAAATGGTGTTATCAAGATCATCCTTTTTAACGAGCACACCCTGGAACGCTTCTGGGTTAAAGCGGAATGTTGTACAGCCTTTCAGTTGGTTCTGATAGGCATATAAATAAATTTCCTTGAACTCTTCATAAGGAAAATCAGTCGGCACATTGGCTGTTTTGGATATTGATGAATCAATCCATTTTTGCGAAGCTGCCTGTACGTCCACATGTTGCCGGGGAGCGATATTATCCGCCGATACAAAATAATCCGGTAACTGCTGGTCCGGTACGTCCGAAAACGGCATCGCTTTATCATTCACCAGATGACGATAAGCCAGCAACTCATAAGAGAAAACATCGACTTTTTCTTTGGTCTTTTTACCGCTGCGTATCACATTTCGCGAGTAGTGATGCGCAAAACTCGGTTCAATACCATTGCTGGCATTATTCGCCAGCGACAGTGAAATAGTACCAGTCGGTGCAATCGAACTATGGTGGGTAAACCGCGCACCTTTTTCGGCTAAAGCACTCACGAGTTCCGGCTCGACCTCTGCGATTTTTTGCATATAACGGCTGTAGCGCGCATGTAATTGTTTACCCTTAATGGTCTGGCCAACCTGCCAGCCATCCGCACGCATTTCGGGACGATGTCGGAGCATTTCTTCCGTTACGGTAAAATCTTCCTCCATGATCGGGGCAGGGCCCTTTTCATCAGATAACTCCAGTGCCGTCTGCCAGCCGGTAATCGCCAGTTCGCGCGTAACACTTTCAGTAAACACCAGCGAAGCATCGGAACCATAGGCGATACGCATCATCGTCAGAGCAGAACCCAAGCCTAAAAAGCCCATGCCGTGACGACGTTTGCGGGTAATCTCATTTTGTTGTTGCGGCAACGGTAAACCATTCTGCTCGACCACATTATCCAGCATGCGGGTGAACACTTTTACGACCTTACGATACTCATCCCAGTCAAATTCCGCTTTATCCGTAAAGGGATGTCGAACAAATTGTGTCAGATTAATAGAACCAAGCAGGCAGGCACCGTAAGGCGGCAATCCTTGCTCGCCACAGGGATTGGTCGCACGAATATTTTCGCAGAACCAGTTGTTATTCATCTCGTTGTATTTATCGATCAGAATAAAACCCGGTTCGGCGAAATCATAGGTAGACCGCATAATGGCGTTCCACAACTCGCTGGCCCGTACCTTGCGATAGATGCGGCAGGCAACCTGGCCGGCCTCGTTGCTGACATAGTTCCTGCGGGTAGGCCATTCGCGCCAGACCACCTTGTCGGGATCGTTTAAATCCAGCTTTTCGCTGTCGGCTTCGCCTGCTGTGACCGGAAAAGCCAATGCCCAGTCGGTATCATTGATAACCGCCTGCATGAATTCATCCCGGATCAGCAGGGAAAGATTGAATTGACGCAAGCGACCGTCTTCACGCTTGACCCGGATAAAATCGAAAACATCCGGATGCCCGACGTCAAAAGTGGCCATTTGCGCGCCACGACGACCACCGGCGGATGAGATGGTGAAACACATCTTGTCGAAAATATCCATAAAGGACAGCGGACCGGAAGTATGGGCCCCGGCACCGGAGACATAGGCCCCTTTGGGACGCAAGGTGGAGAATTCATAGCCGATACCGGCACCGGATTTCAGGGTAATGCCCGCTTCGTAAAGCTTGCTCAAAATGCCGTCCATGGAATCATTGACGGTGTCAGAGACCGTACAATTGATCGTCGAGGTGGCGGGCTTATGCTCTAAAGCACCTGCATTGGACAGGATACGGCCGGCCGGGATCGCACCATGGCGTAAGGCCCATAAAAACTGCTCATACCAGTAGGTACGCAATTCCGGCGTCGATTCAACATCGGACAGGGCTCTGGCTACACGCTGATAACTGCCATCGATATCCTGATCGACGGGCTGACCACTGCGGTCCTTCAGACGATATTTCTGTTCCCAGATGTCCAGAGAAGCCGGTTGCAACGGGACTTCGTCGCTTGATTGACGGGGTATGTTAAGCGTGATGGCTGCTGTCATAGTAAATGCCTTTTCCTAAATATGAATCAGTCGTGCTTGAATGCAGGCACTATATCTTGTATGAGCAGAGGATTATAAGCCCGAGATATTGTGTTTTCCACCCCAAATTGGAAAATATTCAGAAATCCCGAATGCCGACGAAAGTCTATCATTTTCGAACCAATGATCGCCATCAGGTTCAACACTTTGGCCGGAAAACCTTTCCCGCCTTTTTCTGACGCGGTTACCGTGAAATATTCACGCCAATCAGACCTTCCGGCACCCTTTATTTTTCGTCACGAAAAGGTGATCATCGGGCCATACCCTCGAAACTGATAAATCTGATCCCTGGGAGAGTTAAAAATGCAAAAACTTAAAATTATCTTATTTGGAGTCATCATTGGATTACTGATTGGCCTCTGGTTCGGTGTCAATATCGGTAAACACAAACCCATTTACAGCAATCCATTCGCCGAACCCAGTACCCGTGATCTGATCCGCCAGACCGGCGGCAAACTGATCGAAAAAGGCGGCCGCGCCATAGAAAAAAGCGGTGAGGCAATCAGGGGGACTGATCAGAAATAAAGTCAAAAAAAAGGGCTGCTGTTGCAGCCCTTTTTTAGAATTTATCTATGCAAAATCGGCGGAAGTTTTTCCATACGTTCACGACGTTCCTTTTCGATCTCCTGAAGTTTTTCAAATTGTTCAGACGTTAACATCGAACGAACCTGCTGCATAAAGTGCGCATGTGCAATCGCACTCTCAGCCTGCGCATCAGCCAATTCGACGGCGATAGCCCGAATTGATGCTTCATCGATTGTGTCCTCAGTTATCAATTCGTGCATTTCTCTTTGCGCTTTTCGCTGAGCATCGATACGATCATGATTTTGTTGAGCCTGTTCTTCATGCCAGCTTTTTAATTGCGCTTTCTGATCATCAGTTAAATCCAGTACCCGGAACAGATCATGGAAAGCGTGTTGGGGAGGGGGAGCGAGATCAGGTTTAGGACCACAATCAAATCCGCTATCACCATCAGCATACACAGGTATTCCAAACCCAAGGATTGTGTTCAAGAGGATCAGTACCGTTAATGACTTGAATCGTTCCATTTATTGTCCTCCATCAAATAATTCGATGCCTCACAGTTTACAGATCCGAATGCAAATATGACCGCTCTATTAGCAAAATAATGTTAAGAACATTTACGTTTCTTTACGCTTCCCTTAAACCGGCATGGTAAACTGACAACCTGTTAATACTTTTTAGTACCTACGTTTGTGACTCACCTACTCATAGCGGATGACGATATTGAATTGTGCGATTTGCTTCAGGACTATCTGCAACGGGAAGGATTTAGAGTGGATCTTGCCCACGATGGTCAGGCCGCCATACAAAATATACTTAATCATAATTATCAACTTTTGATACTGGATGTCATGCTCCCGCAGAAAAATGGTTTTGACGTTCTGCGTGAGCTACGCCAGCAAACAGACCTTCCCGTATTAATGTTAACTGCCAGGGGTGACCAGATAGACCGCATTGTCGGTCTCGAAATGGGCGCCGATGACTACATCCCCAAACCCTGCGATCCGCGTGAACTGGTGGCCCGTATTCGCGCGGTACTAAGACGTATCCGTGTTCCTCTGGGTGATAGCGAACGGACAGCTCCTAAAACCATCCGGATCGGCGACATCGCCCTAAATACGCTGACACTCGATTTGTTCAAAGGGGATAAACGGGTTGAAGTTACCGCAACTGAATTTTCTATTTTGCATCAACTGCTGATGCGCGCCGGTCAACCGATCAGCAAGGAAGATCTCACCCAGCGATGTCTTGGGCGACGTTTGATGCCTTATGATCGCAGTATTGACGTCCACATCAGCAACTTGCGTAAAAAACTGGGACCAGCTTCCGATGGTCAGGATCGGATCCGATCCATACGCGGTGGCGGCTATCAATATATTGCTATTGATTGAACATAGCGATGAAACTACGTTTTATTCTGTTCTGGAAAATTTTCCTCTGGCTGTGGTTAACGCTGATCCTGTTTATTGCTGTGCATTTTATCTTGACTAGCTATGCGCAAGATCAGATCCATATAGAAGCTGTCCCGGATGCCGCATTGCCTGCTTTTAAATTTATAGCGAAACGATTGGAGAATCCGCGGTTTTTCGGCGCCCATCCGGATGAACATAGACCGCCATCATTCGATGATGAAGAATTTGATCCACTCTTTGATTTCGGTCCCCCAAACGAAGAATTCCCACCACTGCCGCCGCCGGAAGCATTTTCCCGAAATAAACCGGTCAACGAATCGGGATTCAACCCACCATTTCTCCCGGATTTTTTTTTCCTGGACAAACAGGGCAAGGAAATACACGGAAAATCGCTGGATCAAGCCTTGGTTCTTTTACACAATCAGTACCTGACGGACCAAAGGCCGCACATAGCCTACAAGCAAGAGAACCTCTTTACAGGCCCGTTTATTATCAATCAAGATGGGGAGACACGTTATGTATATTCGCAACGGCGTTTGAGCAATCTGGGGGAGGAGCGTCTTAAAATCATCTGGAGCCAGGCGCCTAAGCAATTGCTGCTTTCGGCTGTATTAATTACCTTTCCTCTTTGCTTTGCATTGGCATGGTATCTCTCCAGTCCAATCCGCAGACTGCAAAAAGCCACCCACGAGTTTTCCTTAATCCAAAAAGTGCCCGAGCAGATAAAGCCTCTGCTGAAACGCGGCGATGAATTTGGTGATCTCGCTCGGGATTTCAAAAGTATGGCAGATCAAATTCAAACAGTATTGGAAGGTCAAAAACGTCTACTAAGTGACGTGTCACACGAACTGCGCTCTCCATTGGCCAGGTTGCGCATTGCCTTGGGATTAGTGGAGCAAAAAACTGAAGATAATCCCGTTTTCACTTATCAGAGGGAAGTCGACCAGATGGTTCGGGAATGCGAACGTATGGATTCATTGATTGAACAGTTACTGAACATCGCACGCATGGATGATATCTCATCAAACATTGAAACAACGGAATTTGATCTTTGTGAACTTTTGCTTGAAATAAAAAAAGATGTCCTACTGGAAGCAGAACAAAAACATGTAACCTTTTGCGCAGCCATGCCCGATCAACAAATTATAAACGGTGTTCCTATATTGCTGCGTAGTGCTGTGGAAAACGTGCTGCGTAATGCCGTGTACTATGCTCCACCAAACAGCAAAATCAAAATACAGCTATCAAACAATGAAAATTTTATTGCGCTAACCATCACTGATCAGGGACCAGGGGTTGATGAAGCACATATTAATAAAATTTTCGAACCTTTTTATCGTCCTCAGTACGCTCGAGAACGACACAGTGGTGGCTCAGGGCTGGGATTGGCAATCGCTAAGCGTGCCATTGATTATCACAATGGACGGATTTGGGCTGAAAATGCCCAGGATAGCGGGAGCGGGCTACAGGTCAATATCAGATTGCCCGAGTTACCGTAACAAAGGGGAATTTAAAAATTATATTCCAAACCCAGGCCGATACAGTGGTGGCTGTAATCTGTACTTTTATCATCCGCATCATAGAACAAATTCTTGAACTCATAATAACTGGATTCGATAGTCGCCGTTATGTTGTCGGTCATTGGTAATGTTACTCCAAGTCGTACATAAGTATCTTGCGAAGAATTGGAGCCATCGTCTGCCACACGGACAACAGGGAAATCAGGATACTCCACTTGGTAATTATAATTCGATTTCCAGGAATACAATCCGATATCAGCCCAAACGTCGAAAAGACCAGCAAAGGATGTCTCACCTTTCAGGCCTAAAGTGAAACCGGATACATTGTATCCGGTTTGCTGTACGTACGAACCGGTGTTTTGCCGCATGTTAATAGTGTCGAAATCAACTCCGCCTGCTTCTACTGAAAGCCAAGGCAAAATATCGTATCCAATATAGGCGGCTATCCCACCATTATCTGTAACATCAGTATTGAAATTCCGTGCATCGGATACAATATTAAATAAATACACGACATTAAAATTAAAACGATCATCCAACGATGATGCATGCAGCGAACCGGCAAACAACAACCCGCTTAAAATAAGAAAATTGATATTTTTCATCAACGATAAATAACGCTTTGGGATGCTAAAAACAGAACCGTCACACGGTACGTAATGCCTTTAAATATTTCATTCGTGTAACGGTTCAACTAAGGAAAAAACTAATATTTATCCTACCAGATACCAGTTAGCAAGCTGACACTTGGCACTGTTGACGATACATACTATTGTGTTTACATTAATTAGTATCAGGTAAAGAAATGTTAAGATTTGTAGAATGATATTTGTCTCTAGAGTTATTCTGCGTTCATCCTCTCTCCTTGCTTTGACAATAGTTAAGTAGTGTAAAACATCGTTTACATTTCTTTAACTTAGCACTGTTTTACGCATGCTAAGCTGCCCTTCGATTCTTCTTTACTCAACGGATATAGCCGCGGAGGGAAAGGGTGTTTTGTTTGCTACCTTAAATTTGGAGCAGGTTCATGAATATTCGAGAATGGAAAATTTCATCGCTCTTTATCGCGTTATCGGCCATTTGTCTGATTACGGGTTGTAATGATGATGGTGATGGTGATGATGAATTGCACGATCCTGTGATTGGTGCCTTTCATGCTGTATCAGATATGGGGACGATTGCTTTCATGACTGGGCAGGATGACGACGACACTGTGTGGTCGCAGCTTGAATACGGAGATGGTGTCGTCAAAACTGTTGATCCGGAGCAATACGACATCAATTTCGATACAGCTTTGCCGGAGGACGATACTGATGTCTGTGCAGGCGATAGTGATGAAGACGGCTTCAAAGACGACGATGAATGTACACGCCTTGCGCCAGGCTCTATCAATGTTCTCGAGGGACAGGAATACTTGCTTTTCCTGTACGGTGGTTTCGAAGCTCTTGAAGTGCTTGAGTATGAGAAGGCCTATCACGAATTTGACACCAAAGATGAAGATGAGGATGGGGATCCTGAAGATGAAAATATGGAAGTGCAGTTTTTCCATCTATCGCCAGCATTAGGCAACCAGGTTGACATCTATCTGGAACCGCCTGGCACCTATCTTTCTGCAACGCAGGCAAGAGGCACACTATCTCTGAAGGAAGAATTTCACGCACTTGTCGATGAAGATGAGTATGTACTCACTCTGACAGCTGTTGGCAACCCCAATACAGTATATTTTACTTCTGAAGCTTTTACGTTATCACGCCAGACACGTGTTGCTTTTGCTATATGTGAT
Organism: Gammaproteobacteria bacterium; assembly: GCA_016928055.1. Taxonomy (GTDB): domain Bacteria; phylum Pseudomonadota; class Gammaproteobacteria; order HTCC5015; family HTCC5015; genus JAFGLM01. Next base: position 28,520 of record JAFGLM010000047.1, read on the forward strand.
GGAGCTGGTAGCGGCACCTTTGCAACCAGAATATCGCTTTTCAGGGATCAAAGTGGAACACTGATTGATCGAAATGCCGAAACCGCATTGCGTATCACGCACGCAGTACCAGATGGTGATAATGCTGATATTTATGCTTATGATAATTTTGCCGACCCGTTTGTGGCGAACCTTGCATTCAGCCAGGCATCTTCTTATCAAATAGTAAGCCCAAGCTTCTTAACTGATCTGTCTCTGGATGTCACACCTGCTGGCAATTCAGGTGTTTTTCTCGCGCGGGAAGAGGTGGATCTTACCCGTGGTACACAAAACACTTTTTTTCTTGTTGGTGAATCTGATGACTGGGACGGTCTGAAGCTAACCGATGACAACAGGCGCTTGGCCACACATTCCTTGCTCAGGTTGATCAATGGTGCGAGTTCAACATTGGATTTTTATGTTGTGGAGCCAAACAGTAACATTTCAACTCTCTCGCCTACAGTGAGCCTCACCAACCGACAGAATTCCGGGCTTGGAAGGCTCGATCCCGGTACCTATGACGTCGCGCTAACAACGCATAATACCAGCACGGTTATTTATGGCCCTGTAACGATAGACTTATCAGCAGGTGGACTCTACAGCGTGATCGCAACGGATAATACTTCCGATCCAACGGCCGCTGATCTCGTGTTTCTGGACGATTTCGTAAATTAATCAACCAAAGATTTTAAAGCGATATGGGACTCAGCGACAAACGCATTTCTGCGCGCATTATCTTGTTTGGGGTATTGTTCTCTATCGGCAGCTGCAGCTGGATACAGCAAGACAGAGAGATTGATGATGTGTACTCAACGGAATATCTTAAGGCACGTGAAGGTAAGCATCTGATTTATCCAGAGGGGGTGGATCCTCCCAAACGAGAGTCCACTTATGATATCCCACCATTATCATCGGAAGCGGATACACAACAAAATTACGACATAAATGAACTGATGGTCCCGCCTGATTTAATTGGTGACGGCAGCAATCGCCGGGACAGAAAAAACACCGCTGATTTTATCCGACAGGAAAAACCCAGAATCTACACCGGAGTGGGCTTAGGGTATATAGATTTTAAAGATCGCTATCAACGCATCCCGTACTCTGAAACACCCATTGCATTACATCTCTATGGCGGTTATCGCCTGAACGATTATCTTGCTTTCGAACTGGCTTATAAACAGACTGATGACATTAACATTCGCACACCTGGAAGCGGATTCGAGCAACTGGATATTTCTTCCAAATTCAATGCACTCGTTGCCAGAGCACAAGTATCTCTCCCAACTTTTAAGTTATTTAACTTACCGGGGGAATTTACAATATTTGGAACAGCTGGTTACTTCAACTCCAAAGTGCATCGTAATGTTTTAGAACTCAATTCCCTGGAAACGGATTCAACATCCGGCAGCGATTCCGGACAAGTCCTTGGTGGCGGTTTATTGTATCAGCACGGTAAATTGAAACTGCGCGGTTACTTTGAGTCATTTGAAACCAGCGAGGTTGTCAGAGCAGATGATTTTGGGATTACATTTGAGTTTGGGTTTTAGGGGGAGAAGAGTAGGTTATAAGAGCATTGAGATGATTTCTGTAGCATCAAGTTGAATCTGGGCGACACCTTTCGTTAAAATCTTTGTCTAGAGCCCTGTTATGTGTAACTGGAAATAAATATGCGCGATAGCTGCGGAGTAGATGATCTTTGCTCGGACATTGACCAACCAAAACAACGTCGTATTTTAATCATTGCATTGTTCCTGAACGCGATGATGTTTTTTATTGAGTTTAAGGTTACAAGTCTAATAACTGTAGCAATGCCGCTCGCCGCTTTTTGGGAACCAAATCGGCAAGTGTGTATTGGTCGAGGATTTTTAAAAAACCATCGAGCGCCTCAGAAAATATTTTTTTTAATTCGCATGCCGGTGTAATTACACAAGTATTTTCTTCTCCAAAGCACTCCACCAGTGGAAGATCCTGTTCAGTTTCTCTCACTAAACTACCAATGTTAATGTCAGCCGGATCACCGTTTAAACGCAGTCCACCATTTTTACCCCTCACAGCAATCAGATAGCCATTATTATTGAGCGCCTGCACAACTTTCATTAGATGATTTTTTGAAATTTGGTAATGCTCAGCAATCTCGCCGATAGTGGTTTGTTCTTTATTCTTGAGTGCTGCAAAAATCAGCACACGTAGCGAGTAATCTGTATAGCGGGTAACGCGCATGATTATGGTGTCCTAATGAAAATATTTAACCTGGTCGGCCATCAACGCGTGGACTGCTAAGGATGGGCCAGTAAATCAAAATGAATAAGGCAAAAGCCAACGTCCATCCAATGGCTGTTAGCACCAGTCCTGTTTTATAGTCCACTAACAACAGTGCCGTTAACACACGACTAACAGCCGCCAGCAGGATAGCAAAATAAATCGTGATTCCAGAACGTGGCAGATGAAGTGGTCTGCCGGTGTGCCCGAGTGAAACACGGGTCATAACACCGAGGATCAATGTCCCCATGGCACCCACGCCCAGCGCATGTTGCCACACGGACGCCGCAACAAATCCGAATATGGCGAGCCCCTTAAGCAACAGCGCCAACACAATCCAGGCGTAGCCGATATGCAATATCCAGAGCAAGGGTTCCTTGGCGGTGCGCCAGCCGGACCATAGCACCAGTCGTATGCCGTTTAGCAGTGCGGCGAATAGTGTAGTAACACCGACAACGATTGGAATACTTTGAGTCATATCGAGTGGAATCATAAGTGCAGTAGCACTCAACACCCAGATATCCAATTTTGTAGAACGTCGAACATCATTCGGATTGCCGCCTTGTAGCCGTAACCAGTTCGCACTAAAGGCCGGTGTGATACGTCCGGCAATGACGACCATGATAAAAGTAATAATATTGAGTGCTGCCGTTTCACCGTGTAATAACCAGGTGATATTTTGGCCGGCCAAACCAACATGCATACATAGATTGGTTAAGCCCAGTAATCCGATGACACCCGCCATAATATAGTTATGGGTATTGCGTTGTTGCCAGAGAATACTTAATAAATAGAGTGCGACAACCGGTAAAAACAGGACATCTACAATAGCCACGAGAAGAGCCGGCAGATTGCCGGCGTTCCACATGGCGACGCGACCTGATAACCATAATAATCCCAGACCCAATAATCCAGGTCTGGATATCGGTGGCACCCCGGTCCAGTTGCACACCGCAGTAAGCACAAAACCTGTTATCGCGGCGGCGACCAGGCCAAATAACATTTCATGGCTGTGCCAGTGTACCGCTGACCAGCCCACCGGTAGGGATAAATGCCCGAACAACAGTCCTATCCAGGCAACGATCGCGACAGCGGCATAGAGTGACCCAAGCAGGAAAAACAAGCGAAAGGGAAATGCTAATAATATTGAGATTCGTGCAACTACCTTCATGGCGCTCAAAAACCCGTAAATTTAAATACGTATATATTTTACATGTTAATAACATGTATTTACAATACATCTTATCGCGGTCCGATAACCCTTCCGGGAGTAGGTTTTTATAAGCCGCCTATTTAAATCAATATGAGGATTATGTAATGCACGATTACCGTAAACTGTGGTGGATTTTAATAACCATCGTCGCCGTGACATTTTGTTTGCTTGGATACTTTGGCAGAGAAGTGTATCGACAAGCGCCACCGATACCCTCTACTGTAATAAGTGAAGATGGTAATGTGCTGATGACAAAAGACAGTATCCTGGATGGACAAACCGCCTGGCAGTCGGTTGGCGGTATGCAGCTGGGTTCCATATGGGGCCATGGATCGTATCAGGCGCCGGACTGGTCTGCGGATTGGTTACACCGCGAATTAATGGCCTGGTTAGACCTGACCGCCCAACAGCAGTACGGAAAACCTTATGAACAGTTGGATGGTTCGCAACAGAATCAATTGCAGTACGCACTGAAAACAGCCTATCGACATAATAGCTACGATTCTGAAAGTAAAACGCTGATTGTTTCTGAAACACGAGCAACGGCTATTCAATTAACCGCCGATTACTATATTCGTTTGTTCGGTAATGATCCGAAATTGCAGGGCACGAGAGAAAGTTACGCGATGAAGGAAAACACGCTGCCTGATCCGGATAGGCGTGCACGATTGACAGAATTTTTCTTCTGGACTGCCTGGGCAACTACCACAGAAAGAGAAGAGGGCGGCGCAAGCTACACCAATAACTGGCCACATGAACCGCTTGTTGGTAATAAGCCAACAGCGGAAAATATTGTCTGGTCAATTATCAGTGTTGCCTTGCTGGTTGCGGGAATTGGTGGACTGATCTGGGCGTGGTCATTCCTTAGAAAGCGTGATGAGGAAGAGCTGGTCGCGCCGGAACATGATCCGCTGAGTCTGGTGATTCTGACGCCGTCGCAACGTTCTTTAGGTAAGTATTTATTTCTGGTGGTGGCGTTATTTACTTTTCAGGTATTGCTGGGGGGATTTACCGCTCACTATACGGTTGAAGGGCAGGAGTTTTACGGAATAAATCTCTCGCAATGGTTTCCCTATTCGCTGGTACGAACCTGGCATATCCAATCAGCTTTATTCTGGATCGCAACCGGTTTTCTGGCTGCCGGTTTGTTTCTTGCGCCCATTATCAACGGCGGTAAAGATCCCAAGTTTCAAAAAATTGGCGTTGATATTCTTTTTTGGGCTTTGGTTGTGGTTGTCGTAGGTTCGTTTACTGGTAATTATCTCGCCATCGCACAACAGCTTCCTGCCAATTTGAATTTCTGGCTGGGTCATCAGGGCTATGAGTATATTGAATTAGGCCGCGTCTGGCAGATTGGCAAGTTTACCGGAATTGTTCTTTGGTTGGCCTTGATGCTGCGCGGTATCGTGCCTGCATTACGTCAACCCGGAGATAAAAATCTCCTTATGTTACTGACGGCCTCGGTCGGTGCTATTGGACTGTTTTACGGTGCCGGTTTTTTCTATGGTGAGCGCACTGTATTGTCAGTCATGGAATTTTGGCGCTGGTGGGTTGTACATCTTTGGGTCGAAGGATTCTTTGAAGTTTTCGCCACTGCGGCGATCGCATTTATTTTTTGCAGCATGGGTTTAGTTTCACGTCGCATGGCGACAACCGCGACATTGGCATCAGCCTCATTGTTTTTACTCGGTGGTATACCGGGCACCTTTCATCATCTTTATTTTGCCGGCACCACAACACCTGTTATGGCGGTGGGCGCAACGTTTAGCGCATTGGAAGTCGTACCATTAGTTGTACTTGGATATGAAGCATGGGAACACTGGCGATTAAAACAGCAAGCAAACTGGGCGCAAGAACTTAAGTGGCCTCTGATGTGCTTTATAGCAGTGGCCTTCTGGAATATGCTGGGTGCAGGTGTATTTGGTTTTATGATCAATCCGCCTATCTCTCTTTATTATGTGCAAGGTCTTAACACAACACCTGTTCACGGTCACGCTGCGTTGTTTGGCGTTTATGGATTCCTTGCCATTGGCTTCACGTTATTGATCCTGCGTTATTTGCGCCCACATCTTGTTTTTAACGAGCGCTTAATGCGTAGCGGCTTTTGGTGCCTGAACATCGGACTGGTACTTATGATTTTTACCAGCATGTTGCCTATCGGTCTACTGCAGTTCGCTGCCAGCGCCAGCGAAGGCCTGTGGTATGCACGCAGTGAAGGATTTATGCAACAAGACTTGCTGGAAAACTTACGCTGGATACGCACTATCGGTGATCTTGTATTTATCGCCGGCGCCGCGCATATCAGCTGGCAGGTTGTTAAAGGTTTGCGCAGTGAGCAAAATCAATAAAGAATTATGTGAAATACGTAAAGAACAAATTGTTTTTAAGAAGTATCTGTCTCTGCCTTGCTCAAGTATGGTGGGTTCTATCCTTTGCGCAGTCTATGGATACCAAGGAAGAAATGACTGTCGTTGGCAGCAAGGCAGAGCGGCCAATTTGGAGTGTCGCCGGCCAGGTCGATGTCTTCGACCAGGTCGATCTGGAATGGCTGCAATTACAGGATTTTGCAGACGTCAGTCGTTATGTCCCGGCATTGGAAACAGACTTTAAAAGTGGCCGTTTTGGTGCGACCGGTTTATCAATTCGGGGCATAGGTGGAAACAGAGTGGCACTCGAACGCGATGGTGTACCGCTGCCGCAGCAGTTTGACGTCGGCGGCTTTGCCGATAGCGGTCGTTTGGCACTTGATCCGGCAATTACCAAACGCGTCGAAGTGTTGCATGGGCCCGCATCGGTACTATATGGATCGGATGCAATAGCGGGTGTTGTTGTAATCACGTCAGTCGATGGAAAAGATCTGGTTGCCGACAACCAGGGACAATATATTGGCGGTAAAGCGGGATATTATGGCGTCAATAATAGTTTATCCACTGGTTTAACCTACGCATGGGCAAAAGATCGCGACAGCCTGGTTTTGACGGTCAATCGGCAGAAAGGGCATGGTATGGACAATAAGGCCATAAATGTTGCCAACGACAGGATTCATTTTACTCAACAGCAATTCTTTACTAAATGGACGCATGAATTTGAACAGGGAGGCAGTTTGCGCACGTCTGTTGACTATTTCAAAAACACCGTCGAGAGCGATATTCGCGCTCCACTGGGTTTTGACCGTTTTGCTACGACAACGCAATTACTGGGGGACGATGAGCAAAAACGAGAAACCCTAACCGCTGAATATATCTTTCCAAAAACTGATTGGATAAATTATGCCAGCCTGATGGTGTATAGCCAGAAAAGTCAGACTGAGCAGTTTACCGATCAATCTCGCAGTAGTGGTGGAGTGCCGGTTTTTCTGGAGCGAAACTTTTTCATTAGCGAAAACAGCGAGGGCAGTGAGTTTAGAGCGCATCATTACTATGACATGAACACTATGTCACACAGGCTGGTGGCCGGAGTGGAGTGGGAAAGGCAGAAGTTGATTGAGCTGCGTGATGCCGTACAAACCGATCTTGTAAGCGGAATTTCCACTAAAACCGTTTTGGGTGAAACATTTCCTTTGAGAGATCTACCTCAATCAACATCGAACCAGTTGGCATTTTTTATCCAGGACGAAATTCAACTGGATGAAATCACCCTTATACCTGCGATGCGTTGGGATCAGTTTGAACTTAAGGCCGAAACCGACAGCATTTTTACTGATGGCTCAGATCTTACGGATCTTGCAGATGATGATCTGACATTTCGCTTTGGCGTAATCTGGCAGCTTACAGACTATTTGTCTCTTTATGGTCATTATGCAGAAGGTTTTCGTGCGCCGCCTGCAGAAGATATTAATCTGTTCCTCGATATCCCGCTATTTAATATACGCGCTATCCCAAACCCCGATTTGAAAGCCGAGCGTTCAAATAGCAAAGAACTTAGCATCCGCCTGAAAAAGGGTGGCACCGCGCTGCAAGCCGGCGTTTACTATTCCAGCTATGATAACTTCATCGAGTCACGCACGCAGATTGGCGTTGAACCCGTAACAGGGGTTGTGCTTTTTCAATCCCGTAATATTGCAAAAGCAACTGTATACGGTGGAGAGATATATTTTGATCAGTCTCTTGGTGAATTATTTGCATTGATGCAGGATTGGCATCTCAACTTAGGTTTGCACTCGGCACACGGGGATAATGATGTGACAAATGCCCCTCTCAATACCATTAATCCATTAAAGATGGTGCTTGGCTTGCGTTGGGAGCCGGCGAGTTTTTCTGTCACAACAGATTTTCGAATAACCCATTATGGCAGGCAATCGCGGGTTGACTTTAGTGATGGAAACTTTTTTGTACCGGAATCGGCTACGGTGTTCGATTTCGTTGTGCGATGGGAGCAGTCGCAACATCTGCAATGGTACCTGGGACTGTATAACTTAAGCGATAAACGTTATTGGCGATACGCTGATGTACGCAATTTTGAAGTGAATGACCCACGTATAGAAGTTATATCGCAGCCTGGATTCAATGCTGCACTAACATTGCATATCAATTTTTAGCTTTACCTGTCTCGGGAGAATATTATGGATTCAAAATGTTTATCATTACGTTTTTATTTTTCCATTTTATGTCTAATGTTTGCGGGCCAGTCAATTGCTGCTGAAAGTAAAGTTCATAAGGCGGAAATGCAATCAGGCAGCGTTGCTGATGGCAAACGTGTCTATGAGAGTGTCTGCGCCGCCTGTCATCGTCCCGATGGCAAAGGCATGACGGGTGCTTTTCCGCCGCTAAACAATTCAGACTATTTAAAGGCTGATATTGATCGTGCTATCAGTACTGTTGTGAATGGATTGTCAGGTAAGATCAAAGTAAACGGCGTAGAATACAATGCAGTGATGCCGCCGATGGCTTATCTAAGCGATGATGATATTGCGGCGGCGCTGACGTATGTTCTCGAGAGCTGGAATGGTGGCGGCAAGATTAGTGCAAGCAGAGTTGCTGCGGCCAGAGGCAAAACGTCTGCCACTAAAGCAACTGACGCAAAACCAAAACACCTGCTTAGCTCTGAAGAGCAGCATGCCTATCAGGGTACGCCCAGCCCTATACCGGCGGATATGGCGGCTAATCTGATTGAGTCAAGTGGTCCGCCTATGACTCAAGATGAGTTCTCCCACTCCAAACAAATTTTCTTTGAACGTTGCGCCGGTTGTCATGGTGTTTTACGTAAAGGCGCAACCGGCAAACCTTTGACTATTGATATAACGCGTGAGAAAGGCACTGATTATCTAAAGACCCTGATTACTTATGGCTCGCCTGCCGGTATGCCTAATTGGGGTACCTCTGGCGATCTAAGCAAAGCCGAGATCGACAGCCTGGCCAGATATTTACAACACCCACCACCAGAACCACCTGAATTTGGTTTAGCTGAAATGAATGCCAGTTGGAAACTGTTGGTTAGGCCGGAAAAACGACCCAAAGCGCCCAGGCATAAACGCAACATTGAAAATTTCTTTGTCGTGACGCTGCGTGATAGTGGTGAAGTGGCGATTATAGATGGTGATAGTAAAGAAATTGTCACCATCATTAAAACAGGTTATGCCGTACACATATCCAGGCCATCCGCTTCCAGTCGCTATGTATACACCATAGGTCGAGATGCCAAGGTCGATATGATTGATCTATGGGCCAATCCGCCAAATAAAGTTGCAGAAATCAAGATTGGCCTGGAAGCACGATCGGTTGAAACTTCGAAGTATCATGGATACGAAGATCGTTATGCAGTAGCCGGTGCGTATTGGCCGCCACAATATGTTTTTATGGATGGGGCAACACTCGAACCTTTGAAGGTTGTATCCACACGAGGCATGACGGTGGATACGCAGGAGTATCATCCAGAGCCACGAGTGGCTGCTATTGTTGCATCGCACCAACACCCTGAATTCATTATCAATGTTAAGGAAACCGGCAAGATCCTGTTGGCAAACTATGAGGATTTGCAAAACTTATCGGTGACCACCATTGACGCAGCCCGCTTTCTCCATGATGGTGGCTGGGATATTACGAAACGATATTTCTTAACCGCAGCCAATCAATCGGACAAAGTTGCGGTAATTGATTCAAAAGACAGAACACTTGAAGCATTGGTGGATGTGGAAAAGATCCCGCATCCCGGTCGCGGCGCTAATTTCACTGATCCTGAATACGGTCCTGTTTGGGTTACCAGTGCTTTGGGTAATGCAAACATTACATTTATCGGAACTGACCCCGCTAAACATGCGAAGCATGCCTGGAAAGCGGTGCGTGTCTTGCAGGGGCAGGGCGGCGGATCACTCTTTGTTAAAACGCATCCGAAATCAAATAACCTGTGGGTTGATTCACCACTGAACCCGGACGAGAAGATTTCTCAGAGTATTGCCGTCTTTGATACAAGAAAACCTGATGCCGGTTTTGAAGTGTTACCCATTGCTGAGTGGGCTGAACTGGGAGAAGGTCCAAAGCGAGTTGTTCAACCTGAGTACAATGCCGATGGTACGGAAGTCTGGTTCTCGGTTTGGAGTGGTAAGGAACAGCAATCGGCACTGGTAGTAGTTGACGACAAAACACGCAAACTGAAAAAAGTTATCAAACACCCTCGATTGATTACGCCGACAGGAAAATTCAATATTCGAAATACAGTGACGGATACTTACTAGAGAAACCATGATTTATTACCTAAATGCATAGATAGCGTAACATTTTTATGAATGATTGTTGCAAAGTACCGGACCATGACGTCGATCAGCCAAAACAGCGACGTATTTTAATCATTGCATTGTTCCTGAATGCGATGATGTTTTTTGTTGAGTTTGTCGCAGGCTGGTTGGCGGACTCAAGCAGTTTAATAGCCGATTCACTGGATATGTTGGCTGATTCGGCGGTATATGCGATCAGTTTGTACGCAGTCGGTCGTTCATTAAAACACAAAGCCGCCGCCGCGCTCACCAACGGTATTCTGGAATTAAGCCTGGGAACGCTGGTGTTCGTCGATATTATTCGACGCATAATCTTTGGAAGCGCACCGGCCACAACGGCCATGATCGTGGTAGGGTTATTAGCGTTGCTAATAAATGTAGTTTGTCTTTATCTGCTATTCGGATATCGTAAAAGCGATATCAATTTAAAAGCCAGCTGGATCTGTACACGCAATGACGTACTTGCCAATCTTGGCGTCATTCTCGCGGCAGGACTGGTTGCCTGGCTGAATACACCATGGCCGGACTGGATCATTGCCGCAGTGATAGCAGGCGTTATCGTCCGTTCATCATTACAAATCATTAAGCAAGCCTGGCCGCAATGGTTACAGGTCTAAAGCTCACAACCAGAGTCAAAATATTTAGTTTAAAGTTTTTAAGCTCTAATATAGACTCTGACGGATCGCCTGAGACTCTATTCGTTCGTTGGGTTGTCAGGCAAGCTATTGAGGCAATCACGAGGTAACACAATGAGCAACTTTAATCAGCAAATTGAAAAATTCAGAACGAAAAACGGATTCATTGCCGCGCTTGATCAAAGCGGTGGCAGCTCGCCCAAAGCACTAAAACTGTATGGTATTGCCGAAAGCGCGTATTCCAACGATGAAGAAATGTTTGCGCTGGTTCATGAAATGCGAGCCCGCATTATTACCAGCCCGAGTTTTACCGGCGATCGTATAATGGCGGCGATCTTATTTGAAAACACGATGGATCGAGCTATTAAAGGCAAACCGACAGCCGATTATTTGTGGAATGTGAAAAAGGTTGTACCGATCCTTAAAGTCGATAAAGGACTGGCAGAAGAAAAAAATGGCGTACAGTTGATGAAGCCGATTCCCGGTCTGGCAGAGCTGCTTAAAAAAGCAAAAGCAAAGAATATCTTTGGAACCAAAATGCGTTCTGTCATAAAACAATCAAATAAGGAAGGGATCGAAGCGATCGTGAAACAGCAATTTGAAATCGCTTTACAGATTATTAAAGCCGGACTCGTGCCGATCATTGAACCGGAAGTGGATATTCACTGCCCGGACAAGACCAAGGCTGAAGAACTGCTTAAAGCCCAACTCGTTAATCATCTGAAAAAACTCGATAAAAGTCAGCTGGTTATGTTTAAGTTAACGCCGCCCGAAAAAGATAATTTTTATCAGGACTTTACCAAACATCCGAATGTTTTAAAGGTGGTGGCCTTATCAGGCGGCTACAGCCGCGAAGAAGCCAATGCAAGACTCGCGCGCCAAACCGGTGTCATTGCAAGTTTCTCCCGCGCACTAACAGAAGGACTTACCGCTCAACAGACCGACAAGGAATTTGATGCGGCGTTGGATGCTTCCATTGAAAGCATTTACCAGGCTTCGATAACTTGATTGAGTATTTTTTCGAGTGATAATCATTACTGTCCAACAAAACCATGATTAGAAACAATAAAAAACTATTATTTACAGATCTTATGCAGAGAGAGTTTTATCGAGACATAAAAACAGCTTTGACGAATAATCACCCTCTCCCTCCGGGAGAGGGTCGGGGTGAGGGAGTATAAGTCATTGGATAAAAGAGCCATTTTTTAACCCCCCTCATCCTAACCTTCTCCCGGAGGGAGAAGGGATTTGATTTTCATTTTGTGGAACAGCAGTGAGTGAAAATGCATTTAAACAATAACTTGAATAAGGAAGCTCTGATTAATTCACTTTTGTCATGATTGGATAACCAGCAGCAAAAAGAAGAGGAAATGAGATGGCAAGGTTAAGTACAAAAAGGCAAATTACTATTCCTATTGATCAATGCGAGATTGCGGGGATTAAGCCCGGTGATGATCTCGATATATTCTCTGTAAACAAAGGCCAAATTACGTTTTTTAAGAAAAGTAAGGGCGCGGCTAAAGGGCTGCTTAAAGACATAAAAGCCAAGTCAAAGATGTCCGATGAACAGTCAAGACAAAGTGCGATTAAAATCAGGTAGTAAATTGAAAGACGCTTTTAGAAATAACGTCCTTATCGATTCACCATCTTTTGCATTTGCTCATTATAGCGCGCGCCTTCAACAGGCACTTTCGCCAATAAATCGCCGATATCACTCAGATCCTCGGGACTTAATTCAATATCCACAGCGCCGCAATTTTCTTCAAGACGGTGCAGCCTGGTGGTGCCGGGAATCGGTACCATCCAGTCTTTTTGCGCCAGTAACCACGCCAGTGCAATTTGTGCAGACGTCGCCTGTTTACGCCGGGCAATTTCACCAATCAGTGTCACCAGATGGTGGTTAGACGCGCGCGCGTTATCAGCAAAACGGGGCAGGCTGTTGCGAAGATCACCTTCTTTGAAGGTGGTCTTCGCGTCGATTTGGCCGGTCAACCAGCCTCTGCCCAGCGGACTGAACGGCACAAAACCAATACCCAACTCTTCAAGCGTCGGTAAGATTTCTTCTTCCGGTTCGCGGGTAAACATAGAATATTCACTTTGCAAAGCAGTCAACGGTTGCACAGCATGGGCACGACGAATCGTCTTAACGCCGGCTTCCGACATACCAAAATGTTTCACCTTGCCTTCCTGAATAAGATCCTTAACCACACCGGCAACATCTTCAATTGGCACATTGGGATCAACCCGGTGCTGATAAAAAAGATCAATATAATCTGTCTGCAAACGTTTCAATGACTGTTCAGCCACAAAACGAATGTTCTGCGGGCTGCTATCGAGTCCCGTTCGATGATCACCGGCTTTAAAACCGAATTTTGTCGCGATAACCACCTGATCGCGCACCGGCGCCAGGGCCTTACCGACAAGCTCTTCATTGGCGAAGGGACCATAGGCTTCTGCGGTATCAAAAAAAGTAATACCAAGGTCTACAGCCTTGCGCAGTAAATTGATGCCATCAGTCGTATCCGTTGCAGGACCGTAACCATAAGACAAGCCCATACAGCCAAGACCGAGCGCGGATACTTCCAGACCGCTGTTACCAAGAAGGCGCTTTTGCATATTGGTTCTCCGATATCAGTGGGGTATTCGAACATAAAATCCGTGGCTGGATCAATGGTTGGGGGAAAAGTGTTGTGAAACTATGTGGATGGTTGCGTTTTTGGGAATATGGACTAATCTTAATGGGTTTGGGGGAGGGTGGTGTTATATACACTGTTAAGCATATGAGAAAACTAATTTATTTATTGTTAGCCACCTTCAGTGTATGGGGTAATGCCCAAGAAATGCCTGCGGAGGGTGAGGTAATCATGATTAGTCCTAAAGCTCCTGAGGCTATGGTCTATGTGAGAAAAACTGAAAATCTATATATCGGTTTGGAAGGAGATGGAGGTGAATCAGTTCATTCATTTGTTTGCGTTCACGAAGTAATTCCAAATCACAAGTTTTATAGCGAGAAATATTTGTTAGCGAAAAGCTGCGTGAAATACTTGTATGACGAGCCAGAATAACTATAAGCGTGGAGACTGTTCAAAATTCTGTGTCAGCATAAAATTTAAATATCCAGGTGCTGATCGATGCGGCCATCAAAATGGATCGCGAGCTGCGATAGCGTGAGGTTCCAATTTTGAACCGGGTGCG
>JAFGLM010000048.1 GCA_016928055.1 Gammaproteobacteria bacterium
ATCCTGAATTCGATGATTAGAAATGGGACTTGTTGGAATGAAAATGCCATCTAAATACTTGACTTGGGATCATAGTCACTTGTTATGACCAAATTGGGAACGCAATATTCAGCCAATCATTGACGCGTCTTCCGCTACCATCATGCCCAGAATATGATCAACCGCTTCCAGTAACTTCTGCTCATCAACCGGTTTAACCAGATAGCCCATTGCACCCTGACGAAAGGCCCACAGTTTGTCTGTGGTCTGGTCTTTTGATGTCAGCATGATAATAGGTATATTTTCAGTATCCTTGTGATTAGCAATGGCGCGTGTTGCCTGAAATCCGCTGGTACCCGGCATTACTACGTCCATAATCACCAGGTCAGGTAAATATTTCCGGGCAAATGCCACACCCTCATCACCATTTTTTGCATGCATCACTTTATGCCCGATCTGTTGCAAAATTCTGATTGTTGCAAAGGCTTGCGTGGGTGAGTCTTCAACGAGCAATATTCTCGACATACTTTTTCTCCCTTCTTAACGGGGTTTTAATTTTGTTTGTAAAAAAGCTTCGTAATTATATGACTTGTAAAGAATTAATAAAATGTATTTTTCGGCTGACTGGTTTAAATGTGACCAATAACTTCGTATCTGCGAATATATTCCACTTGAATCTACCATATACGCAAAAATTCGTTATATAGTTGCGCACAACAACCTGTGCAGCAAGTTTGATGGCGTGTATTCGATTAAACCTGGTTTTATTACATAATAATGAAAAACTATTTTATGCGGGAGTAACCATTGACCAACGATCTTCTCCAGTTTCGACAGGTTTCGATGCATTATGACGCGCAGCCGGTTCTGAATGGTTTTGACCTGAACGTGCGCGACGGTGAGTTCTTCACATTACTCGGACCCTCGGGTTGCGGTAAAACGACAGTTTTGCGCCTGATCGCCGGTTTTGAAACGCCGACGGAAGGGCAAATCTTGCTTGATGGCAAAGATATCGCCGGCAAACCGGCGGAACGTCGCCCGATCAACACTGTCTTTCAGAGTTACGCGCTGTTTCCGCATCTGGATGTTTACGACAATGTCGCCTTTGGACTGCGTATGGCAAAAACTCCAGCCACGGAGATCGAATCACGAGTTAAAGAGGCGCTGGCAATGGTGCAATTAAGCGAATATGCCCGCCGTAAGCCCGCACAACTTTCCGGAGGTCAGAAACAACGTGTTGCAATGGCGCGTGCCGTAGTCAACCGACCTCGCATGCTGCTGTTGGATGAGTCACTCAGTTCTCTGGATGCCAAATTGCGCCAGCAAATGCAAATCGAGTTAAAGAGCCTGCAGCGTCAACTCGGCATTACCTTCATCTACGTTACCCACGATCAGGAAGAAGCGTTATCTATGTCAGACCGGCTTCTGGTCATGCAAAACGGACAATCGCAGCAAGTCGGGGAACCGCGGGAGATCTATGAGGCGCCGGTTAATGAATTCGTTGCACGCTTTGTCGGCGAAATCAATGTCTTCGAAGCCCGGGTTGAGAAACAGCTGGATAATAACCGTTACCGGGTGCACTTCGGAGATGCGTCACGGGAAATATCTTCCGCCATCCCCTTACATAAGGGTGATGCGATTAAGGTAATGTTACGACCGGAAGACTTGCGGATTGAATACCTGGAAGACGCACCGGCTCGACCTGGATTTATCGGAGAGGTACTGGAGCGAAACTATAAAGGTAAAACACTGGACTCGTTGATCCGTTTGCAAAGCGGCCAGGAAATTCTCGCCAGCGAGTTTTTCAATGAAGACGATCCGGACTTTGACTATCGACTCAGACAAAAAGTCTGGGTCGACTGGGTGCACGGTTGGGAGCATGTCATCAAGGTGGACGGTTAAATGAATTTTCGTTTCCTGGCGATTGCGCTAACCATCAGCTGGCTGGCGATATTTGTTTTTCTGCCACACTTACTACTCGTTAATACCAGTCTTCTCACACCGCATCTCGAACACCTGGCGGTATGGCCGGCAACACTGGATAATTTTCAGAAAGTTTTTACGCCATTATATTTGTCGGTTTTCCTGCACAGTCTCGAACTATCGGCCATAGCTACCATCATCTGTCTACTAATCGCCTATCCCTTTGCCTGGATCGTTTCGGCGCACACCAGTTCGGTTCGCGCGTGGCTATTGTTTTTACTGGTATTGCCCTTCTGGACCAATAGTTTGATTCGCACTTATGCCATTAAAATCCTGTTGGGAAAAAACGGTGTCGTTAACACCATCATGACCGGCCTCGGTCTGTGGCAGGAACCCATGCAGTTGCTTTACACCGAATTTGCGGTGATATTCGGGCTGGTTTATCTGCTGTTACCGTTTATGGTGCTGCCGATTTATTCCAGCTTTGACAAACTCGACCCCACTCTACTGGAAGCAGGCCGCGATCTGGGTGCCCATACCCTGCAACGCTTTGCGAGAATTATCCTGCCTCTCACAATGCCCGGCATTATTGCCGGCTTTTTGATTGTGTTCCTGCCGGCAATGGGTATGTTCTATATCGCCGACCTTTTGGGTGGCGCAAAAAACCTGCTGCTGGGAAATATTATTAAAAATCTGTTTCTGGTCGCACGGGATTGGCCGCTGGGCTCGGCCTTTAGTGTCATTATGATGTCAATCATGGCGCTCATGTTATTGGTTTATGCCCGTGTTAATCACTATGTGCAACGTCGGGGAGGTTTGGATGACCAGAACCTCTAGATGGTTTTTCCTGATGGCGGTTTTTATATACCTGTATGCGCCTATCGCAATCCTGGTTGTTAATTCCTTTAACAGCTCCAAGTATGGTCACAGCTGGAAAGGTTTTACCTGGAAATGGTACGACAAACTGCTGGATAACAACGCGCTGATGCAGGCATTCTGGCATTCTCTGACCGTGGGTTTGCTTGCAGCCAGCTTCGCTGCAGTGATCGGCACATTAATGGCATTCTCACTGTACCGGTATCGCTTCGCTCTTAAAAAAGCCGCGGGCGGAATGCTGTTTATTGTCATGATGTCTCCCGACATCGTCCTGGCCATTACCTTTCTGGTGATCTTTATGGTGTTGGGTATTCAGCTCGGCTTCTGGTCGCTGCTGATCTCGCATATCACTTTTTGTCTGCCGTTCGTGGTAATCGTAGTGTATGCGCGGCTGAATGGATTTGACGGTAATTTGCTGGAAGCCGCCAAGGATTTGGGAGCTGGTGAGGCGCGTGCGTTTTTTACCGTCGTCTTGCCGCTGTCTATGCCGGCGATAGTTTCAGGCTGGTTATTGAGTTTCACTCTTTCACTGGATGATGTTATTGTCAGCTCATTTGTAACCGGGCCGAGTTATGAAATTCTGCCGATCCGGGTTTTCTCGATGGTTAAAATCGGCGTCTCACCCGAGGTTAATGCGCTGGCCGCTTTGATGCTGGTTGTTTCAACAATATTGGTGTTAATCGCTCAACTGTTTATTCGCAAAGGAAAAAATCAATGAACAAAACGCTGTTAATGACTTTACTGCTGCTGATAACCGGCGCAGTGCAAGCTGAAGAAAAAGTCGTGGTCTATAACTGGTCCGAATATGTAGACGATTCGGTGCTGGAAGATTTCACCAAGGAGACGGGTATCAAAATAGAGTACTCGACCTTTGACAGCAATGAGGTTATGTACTCAAAACTGAAACTTCAGAGAGGCAAGGGTTACGACATTGTCGTACCTTCAACTTACTATATTTCAAAAATGGCAAAGGAAGGTCTGTTGCAGAAACTGGATAAAAGTCAGTTAAAGAATATAAGGAATCTCAATCCGGATTTGCTCAACAAAGACTACGACCCAGGTAACGTCTACAGCCTGCCGTATCTGTGGGGCAGCACCGGTTTGTGTTACAACGCCGATGAAGTCGAACCCGCCAGCGTAACTGCCTGGAAGGATCTGTGGGATCCGAAATGGAAAGGCAAACTGTTGTTCACTGATGATGTGCGTGAAGTTTTTCACATGGCGCTGCGCATTAATGGCCACAGTGGCAACAGCGAAGATCCGGCCCACATTACACAAGCCTACGAATTACTTAAAAAAGTGATACCCAACGTGCTGGTATTTAATTCAGAAGCACCTCGAGAACCGTACTTATCCGGTGACGTTGTTGTTGGAATGAACTGGAACGGCGAAGCCGTTTCAGCTGCACAGGAAAATCCGGCGATTCAATACGTTTATCCAAAAGAAGGCGCAGTGTTCTGGGTCGATAGTTTTGCGATACCGGTTGGTGCAGAGAATGTGAAAAACGCGCATGCCTTTATCGATTACATGTTGCGTGCCGAGGTGGCTAAATTAAATACAGAATACGTCGGCTATGCCACACCCAACCAGGCAGCGCTGCCATTGCTGGAACAGTCTACGCGCGAAAATCCGGTAATCTTTCCGCCCGAAAAAATCATCGCCAACGGTGAATTTCATCGCGACATCGGCAATGATGCACTGCAACTGATGCACGATTACTGGCAGAAATTGAAAGCCGGACAATAATTTTTATGCAACAAAAAAGGCCGGGGATACCGGCCTTTTCTTTTTCTGCTAATTTCATTTGAATAAACCGAAAATAATAAAATCGTTTACAATACCCGCCAAACAGAGAATTCAATTGCACCAATATCTGCCGTTCCATTAACCGGTCTGGCGGTCCCCACTTGATCTTGCGCCTGTATTTGCACAACTGGCCCGGCACGAGTGACAACCCACATATTGATACTGTTATTTTCAGGTAAAACACCCGATGAAAAAAGGCCGGCCCATGCGGTATCTCCTAACAGTTCCTGTCCAAGCTGAGGAATACTTTCAGCCTGTAATGCGCTGTCGAGCCGATGCCAAAATTCAATATAGGGATAATTCGGCAATTCCTTGGGCCAGGTAACCGCCGGGCCAAACCATTGCGTATCGGCCAACGTGACGATGGGGCTTCCATCTGGATCAGTGTACGGCTGCACACCAACGGTATCTTCATCCGAATCAACAGTCTGCAGAAATGTTTCAAAATCTGTCGTAAAGTCATTGGCAAATCCAACAACATTGTATTGATCCTCGATACGATCCAGCATGATCTGTAAAAAATTATTTACGCCTCCCGGCGAAATAATGTGTTCGGCATACGTTTCATATATGGTATAGGGCACCAAGGGTATCTGATCCACCGCATTACCTTGCGGCATATAGCTGATAACGGCAAATTCTCCTGCATCAGTACCTGCTGATAAAATTTCTTGAGACTGATTTATACCGGAAGTCAGATCCAGCACATCTGCGACGTTAACGCCATCAATATCCCCGTTCTTCGGATAGTGTCGACGTGAAAGCGACTCCCAATAAATCTCACCAACCGGCACCAGGATCTGGCTGAAATCCAACACACCAATCCGGTTATAGCCACGACTCTTAAAGTGTAGTAGTGAACCGGTAAAAATATCGTGCGCGTAAGAACCACCACCAATCTCATGCACTGTATTACCGGCAATAATCGAATGACCGATCCGCATTTCCTCAACTGCGTGTGCATTACCCACTGTTGCAGCAACTCCACCGGCAAGATTACGCCTGCCCAAACTGTCCGTGCGCGGGACACCGTGAACTTCATTTTCAACAATGGTGCTGCTGCGTATCGCCAGATAGCCGTTTGATATATAAACACCGCCACCGCGCCAGTAACCCATCGCCAATAAAAACGGCGGTAGCCCCGGCGGGGTATCAACCAGATTTCTGGCAATTGTTGAATTGTTTATAAGCAACATATTGCTATTGCCAATTCCGCCACCGTCGGAATAAACACCGCCGCCATAGGTAAATAAAGCGCTGATGCGATTACCGGTGACTGACGATTGTTCAACAGTGGAGATAGTACCGGGACTCAAAACACCGCCCACCGAATAAACACCGCCGCCGGCAGCACCACCACCCAAAATGGTGTTCCCGCTGACAACACAGTTGTTCATCACAACAACATCAGCATAGATACCGCCGCCAAATGCGCCACGATCACGCGATGAATCAAAATCACCTTCCAGATGATTATCGTAAAGCCGGCAGTTCTCCAATTGCGCAACACCCCATACTGCAAGCGCGCCACCACGTGCCAGTGTCCAGGGTTGCGCGGAATTGGTCGCTGAAATATCTTCGGCTACGACTTTGCCACCGGTAATGGAGACATTCCTTAAAAACAAATCCCCGTAAACCGCCAGCACCCGTGCTGGATTTGCGTCACCGCCTGTCCACGCAATCGTGATACCCGACGGCAGCGCCGACGCATCGATCACGACATTCTTACGCGCATACAACGCTGACCGGCCATAGTCACGATCAAAATACCCCTCCAGGTAGGAAACCGGGCCGCTGGGTTCATCTCGCATGCCCATTACTTCACCGGGTAAAACTGTGTGTTCTTCCGCCACAATTGACAACTCAATAACGCCGCCATCCAGTGCCGGGTCAAATACAATTCTCTGGTTGCTCCTGGCCGCCGCCAGGGCAGCGCGTAAGGGAGTGGTTCCCGCAATCAGAACATCCGAATCCTCCAGTGTATTCACAACAATATCCGGATAAACCGGTGTGCTACCACCTCCGTCGCCACAACCGGTCAATAACGCTGCAGACAAAGTCAGATAAACCGCAAATAACTTTTTCATAACACACCCCTAGAAAACTCCGTTTTGAATATTAGCAAACTGGACTCTGCCAAATTTTGCTGTACTTCTCGCTTTCGGCTTCGTACAGGATGCTCTCGTAATAGTAGAATTCAGTGAAATATTATTATATGACAATTAGCGTTTACCAAGGTAGAATAAGCTTTTCTGACGACTGGCATCATCGGATTTAGCGAATCAAGTTGGACCAATATGAAAACCATTTACTCCCGGCTGGCAATTTTTTTATCTTCAACGCTTTTTGTTAATGGCTCTGTCTTTGCTGATAATCCTATATTTACCGATGTGTTGACCGCTGACCCGGCTGCCATGGTTTATGACGGAACAGTTTATCTTTATACCGGACACGATGAAGCGAAAGACAATAATGTCTTTTACGACATGCATGATTGGCTGGTTTTTTCATCAACCGATATGGTTAACTGGAAAAGATATGGTGCCAAATTATCCGTTAAGGATTTCAAGTGGGCAAAAAGTGATGCCTGGGCCGGACATGTTGTAGAGCATAAAGGTAAATTTTACTGGTATGTAACCGTGCGACACGCGACGATTAATGGGTTTGCAATCGGCGTAGCGGTTGCTGACAGCCCGACCGGACCTTTCCATGATGCTCGTGGTTCAGCGCTTATTAGCAATGATATGACGACCGATACTGAAATTGATTGGGATGATCTGGATCCGGCGGCGTTCATTGACGATGACGGTCAAGCCTATCTTTTCTGGGGCAATACCAGGCCGCGCTATGCGAAGCTTAAAGACAATATGGTTGATTTGGATGGAGAAATTCATTCACTTGATCTGCCTAATTTTACCGAGGCGCTCTGGGTACATAAGCATGGCAAATATTATTATCTTTCTTATGCCACCGGCTTCCCTGAAAAGACAGCCTATGCAATGAGCAAAAGCATTACCGGGCCGTGGGAATACAAAGGAATCCTTAACGAGTTAGCCGGTAACAGCAATACCAACCATCAATCGATCATTGATTACAAAGGTAAATCTTATTTTATCTATCACAATGGCGGGACCCAAACACCACCTCATGGCGGCAGTTTCCGTCGCTCGGTTTGTATTGATGAGCTTTTTTACAATAAGGATGGAACAATTAAACGCATTATTATGACGAGCGAAGGCGTAAAGCCGGCCAGGTAATACCCTTCAGTCACCCTGATCGGTACTGAGAGAGATTTTGAATCTATAAAAACCAAACCAATTTCTAGAAAAAATCCATTCGCAATTCGGATTCCGGTTCAGTAAAACCCAGTAAATTATTAACTGTTGCTAATAATTCATTCTCCTTAACCGGTTTAACCAGGTACCCCATGGCACCCTGTCGAAGTGCCCATATCTTGTCTGTAATCTGGTCTTTTGCCGACATCATCACGACTGGAATCCTTTCTGTTTTTTTATGACTGGCGATCTCCCGGGTTGCACGATAACCACCGGCACCCGGCATAACGACATCCATAATCACCAGATCCGGCGCATGATTCTTCGCCAAGGCAACGCCGTCCTCACCATTCTCCGCAACAATCACCTCATAGCCATTACGTTCCAAAACCTTGCTTGTTACATAAGCCTGTGTACGGGAATCTTCAACCAGCAGTATCCGACGCATATCAACCTCCCTGCAAAATATATCTTCAGGAGAACTCAGGATAATATCGAACGTTATTCAGACTGGAATGAGTTTAGAATAAAAATGTGTAAATAGCATGAATCAGGGAGGTTATTTTATAAGTGACGCTACGCGTTTTTTGCAGTGTTTCGCGGCTAAATATCAGATCTGTGAACTGGTTCAATAACAGATGGTAATTTATACAATAGGCGTGAATCCTCTAATCCATGTTCCTATCCACCGGTAACGCTCCCCATGCTTGACAGATTGGCATCACTTCCATGGAATTGATATTGATGTGTGATGGCAGGGAGGCAATCCAATATAGTATTTCGGCAATATCCTCGGGCAATATCGGTCTGGTTTTTTCATAAACTTCGTTCGCTCTTTTGCTATCGCCTTTAAACCGCACAACAGAAAAATTTGTTTTCGACATACCTGGCTCGATATAAGTCACGTGAATATTTTTGCCCAACAAATCCGCTCTTAAGCCACGCGAAAACTGTTGAACAAATGATTTCGTCGCTCCATAAACATTGCCACCAGGGTACGGCCAGCTGCCTGCTATTGAACCGATATTAATGATATGACCCGAATTTCGTTTAACCATATATGGCAACACATTGCGTGTCATTCTCATCAAACCCTTGACATTCGTATCGACCATATTCTCCCAATCATCGATATCTGTCTCATTAGCAAGTGCCAACCCGAGCGCCAAACCTGCCGAGTTAATAAGAACATCCACTTTTTCAATTTGTTTTTGGTACTCTTCAAAAAAACCTTTAACACTTTCTGAATCGGTAACATCAACCTGAGCAATAATGACCTTGCATTTACTTTTTATTCGCTTTTCCAATTCAGTCAACTTATCAATGCTGCGTGCAACAAGAATCTGCGTTACACCTGGCTCAGCAAATCGCTTCGCGCCGGCCTCTCCAAATCCGGAGGAAGCACCGGTAATTAATATGGTTTTATTCATCCGAAGTTACCTGATTCAGTATATTATCCATAACCCAATTTGTTTTTGCCGCATCAGTACCCAACGAAGGATGTACTCGCTCGTGATTTAAATGCGCAATCATGTTTTCGATGTGAAAAAACTGTATGTGTTTTGGATTTTCAATCATTAGTGATTCGTTTTTGTTTTCGGTACACAACCTGACGGGTTGCTCGTCGAAAACGGCAAATTCGATTTTGCCTCGCTCGCCGATAATTTCAACGTTCTCTTCGGTAAAATGAGCGGCAAAATTCCAACTCCCGGTTCCCAAAACGCCATCACGAAATCGAAAACAGGCGATAACTGCGTCTTCAGCTTTATACAATTTCTGCTGATTTTCACTAAATCCGGCCACTTCAGCAATATCACCCAATAAGTACTGAAATAAATCAAAACCATGGCTGGCCAGGTCAACAAAATAACCACCCCCCGCAATCGCCGGATCAGTACGCCAGTTTGTAGTTTTTTGTTTATCTGCTATGCCGGGCGGCTTATATAAGCGCCAGTTCAATTGACGAACCTGTCCTATTTCATTTGCTGATAACCATTCTTTAATTTTCAGAAAGCGCGGCAGCGAACGACGATAATAAGCAACAAACAGGGGTATTTTCTTTTTTGAAAAAGCCTGATTCATCTGCATACATTCGGAATGATTGAGTGCCATTGGCTTTTCCACGCAACAGGGTTTACCGGCGGCTGCCACCTTTAGCGCTAATTCCATATGACTCGAAGGCGGTGTGGCGATATACACCGCATCTACCTGTGGGTCGTTAATTAAAGAATCAGCGTTATCATAAAATGCCGGAACATCATGCCGGCGGGCATAATCCTCCGCCAGTGCTCTGTTGCGCCGCATTACCGCGACTAATTCCGAGCCCTCAACCAGTGAAAATGCGGGTCCGCTTTTCACCTCCGTTACATCACCGCAGCCAATCATTCCCCAGCGAACAGTCATCTCAATTATCTCTCAGGCGAAAACCAGGTTTTGTTGATTTCGAAAAAAACAATCTCACATTACGCGATCAAAAATTGGCTCACCCCCAACAAAACGTCGGAAGTTTTTCAGAAAGTGCTGCGCCAGCGTTCTGGATTCTTCAAAATGCCCACCCGCTACATGCGGCGTAATAAAACAATTGGGTTGAATCCATAAGGGATGATCATCCGGCAAGGGTTCCGGATCCGTCACATCCAGCCAGGCGGCTTTTATATGACCCGAACGAAGCGCATTCAGCAAAGCATCCTGATCAACCGTTGCACCACGACCGATGTTATAAAACACTGCTCCCGGTTTCATCGCTGCAAAACGTTCTGCCACAAAATATTTTTGTGTTTCCAGACTGTCCGGAAGAATATTCATTACATGATCTGCCTGCTCAAACGCATCAGGTAATTCGGCTTCTGGAATAACAGGTATACCTTCATCACCTCGTGCCCGACGGCGAAATGCGATGACATTCATGTCGAAAGGTTGCAGCAATTCAGTTAATCGTTTACCGATAGCGCCAAACCCCACAATCAAAACCGTCTGGCCTCGTAATGGCAGACTGGAATCGCGAAGCTGGTTCCATGCCTCGGTGCCGCTGGCTGCACGGGTCTTAAGGCCAAGCGGCAATTGCCTGGCCTGTGCCAGCATAAAGCTCAAAGCGTGGTCAGCGCAGGCTTCGTTGTAAACAGCGGCACTATTGGATACAACGATATTTCGCTCCTTCATCAAAGCACGAAATTCCGCACTATCATAGCGGGTAATTGAAGAAGAACTGACGTGAATCCATCGTAAATTTTCCGCCCTGGTAATGGACTCAATATCGGGTTGCCCAAATGCAATATCCACCGACTTAAATTGAGGGTCCCACTCCGCCTTGGCCAACACAGATGTCATCGGCTTTTGAGGAAAAATCAGTTCATGCCCCACTGTACCCTGCTGAAGAAGTTCCAGTACATTGCGGGGCAATGTGAAATCCACAAACACTTTTAATTTCATTTCTATGGCACGCCAATTCCACTGTCAGGAAACCAACCTTATACGAGACTACCACTTAATTACAAGAGATCCTTAAGCGTTGCTTTAAACAAATATTGTGCTGGCAAAAAGCGTTTTCTGACTTCGAAAACTTCGTTAATAACGAACACTCAAAAACAATAGATTGTCCATGGATTGCCAACCAAAGCACGTTTACCCTTTCTGAAGTCGATCAGCAAATTATCTATGTTACATGAGGAAGCTGTAATGCCTGGCAAAGTAGTACCGGCACTTTTAATCTCTATACTGGTGACAGTTGTTACCGGTTGTGGCGGCGGCAGCCATTCCAATAACTCAAACAGCCCACAGGATGACCCCGGAGACACATCAGGGTTGGCGCACGCGAACTATATACTCGGCGCTGATATTTCAAGCATTCCGGAGCGAATTGACGGCGGTGCTCTTTTCATCGACACAGACGGTATTGAAAAAAATCTTTTGGTTTTGCTGAAAAACTATGGCTTTAACTTTATTCGGCTAAGGACCTTTGTTAATCCATCCGCACAGTACGGCTACGCGTCAAATGACAGTTGTACCGGCAAATCCGAAGCCTATAACGATAAAGATCATATCGTTAACTTTGCTCAGGAAGTTAAAGCGGCAGGTATGGGCCTGCTACTGGATTTTCATTACAGCGATACCTGGGCCGATCCACAAAAACAGGTAATACCCGAAGCATGGCGAGGCCTGAGTAGCATCGATGCACTGGCGGCACAGGTAAAAGCTTACACCGTTGAAGTAATCGAAGCGCTGGTCGCGGTCGGTGCAACCCCGGATATCGTGCAGATTGGCAATGAAATTACGCCTGGCATGCTCATTCACATACCGACCATCGACACTGATTGTTACGGCAATAACTCAATCGTTAATGTAACGGTTAACGGCAGCACGGCTAATTGGGATAATTTCGCTGCCCTGCTTCGCGCGGGTATTGAAGGTGTGCATCAGGCCGACGCGAACATTCAAATTATGCTGCACATTGAAAACACCGAAGACCCTAACGGCATTATCAATTGGGTTGAAAATATTCAATCGCGTAACGTTGTCTTCGATATATTGGGCCTGTCTGCTTATGAGCAGTGGCAAGGGCCATCCAGCGCCTGGCGAGCCACCCTGCAAACTCTGGCCAATCACTTTCCAGACCTTACTTTTGCTATAGCCGAATACAATCCTCAGCGTCGCTTGTTGAACGAGATCATGCGCGATCTTCCCAATGCACGTGGATTAGGTACCTTTATCTGGGAACCGACACAGTCCGTCGGCGGCGGCGACTCACTGTTCACTCAACAGGGAAATACCTACACTGCCAAATCACTGGACTTTGCAGAATTTGACCAAATCCGTGATGATTTCGGGCTTTGACCTTATTAATAGGTCCCTCGTTGCATAAAAGGAACCCGCGCATAAAGCTTTCTCTCGCCGCCGCGTGGATCGTTTTGCAGTGAAGAGGGATTATCGAACACCATGGTCTCTCTACTTTTCAACGTATAAGGTTTCCATTTCGGAATACGTTTATGATTCGGATTGCCTGTTCTGGCAAATGCAATGAGGGATTCGCTCATCTGTTCTGCCATTTTCCTGGCGTCCTTACCATTGCCGGTTCTTGAAACAGGTACCGCGGTGTTATCAAAAACCAAAGCTATATCCAAAGTATGACCGGCGCCGAATTTTCCACCGTCTAATGGTGATCCCCAATCCAGTTGATAGACATAGGTCGCCGCACCTTTTTGCCTGGCGCGTTCTTCCGCTTCGATAATAGCCCCACGCCAGGAACGCCCGGTCGTGGTGGCCGCAAAAAACACTTCAGTGGGTGAGTATTTCGGATACATGCGCCGATACTCGGCGATCACCATATCAGCCTTGATATCGACAAACTGGTGCTGGGTAATTAAATCGGGAAGCTGCTCCCATGTCAGCGAAAACACACCCGGTATATTTCCCAGGAATGCCCGGGTTTCTTCCCGCGTGTTACCGATCACCATTGGAATATGCGCAGACTGCGGTGCAGCATCCGGATAAAAAGGGTGGCGCGGCAAAACCAGTTGATCCAGCACCGGACAAAAATGCAGTGTTTTGTCTTCGATTTTTGACAGATCTTTAATCTGGGTTGCTGCCAGTAAGTCTTCGATCGGTAAGTCCTTAAGTTTGGTGACGTCTTGAGAGGTTACGTTCAACGCTTCTAGAAAATACTCGGCGCGTTGCGTAGCCGCTCTGGGTCCGGCTACGGTGACTTGTTGACCACTCATGGTCCAGGCTTTATGAAATAAATTTTTCGCGGCGGGCGTCGCCATTAAAGTCGCAATCTTCGCGCCGCCTCCGGATTGGCCGAATACGGTGATGTTGCCGGGATCGCCACCGAAGTGCTCAATATGAT
This sequence comes from Gammaproteobacteria bacterium, assembly GCA_016928055.1. Taxonomy (GTDB): domain Bacteria; phylum Pseudomonadota; class Gammaproteobacteria; order HTCC5015; family HTCC5015; genus JAFGLM01. Next base: position 13,702 of record JAFGLM010000048.1, read on the forward strand.
CACGCACCCATTGCAATGCCATCACCAGATCCAGTTGTCCTACGTTACCGGAGTATGCAAACTCCGGTGCACCAAAACCGGCTAAATACAAATAACCGAATGCGTTGAGTCGGTGGTTTACGGTGATAACAACGACATCACCACGCAGGCTTAAATTCGTACCGTCATACAAGGGATGCGAACCGGAACCGTTTGAATAGGCACCGCCATGGAGATAGAAAAGTACCGGCCGTTTTTTGTTATCGTGTATGGCCGGCGTCCAGATGTTTAAAAACAAACAGTCTTCGCTGATACTTTCTGAGGCACCGGTTTGCGGCGCAGCATTGGGGTATTCATTGGCTCGAAGGATTCCGTTCCATTTTTCCGCGGCCAACGCAGGTTGAAAGCGCCGCGTTGAAGTATCTTCCCCGTAACGAACACCTTTGAAACTATACACGCCATCATGTTTCTCGCCGCTCAATTTTCCCAGTCTTGTTTTAACGATCGGGTCTGGTGATGACTGCGCAATAATTGAAGCTGGAGAGGACAATAGTGCAGCAGACCCTGCAACATATGCAGTCGATTTGACAAAAGACCTGCGTTTCAAGTCAACACCAGAAGGAAATATTTTTTCTACAGGCATTAGAGGAGCCTTTTTAAGATCAGCGGCATTATTATATTACAAAGCCAAGTGTGAATACGGCAATACCTTAATAAGCCCACATTTTTCGAATTCCGCTCTTTTCCCGACTGATTTTACTGCCCACCAGATTTTCCCATAGAAAAAGACCCGACAACTTTTCCACCTTGGTCGTCGGCACCAGAAAATCCTCCAGCGATTTATCGGAATCGGCGTTCGGCATAACAAACGACCACATATGTAATGCCCCTTTATTATTCTCCGTCAAAACCGACTTAAAATACGCGTGTGGAATCGGCAAGGTGACACCATTATTGTCTTCCGCACCGATTACTGTAACCTCTTTATCAAAGTAGAATATAGGACCACAGATCACATAAGTTTCAAAAACCTGTTTCTGCGAATCCAGCTTCCTGATTGCATCTTCCAGCTTTTTCCATATTTCCCGGTTAAAATCCGGTGCCTGCGGTGACATATTGGAAAGCAAAAATGTCTCGCTGTTTTGAATTGCTGTTTCACTTTGATTGGCGCTGGCCACCAGATGGCCACGATCATAGCCGGAGCCTTTGTAATCCGCCAAATCCGCTCGAAACATTTCTGCAATCCGATAATCCGGACGAAAATTATCCGCCCTTTCGATGTCGGTTTTATCCGGGTCGACAATTTCCAACGCCCATTTCGCCTGCCGGAAATAATACGAATAACCCAAAACATAATGCCGATTAAATATCACCTGATCAGCAGCCGGTACCCCGTAGCGTGTTTCACGCCTTAAACTCGTTTGATCCAGCATTTTCTCCACCTTGCTCCTTTGCGTTAACCATTTCAGATTAAAACCTTGTGAGATTAGATTTAGCCCCTTGTCTTTAGAAACATCAATACAATCTGCAAAACATATTAAACCATACGAATTCTTACTGTGTTGTTTTTACACTTAAAAAAGCCACCCCTAAGGCTGCATGAACGCCGTTATCAGGTCACTGACTAAATCAACTCAATTACCTACAAAATATTTGGGTACCTCCCACCACTGAATTCATTGCCGTTTGCAGGGTAATTCATTACAGTTGAGAAACAAAACGGGGTGATCTAATGAATACACCGATCATTGACAAGAATATTTCCATAGGCTTTCCAGCACTCACAGACCTTTTTCGCGGCATGATAGCCGGCGACAATGTAGTATGGAACACGGACGATGTGGCGGATTTTCTTCCTCTTGCCAGGCGATGTGTGGACGGCGCCAGGGTCACGGGCAAGCAGGTAGTGTATTTTCGCTACGGAAAACACGAACCTTTAGTATCCGCCGGCGAGAATGTGACCGTATTGGAACTGACCCTTGATCAGGGGTTTGAGCACTTCGTAACGAGCCTGCACAGAGCCATTGACTCAGCTCAACCGAACACCTACTTCCTGTTTGATCTATTGTCGCATCTCACCGATGAGTTCATTAGCGAGCAAATGCTCGGAAATTTTTTCAAATTGATTTGCCCGTATATCTGGGACAAGCAGCACCTTGGGTACTTCGCCATTCTGCGCAACCACCATCCCTACTTCACCACCTCTCCCATCGAGGAAACCACCCAAATCCTGGTGGATCTGTTCCGGCACGACGGCCAGGTGTTTATTCAACCCAAAAAAGTTGAATACAGAGATTCCTCAGCCATGTTCCTGGTTCACCAGTGGCTGGATGATCAATTAATTCCCATCCAAAACAGCGCGGATACAGTTGAAGTGTTAAGCACCGACAATTGGGCCGGGCTGCAATCCGCATCCCATCGAATGATCGGAAAATGGGACCGACGATTTTTACAGGCAGAGGATCTGTTGGAAAAATATAAACGGGGTGAGGTACCTAAAAAAGTGGTGGACGAGTACCTCAAGCATCTGCTGCCCCAGTTGATTTCGCTTGATAAAAAAATCCTGGAGATGTTCGCCGAGTATTTTGAGCTTTCAGATATTATCGACGTCTGGAAGCGCACCATCGGCTCGGGTACCATCGGCGGCAAATCCGTTGGCATGCTTCTCTCCCGCGCCATTCTCAACAAACAGTGTCCGCACCTTAAAAATGTGATCGAACACCATGATTCTTTCTTTGTGGGATCAGACGTCTTTTATTCATTTCTTATCGAAAACGATTGCTGGTGGATTCGTAAAATCCAACAAAACCCCAACACTCTTTTTGAAGATTCCGAGGAAGGGCAAAGCAGAATTATGAACGGGGTATTTCCGGATCAAATCGTAAAACGGTTTTCCGATCTACTGGACTATATGGGGCAGATGCCGATTATCGTACGTTCCTCCAGCCTTTTGGAGGACAACTACGGAAACGCCTTTGCCGGTCAGTATGAGAGCGTATTCTGTACAAACCAGGGAACCAGAAAACAGCGGCTGGAAGAGTTTCTACATGCGGCGAAGTCAGTCTATGCCAGCACCATGAGCAAGAAGGCTCTGGCCTACCGGCATAAACGGGGAATCCTGGATCAGGATGAGCAAATGGCGCTTCTGATTCAACGGGTATCCGGTGCCCAAACCTGCGATTATTTTTATCCCCACATGGCCGGGGTGGGACTGTCCTACAATCCCTATATCTGGAACCCGGATATTGACCCCAAGGCAGGTGCGCTGCGCCTGGTTTTCGGCCTTGGAACCCGCGCCGTGGATCGCCATGATGATGACCATACTCGCGTGGTGGCACTCAACGTACCAGACAAACCTCCGATGGGCGATATGGACGCCATGCGTAGCTATGCACAAAAAAAGGTGGATTGCTTAAACCTGAAAGACAACAGATTTGAATCCAAATACTTCCTCGATTTAGTGGCCCAATGTCCCGATCCACAGTTCAATAAATTTGCAGTGATCGATATGGAGATGCAGCGTCGTCTTCGGGAAACGGGCGGTTCGGGCATTCAACCCTTACTGATCGACTTTAATGCCGTTTTCCGAGAAACCTCATTTATTTCCGATATTCGCACCATTTTGGAGACCCTGCGGGACGCCTATGGCAAGGAGATAGAGGTGGAGTACACGGGTACCATGAGCCAGGATGGATCCATCCGGATCAACCTGGTGCAATGTCGCCCGCTGCAAATTGAGGTCGAGGAGTTTTTGTCTACCTCACCGCCACCCCCTGTGGAAAACCGCGTGCCCATTCTGGTGGCGAATGGCGCCATAATGGGGCGAAGCAGAACGCTGTGTCTGGATAGAATTATCTATGTGTCCCCCACTGCGTACAGCGAACTGCCGGAACAGCAACGTTACCAGGTGGCAAACCTGATTGGAAAACTCACAGGACTAAAAGGGGACAGCAAGGTGGAAAATACCATGTTAATTGGTCCCGGACGCTGGGGCACCAGCATGCCTTCCCTTGGGGTGCCCGTATCTCCCACTGCGATTGAGTCCGTTAGGGCGGTTTGTGAAATGGACATTATGCACGAAGGACTCACTCCCGACCTTTCCCTGGGAACGCATTTTTTTCACGAATTGATCGAAATGGATATTCTGTATATCGGCTACTTAAAATCCGGAAAAAACAACATGCTCGATACCCATTTTCTGGAATCGTCACCCAACCAATTGGACAAGTTGCTGCCGAACCAGTCTCAATGGGCCCATGTTGTGAAAATTATCGATGCCTCCACCACCTCTCCCCTTTACCTCACCTCCAACCTGATCGAGCAAAGCGCGCAGGTCTTTAGTGCCGGCAACTAAATTGTCTATCCAAAACCCCCTGGCCCAATTGCTTTCACGTCTTATGCCTGTTTGATCCAGTTTTTTCTCGGTATGTAAGAACTTTGGTCTTTCATGTATTCAACGCCGCGCTGATTTCATTCATTGCATCGATAAGCGACATTGCCTCAATCCCACCTCGCATAGGAAAGCGTTCTTCCCCTTTATAAACTAACAAGCGACGCTCGGCTCCTATATCATCAGCAGCGTTATGAAAACCACGATCCACGGTTGGTGCTGAGCTGAGTTTTATTTCAATCGCCCAACAATGCCCTGGTGCAAATTCCAAAACAAGATCTGCTTCTGCACCTGCACCGGTACGATAAAAATAGGGTTTCATATGGCCAATACCAGCGCTAACCAGATTTTCAATTACAAAGCCTTCCCAACTTTTCCCTGATACCGCATGACTGCGTACATCATCCATACTTTTTAAATTGAGAAGAGCATGAACAATACCGCTGTCACGTATAAAAGGTCGCGGTGATTTGACCAGCCGTTTGCCCGTATTGGTATACCAGGGCCTTAGTGTGCGCACCAACAGCAGCTTTTCCAATATATCGAGATAGCGCGCTACGGTGTGCCCGCTGACACCTAATGACCGGGCATAGCGTTGTGCATTAAACAATTCGCCCTGATCATTAGCCAACATCGCCCAGAATCGCTCTAGTTGATCCGTTGCAACTCGCAAATCGAATTGCGGTAAGTCGCGCTCCAGATAGGTCTGAATAAAATCCACTCGCCATTGCAGGCTTTCTGTTTGATTGCCGCGAAGATAACTAAGAGGGAAGCCGCCCTGCAGCCACAGTCGATCCAGATTATTTATTGTCGCTTTATCATCGGAAGCTTTATCTGTTTCAACTTCACGCGCACTAAGCGAGCCAAGTTCTATGTAACTGATTCGCCCCGCCAGGCTTTCCGAGGATTGCCGTAGCAAATCCATCGAAGCAGACCCAAGGATTAGAAACTTTCCGCCTTTACTTCCTATTCGTCTTCGTTCGTCAATCTGCCCTCTTAAAACCGGGAAGATTTCCGGTAAGCGCTGGATCTCATCGAGAACGATGAGTTGATCAGTATAGGTCGAAAAATACGCTATAGGATCATCCAACAAACGACGGTCGCGCGGGTTTTCGAGATCGAGATATCGTGCCTTTCCTTCGCGTTCCGCGACGATTTCCCTTGCCAGGGTCGTCTTTCCAACTTGCCTTGGGCCGACCAGCGCCACACTGTCGAATTGCGCAAGGCGGGTTTTAACGAGTTCCAGGGATTCACGTCTTATCATCCCTGCAATATAGAACTGCGGGTTCAATTTTACAAGGTTATTTTTAGTACGGCAAAGCTAATAGTAAGGAAACAGGACTGAAATAGCTCCGCTGAAAGCCCAGCGATTCACTCCCTGAATTGCCGGGCAGGCAGAACTTGTTTTCTATTTAAGACATATATCGTCTAATCACACTTTGTAGCATCCTAACGTTCACCAGCGGGCAATGCCAACTCAGTTGAAGTGGATACCGGGATACCAAAGTCAGGTGTGCCGTCTTCATTCCAGCTGAATTTCTGGATGCGCGGTGTTCGGCCCATGTCGCAAACATCAGTTACCTGATCGTTGGCGTGGTAAGCCATCCAGTCTTCGGTTCCATCCGGTGATTTAAAGAAGGTGTTATGTCCGGGAGCGAACACACCCTGACTGTCTGCCCGTTCAAAAACAGGTTCAGGATTTTTATCCCATGAATCCGGATTGAGTGGATCTCCACCGTTATAGGTCAGCATGCCAAGTTTATAGTTGGGCCCCCAGCAGGCACTGGCCGAATAAATGATAAAGGTCTTATCGTTGCGGTGAAGAGCAATCGGCCCTTCATTGACGGTACCTTCCTGCCGCTCCCAGGCGAGTGCAGGCTTCGTTATTACCACTTCCTGACCGCTGGTTTCCCATGGACTCATCATTTCCTTGATCGCAACATCCTGCGTGTCGTTCCAGACGCTGTAAATCGCGTACATTTTTCCATTTAATGTCATAACAGATCCATCCAGTGCATTCCGTTCGATCAGCTTTCCTTTGTAAGTGTAAGGGCCGAGGGGATCAGTACCTGCGCTCTCGATAACGTGTATGAACTGCGTTTTTACGAAATCCGTACCAGCGGCACCCCCGGTAAAATATCCATACCAGCGCAAACCGTTGGGTCCTTCAAGTAGAAAAAATTCAGGCGCCCAATAATTACAGCAGCGCGATTCAGCGGAGTCCTGCCAAATTTGCACGGGTGTTGCTTCTTTGAGTTTGTAGATGGTTGGCGCCTTGCGCATGGTCAGGCCCACATCCGGGCCTCCCCAGGTAGTCGCCGCCAGATAGTAATTTCCCTCGTAGTACGTCATCCAGGGATCAGGTCCACTATCATTGAGTGGATTGCGAAATGTTGAGTCCCCGGAATCTGCTTTATTACTCACTTGTTGTGGAATCTCTGTTTGCTCGGAGGGGCATCCCATTACGATCAGCAAAATTCCAAACATCGGAACAAATAAAACCTGTTTTTTAAAATTCAACCTGTTCATATACTGTTTCCTGTATGTTGATTCGAAATTGAATAAAGGAAAATAAGATAAGGGTCACCCTATATCCCTATACAAAAACCCGCTGCGAGAGCGGGTTTTTGTACAACACCAAGTGGTCATACTACTGACTTTGGAGGGTAAAGTGCTGGTTTGTGTTAACGCTGATGCAGCTCCATTGCATCAAATTGGCGCCATCATCGGTGGACAGGCTGTCGATATCCAGGCATTTTTCACTGAGACGGGAAATAATCCGCCAGGCACCATTGCCCGCGTTTTCAAAACGGAACTGTTGATTATTACCGCCCCAATAATCCCACAGCATGATATTGGCACCGTCATCAAGTGAAAGCGAGTCGACATCCAATGCACGTGTCGGCGACACCACCGGTGAAATACGATAGTACTGGCCGTCAACCTGGGTAACATTCCATTTCTGGCAATCGTTGTTCAGCCAGCTCCATTGATGAACGTTGGTACCGTTGTCCACTCCGCAGTTGGTCACATCCAGCGCTTTACCGCTGTGCACAGGCGTAATGCGATAAGTACCGTTGGGTACAGTGCCGCTGCCACTTGACGATGAGCTGCTTGAACTGCTCGAACTGGATGAACTGCCGCTGCCTGTGCACGATGCGGCCGATACGGCCGGCCCGGTCACTTCAAGGTAGTCGATATTCGCCAGTCCGCCGCTCTGATTTGCCTGCAAACGTAAATCTTTCGTGCCGGATGCCAGATTCAGGGTAACAGAAGTTGTCGTCCAGCTGGTCCACGAACCGGTACCGTTGAAATCCCTCGTTGTAGAGTTGGAGCCGTTCACCGACAAAACGCCGCTACGATTCGAAGAAGAACCGTTCGCAAAACGCCACCGCAAAGTGTAGCTGCCGCTGTTACCATTAATGCGCCAGTTGATACCTGTATTGTTGGCATTATTCGTATTGGCAAAACCGCTGCCGGTGTAGCCGCTGTTGTTGCTGTCAATCGTACCGTCAACACCGCAAAATCCTGTGGTGTTCTCCTGAATGGTAACAGCGGTACCGCCCGAACTGCTCGACGATGAGCTGCTTGACGACGAACTGCTCGATGAACTGCCTGTTGCCAAAGTAAAATTCCTGGTAAATCTCGGCCAGCCGTTATTCATATTGATCTGCAAAATATCCAGCCGTGACGGCCATCCGTTCGAGGTCGTACCGTCGTAATAATGAATGCTCGCCAGATGCTGGCCGTTATTATTAAGGTAACCGAAATGACCCGGTCCTATATAAGTACCCTGGGTTGCCAGTACGGTACTCGCATCATTGGGGCTGCCGTTGGTGCTGCCGTAATTCCACAGGTTAACACCGTTGATATCCGTGAAAGGTCCGGTTGGACTGCTGGACCGGCCAACCAATATATAGTAATTGCTTTGATTGCCCGCGCAACAATCACCGCGGTTAACAAACGCATAATAATATCCATTGATATACTGCACTTGCGCACCTTCAAATTCATTCCAACCGCCGTTATTGCCAATCGCCTGATAACGCGCGGTACCCTGACGCAACCCGGTATTTGGATTGATCTGCACAATATAGAGTCCTGAATAGTGCGATCCGTAAATCATCCAGGCATTGCCGCTGGTATCCCGGTACACACCGGCATCAATCGCATTCATGGGACCGCCGCTGGTACTCGGATCGGTTTGCGTCGAAACCACCATGCCCAGATCCTGCCAGTTGGGATTATTAAGCGAGTTTGTCACGGCAACACCGATTGCAGACGTGGGAGGATTGCTGGTCGAAAACGCCGAATAATAAATATAGAAGCGGCCATTCATTTCGATAAGATCCGGCGCCCAGAAATTGCCGTCGAAGTTGGGAACGCGCTGATTAATCCAGCTCGGCCAGGTGCCCGACGTAAATACCGTCGGCCCGGTGTTCCAGTTGATCAAATCATCTGAATAACGACTCACCATGCCGACTGAGCCATCGCCAGTACCGAACGTCCAGTACCTGTTGCCGTCTCTGACGATGGTGGATGGATCGTGAGTGGTGGTATTGCCGAACAGTTGTATCGCTAAAACATTATTGCTGAAAATAAGCAGAAAAGACGAAAAGAATAGGGATAAAAGCCATTTAGATAGCCGTATAGACATAACGGGACCCCTCCTAATGTTTCAAAATTTACCCGCATGGCGGGTTTGAATAAAAAAAAAGCAAGCCGCTGTTTACACGGCTTGCTTCTTCACACGCACTTCTTCTATCAATTAAAAGCTGAAGCGAGCGCCTAGTGCGTAGGTGCGGCTATACAGAGAATTGCTGAAGTTATGAATTTGTGGATTCACATAATACTCGTGATACATCTCTTCAGTAATATTGGTCGCATCGAACATAACATCGATCATATCGGTAACGTTCCAGGTCAACTGAAAATCCATACTTTCTTCCGGGGAACGCCAGATAGCGAGAGGATTCGCGAACAAGGCTGCTTCATTTCTCTGCTGGAATGCTTCACGCGATACATAAGACAGACGCATATCGAAGTTCGGTCTATCGTAAGCCAGCACGATACTATATGAAGAATCAGACACGCCGAAAATTGGCGTGTTAATTGTTCCTGTAATAGCACCAGATTCATCCGCCTGAGGAATGTCCTGGCTTGAATTCAGAATCGTATAACTGGCCTGTATGCCAAAACCATCCAGTAAACCGGGTAGATTTTCCGGGAACCATACCATACCGAGTTCAAATCCATCCAACTCACCGTTTGATGCATTGGCCGGCTGTGACACCACATGATCATAGAGACCACGATCCGGAATATCATCCGGATAGTTGTGTTGAACGATATTTCTGAATGGAACAACGAAACCTTCGATGTCTCGATCAAAATACGTGACATACAACGAACTGGCGTCGGCAAAATACCATTCCAGGGTTAGATCGATATTGGTTGATTCGGTCGGTTCAAGATCCGGGTTACCGCCGTCACCGGTACCGTAACCGATATTGGTAACATCCGGAAAAAAGAAAATCGTGGCATTCAAATCAGCGAAATTGGGTGAACGCAAGGTTTGTCCATATGCCAAACGACCAACCAAATCTTCCATAAAGCTGTAACGAAGAGCAAAACTTGGCAGCACTTTTGAGTGACTGGCAGAATCCGAATACTGTACAGCACCTTCAGGTTCATCTTTTCCGAGCGGATAATCTATAAACGTCATATCCGTATCGTAAGTCACATAGCGCAGACCAAACTGACCATCCAGATTACCCGCCACAAAATCAACCATGCCATATACCGCTGTATTGATTTCGCTAATATCAAAATCGGGGCGCAGTATTAGATAAGCAGGATCGAAGTTATATGCGGCAACAAGTGCATCATGGTTGGTCATAAGCCCGCCGCCGTCTGAACCATCAGCCACTGCCCATTCGGTTACCACATTGGCCTTACCGTCAAAGAAGTCTGACGAATTAACGGTGGTTAAATTGGGAAACTGGTCGATGGTAACACCTGCACCTGGACCACCTTCGAGCCCTCTCGAGCTTTCTTTTGCAGAACGATCATCCCAACGAACACCAAATTTCAAGGTCTGGAAGAAATCAGAACCCAGTTCCATCTCACCATCAAAGGTAAAAGTGACCGCATCGCCTTCGTCCCGATCCCCATTATCATACATCCAATCTATCCAATAGCTATCCGGATCAGCGGCGAGCGCGTTGGCATTGTTGCCAGCCGCATCAAGCAATGTTAAGGCTGGTATGCCGCCACCGGCATTAAAATCGACAAAGAGTCGTTCCGGTACGCGCGCTAAACGCAAGGCAAAAAATTCCGAATGATAGGTGCTGTCCTGAAGAACGACTTCGGATTTCAGTTTCAAATTATCACCAACATCCCACTTGCCACCCAAAGCATAGACGTAACTGTCCGTTTCAGCGGTTTGATAATCGCCACTGGTAAAATTAAACGGGGCATTAATATAACGCGATTTTATAACATTGGTTCCAGGGTAAACTTCCACAGGATCTGCCGGATTCAGAGCTTCCCACCAGTCAACAAAATAAAAATTCAGGCTATTAAACTGTTTCTGGCGGTAGCCATTGTAGAAAGCTTCAAACAGGTATTCCGATGTGTCATTTGGCGCCCATTGCAGCGAGATATTCCAGGCCGGGCGTTCGCGTTCACCAGTGAAATCGTTCCAGAATACCGCATCACGACCTAACAGATATTCAGTCTCTACACCATCTATCGGTAAAGTGGAGCCTGCGGCAGTGGGTAACCCTAAATCCAGTCCCGCTCTCCAGACGGTTGCGCCCTGGTAAGCCTCGCCCACCAAACCGTTGTAACCAGCATCTCCGAAAACTGCCCCTTCTTCCCCGTAACTCGGGAAAATTCGCTGATACGCAAACCAGCCTGTAATATTATCTGGCAGCGTTGATGCTAGTAAATGAGCTGGTGGACCACCATTCAGAAATGGTATCTGCGCACCCGCCGTCACATTCTGATCACGGAAGTTTGTTGTCGCAAACGAAGCGTTAAAGAGCGCTCCAATTTCACCAATACCGGTATCCCAACGGTCACTCAGCAAGATGCTTATGTTTGGATCCCATTCATCAGCCTGTTCCTGGTTAACCATACGAGCTGCAACAACCACTTTACTGTCTTCAAAGTTAAACGGTCGTTGGGTTTTAACATCAATCACACCGGCGATACCGCTTTCGAACAGATCCGCCGAACGTGTTTTATAAATAACAGCCTGATCTAATAACGAAGCAGGTATATCCGCCAAAGCAACGGAACGCCCTGATGAAGTAAAAATATTACGGCCGTTAACCAGTGTGGTGACATCGGTTAAACCGCGAATGGTAACAGTATTGATCTCACCGGCACCACGGTCAGTTACCTGAACACCGGTGACACGTTGCAGTGCTTCAACAACGTTATTGTCCGGAAACTTACCGATATCTTCCGAGACGATAGCATCAACAACATTCATGCTTTCGCGCTTGATATCCAACCCCTTTTCCAAACTGGCTCGAATACCCGTGACCACGACTACTTCAAGTTCTTCGTCATTGGCATTGTCTTGAGCATAAAGAGATTGAACAGGAAGCGCGACAGTAGCAGCAATTGCACTGCTAATAAAAAATCGCTTAAACATAATATAGGTACCCCCTTTAAAGTTAAGCAACAGCTACACTCAGCGGCAGTAAGGCCGGATGAGTGAAGCACCATTACTATGGCTCTGGTGGCTTTAGCCAAGTAATAAATATGACTTAAGCCACTTCCCGAACCACACAAAAGTAAAGCTTTGTTATTCCTTTAAAAAATTATCATATTGTATTACATATAACAAGCAGCCTATTTTAAGGCTAGATGGTTGAGTAAATCAACCGAATATCCATATAGAAATTGAAATTATTTCCGGGGTCGCAAAAGCAGCTTATTGGGAATATTTTAAATATATTCAATAACTTAGACGCATTCTGAGCATGTATATTCATACGAAACAAGCTCGTTGATCCGAACGGCACTGACTTAAACCGCTCTCCCTCAGGGAGAGCGGTTGGGGTGAGGGAATATGAGATAATGCATGACAATAATATTCGTAAAAATGACCGTTTTTATCCCCCTCATCCTCGCCTTCTCGACTCGGGTTCCGAACTTCGTTCTACCTCCCCCATCCATGGGGTCGTCCCTGAGGAGAAGGGATTAAACCCCTTAAATCAGCGCCATTCCTAGTTGAGCCCTAGCTTCCAGCCAGCATGCTAAATTTCGATAGCCCTGCATCCAGACCACGCTCTCACAGATCCAGGCTCGGCTCCGGGAGCGCTTGGGACCTACGCCATTTTTAATACAATAATACTTCGCCAAAGCCGTCGATCAGCGATAGTTTAAAGTGAGATAAGGATGAAGATGTTGCGGGTATTTCGAGCTCAGGAACAGTGCCTGTTTCAATTCCTGTTTCTGCACAGCTCATAGAAAGCGCCTGCGAGAAAGACACTCGTAGGTTCAGCCCTCTGTCATTCCAGACGACACACGGTGTCGATCTGGAATTCAGGAACATACGCTTATCTTTATGCCGAACAGCTTTCGCAGAACGTCCGGTATGACGAGCCACTTTAGAGATACCAGTGCGACATTCCGTAAAGCTTCCGTGCTTATCCGAAATCCAGCAATATTCAACATAAAAAAATGTTGGAAGGGCATGTTGTAGAGAAAATGTTTCCAGGAAATTGTTGTGAAGAAGCTATTCGTAGAGTGACTAGTCCGACAAAATCTTTTGGCTTATTGTACAAATTACAACCTAAGGCAATTTGCTCTTGATCCAAATCAAATAACCCGAAAAACCTCCCAATCCCTAAATTGAATGATTGCCAAAATCATCAATTTCGTTTACCTTTGCCGAATTATATGACAAATCAATGGGCCACCCGAGAGACGGAATAACAATCTGGATTTTTATCTAAAAGCAGCGGTGAATAATAAATCGGGTTACGCACCAGAGGTATTACAGGGTCAAGATAATGCGAAAGCTTACGGATAAGCGCATATACGCTTATTTCATGGGAATCAATGTCAATTGCAGTCGTGCAAGATGTGGCTGCGTTATCCGTCATGGACTGTCACACAATTTTTACCTATTTCATAGGCTCCTTATTTCATTTATTTATCCGTGTTGAGGATAAACGGGGAATTAATAATGTTAAACGCCATTATTTCAAAAATATCTTTTCAAAAACCATCCTTTTTTGCCATCGGTGATCGACTGAATGGTATTCGAAAAAGAATAATATTATTTGCGATACTGTTATTTCCCGTGTTATCACACGCAGGAGTTACAACCACTATCAATGCACCGTCATCGGATAGCGATGGCTCATTCACAGTTGCGTGGACTGTGACCGCGACCGGTACGATTGCTGGCGGATATACCAGATTACAGCAACGTCTTAATGGAGGTGCATGGGGCGATGTGGTGCAAAAAAACCTGGGCAGTCAATCGCATACAGTCACGGTAACAAACAGCGGTACGTATGATTATCGTGTTTTTTATTACTATGTCCAAATTGTTGCACTACCTTATTATCCGTACGCACAACAAACTCCGTATTTCGGTTACAGTAGTACCGATACTACGGTTGTCACACTGGCACCAACGTCACCACCTTCCAGTGCCCCTACCATAACATTGGCCGGTACCGACAGTGATGGCGGTTACTCTTTAAGTTGGAATTCAGTATCCGGCGCCAGCAGTTATACCTGGCAGGAACGTGAAAACAGTGGTAGTTGGGGTACTGAAACCTCAACAAACAGCACCAGCCTCTCACGTTCAAAGAGCAACGGTACGTATGGCTATCATGTTAAAGCCTGTAATTCAGTAGGTTGCAGTACATATAGCAGTGAAGCATCCATTATTGTTGCGATCACACCCGGTGTACCGTCGTCCATTTCTGTGGGTCCGAATCCCAGTGCTGGTGATATTGAGGTATCGTGGGGGAGTGCCAGTGGAACCGTGACCCGATACGAATTGGAGCAACAAAAAAATGGTGGCGGTTGGATAAACATTTACAATGGTACTGCGTTGAGCCAAGCAATATCCGTTTCAACCGATGGCAGTTATGCATACCGTGTGCGTGCCTGTAACGTTGTGTCCACCTATACAAATTGTACCGGTTGGAGAACATCCAGTGCCATCACGGTAGTAGTACCGGCGATGTTAACCGTTCCGACATCAGATACCGATGGTGATGGTACGTTCACCCTTTCATGGAGCGGTGGACACACCTATATTCAGATTTTTGAAGATGGTGTGGCAATTCATAATAGTGGTGATGCATCAGGTTCCATATCCGTAACGCGAGAAAGCGGAACTTATTCGTATCAGATAAAAGATTGCTCAGTAGTTGGTGGCACACCTCCTACCTACAATTGCGTTATGGGCCCAGTAAATCAAATTGATGTGGTAGCCAACGCAGCGCCAACTATTTCCAGTATTGGCAATATCACTATAGATGAAGGAGGCTCAACTGGAACGATTGCGTTTACAGTAGGTGATGTTGAAACTGCTGCAACATCGCTAACCGTAACTGCAAGTTCCAGCGGTGTCAGCGTCATTCAAACCGGCGATATCGTTTTGGGCGGAACCGGTAGCAGTCGCACATTGAGCGCACAAGCTGACCCGGTGGGCTACGGTACGGTTACGATTACTGTCACCGTATCTGACGGACAGCGTAATAGTAGCGAGACGTTTACTATCACAATTAACAATATATCAGCTCGTCTCAATGTACCTGCAACTGATAATGATGGCGATGGCACATATACGATATCCTGGTGGGCTGGGTACTATCGCGTCAGAATTTGGGAAAAGATTCCGTCGGGTGACTGGGTAAATATTTCTGAAGGAGAACAGCAGACAACATCATCTTGGGGCAGTAAACAAATTACCCACTTACAGAATGGTACTTACGAATACAAGATAGAAGATTGCTCGCTCTACTATCCACCCTCAGGAGGATATTCCTTCAACTGCACGTACTCACAACAGGCGTCCATTGTTGTGAGCGGCATTAATCTAACCGCACCCACAATTTCCAATATCAATAATCTTACCATCAACGAAGGTGATTCAACTGGCCCAATTACGTTTACGGTAAGTGATGCTGAAACACCAGCTACATCGCTAGTGGTAAGCGCCAGTTCCAGCGATATCTCATTAATTCCAAACAATAATATTACATTGAGTGGCAGTGGCAGCAGTCGCACCATAACCGCGCAGGCAGCACCTACTGGTTCAGGTCCAGTTACAGTCACCGTGACTGTAACTGACGATAGCCCACAACCTCGCTCAAGTAGCGATACTTTCGTGGTCACCATCGCGCCGAACGGCACGATTAGCTATGAATACGATGAACTGGGTCGGGTGATCAAAGTTATCCATCCAAATTCAGTAGTGAACGATTATGAATACGACAATGCCGACAATCGTACTTCCAAGTCGTCTTCAACGAATAATTAAGGGGTGTCCACGATGAGAACAGCAAGCAACAGACAATACATCGTGTGCGACCTCAACAAGATTTTTGGAGACAAAATGATGCTAAGCAATACATTCAAAGTCATCGCAGGTATTATTATTTTTACGATATCGATATTGTTTGCGTCCGCTACATGGGCGCAATTGGGCGAAGGAATGGAACCGCCGCCGGTGCGCACCGCTATCGATTTAATGGGCGTAGACGGTATCAGTTATAATGCAGCCGGTTTTGGCGGCATGTACGTTAGCATCGGTACTGAAGAAAGCGGTATCAAGCGCGATCCCGGTCGACAGCGGTATTTGAACGATAACCACACCGGCACCTTGTCTGAGATCGTATGGAGTGGCGCTTGGAGCACTGGGGCACCCAGAGAAATGACTGGTTTACCCGCCGGCACCTACATCAAAGTCAATACTCTGGGCCGTTCTGAAATATTTCATCTTGATAACGGAGTGTATGTCAGCTCCAAAAATGCAGGCGGTCAATTCAGTTGCTCAGGTAATCTCTGCACTTACATTTTACCGAATGGAACAGTATGTACGTTTGACAAAACAAAGGCGAATGGTGCCGGGATTGGAGTTACGGGCGTAGCACACTTTGAGAATATTGGACTACAAACCCAGATCGTGAAACCCGATGGTGAAGTCATCACCCTGACTTATCAATCCTATCTGGAAGAAGCAGATTATTTTGGTGATCTTCCCAGCGCTGCGGTCAGTTCGCTCGGTTGGATGATCAAATACTACTTTAGCCCAAAGGTTTATGACGGTATTCATACAATATCATCAACGCGATCGGTGACTGCAATCAATTATGCAGTGGAGTATTGCGATCCGGATGCACTCAATTGTAATGGTTCAAGTTATGACTGGCCCATATCAACGATGAATGCGCTCGCGCATTACTCATATTCACCAGACGGGACCCAATATCTCACTACGACTACAAGTTCGGTGACTAATGCGGAAGGTGACATAGACAGTTATGGTCAAACTATTCATTCCGATCCATCTCAATGGTCGTTTGAAGGCTATACCTCTCCATCAGGTGTGCAGTACTACTATCAGATGCTTCCGGGTTGTATTTATGTCAACCTTCCCAATTATCCGCCATGTAGCAATATTTACGGTGGCCGCAAAGTTGTGATGGCTACAGCGCGCGGCCGAACATTTAATTACTTTGAATACAATCCCTATGCTCCCGATTTTTCGAGGCATCCTGAAGGGACATTTGCTGTTGACGAAGATATTAGCCGGCTCACTGCATATACCGATAATCTGAATCGTAAGACGCGATATATCTATGCCGATCAATGGGGCAACGATGTTGCTAAAGTCATCGATCCGGACGCCACACCCAGTATCGAATCGCCAACCGGCGGTTACACCGATTATGATTATGACAGCCGCCGTAACATCACTCATATTCGAGTATATCCGAAAGGCGGCGGCACCCTGCTGGAGACATCCGCGACCTATCCGGCTACCTGCACCAATCAAAAAACCTGTAACAAACCTACGAGTATCACCGATCCAGCAGGGGTAATAACGACCTTTGAATATCATGACCAAAGTGGTTTTGTCAGCACAGTAACCAAACCGCAAGTGGGTAGCAATCAAGCACAAACACGGTATACCTATGAACAGAAAACACCCTATGTACGTAACGCCTCAGGTAACCTGGTGGCCAGTACACCGGTATGGCGTTTAACTGAAATCTCAACATGCGTCAGGGGAATACAAAATGCCTGCGTGGGCGGTCCAGATGAACAACGAACCATCATCGAATACAATCATAACAATGTGTTACCAACGTCAAAAACCATCCAGCGTGGTGACGGTACATTAGCTCAAACCACCACTACCGAATACGATATCTATGGCAACGTGACCTGGGTCGATGGTCCTCGTCCGGGTGATTATGACCGGGTTTATTATTATTATGATGCGCTGCGAAGAGTCATCGGCGAAATCGGTGTTGATCCCGATGGCCCCGGCCCGTTACCACGTCAGGCAACACGCACTTTTTACAATCCAGACGGTCAGGTAACCGATGTAAAAACCGGCATTGTGCAATCCATCTCATGGGGTGCCGTCGATAACATGGCGGCAGAAATTGAAATGCAAACCGATTACAGTACGGTAACCGGCTTGCCCATAGTCGAACATGTGTATGCCGATGGCGTTTTGAAAAACGTTACCCAGAAAAGCTATGACAATCACTGGAATTTGCAGTGCGTTGCACAACGTTTAAATCCTGCAACCTTTAATGCATTACCCTCCTCCGCGTGCGAACTGGGAACACCCGGTCCGGAAGGTAACGATCGCATCACGCGCTATGAATACGATGAAACCGATGCCCTGGTTAATACCATCGAAGCGGTGGGAACACCGCGTCAACGCAATGCGCGCACTAATCATTATCGTACTGATAACGGATTGCTTGAAGCCGAAGAAGACGGTGAAGGCAATAAAACCTTTTATGAATACGATAACTTCAAGCGCGCATTAAAAACCATTTATCCCGATCCGGGCGATGGATCAATACCCAGTAGTACCGATTACACACAAAACTTTTATACAGGCGCGCAGGTGACTTCGACGCGTTTACGGGATGGGCAAATAATTAACTTTGCCTACGACGCCCTCAATAGAACTGAAACAAAGTTCGGTGCGGTGATCGAAACATTTGGCTACAACAACTTTGATCAGGTGGAAGAGCACACGAACAATACCAATGGTGTCGCCTCAACCAGTTCAACGATCCAGTACAATGCCCTGGGTTGGAAAGATTTTGAAAATACCAGTGGATTGGGACTGGTGGATTATGAATACGACGGCTACGGCCGGCGTACGCAGTTAGTCTGGCCGGATAATTTTTATATCACTTATGACTACGATGTCGGCGGTTATCCCAGCGATCAACTGCAGAATATCTATGAGTACAATGATACTAATACCACGTTGGCCAGTTTTACGTACGATGACTTTGGTCGTCGTGCTACGCTCACCCGTGGCAACGATGTACCAACGATCTACCTGTACGATGATCTGTCGCGCCTGCAATATCTGTCTACCGATGTTGGCGGCGGTGATACCGACGATATTCTTGAAACTTTTAACTATACCACCGCCAGTCAGCTCAAGTCGCGCACCTTGACAGTGCAAAATAGTGCTTATCACTATGCACAAGTCAGCGGGCAAAGTAATAGTTACGGTGTTAACGCGCTGAACCAGATTACCTCGAATAACGGTGTTCAAATTAATTATGACGGTCGCGGTAATTTAATTGAGGAAGTGGGTACGGCATCCTATACCTACAATGCCAATAATTTACTGACCAGTGCTACAACATTCGGCGCCAATACCACCTTAACGTATGACGCAGAAAACCGTCTTTACAGCATTGCCAACTCAGGAAACACCACGCGTTTTATGTACGATGAGCTGGATATGATTGCTGAACTGGATAACAGCGGCAGTGTATTGCGACGCTATGTACACGGCCCCGGTATTGATGATCCCATCGTCTGGTATGAAGGATCAGGTACCAGCGATAAACGTTATTACACCCAAAATCATCAGGGCAGCATTGTTGGCGTCACAAACAGTACTGGTGCGAACATTGCTATTAATACTTACGATGAATACGGTATACAGTCGGGCAGTAATACCGGACGTTTTCAATATACCGGTCAAATGTGGTTACCGGAAGTGGGTTTGTATTACTACAAGGCCCGTTTGTATAATCCGTACCTTGGTCGCTTTATGCAAACCGATCCCATCGGTTATAAGGATGGGATGAATTGGTATGCGTATACCGGGAATGATCCGGTGAATGGGACGGATCCGAGTGGGAATTGTCCATGGTGTGTGGGAGCATTGGTTGGTGCTGCATTGGATGTAGGAATACAAGTAGCATTAATTGCTTCTGGGAAACAAGATAGTTTTAGCGTTACGAGTGTGATAGTGTCAGCGGGTACGGGTGCTCTCGGAGTTGGAATTGCGACGAAAGTAGCGAAAATTTCAAACGTGTTCATAAAAGTTGGAACTGAATTGACTTCGGATGCGGCAATTAGTGCAACTAGTCGAGCACTTAAAGGCCAAGAATTAACAGCGTCAGGCATTATAGCTGATGTAGCATTAGGTCAGGCTGGCGGTAAGGTGGCTGGTAAAATTTCAGGAAATGCTTCGAATAGCCCCGCAAATAAGCTACTTAAGAAAACGGCAGATCGCGCACAAAGAATCGCTAACAACAGGAAAGCTGGTAGACCTGCTGCAAGGCAACAGCAAGCGGCTCAAGCTAAAGAGCAATTTGTCGAATCAGTAGCAGCAGATGAAGCTAAAGCAGGTTTAGTTGGCTCAAATACTGCCCAAAACATTCAGAATTTCTTCTCCGAAGAAGATCAGCACCCATCTCGAGCTGGAGGAGGGAGAACAAGACCAGGCTGTACTCAACAAGGTTCATATAGTTGTTATTAAATATTTGTTGTTCATATGTTTAAACCATATTGTTGATGTTTGATAGATAGTCGTTCCTTTATGCCAGGAGTTTTACGTAAAATATTATTGTGATTTCATTTTAGACATCAGGAATTGTTAGTACAAAGAATTGCAGCTATACAGACGCATATAATTAGTGTATTTGTAACGAAACTAGCAGAATTATTGTTTAAACATTGAATCATATGATTTGTGGCATTTTACAAATTTTGGATAAAATTGAATGCTTAGTAAAAAAATTATTCTAGATTACACGCATGACAAAAAGAGATGGTTATTAATTCTCGCATTGTTTGTGATTTTATTTTTAGTTAATGTCTTTGAAAAAGGAAACATCAAAGATTCATTGTTTATTATTATACTTTTATTATGTACATTATCTTTAGTGATAGTGTTTTATGATTTGTTATTTTTAATATTTCAAAAAGGCAAAATAGATTTATATTGGGCAATATTCAGTTGTATATCTATATTATCTGTAATGATGCTTAAATTTTACTGGGACATCTCGACTAGAAGAATAATAATATTCGTCCTTTTCTCGATATTTTTATCCTTAATATTTTTTGTCCACGGGTTATATAAAAAAGGGTAATCAAGGGGCTAGTCTGAACCAACCCGAGTTTAAATCACTCCGGCCGCATATGCGGAAACAACAACACGTCCCTGATCGACGCTGAATCTGTTAACAACATCACCAGGCGATCGATACCAATCCCCTCACCGGCTGTCGGCGGCAAGCCGTATTCCAGCGCCCGGATATAATCCGCGTCGTAATGCATGGCTTCGTCATCACCGGCATCCTTATCAACCACCTGTTTTCTGAAACGCTCGGCCTGATCTTCCGCATCATTCAACTCGGAAAATCCGTTGGCAATTTCACGCCCGGCGATAAACAGCTCAAAGCGATCGGTGATAAACGGGTTGTCGTCGTTACGTCGTGCCAGCGGTGAGACCTCCGCCGGATATTCGGTGATAAAAGTCGGATCGAGTAGTTGATGTTCAACCGTTTTTTCAAAAATCTCGATCTGAATCTTGCCCAGACCGTAAGTATCTTTAAGCGGGATATGCAACGATTCGGCAATCTTTCTGGCCTGGTCGATTTTATCCAGCGATTTTTTATCGAACTGCGGGTTAAAGTGCGCAATTGCGTCAACCACACTCATCCGCGCGAAGGGCTTGCCAAAATCATATTCACGTCCGCCATAGGTTACCAATGAACTGCCAAGTACGTCTTTGGTAATCCCTTTAAACAACGCTTCGGTTAAGTCCATCAGATCGCGATAGTCGGCATAAGCCTGATAAAACTCCAGCATGGTGAATTCCGGATTATGCTGGGTGGAAACACCTTCGTTGCGAAAGTTGCGGTTGATTTCAAACACTTTTTCAAACCCACCAACCACCAGCCGCTTTAAATAAAGCTCCGGAGCAATGCGCAGAAACAAGGGCATATCCAGGGCGTTATGAAAAGTTTCAAACGGTTTGGCTGCGGCACCACCCGGGATGACCTGCATCATCGGTGTTTCGACTTCGAGGTAACCTTTGTTAATAAAATAACTACGAATGTAACTGATGATCGCGGCACGCTTTTTAAAAGTGTCGCGTACCGGCTGATTCATAATCAAATCAACATAGCGTTGCCGGTAGCGTTGCTCGGTATCGCTTAAGCCATGATACTTTTCCGGCAACGGACGTAGCGATTTGGTGAGCAAACGAACCTGGTCAACCTTAACCGACAGCTCACCGGTTTTGGTTTTAAACAACATACCTTCGCCGGCAACGATATCGCCCAGATCCCAACCCTTGAACTGGGTGTAAACGCCTTCCGGCAATTCATCGCGCTGCACATAGAGCTGGATGCGACCGGACATATCCTGGATATTTGCAAAGCTGGCTTTACCCATTACGCGCTTGCCGAGCATACGACCGGCAACGGCAACACGAATGTTTTTCGTTTCCAGCGCATCGTTTCCCATCTCGCCATATTCTGCATGCAGATCCGCCGCCAAAGCATTGCGCCGATAGTCATTTGGAAAAGCGTTACCCTGCTCGCGCAGAATATTCAGCTTGCCACGCCGTTCGGCGATGAGTTTGTTTTCGTCTTGTTGTTCAGTCATGTTAAAACCCTTAAAAGAATACCACGGAGACACGGAGATCTCGGAGGTAAAAAATAAAAAACCCTTAAAAGATTACCACGGAGACACGGAGATCTCGGAGGTAAAA
>JAFGLM010000049.1 GCA_016928055.1 Gammaproteobacteria bacterium
CCGATCTCGTCCTGCACATATTGATCAAAGCGTTCTAAAAATAGTGTTTCCTGTTCGGAAAAGGAATTTTCTGCAAATATTGGGCTCGAAAATAACACCAAGGCCGAAAGGAATGCGATTATTTTCTCACGCAAAATGCGTGTCAGCACGACCTCACGATCTGAAGTGCGGCCCAGTAAATTATCCGGACTCACCGCTCTAGCTCCCGTGAAACCTGTATAACCGTCTCTATAGCACGTTCCAGATTAAACGCTGAAAAATCCTGTTCACGCAATACCGGCTTCAATTGTGCATCCAATTGTCGATGTAATTGCGCCAGTCGATGGGATGTCACATCTACTGCCGCCGTTCCCGGCATAGCAATCTTTTGCCGCAATAATTCAAGCCACTCCTGATCGTGAATATCCAGCTTCTTTGTCTGGTGCACTGCGAAATCCACGTCAAAAAAATCACGAATAGCGACTTCCAACCTGCATAATGCCGCGCGCAGTTTTTCCGCCATAGCCTCGTGTAACGACAGGCAATAAACAGGGAAAGCAGCCACCATCGCCTGGCCATCCAGCGGATTAAGCAACACCGTTTTCGACAAACCGGAATACGGTTTTGCGATTTGCGGTTCGCGTAAGCCGACTTCAATACTAACCGGTTCTACATGCGAATCGAGCAGCGATTCATAAGCGACAACAGCGACGTACTGGGTCGAATTATTCGCGCCTTGCAGGGGCTGCAGTATCCGGAATGCAGGCAATGCTTTCGGTAAAGCGACAATAAGTTTTTTCAATTCAGTTGAAACCTTTCTGCGCTCGCTGCGTGATGAATCCGACGGCGTGGAAACACTGAAATCCAGATCTTCACTCAAACGGTAAAACCCGGCGTGAATCTTGGCCAAACAGGTACCACCCTTAAAAATAAGCGCCTCATGATTGGTCGCCAGATACTCCAGAACAACGCTGCAAAAGTAATCTTTCTCGATTAAACGTGGAATAAAACCGGTCTGCGCCGCAGTAAAACGTATCGCTTCCTGCAGCAATACCGCATCATCATCGTGCCAGCGAATCGGCATGTCTATAGCGCTCCGTTCACAATCACACCCCAGCGACGATTGCCGGTACCGCGTTTGGGTAACGTGGGTATCCACGGAATCTGACTCTTTGACGTTGGCAATGCTTTCTCCAGTTTGCGCAGCAGTTGTTCTTTCACAGCAAGCGTTTCCAGTAATGCCGCTATGCGCCGAATGGTACCAACATCACCGTAACGCAATGTCATATCCACGAGTTCGGCAGGACTAACACGCTGCTTCGACAGATCAGTACGAATCCAGTCGTAAGCACGCGGCAGGCTGTTAAAACGCGACCAGTCGTATATCGCATCGAATAAGGTTCTAGCACGCGATGCGTAAACCGCGATTTCCCCATCGCGGCTTGTTATTTCTTCGATGCCACCCAGGCGCGCATCCGCCACTTTGATTAAAGAAAGCTGCACAGCTCCGATGCTGCGTTCGCCCGAAATGCGGTTATTGTAAGCATATATTCTTGCCGGGACCTGCTCATCGAGACCATAGCGGTTAAAAGCATTCGGACCGCAAATCTGATAACGACCACCCCGATCCTTGATCAGGGTATTCAAGGCCAGAATCTCATCCGGGCTCCAGACACCACCCATTGGCAACCGCTCCGGCACCAGATACAAGCCCGGCCGTACGCGGGCAATCAGCCGCCCGCGAGCCAGACGTCGGAACAGTTCGCGTTCCTGATCACGGCTTAACCCCAGCGGTTTCAG
Source organism: Gammaproteobacteria bacterium (assembly GCA_016928055.1). GTDB lineage: Bacteria > Pseudomonadota > Gammaproteobacteria > HTCC5015 > HTCC5015 > JAFGLM01. The sequence continues at coordinate 1,780 of JAFGLM010000049.1, forward strand.
CAATTCGCCGGTGCACACCGTGCGTCGGCCACGCATCTGGATATACGCGAAAAACCGGGTTTCCTGCTTGCCTAATGCCTGCTTCATGGTGTGTATTCTATTTCACCTGGATGGCATTGCAAACCATTTAGAAAAAATACTTTACAAAGCGGCCGTGGGGACCTTGCATCAAACGCTGTTAGTCGACTGCTAAAAAAATATTTTTCTGAACCAAAACAGCCGCATACGCCAGACCCGGAACCTTATCTCCGATCTCGTCCTGCACATATTGATCAAAGCGTTCTAAAAATAGTGTCTCCCTTTCAGATAAAGAGCTTTCTGCAAACAACGAGCATGAATACAACATCAAGATCGTAAACAATATAAAAAATCTTAAATATCCATTTCTTGTCATCAAGTAAATCTATTTATTAAAAAATCGATAGTTTATATTAATTCGTCGACCGGGGCAGCGCAATAGGTTAAGCCATGACTCATAAGAGTGATACTGCCATAAACATGATTTTTATCTAAACTGAAGCACGCTCTTTATACCGAGCATCCATAACTACCTTAGCTGTGAATTCATATAACTTTGTCTTCAGTCGGTCCGGTTTTGCAAACACCCGCGAGCTGACACTTGTATCACAAAAATAACGTTTTTTAGAGGAAATATCAGTAAGAAAATGTAACATAGTAGATATTCAAAAATGCATTTTAAATGCAAGAGTAATTATTGTGCTTTGAATAATCTTTTAAGAAAGATCAACCCACTTCACGATACTCTACGCAAATTGGGCTTTTTTCCACTTGATACTCTCCGTCGACGGTTATTCGTATTTGCGCATGCCCTATTTTATCGTTAATGACATGCCGATTCTTAATCTGCTTCTTCAGCCACCGATCAGTCATAGGGTCGTGCTTTATCTTACTTTTAGGCGTCGGATCTCTCGTTACGATAAATGATGAAGCCAAGGAAATTATACGATTGATATCTTCACTCTTAGGCAGATAGCTATTTGCATAAGGGGTTGTTATGGCTTGCGGCCTTTGCTCCAATAGCTGTTCCCATATACCCAAATGATGACCACTTTTACTGCCATGATGAGCGACCTTATAGACTTTGGCTTTACCCAAACTTAAATGCTCAGATATTTTACTATCAAGAACTGCTTGCCAACCTACAAGCACATTATCAGAATATTCAAGATCTGAGCCTAGCACGGCGGAAAACTCACCAAAAGAAAAATGCATCGCCACCGCATTTAGGTTTTCACTTGAGGGAGCCACCAAATGAACACGCCTCCCACCCTCTTTTGGTTTTAATTCACGGATTCGCTCAATTGCCTGAGTTACAGCAACACTACTGGGAGATAAAGCAACTAAACGCGTATTTATTATACGATCTTCAAAAAAAAGATGCTTGGCATGCACTATGTCAAAGCGATTGTGTTGTTTTTTATTGTGTAAATGCTCAACGACCTCTCTGAATTCACGAATCTCTTTATCAGTATCATTAAAGGGAACTTTTTTGTACAGAGAAGCTAGTTGAAGAGCTTCTTTATCAAACAAAGCTGCTGAAGCGTGTACAACCGCTTTCTCACAAGCTTTCACTAATTGGTAAAGACCTTCAATATGGTCTTTATGCCAATGTGAAACTAGAATGCCATGCACCTGAGTTGCAACATCTACACCAATAGAATTCAAATACTCTAAGGCAATTGGTTTTTTACTTTCCGGGGAAAGGCAACTATCAACAATAAACCAACGGCCATTACCAAAATGAATAACAGCACATTCCCCAACGCCCGGACCAAATATGGATATCTCCGCAGTGCTTAAATCAGGCGCGAGTGTCTGGATCACGACTAAAAAATTGAGAAAGTTTTTCTGCGTTATCGTTGGCGGTATCGATTTCTTGCTGAGACCATTTTGGCAAGCGTCGGAAGCGGATTTTAGAAAAATTTTGACGAGAGACCATCATTCCTTGAATATACCCAATATACCAAACAAAAGAGTCCCCCTTAGCAAGCTGGCTCAAATCAGACTCTAAAATTTCATCAAATCCCAACGTTACTTGTTCTTCCGGATTATTAGGATTAGTTATATCAGAAATGCGTGCGATAATTTCTTCGTTCTCACGGTCAATATCAATTACTACCCCGGAAAATTTCTGTTTAATATCGTCTATTACATTAGGTATAACATACTGGCGATTTAGCACGCGCTCACGAAATTGGCTTGTTAATTTGTATTGAGCAGGCGGAATAATGTAGTTGGTAACTACCTCTTCTTTTTCGATATATTCTTGCGCAGTATTTTCCGACGCCATACGATACTTGAGCGAAGTTTCACCATATTCTTCATTGCCTCGATGAGTATCATATTCAAAACTCATTAATAAGGCAGTGCTATTTCTACCCACTCTAACCTTCCTCACCAAGTTGATCTATAAGGGTATTTCGAACTATTTCATTAGCCAGGTTTAACGATTGTTCCCAATAACGCTCCAAATAGTCAATCACAGTCGCCGTGCTTTTATCCGCAATCTCTACGTGATTATTCACACTGATAGATAACGTGCGTGCATTCGAATTTTCAACTTTGACAGTGGGACGTATATAACCACTCAAATCATCCGGTCTAGGCATTTGCATCGTCAAATTCCACAAACCTAACCGTTTCTTATTCCCATCATCAAGCTCATTAATATATGGAGCAGCGACTAACCAAGGCTCTTTGGGTGCCATCACTTCACCAAATTTGAGCCATAAATCATTATCGGCAATCCGAATTACAGCTTGATAGTTCATGCCCATCTGCGAAATAGGCGTTTCTTTCAGTATAGAAAAGGCCGTACTAACAATATCCTTAAGGCTAAGAAATTCGCTAGCGTGGCTGCATCGAAGAGTGAACTTATTGAGCATCACTTGTAAAAATTTCTGATCCTGAAAATCTATCTGGGCTAAATCTGGTAAAACTGCCACAGCGGCCTCATTAGTACCAGAACGGTGGCCAGAATAATTCCAATCAGGGACTATTCCTCGTTTAATAAACCATTCGGGATGAAAAATAGAAGGATTGAAGTTCCCAACTAGTACAATATTGGCATCTTCCCCAATTTTTTCCCAAGCCCTCATAAGATATCTGATCCTTTATTTACTCGAATTGTCGCGAATATAAGTCACATTTACAGGGGGATACATATACCCCTAAAAGGCTCCCGCAAACTACCTCGTGAATTATGCTGGAAAATCTCTGAAATGCAATTTCAAATTGGTGGCTACACCGCGCGCCGGGAAGCGTGCAAGTATTTCAAGGCAGGACGCCGGTATAAAAACCAGCGCCACCAAATCCGACTTTGTTGGATTTGGTGGCTACACCTGGACTTGAACCGCGCACACGGACGTGTGCAAGTCTCTTGCCGGTCGGACCCGGCATACAAATCAGTCGCGACCTCACCGGACACCAGCATAATTAAAGTGGTGTCCCTGTATAGGGTGACTAGCCAAATCGATGAAATTTGGAAAATAATAATGGTGGCTACACCTGGACTTGAACCGCGCACACGGACGTGTGCAAGTCTCTTGCCGGTCGGACCCGGCATACAAATCAGCCGTGACATTACCGGACACCAGCGTCAAAAATAGTCGGTGTCCCTGACTAGAAAACATCATTAAAGAAGGGATTTCATAAACTTTAAATTGGTGGCTACACCTGGACTTGAACCAGGGACACCAGCATTATGAATGCTGTGCTCTAACCAACTGAGCTATGTAGCCACGTTTCGAAGCTGCGCGGAACCGCGCCAGCGCGTTAAGGGGAGCGGAATATTACCGATTTCTATCCCGATTTTCCAGCCTGTCGCAAAACAAGCCTAATCACACCGGTGGTGCCGTTTCCAGCATCGAGTGCCGCTTGCTGAACTCGGCATGCCAGTCAACCACAGCCGGTTTGGCAACGTTGCGCCAATGCAGATCGGGATGGCGAAAATCCAGATAGGACAAAGCCGTTGCCATGGCAATATGACCCAGTGTCAAATCAGCGTTTTGGGCGGTTAATTCCTTATGCATTTGCGAGACGGCCGAGCGTATCTGATTTCGCCAATGCTTCAGCGCCGAAGGTGACTGCTCATTCTGCGGACGCCTCAATTCCATCACCCCAGACGCCGCCACATCCATAACGCCATCGGCCAGCGCCTGCGCCCGCAGGACCGGCCATTTGGCTATCCCTGAGAGAATGAGCTGCGGAGCCGAAACCAGCTGATCCAGATATTCACAAATAACCGGGCTATCGAACAATACCGAACCATCCTCCAGAATCAGCGCCGGCACTTTGCCAAGAGGATTAGCGGCAACGAGTTCCGGAGGACTATCAAATGGGATGCTTTTGACTTCCGATATTCGACCCAGTAAACCTTTCTCACGCGCTACAATCCTAACTTTACGAACGTAAGGTGAGGTTGGGGAAAACAGCAACTTCATTTTATGACTCCATAGTGATTTTTATGTCGAAACTGTTGAAGGCACAGCTTGAATATCCAGATTGTGTCACAGAACTTGATTGGAACGAACAGGATACTAGCAAACAAGCCAGTGCAGAGGCATGATCGAAATTCAAGTCGACTGGATCGGGTTTGTTACGGTTACGAGACGACCTTATGGATAATATTGTTATTGAATATCGTTTCACGCTGGACAATGGACAACTGGCGGAGTTCAAACTGCAATTTCACGCCGATAGCATGGAATTAATCGCCGATGACCAGCCAACCCTGCCCGAATGGACTGCGCTTGAATTTCATCAGTGCCCGCATTGTCCATTATCAGAATCCGATTCACCACAATGTCCCGTTGCGGTCGGCTTATTACCCGTGGTAAAGGATTTTGATCGGATTCTGTCTTACGAAGAACTGCAAGTTGAAGCCATCATCAATAAACGCTCTATCCAACAACATACATCGGCGCAAAAAGCTTTAAGTTCGATGATTGGTCTGATTATGGCAACCAGCGGTTGTCCCTATACGACTTTTTTCAGAACCATGGCCCGCCATCACCTGCCGTTCGCTGGCCCGGAAGAAACTGTTTGTCGCGCCACCGCTTATTACCTGCTGGGCCAATTTCTGTTAATGAAAGCCGGGCAAGCCGCAGAATTCAGCTTTAGCGGTCTGGATAAAATTTATAAAGATATGCAAAAAGTCAACGTGGCAATCGCTCAACGACTTCGCGCCACCATTAAAGCCGATTCCACCGTTAACGCGATCGTACTGCTGGATTACTTCGCCCAGACCTTACCAATGGCAATCGAAGAATCGCTGGAAGAAATTCGTTATATTTATAAACCTTATTTCGATCAGCTTGAATAATCCATTCTCAAACATTAAAGCGAAAATGAACAACATCCCCCTCTTCCATAACGTATTCCTTCCCCTCCAACCGCCACTTCCCTGCATCCTTGGCGCCCTGTTCGCCGTTGTATTTTACATAGTCATTGTAAGCAATTACTTCCGCTCGAATAAATCCTTTTTCAAAGTCGGTATGAATACGCCCCGCTGCCTGCGGTGCAGTGGCACCAGCCTTAACAGTCCAGGCTTTGGCTTCTTTTTCGCCAGCCGTAAAAAAAGTTTGTAGATTCAGTAAAGTATAACCAGCTCGAATCACACGATTCAAACCCGGTTCGTCAAGGCCCATATCAATCAGAAATTCCTGTTTCTCACTATTATCCAACTGCATGATTTCCGCTTCGATAGCCGCACACAATGCAACTGCCTGCGCACCTTGCTCTTTTGCATACTGCTCAACCTGATCCAGTAGCGGATTATTTTTAAAACCGGTATCGCTAACGTTGGCAACAAACATCACCGGTTTTGCGGAGATTAAACCGTATTCACGTATAAGCAGTTTGTCGTCCTGGCTTAAATTCAAGGTGCGAACCGCCAGACCCTGATCCAGATGCGCTTTTAATTTTTCCAGCAGTTTTGCACGTAGCACGGCTTCTTTGTTGCCTGATTTGGCATTACGCTCAGCCCGGGTAAACGCATTGTCAACGGTTTGCATATCAGCCAACAATAATTCGGTATCAATCACTTCGATATCATCGAGCGGACTGATTTTACCGGCGACATGCGTGATATCATCATTTTCAAAACAGCGTACAACATGTGCGATGGCATCGGTTTCCCTGATATGCGCTAGAAATTGATTACCCAAACCTTCGCCCTTGGATGCACCGGCCACCAAACCAGCAATATCAACAAACTCCATTGTGGTAGGAACTGTTTTCTTTGGTTTGACGATTTCTGTTAATTTATCCAGACGCTCATCTGGCACCGGCACGACACCTACGTTAGGATCGATGGTGCAAAAAGGATAATTCTCCGCTGCGATTTCCGCCTTGGTCAGCGCATTAAATAAAGTTGACTTGCCAACATTGGGCAAACCAACGATTCCGCATTTAAAACCCATTATGATTAGTCCTTTATATTTTTGTATGCAGCTGATGCATGGCTTTTTCCATTTCACCATCGAGTATCAGTTCCATTACATCCATACAACGATCAAGCACGGCGTCAATCACCTGGCGATCGGCTTTGCTCGGATTTTTTAATACATAATCAACCACGTCGTCACGATCACCGGGGTGATCTATGCCAATGCGTAAGCGCCAGAAATCCTTACTGCCTAAAGCAACCATATCGCGCAAGCCGTTGTGGCCACCATGACCGCCACCCAGCTTTAGTTTCACGCCCCCCACCGGCAGATCCAGATCGTCATGCACAATCAGAATATGATTAACCGGAATTTTGTAGAACTTCGCGACCGCGGCGACCGACTGGCCGCTGAGATTCATAAAGGTTGTAGGTTTTAGTAACGCTATTTTCCGGTCTGCATAAATCAGCTCGGCATAGTCACCACGAAACTTACTTTGGTGACGAAAATCCAGATTAAATCGTGAGGCAATACGATCCAATAACCAAAACCCGGCGTTGTGCCGGGTTTTGGCGTATTGATCTCCGGGGTTGCCCAAGCCGACAATCAGCTCAAGCCCTGGATCGAGAACAGCCGGTTGCATCGCGGACCAGCAGAAAACGGGCTAAGAATCCCCGTCCTCTTGTTTGGTTTCTTCGGCTTCAGCCGCTGTCGGAACAGCACCCGCAACAACCTCTTCGCCTTCCGGAACTTCTTCAACCACTTCCTTATGCTTATGCACTGAAGCAACAATCACATCATCACCGCCTGAAACCAGTGATGCAATGTGCACACCTTCCGGCATCTGAATATCAGATAAGTGAACGGTGCTGCCGAGTTTGAGTTCCAGCATATCAATATTAATAAATTCCGGTAGATCCTTCGGTAAACAGGAAACTTCCAGTTCATTAAGCATCTTGCTGATGACGCCACCCTCCTGTTTCACGCCGATGCACTTTTCTTCGTTCAGAAAATGCAATGGTACGTGAACATGAATGGCTCGATCCTGACTGATGCGGTTGAAATCCATATGCAAAATAATCGGTTTGATCGGATGGCGCTGCATATCGCGTAAAATCGCTTCTTGTGGCTTGCCGTCAATTTTCAACGTCAGAATATGCGAGTAAAACGCTTCATTTTCCAGGCGATGACTCACCTGGCTGTGGTCAAGGGTAATCGACTGGGTTTCACCCGTACCACCATAAACAATTGCGGGCACCTTACCGGTTCGACGAAGGCGGCGGCTCGCACCTTTCCCCTTGTCGGAGCGCAACTCGGCGTCCAGAACAAATTCATCACTCATAAATCACCTCAATTAATTGAAAAACTGCTTCCCGCGACCAGGAAGCTCAGATTTTTACCCTTCAGCGGGTAGCCCTGCCTCAGGGTGCGCGATAATAGCACCGCAGCAGGGCCGAAGCCAGATTAGTCGTTTTCAATCCATATACATACTGGAGACCGATTCTTGCCAATGTATCCTTCGAATCGTCTCCGCCAACATATTCGCCACGCTGAGTTGGCGAATCTGTTTTACCTGTTTCGCTTCATCACTCAGTGGAATCGTATCCGTCACCACCAGTTCATCCAGACCGGAATTTTCGATTTTTTTCAGGGCATCGCCGGATAAAACCGCATGCGTGACATAGGCCGATACCGAGGCGGCACCATGATTCTTTAATGCCGAGGCAGCTTCACAAAGGGTACCGGCTGTATCGACCAGGTCATCCACCAGCACACAATTGCGATTCGAAACTTCACCTATGATGTGCATGACTTTTGCAACATTAGCCTTCGGACGACGTTTATCGATAATGGCCAGATCGGCATCATCCAGTTGTTTTGCGATGGCGCGTGCGCGTACCACACCACCAACATCAGGTGAGACAACTATCAGACTGGGATACTTATGCCGCCAGATATCCGCGATAAGCAATGGCGAGGCGTAAACATTATCAACCAGAATATCGAAAAAACCCTGGATCTGTTCCGAGTGCAGATCAATAGTCAATATACGATTCAATCCGACACTGGTCAGCATATTGGCAATCACTTTGGCTGCAATCGGAACACGTGCCGAGCGCACCCGCCGATCCTGTCGCGAATACCCCAGATAAGGTATCACCGCGGTAATTCTCTCCGCCGACGCGCGTTTGATGGCATCCGCCATAATCATCAATTCCATCAAATTGCGATTGGTTGGTTTACAGGTTGACTGAATAATGAACGTGTCTTTGCCACGCACGTTTTCACCGATTTCCACCAATACTTCACCATCGCTAAAACGGCTGACGGTCGCCCTGCCAAGAGGCACTTTCAGGTCTTCGGCGATACGCCGAGCCAGATCCGGGTTAGCATTGCCAGTAAATACGGCCAGCTTGGTATTGTCATGCGGGATAATGCGATTATTTTCTGCCACTGTTAGCCTTCCGGGTGCGGATGAACGGTTACATTATAAATGTTTGGATCGATGTCAGGTCGAGTAATCATGCTTGTGAAGTGGCTCGTACCCGACCACATGGATGTGGGAGACAGTCTTTTGCGGACGGACTCCGCATATTACTCGGTGCGCCTTCCCAATACCCTATAAACTACTTATGCAATAACTTTTATTCCAAAAACTGGCTGGGGTGGCAGGACTCGAACCTACGAATGGCGGGATCAAAACCCGCTGCCTTACCGCTTGGCTACACCCCAAAAAAGTTGCGGTCAGCGAGCCGCACATATTCCCCTCTCCCCCAGGGAGAGGGTGGCGCCAGGCGCCGGGAGAGGGAATAGACTGTCAATACCAAACTCGTATTTCAAGTTCAAAAAGTTTTATCCCCTCACCCTAGCCTCTCCCTGTGGGAGAGGCAATAATGTTACCGCCGCTGCGGTAGCTGTTTATAGCATCCAACAATGGCGAGCGGTTCATGCCTTTACAGACATAAGCCTGCCAGCTTGGCGGCATCGTTTGTTCAAACTTTGAGCAAACCGCATCCGCTTCAGTCTTACTGTTAAATCGACCAAATACGCAGGCACCGGTTCCGGTCATGCGTGCTTCGGTATACCGAGTTAACCATCGCAGTGCCTGGTCCACTGGCGGATACAATTTCCGGACAACGGGCTCACAAACATTGCTGGTACGACCCTCGGCGAGGTCGCGTATTTTGATTGCTGGGCACATACGTGTCAAATCGGGAGCATTGAAGACTTCTGCTGTCGAAACATGCACTGGCGGCAGGATTAACAGGTACCAGGGCTGCTCCAGTTCAAGCGGTTGCAGAATTTCACCTACACCCTCAGCCCAGGCGGCCAAGCCATGCACAAACACCGGAACATCCGCGCCGAGTTGCACGCCCAATTCCGCCAGACGATCGCTGTCAAACCCAATCTGCCAGAGACTGTTTAATGCCTGCAATGTCGTCGCCGCATCGGAACTACCGCCGCCGAGCCCACCCCCGGTCGGTATTCGTTTTAAGACTTCGATATCAACACCCCTTGATACACCAGACACCTGCTGCAACAATCGCGCGGCACGAACGCACAAATCACTTTCGGCCGGAATTGCAGGGATATCCGTCAGACGACGGATTTGGCCGTCTTCTCTGATTTGAAATTGCAGCTGATCGCAAAAATCCAGAAACTGAAATGCTGTTTGCAGCAGATGGTATCCATCTTCGCGTCTGCCGGTAATATGCAAAAACAAATTGATTTTGGCGGGAGCCGGCCAGTTCTGAATGACTGCATGCATGGTTTTGTATTTATAAAATCTGCCAATCTTTGACGATCAATTTTATCTGCACACCAGAACTTTTAATTGTCAGTTTGCGCGGTAATTCATATTGATCAACTGGCTGGTAACTCTGATACTCAACTTGCCAGGACTCGTTTTGAATTTGCTGCAGCCGTCCGAAATCATCCAGATTAATAGCTTCGTTATCGAGTGATAAACCTAATATCCAGTAACGCAGATTATCCATTGGAAACAACCAGCCTGTTTTCTGCCACAGCAGCTGCTGAACATCTTCACCATAGAGGATTTCGCCTTCACTGGACTGCAGCACGACGCCATTCGCATCACCTACAACCACAAGGCTGCCCATTCCCAGAGGAGCAACAATCTGCAATTCATAGGCAGTACGATTCTGTTTCCAGTATAAACTGGCGCTACCGGAATCGTGTTCGGACACAAAACCAATACGTCCTTTTAATTCCCAGTTTTCAAGCAGATGCAAACGTTTCTGGCGCGCCTGCCAGATTTCATCTGCGGAGCGCAGATCAATACGCGGTGGCGTCGAAACACAAGCCGATAGCGCCAACAACGCAAGCAACAGGCCGACGATGCGAACCGGCATCCTATATTTTCTTTTTCTCATCAAGGTTCGATCTGACTGGCATCAAGTTGCTCTTTAACCTGCAATAAGGTTTTATCTCCCGGCGATTTCTCCAGTGCATTTTCCAGCAATGTCTTGGCAGCCTTGCGCTGTCCCACAACCCACAATACCTCGCTTAAATGGCCGGCAATTTCATTGTCGTACTGCAAACTGAGCGCCCGCCGCAAATAGGCCACTGCTTCTTCCGCACGACCCATTCGATACAAAACCCAACCCATACTATCGATAATTGCGGCTTCATCCGGTTTCAGCTTGATGGCCTGCAATATCAGATCATAAGCTTCGTCATAACGCGTTGTCAGATTAGCCAGGCTGTAACCCAATGCATTTAAAGCATCGGCATTACCCGGTTCACGCAGTAGAACGGCGCGCAGATCCTGCTCCAGTAAATCAATTCTGTCGGTTTTTTCGTACAAAAGTGACCGTGAATACAATAAGTCGGTATTACCCGGCACCACCTGTAATGCTTCGGATAATAAATCGATTGCATCCCCATAACGTTCCGCCGCACTTAAAACGGCCGACTCAGTCAGGTATAAACGCACGGTAACCGACGACTCGGGATTCGCCATGCGCAGACTGCGCAAATGACCTAAACCTGCTTCGATATGCCCGGTCTCTGCCAACAACTGACCGATGCGGATTTGCGCATCAAATTGATATTCGCTGCGTCCAACGCGTTCATATTGCTTAATTGCCGTTTCAAAGTCGTGCCTGGACTCCGCAATACGACCCAGATAGTAATACGCCTCAGGCCCACGCTCACCCAGCTCGAGTAAACGCTGTAAGTAAACCTCCGCCTGATCAGCTTCATCCAGATCCAATGCCAGTAAAGACAAGGTATACAGATAATCACTGTCCTCAGGTGACACTTCGGAAAGCAGGGTAAATTGTTCCTTGGCCTGTTGATACCGTTTAGCTTCCAACAGCATACGGCCATACGCCAAGCGCAAGGGCTCATTGTCCGGAATATCGGTGACGGCCAATCGTAGACTTGCCAGTGCGTCATCGACGCGGCCTTGCTGATAGATAACACGTGCATGCGAGACCAGCGCAGCCGGCAGATCCGGATCGATCGATAAAGCTTTGTTCAGTGCCTGTTCCGCAGCGGGAAGATGCCCCAACAGCATCGCCAGATCACCAAGGGCTAAATGGGCATAAGGATTGTCGGGATGTTCCACCACAATTTTAGCCATGATATCGAGCGCCCGAACATCATGCTTATCACGATCCCGACTTAGTAAGCTGGCGACCACCTGAAATCCGTGTTCAGGCCCATCCTCTTCATGCTTTAAAATTTTTTTCAGATAATCCAGCGCCGCTTCATCTTTTCCCTCGTTCAAGGCTAACGCGGCAGCGGCCTGTAGTGCTTCAACATTGTCGGGGTCCAGTTCAACCCAGTATTGAGCTGCAGCGAATGCCGAACGGGTATCCTTTGCATAGAAGGCAATACGGGTCGCTCGTTCCGCAATCAACGGATCAGCGACCAGTCGGCTGGCTTGCTGTAAATGATCAACCGAGACATCCAGTTGATTACGCTGGCTGGCAATTTCCGCCAATATCAGGTGGTAGTAAATATCATTGTGCGCGACCGATGCATTCTGATCGACGCCGGGTACGGCAAGAGGAGCAACCGGGCGTGGGCCATTGCCGGCACAACCGCTTAGCAAGGCCAATCCCATTCCGATAAAAATAATTCTAATTAACATCACGAAATCTTTACATAAATAGCTGTTTTTGTAACCCTTCCACCTCATTTAGACCCTGCATAATCAAAGGGCTGAGTTAGAATATCGGTTGTTTCGAACATTTCCATAGTTATAAGTTGCCTGAAAATGCCTTTGCTTGCACTCGGCCTGAATCATCGTACTGCGCCTGTCGCCATTCGGGAGACGACCGTATTCGCTCCGGATAAGCTCGACATCGCGCTACAGGAATTGATGGCTGTTCCGGATGTGCAGGAAGCGGCCATTATATCGACATGCAACCGCACAGAAATCTACTGTCGTCTCAGTTCTGAGCAACCAGACCGGACTCTGGCCTGGTTTCTCGACCACCATGGTATGCATGATATCGACCATGACTCCTGCATCTATCGCTTTATCGACAAAAAAACGGTTCAACACTTATTTCGTGTCGCCTGCGGCCTGGATTCGATGGTGTTGGGTGAACCGCAGATCCTCGGTCAACTTAAATCAGCTTATCGTCATGCCGAGCAAGCGGGTACCCTGGGATTGCAACTCAGCCGGCTTTTTCAGCATGCTTTCTCGGTTGCAAAACAGGTGCGATCAGAAACCACGATTGGCACCAATCCGGTTTCAGTAGCCTATGCAGCAGTGCGCATGACGCAGCAGATATTCAGCGACCTGAATCAATTGACCGTTTTATTGATCGGTGCCGGCGAAACGATTGAACTGGCAGCACGCCATTTTCAACAACATGGCGTCGAAAATTTCGTTATCGCCAATCGCACCCTTGAGCGCGGTGAAACACTGACTAAAAAATTTGGTGGCACGGCTATCAGACTCGGCGAACTGGGCGACTATCTGCATCAGGCGGATATTGTTTTAACATCGACAGCCAGCCAATTACCCATTATCGGCAAAGGTGCGGTGGAAGCAGCGTTGAGACTACGCAAACACAAACCCATGTTTATGCTGGATATTGCGGTACCGCGTGACATCGAACCTCAGGTGGGGCAGCTTGCCGATGTCTATCTGTATAATGTCGATGACTTACAAACCGTTATCGACGAAAACCGTCGCTCGCGTGAAGTTGCCGCAGAAAAAGCGGAAACCATTGTTGATTTACAGGTGGAAAACTTTATTAACTGGCAACGTTCACTGGAAGCGGTTTATACCATTCGCAAGTATCGTGAAAACGCGCGGGAAATAAGCCAGCTCGCATTGGAAAAAGCCAAGCGGATGCTTGCACAGGGCAAAGATCCTGTCGAAGTTCTCGAGCAGTTGTCCAATATGCTTACCAATAAACTCCTGCACGCGGCAACCAAGAATTTGGACCGTGCGGCTCGCGAAGGTCGCGACGATTTACTGCAGGCCGCGCACGAATTATTTAGTTCAACCGACAAAGAAAACAAAAATTGAATGCAAACCAGTATCAAAAATAAACTTGAACAACTTTGCGCACGACACGAAGAAATCGCAGCTTTACTGTCGGAACCGGATGTTATTGCCAACCAAAATCGTTTTCGCGAATTATCACGCGAATACTCACAAATTGAGCCGGTTAAAAATTCTTTCGCACGTTATTGTCGGCAACAGGCCATTCTTGAAAATGCCAATGAAATGTTGCAGGACAGCGATGCATCAATACGTGAGTTGGCAAAAGAAGAATTCATTCAAGCGCAAAATGAAATCGAACAACTGGAACAGGAAATGCAGTTGTTGTTACTGCCAACCGATCCGTTTGATGACAGTAATATTTTTCTGGAAATTCGTGCCGGTACCGGCGGCGACGAAGCCGCTATTTTTGCCGGTGATCTCTTTAAAATGTATGCGCGCTACGCCGAACTGAATCGCTGGCAGGTTGAAGTGTTAAGTCAAAGCGAAGGCGAGCACGGTGGTTTCAAAGAAATTATTGCACGCATTATCGGTCAGGGTGCCTATTCAAAACTCAAATTTGAATCCGGTGCACACCGTGTTCAACGTGTTCCCGAAACAGAATCACAGGGACGCATCCACACTTCCGCTGCAACGGTGGCGGTATTGCCTGAAGTGGACGATGTCGATGAAATTGAAATTAATCCGGCGGAATTGCGCATCGACACTTATCGCGCTTCCGGAGCGGGTGGTCAGCATGTCAACAAAACCGACTCGGCAATACGGCTTACCCATTTACCTACCGGTATCGTTGTTGAATGTCAGGACGAACGATCACAACATAAAAACCGCGCTCGCGCAATGTCTTTATTGCAGGCCAAACTGTTGCGCGCCGAACAGGATCGACAACAGCAGCAACAGGCGCAAACGCGCAAGTCGTTGGTCGGCAGCGGCGATCGCTCCGAACGTATTCGCACTTACAATTATCCTCAAGGCCGGGTAACTGATCACCGTATCAATCTAACCCTTTATAAACTGGACGATTTTTTAACCGGCAATCTTGATCAGATCATTGACCCTTTAATCAATGAATACCAGGCCGATCAATTGGCAGCGTTGAATCAGGACGGTGTTTGATTCCATCGTCACTGAACCGCGGATAGACAGACGGCCAAATCTGCTACACTGCCCGCCGCCATGAGCATCAGCATAAAGCTGGCCTTGCAACAGGCCATAGAACAACTCGAAAACAGTCCTTCAACGTCGCTCGATGCCGAAGTCCTGCTGTGCCATGTTCTGCAGGAATCAAGAAGCTATCTTTTCACCTGGCCTGAACGATTACTGGATCATCAACAATACACCAGTTACCGATCGCTGCTTAATCGTCGCGCCGCCGGTGCACCAATTGCGTATATCGTTGGTGAGCGCGAATTCTGGTCGCTGCCGTTTAAGGTTAATCAACATACACTCATCCCCCGACCGGAAACCGAACTGCTGGTTGAATCAGCCTTGCAACTGGGCAGTTATTTAAGTTCGCAACAAGCCATTAACGTGATTGATCTTGGTACCGGCTCCGGTTGTATCGCGTTATCCGTCGCCAGAGAAAAGCCAGATTGGCAAATCCAGGCGACAGATTGTTCCGCCGAAGCTTTGCAGGTCGCACGTTACAATGCCGACCGTCTGGGAATCGGGAACGTTGAATTTATACAAAGCAACTGGTTTGATGCGCTGGATACAGCAACCCAATTCGATCTGGTATTGGCCAATCCGCCTTACATCGCTGAAGACGCACCGCATCTTTATCAGGGCGATGTTCGTTTTGAACCGCAAAGCGCACTGGTCGCCGGCAAGGATGGCTTAAATGCGATACGCATATTAGTAAATGAAAGTTTACTGCGCCTGAAAAAAAACGGCTGGATTATTTTTGAATTGGGTTATGACCAGGCCGATAGAGTTATCGATCTTGTTTACAACGCAGGTTATAACTACATACTGTTTAAAAAAGATCTCGCTGGTATCAAACGCCACTGTATAGCTCATCGTCCGGGTTAGAGCCAAAAAATCAATCTCCTGCTAAGATGCAACCATGAAAGACGAATTCCTGCAACGTTATACCCGTCAGATGGTGCTGCCTGATATCGGTCAGGACGGTCAACAGGCTATTCACGACGGACATGCACTTATCATCGGCCTCGGCGGTCTCGGTTCGCCGGCCGCTATCTATCTGGCCGCTGCGGGTATCGGTCATCTCACTATTTCCGATTATGACCGCGTTGATCTGTCCAACTTGCACCGGCAAATTCTTTACTCTGATCAGGATATTGGCAAAAAAAAGACGCAGGTCGCCGGCGAAAAATTACGCCAAATTAATCCGTCGCTTAAAATTACCAGTATTGACCATCGCATGTCAGACGACGAGTTAATTGAGTGTTGCAGTAACGTCGATGTGGTTCTCGATTGTTCAGATAATTTTGTGACCCGACATGCCGTGAACAAAGCCTGCGTCGCCAATTCGAAGCCATTGATTTCCGGTGCTGCGATTCGACTGGAAGGTCAGATCGGATTATTTAATCTGCAAAAAAACAGCCCCTGCTATGCCTGCCTCTATCCTGAAGGCAACGACGAAGCCGAGCGTTGCAGCGCGGCCGGTGTACTGGGGCCGCTGGTTGGTATTATCGGTAGTATGCAGGCAATGGAAGCGATTAAACTGTTAGCCGCTGTCGGTGAATGTCTGGATGGACGTTTGCTGATATTGGACGCCGCGACTATGCAATGGCGCAGTGTTAAATTACAGAAAGATCCAGACTGTCCGATTTGTTCACGGCCAAGCTGAATTGTTTGAAACGTTTGATTGGTACCCTATGACCGAAACGCAAATAAAAATCGAAAGACCTTTAGCTATACATTTGCTGACGCTGGCGCAACAATCTCCGGACCGGGAAATCTGCGGATTGATCGGCGCAACCCATCAACAACCCGGCACAATTTATCCAACTACCAATATTTCAAAAATCCCGCAAACAGAATTCGAAATGGATGCGCAGGATCAAATCAGCGCATTAAAAAAGATGCGTAAAAATCGCGAACATCTGTTTGCGATATATCACTCCCACCCAAGCGCTGCTGCGACACCATCCGCCAGGGATCTCGAAAACATCGGTTATCCGGACGCATTCCAGATTATTATTTCACTCAACACCAAAGGCGTTCTGGAAATGCGCGCCTACAAACTCGGCACCAACGGGTTTGAGGAAGTTTCCTTAGTAGTTTAAATGATGAAACATTAAAACAAAAAAGCCGGCTTACGCCGGCTTTCAGGCTGCTGACAAAGTCCTCGCCATTGGCGGGGACTTTTTTTATGATGAAGCTGTTTTTTAAAGGGGATGCTGAAGATGCTCAG
>JAFGLM010000050.1 GCA_016928055.1 Gammaproteobacteria bacterium
GTTTGTTTACGCATCATTCGTTCCCATAAACCACTAATCTGAATCCCTTTAATAAACCATAACTGTCTTACTTATGCAAAGCTCTCCCCAGGGAGAAGGTTGGGATGAGGGAATAAAAAAAGCATTCGTATAAACAATCGTTTACCCCCCCTCTCCCTACTCTCTCCCTACTCTCTCCCTGATGGGAGAGGGTAAAAAATTTTGGGGTGCCTCGTAACTCATTACTTCTAATAAACCTTATTTGTATTGCAGTATTGATTGGGCCGTGCTAAATACGAGAAGTGGCGTGGGTACTAATGAAGTGTTGCGCCATATAACAAACTGTCAATTATTTAGCCCTACAACAAAGGCGAAAACCATCATGTCCACAAAAATTATCGGTATCGAAAATATGAGTGTTGAGCCCGTAGGGCGCAATAACCGCAGGGCATTGCGCCGAATGGTTTAGATATTCAAAGAATTTATAATGCCAAATTATCGACGAGCCTGGATACCGGGTGGCACCTATTTCTTTACGGTTAATCTGTTGCATCGTGAAGGAAATGAGTTATTGACACAACATATTTCTCTTTTGCGAGAAGCTGTTTTGGATGTTCGACGTAGACATCCTTTTGAGATACATGGTTGGGTGGTGTTGCCGGATCACTTGCATTGCGTGATTGAATTGCCTGTAAACGATGCCGATTATGCGACACGCTGGCGGCTGATTAAATCGCAATTTTCAAAAGCGCTACCGAAGACCGAACGACGATCAAGGGTTAGAATGCAACGCGGGGAGCGTGGAGTATGGCAACGCCGTTATTGGGAGCATCTCATTCTGGACGAAAAGGATTACGTTGCGCATATGGATTACATACACATCAATCCGCTTAGACACAGCCTTGTTGAGCGTGTAAGCGATTGGCCCTATTCGACATTTCATCGTTTGGTGACCAACGGGACTTATAGTAACGATTGGGCTGGGACTGGAAATGAAAGTCAATTGTTGTATGAAGATTGATTTCGGTGCAATGCCCTGCGGTTATTGCACCCTACTTGCTGCGCATGTGCCTGAACAGCGACGTTATGGATAAAAGATTATGAATATTCGTTTAGGAACTATATCAGATACAGAAAAAATATCACAAACGCATAAGGCGTCTATACAAAATTTATGCAAAGATGAGTATAGTCCTGAAAACATAGAAAAATGGACTTCTATTCTTAATCAAGAGATTTATGAAAATGCTATAGAAGAAAAAATTTTGCTAGTTGCGGAAGAAACCAATGATATAGTAGGTTTAGGTATACTAGATGTTAAAGGCGCTGAAGTATGCGCGATCTACGTACACCCGGATCACACAGGGAAGGGAATAGCAAAAAATATTTTGTTGAAACTTGAATCCTTGGCTTTAGAAAGAAAAGTGTCTAGCTTGAACTTATGCGCAACAATTAATGCGGTTGGATTCTATAAGCATTATAACTATATAGTGGATGGGAAAACTGTACATCAATTACCCAATGGCGCTGAGCTTAAGTGTATTAAGATGCATAAAGTTATAAAAAATCTTGTTAAAGGGAATCATGCCGAAGCCCGTAGGGCGCAATAACTGTAAGGCATTGCACCGAATGGTTTCATTATTTGTTATCTGCCTGGATATATGGTCTTGATTGGATTGGGGATGGTAAAGAGAGATTTTTATTGTATTTAAACGGATCTTGGTGCAATGCCCTGCGGTTTTTGCACCCTACTTGCTTAATAAGCGAATTACCCATACGGTTACACCAAACACCCCTTTACGATAAAATAAGCGCCATTGTACCTTTGATATAGATAGATCCATATTCTCAACGGGAGAAGTGATGGAATTACTAAGATCCGCTTCAATCCTTTTCGTATTACTGAATCCTTTTCTGATGAGTATTTACCTCATCAGTCTGATTAAAGAGTTGTCCCTGCGTGAGTTTATAAAGGTGATGATACGTGCTCACCTTATCAGTGGAATCGCGTTCGTTATTTTTGCAATGGCGGGTGAGAGCATTTTTGAAAACGTTTTTAGCGTGCGTTTTGCATCTTTTTTGATATTTGGCGGCATTATTTTTCTGCAGATAGGCATCCACTCGATATTTTCCGGTCAGTTTGTATTGGTTGAAACACGCGGCAATCCAGAGCATATTGCCGGTTCAGTGGCTATGCCTTTTATGATTGCTCCCGGCACCTTGAGTGCAAGCGTGCTTATCGGTTCTTCCTTGCCGAAAGAAGACGCTGCGATTGCGATCACTATAGCGGTATTGGCTTCTCTATTTTCAATAATGATTTTCAAATTAATACATGATTCCTTAAAGAACCGGAATGAGCGTATATTAAACCGTTATGTGGAAGTCGTTGGCCGGGTTGTCGCCTTATTTACCGGCACCTATGCAATTGAGATGATTGTTCGCGGCATAGAATTACTATTGAAGTAGCGTGCTCAGGAGTTTTAACAAGTGGATATTGAGGCTATATTAGTTATTGGAACCTTCTGTTTAGGCGCAGGATTTATTCTGGCTGTTCCCGGTCTCTGGTGGGCTCGTAGAAAGGCAAAACAGCTTCCGGCGACAGCAGTCGGTGCCAAGCGCATGAGCTTATCGGGTATTGTATACGCTGCAATTTTTGTTGTTTTAATTATGTGCGCATTTAGCCTGCAGTATATCGCTCCACAACTATCATCTATGCAGCGCGCTACGGCTATTCTAATTGTGTTTATCGTTGGGCTGTTAGGTGAAAAGCTGGCTAATATGTTTGGCATCAAGCTTACCAAAGAAAAAATAGCGCCTGCTTTTAAAACTGCGGAAGTTTACTCGGCATCATCGCCCAAAAATCCGCCCGACTGATGCGCCCAGAACTGCGCATACAAACCACGCCGCTTGATTAATTCTGCATGTTTGCCCTGCTCAACAATCCTTCCTTCATCCAGTACGACCAGTCGATCCAGTGCGGCAATAGTCGACAGCCTGTGCGCGATAGCAATTACGGTCTTGCCCTGCATTAATCGATACAGGTTTTCCTGTATCGCGGCTTCCACTTCCGAATCCAGTGCCGAGGTCGCTTCATCTAAAATCAGTATCGGTGCGTCTTTTAACAACACACGCGCGATCGCGATTCGCTGTCGCTGACCGCCGGATAATTTAACGCCGCGTTCTCCAACCTGAGCGTCGTAGCCATGCCGGCCATGTATGTCATTTAATTCCTGAATAAACTCATGCGCTTTTGCCTGCCGTGCCGCTGCTATAACCTGTTCCCCGGTGGCATCCGGTTTGCCGTACATAATGTTGTCGCCCACCGAGCGGTGCAAAAGTGATGTGTCCTGTGTAACCATACCGATTTGCGCACGCAAACTTTCCTGCTGGACCTGGGATATGTCCTGGTCGTCAATCAGTATCCGCCCTGCCTCAACATCATAAAAACGCAACAGCAGATTAACCAGCGTCGATTTACCCGAACCGGAACGGCCGACAAAGCCAATCTTCTCGCCTGGCTGAATACTCAAAGAGAAATTTTCAATTACACCACTACCCTTACCATAGTGAAAACTCACCTGATCGAATTCGATTTTTCCTTTCGCTACCTCAATTGCTTTGGCGTCAGGCCTGTCTCTGACATCCTGAGCCTTTGACAAAGTCCCCATGCCATCCTCAACAGTGCCGATGTTCTCAAACAACGCGGATGTTTCCCACATGACCCATTGCGACGTACCATAGAGACGCAACACCAGACCAATCGCTGCAGCAATGGCACCAACGGTAACCATGCCTTGCGTCCATAGCCAGATTGATAACGATCCAACAGAAAAAATAAGCAGTGCATTAATAACCCAGACGGAAAATATAAAACCGGTTACCAGACGCATCTGGGAATAGACGGTTTGCAAAAAAGAACTCATCCCCTCCTGCGCGTAATCCGCTTCACGACGCGAATGTGAAAACAGTTTAACGGTTGCAATATTGGTGTAGGTATCGACCAGACGTCCTGTCATATTTGAACGCGCATCAGCCTGTTTTGATGAAATGGTTTCCAGTCTTGGTATAAAGAAATACATAATGCCTATATAGGCAACAAACCAGACCAGTAATGGCGTTGTTAGACGAATATCCGATTCAGCCACGACCACAACCATCCCGGTAAAATAAACACCCACATAAACGAAAACATTAAGCAGCTTAAGCACTGCCTCACGTACCGCCAGGGAGGTCTGCATTAACTTGGTGGCAATGCGGCCGGCAAATTCATTCTGATAGAAAGCAAAGCTCTGACCCAACAGGTAACGATGCGCCTGCCACCGAATAATCATCGGATAATTCCCCAGCAGGCTCTGATGAAGGATCATGGACTGCAATAGAATAGCAAGCGGCAGACCCACCAGTATCATCACCGCCCACCAGAACAAACGCCATCCCTCATTTTGTAATAAGGAATCTGCCTGCCTGCTCGACAACCAGTCCACCAGTGTGCCAAGAAAGGCAAATAACGAAACCTCCATAATCGCAATGGCCATGGCTAACACCGACATCAACAGCAAATGCATCTCTATACCACGGGTATAGTGATAGCAAAACGCAAGCAGGCCTTTAGGTGGCTGACCGGGTTCGCGCACCGGGAACGGTTTAATTAATTTTTCAAAAAACCTGAACATAATCAGAGTCTTCTTAAGTCCTTAGTCACTCGACTGACAAACCAAACGATTCCGGCCATTTTTTTTGGCTCTGTATAATGCCTCATCAGCCAACTTCAATACGTTTTGTGGTTGTTTACGTCTTTTGTTGCTTTCCGCAGCACCGATACTAACAGTTACAGAGGTAATCTGCCCTTTCCCTCCGCTGCCACGAAGTAGCTTGCCGGCCTTTCGGGAGCTGGGCCGATCTTGAATATCTCTGACATAAAGCCTGTAGTTAGCGATAGCGAGACGAGTTGTTTCAAGATTCGGTTTACATTGTTCAAGAGCTTTGCCGGAAAAGACAAAACAAAACTCCTCGCCGCCGTATCGATACGCTACACCGCTTTTAACTGAGGCAAGTTTCTTGGCGACCATCTTCAGTACATCGTCGCCCACTGCATGTCCATAACTGTCATTAAATTTTTTGAAATGATCGACGTCGATCATGGCAATGACAAATTGACGGCTCAGGCTTTTCATTCTCTCGTTCAAGGCTCGACGGCTGCGCAAACCGGTCAGTTCATCTCGATACGCCATTTCGTGGGAGCTTCTAATCAGACTCGAGATCAAGGCCAGACCAGCAGCACCAAATACAACAATTGATATCTTCGGTAAGCCGTAAAAAGCAAATACGCAAAAGCTAAATACAGCAGATGTTAGTACAGACGCGGCGTGTTCATTATTTTGTTTGAATAAAATGAACGTGGCAAGCAGTATACACGATGTATACAGTACGCCTGCTATTAGCGACAAATTGTAATGGCCATATGAGAGGATTGGCATATAGCGAGAGATAGCAACAAGTACTGTTGGCTCGCCACGCAACCAAATTACAATTCCAAGCTGAACCGGGACAATCGCAACAATCCATAATCCTGCCAGTGTTCGCAAACTGCGCTCACCGGTTAAAAGCAGTACTATAAACGTCAGGGGCAGGCCCAAGCTAAGCACAGAGAAAGTTATAAAGGTATTCGGATCAGAAAGTGGTTTCTGTAGTTGCGTGGCAAAAATCCAGTAGGCGACCATTAGGGCAAATGCCGTAGTAAATGATCGCGCTCTGTTGAAAAAACAGGAAATCACCATGGCAGCTACCAAAGTGATATAAGGCAATAAAAACAACAGCTGCAAATAAAACGATTTTAAATTGAGCAGGCGCTCCCTAAGAACCAGAACCGACACCAGCAGTACCAGCGGAATAAATAGTCGATTTAAAGGTTCCCAGCGCATGGGCCGATAATGATTCCATGGTTGCGACATCAACATGTCAGATATAACGATACAACGAGTAAAAGCCTTTGTGCTAGTTTATAATCCGAACTTCCATCGCATGAGTTGGTCTGTTACTAAAAATTTTGCTGTTTACTATCAGTAAGGGATACCTGGATGTCACTTTGTCTTAAAAACCCACTATACCTGATTACCCTTTTGCTGTGCCTGAATTTATCCAATCCGGCAATTTCAGCGCAACAGCCCAATAAGGCTGACATCCTGCAGACCATGAAACGAGCCAGCGTTTTTATGGTTGATAAAGTCAGTTATCAGGGCGGCTATCTGTGGTCTTATTTACCCGATTTTTCCAGGCGCTGGGGGGAGCTTGAAGCTCGTGAGTCTATGATCTGGGTGCAACCTCCGGGCACCGCCAGCATGGGGCATTTGTTCCTGGATGCCTATCACATCAGTCACGATGAATATTATTACCAGGCCGCCCAGACGGTTGCTGCTGCGTTAATCAAAGGACAGCACCCGAGCGGCGGCTGGAACTATCTGATTGATTTCGCCGGTGAGGAATCGGTTCGTGAGTGGTATGACACTATCGGTCGCAACGGTTGGCGTCTTGAGGAATTCCATCACTATTACGGTAATGCCACCTTCGATGACGCCGGCACTGCCGAAGCCGCCCGGTTTCTGCTACGACTCTATCTTGAAAAAACGGACAAACAATATAAAACCGCGCTCGATAAAGCGATTGGATTTGTGCTGTCCGCACAATACCCAAATGGCGGCTGGCCGCAACGCTACCCTCCTGTGAGCGAGTTTCCGCAACACGGCCATGCTGATTACACACCGTTTATTACTTTTAACGATGACGTCGCTGCAGAAAATATCGATTTTTTAATATTTTGTTACCGGACGTTAAATGACAAAAAGCTGCTGGCACCTATTATTCGCGCAATGAACAGCTACCTTCTCACCCAAATGCCGCAACCGCAATCCGGCTGGGCGATGCAATATTCCATTGACCTGAAGCCTGCAGTAGCACGCAGCTATGAACCGGCTGCGTTATCGACATCGACCACCGCCGCTAACGTTATAAAATTGATGGAGTTTTATCAATTTACCGGCGACAAAAAATTCATTCAACGCATTCCAGAAGCACTCGACTGGCTGGACAGCGTACAACTACCAAAGGACAAAATTTTCCGCGGCCGCACTCATCCCACTTATATCGAACTAACAACTAACAAGCCGTTATATTTGCATCGCAAAGGCTCTAATGTCGCTAATGGAAAATATTATATCGATTACAATCCTGAAAAAACTATTATTCATTATGGTTCAACCAGACAGCTTAACGTTGATGCGATCCGCAAGTATTTTGAAAAAATCAAATCATTACCCGCCGATCAGGTAACGAAAAACTCGCCACTTTTTCACAATAAACATTTTGCGTTACCACTTTACTTCACAATAACCGATTCCAAAATATCCGATATGAACAGTCGCAGGGATGAGACCCGCGGAAAAGCCACGACAGCAAAGGTTCATAAGATTATGGACTCTCTCAATGCTGAGGGTTACTGGCCAACACCGTTACGTGCAACATCAAACCCCTACATCGGCCAGAGCCCGGAAAAAATTGCCGATGGTGATTTCTCGCAAACCCTGGTCGGTGATCAATACGACACCTCACCTTACTTCACCAATGATCCCGCTGTCGGCATATCTA
Organism: Gammaproteobacteria bacterium; assembly: GCA_016928055.1. Lineage (GTDB taxonomy): Bacteria > Pseudomonadota > Gammaproteobacteria > HTCC5015 > HTCC5015 > JAFGLM01. The sequence goes on from JAFGLM010000050.1 coordinate 7,621, forward strand.
CCGGCCAATACATTTACAATATGAGCATGCTGATTGAGTTTTTATTGCAGGATAAATAACCGAAGCAGCAGATTAATTCGTTTTTCCGTAAGACGAAACCAGAACATGATCAACCGCGGCAATTCTGGCAAGTCCAGCGAATTTTAATCTCGCCATAGTTATCACTATAAGCCTTGTCTGTCTTGTAATCATTAATCATAAATATCACTTCTTCTTTTGGTTCCAGCTTGAGGGTTTTGCGACTACCCACCAGCTCATATTGGCTGGTACTTTTCCATTGCATGATGAGTGCACCGATTGGAGCTTCAGGTAACCGGTAGCGTCCATCTGCCGGCTTATTGCTTTCGAGACCTTCCGGACCAATCAGGCTCTGATACTGCTTCGCGGTACTCCACTGTCCATCCGAGATAAAATCGACTGCTATCGGAAAACTCATGTAATTCACATATGGAATACCCTTTGACTGATACGCAGGCACTGTAAATTCACCAGTGACAAGTTCAATTTCACGCCGTTCCCGGCCCGGCATCACAACAACAAGCAACAGCAGCCCAATGCCAAGCACTATGGGTATATAAACCCCGTTACGAAATTTTTCAGGTATTCGTTTAGATAGCAGGCCATAAATTGCCAGTCCGATTATCAAGAGCGCAATATAGGTTAAGGGGCTTGCGATCAGTTTCTCAATCATCAGCTAAGGCCTCTAATAATTTCGCTACAAATAAATTGAGCTTAATCTGGATTAATAATCAAGAAAGGAAAATATACTCTCATTAGCAAAATAATCCAGACCGGAGTTTTGACTAATCGCTGCATTTCGCTTTGCGAACTCTATGCGCATAAGTGTTGCTACGATCTGGAGGCTCTGTCTATCAAATCAAGTTCATGCTCGCTGAAGATGAGGTTATTCTGGGCGGATAAATTCTCCTGCAATTGATGCACAGAGCTGGCACCAATAAGAACAGAAACCACCGCGGGTCTGTTTAAAAGCCAGGCGATTGCCATCTGTGATAATTTTTGGCCTCTTGCCCGGGAAATTGCAACCAATGCTCGTATTTTTTCAATGTTGGCTGTAACAGCCTGTTCGTCAAGAAAAATAGAACCTTTGGCGACTCTTGAGTTTTCGGGAATTCCGCTCAAATACTTTTCCGTAAGCAATCCCTGCGCCAGCGGTGAAAATGCAATACAGCCAATATCCAGCTGCAAAAGCGTATCAAGCAAATCATCTTCCACCCATCGGTCAAGTATTGAGTACCTGGCCTGGTGGATTATAAAAGGAGTTTTTAATTCCCTTAATAGTATGGCGGCCTTTTTTGTATCCTCAGCGCAGTAATTCGATATTCCTACATACAGTGCTTTTCCCTGCCTGACGATATCCGCCAAAGCCAACATCGTTTCCTCCATTGGCGTTTCAGGATCCGGGCGATGATGATAAAACAGATCAACATAATCCAGCTGTAATCGCTTCAAACTTTGATCCAGACTGGCAATCAAATATTTGCGCGATCCAAAGTCCCCATAAGGCCCCGGCCACATATCGTATCCCGCTTTGGACGAAACGAATAACTCATCGCGGTAGGGCATAAAATTCTTTTTAAATATTTTTCCAAAATTTTCTTCCGCCGATCCATAGGGCGGGCCATAATTATTGGCCAGATCAAAATGTGTAATACCATGATCAAAAGCAACCGTTAATATGTCGCGCGCTGTATCCTGATTATCAACATTTCCAAAATTATGCCAACACCCGAGCGAAAGCACGGGCAATTTGACACCGCTATTCCCGCAACGCCGATATTGCATGTTATCGTAGCGAGACTTATCTGCCTGATATTCGGATTTTCCGGGTTTGATTTGCTTTGTCATCTTGTGTGCTCTTAAGGTTTCTGAGTTTTCAAATGGATATTATTAATAAGCCACGCGGTCCTGGCTTTTTATCATCCTTCATTTTTTACTTTTCCCCTCAGCGCTTTAATCTTACTTTGTTTAATTTTACTGTCGAGACGTTTCTTTTTTGAAGAGGCTGTTGGCATGGTTGCCTTGCGTTTTTTTCTAACGATCATTGCGCTTTTTATAAGTTGACATAAACGATCCAGGGCGTCTTCTCGATTCTTTTCCTGAGTGCGAAATTTTTGTGCTTTTATTATAATAATTCCCTGCTTTGATATACGCTGATCAGTTATTGTCAGCAACTTTTCTTTACAGGATTCAGGCAAGGACGATGCATTAATATCAAAGCGAAGATGGATGGCAGTCGAAACTTTATTAACATTCTGCCCGCCCGCACCCTGAGCGCGGATGGCGTGAATTTCTATCTCGTCTTCTGGAATAGATACTCTTCTAGAGATTTTCAGCATAACAAAATATTCTGCGATGTTTTATCTATGAGATCGTGGATGGCAAGATAATGATGAATTCTGTACCGCCCAGTTTCGATTTATTTACCGATAAACTGCCTTTATAGCTACTGAGAATATCCACCGCGACAGATAGACCAATCCCATAACCCGGCTGAGCTGTATCAGCTCTGGCGCCGCGCTGTAATATTTGCTCCTTTTTTGAATCATCGATTCCGGAGCCATCGTCGGCTATACAAATTTTTAATATGTCTTTTTTGTTGGTAATTTTTACTTGAACCTGCTTATTACCGTATTTATAAGCGTTATCAAGAATATTGCCCAATACTTCCATAAGGTCTGATTCTGCTCCATAGAAAAAGCAATCGGGCTCTGCTGTTATCTGCAATACGATCGCTTTATCTCGATATACTTTATCCAAGGCGTCGCTCACGCGTTTAACTAACTTTAACAGATCCGTTCGTTGTCCCGGTTGCGACTGGTTATTAATAACCGCGCGTTGCAATTGATGACTGACAATTTGATTCATCCTTGTTATCTGATCGTCAAGCAACATTCTTAATTTATCTTCCGGCTGATCCAGCGCACCACGTAAAACTGCCAGAGGCGTTTTCAGGCTGTGTGCAAGATCTGCCAGGGTATTTCGATAGCGCTCGCGTTGTATTCTTTCTGTTTTAAGAACCCGGTTCAGATTGTCAGTAACCGAACGAATTTCATAAGGATAATTATCTTGTAGTAATTCCTTTTCTCCTTGTTCAACCGCGGTAAGATCCTCCGCAACAGTTTTTAGCGGCAACAACCCCCAACGCATTATCCATACCTGCGTAACAAGCAATAAGAGAGTCAGTCCTCCAAGCAACCACCACAATTGCTGTCGATACGCCGCGAGTTCAGAACGGACGCCCTGCTGCGTATGCAGCACGCTGAACCGATACAGTTTGGGTGTTATATCGTCGGTTTCATAAGCAACATCAAAATTGAATTGATAGAATTCATCATTATCTATAACAACCGGCGCAAATTCAGCTGCGCCCGGTGTTATCGGAGAATTCACCTTTATTTGCATATCCAGAATGGCGGCTGATTGCGAACGCCAGACCTCGTTACTGTTAAGGTCATATATAACCGCGTAGAGCCCGGAGTTAAGCTGCCCGAAAAGTGGTTCGGTCAATTGCGTCGGTAATTGCAGCCGCCCGTCAATCAGATCCGCGGCCGTCAGCAATAAATAGATATGCCCGTTTAGTCGATTCTGCTCTGCCGATATCAGACTATTTCTGAAAGCCAGATCGAGCATATAAGCACTAAAACCCAGAAAAACCGGCAACACGATCGCGGAAGCAATAAGCAATCGAGTTGACAGGCGCGCGGTTTTGAAATTCATGGTTTATACAACCGTATCCTGCTTCAACGTGAAACGATAGCCCTGGCCCCGGACCGTTGCGATAGGTTTCAAGGTGCCGTCCGGATCGAGTTTTTTACGCAGACGTCCAACAAACACTTCAATTACATTACTGTCTCGATCAAAATCCTGATCGTAAAGATGTTCGGTTAACTCGATTTTTGAAACCACCTGACCGGCATGATGCACCAGGTATTCCAGCGTGTTGTATTCATAACTGGTCAGTTCAAGCAACCGGCCGTTAACACTAACCTGTTTTGAACTGCTATCTATCTGAATTGCGCCATAGTTAAACACAGGTTTCGCCTGTCCGGCAGAGCGACGCAGCAGCGCATGAATTCGCGCTTTGAGTTCTTCATTGTGAAAAGGCTTGACCATATAGTCATCGGCGCCGGACTCCAGACCTTCGACCTTATCCTGCCAATGACTCCTTGCGGTAAGAATCAGGATGGGGAAATTTTTATTTTGCGCGCGTAATTGCCTGATCACCTCAACACCACTGAGCTGCGGCAAACCGATATCGATCACCGCCAGATCATAGGGATTTTCGCGTCCTAAAAAAGCGGCTTCCTTACCATCAGAGGCGCTATCGACGATATATCCCTGCCGATTCAAATAGTCGACCAGTTGGAGGCGTAATTCTTCTTCATCTTCAACAACCAATAATCGCATAATGGTATCGGTTCGTTAAAAAATTCAGTCGGCGGATATGTAAACGTTTTTGACCATGCCGGATGGCAACAGAAGTTTGACGCGGTACTGATTTCCCTCTCGGCTCACCTTTAAAACCTCACCGCCATATTGTCGTTGCGCTTTCGCGGCTGCCTGCCCGGCACTGATACCCCGCTGTTGCCGAGCCTGCGTCGGCTGCCTTTCGGCATTACGACGGTTATCAGCAATGGAATTGAAGGAAGTACAAACCAGAACCAGAATGATGAGTAAATGACCGGTGTAACTTGCAGTGACACCGGCCTTCTTGTTTCGACTGCCGAAATAATCCAGATTTTGCATCAGTGGTTCCTGCTGGCTAAGCATCCTTGAATTGATTAGCGCCTTTTATAGCACCGGTCGAACATTAACCGCTACACGTATTTGCCTGCCTGGGCGTTGATCCATGCGTGTTTGATAAGTGTTGCCATGATATTCGTAAGTGACATCATAGCCAACCACTACTTCCTCATAATAGGTTTTTTCACGAACCTGGCAACGTTCTTCATCATGGTATTCTGCTTCAACACGTTGTCTCGATCGGCCACGCGCGATATCACTTCCAACCGAAGCACCGACTACCGCACCCGCTACCCGGCCGACACTCTGACCCTGTTTGCTCCTTGCAATGTTATGTCCAACAGCGGCGCCAATCAACGCACCCAAAATTTTAGGTGTCGCTGAACGCTGTTGCTGCGGATACTCGTAACGAACGGTTTCTATCCAGCATTCCTGCTGTGGTTCGCTGCGTACCACATTGGCATAAACCGGTACCACATCAAGCACGCGGGCAAAATCCAGCAGCTCATCCTGTCTGGCATTGACAATCGTCGTCGTCAAAGTGGAAGCAATGATTAATAGAGTTGTGATCTTTTTCATGATGACTGCTCCTTCTACATATTCCTGTTTATCTTGCGTATAGCCTAGCCCCATGAATCTGAACGGAAGCTGAATAGCCTGTATTCAATAATTCACAACTTTTGTTCAGCAATCATTCAGTTTCACATCACTACACTGAGATCAAGATTGAATGATTTCTGTCCGGTTAACGGACAAAGGAGTGAAGCCATGAAGCAAAAAAGCACCTTACTTGCGGTTCTGACATTGAGTACTTTAATGTTATTTGGAATTGGATCGGCTGGCGCCCGCTCGAGCGAAATTGGCATGTCGAAAAAGAATGCGGTTGTCGTGAAAGTCGCGCGCACGGAACGTGGTGAAAGCAATCGAAGGGATAACAGGCGGCACGACAACAGCCGTCCGCAACAAAACAAAAAGCCGGCGCATGAGCCACGTCGACAAATCCCTCACGCTGATAGAAATCACGATCGGGATCGACGGCACGCCCCTGTTCCAAATCAACGTTACAGGGACGCCGATCGAAAAAGCCATCACCGGGAAGCTTATCGCGGGTCACAGCCACAACACCATCCACGTTACTTCAAGGCACAGCCCGGTTACTGGGTCGATTATCATCGCGGTTATAAACACGACTATCGACACCGCTACTACCATGGTCATCATTACTACTATAACCAGTTAGGCTTTTATTTTCCCGGTTTTGGTTTTATCGCCCATGGACATATACATAACCGGCATTGCCCGCACTGGCACTTTGAACCATTTGCAGCAGGTTTGATTTTAGGTGCGATTCTTTCGAACTAAATAGTGACTGCTCCAAAGTCCACCCGACAAGAAATGCTGGCATAAAAAAACGCCCCTCTAATGGGGCGTTTTTCAGTAAACTGACGTTTTATTTAAGCAGGGCTTACATTTACTGCCTGCGGACCTTTTGGTCCATCAGTGGTTTCAAATTCAACTTTCTGACCTTCGGCCAGCGTTTTAAAGCCGGAACCATTGATCGCGGAATGATGAACGAATACATCTTTTGAGCCATCTGAAGGAGAAATAAAACCATAGCCTTTGGTTTCGTTGAACCATTTCACGGTGCCTGTGTACATAAAAAATACCTCTAAAAATTAATCAGGATTGGGGTTACAAGACTCGAGGTACAAGCACAGGAATTACACTGACGTGACTTCTAGTGGAACCAAGATAACTGCAACGGGTGAAGTATAACACTGCAATTTGTACAATTTGCAAATTTTTGCTGCTAATTTTGTTGACAAAAAAGGATCCTGTCCCTGTTTCGATATTGGCCCAACCCATACGTCAGCCGACTGCCGTACCGCTATATAACATTTAATATTTCATGTCTATTTCCAGTAATCAAAATGCTGAAAAATGTGTGCACCCATATTGTGCGTATTTCGCACCGGCAAAAATCGACCCGTCAGTGGCGGCTATTCCTATCCAATGCCTTTATAATAGCCGTCGCTTTAAATTAACCTGACCCCTAATGATGACCAAGACCGCAACATTGGCCACGGCCAAAAACGCCCAACCCACCCGGGTTAAAGACCGGCAAATGCGCGAACGTGTGCGTTTGTTTGGCAATATTCTGGGCAAACTGCTGCGTGAACAAGCCGGTGAAAAAGTGTTTACCGCCGTCGAGGCGCTGCGTAAGGGCCATATTTCTCTACACAAACAAGAAAGTGTATTAAAACGAAAGCGGTTGGCGCGATTACTGGAATCACTTGATTCTCATACACTGTTACACGTTGTCCGAGCGTTCAGCATTTATTTTGCCCTGTTGAATATTGCCGAAGAGGCTAACCAGCACAGGGAACGCCGACGTGAACTTGTCAAGCACGGCCCAACCTGGCTGGGTTCTTTTGGCTCTGTAATCAAGGAACTGCATGGTCAGGGAGTCAGCGCCGAGCAAATGCAAATCCTGCTGAAGCAGCTGACGTATTGCCCGGTTATTACGGCGCATCCAACTGAATCAAAGCGGCGCACTATCATGGAAGCCCTTCGCCGTATCTTTGTGATTAGCGAAAAACTTGACTCAACGGAATTAAATCCGGTTCATCGTGAGGAAACAATCCGGCACCTGGAACGGCAAATCCAGATCCTGTTTAAAACCGATGAAGTGCAGGTTGAAAAATTGTCGGTTCTCGATGAAGTCGATAATGGTCTGTACTATTTTCGTGAAAGTCTGTTTCAAGCCGTACCGCAGACTTATCGAAACATCGAACGCTATTTGAATTTATTCTATCCAGATGGCTCAGTTACAGCTCCGAGCTTTATTCGTTTTGGCTCCTGGATCGGTGGCGATCGTGACGGCAATCCGTTTGTAACGCCGGAAACAACCGTGGCAGCCCTGCGCCTGCAAGCACGTGAAGTTCTGCAGGAATACGTACGACGTATCAGCGCGCTCGGCCACCTGCTGACTCAGTCTATTCAACTGTGTCGACCAAGTGATGCGTTTTTGCAAAGTCTGGAAAAAGATGAAGCGCAGATTGCTCTGTCCGCAACCGACAAGCAGAATCTGTTGCATTATCGGGAAGAACCCTATCGACGCAAACTGTATCTGATGCGATTGCGTTTACAACAGGACCTAAACACGCTGGATGAACGCATACAGGACAAGATGCGTGCCAGCCGAATCAGTAATGTTGAGGCTTACCCTAACGAACAATCTTTGTTGAATGATCTGTTTCTGATTCGTGACTCTTTATTCAGCCATGGCGACCAGCAAATTGCTATGGGTGAGTTGCAGGACTTGATACGACTGGTTGAGACATTTGGTTTTTACCTGGCCAAACTGGATGTACGGCAGGAGTCCAGCATCCACAGCGCAGCGGTTGCTGAGATTTTACATCTGCTGAAGGCCGTGGATTACCTGTCGTTGGATGAATCGCAACGCATGGATATCCTGTCAAAACTAATCGCAGGCGATAACCCTAAACTGGAGAAAACCAGACTGGGCGAAAGTACCTTGCAGACGCTGGCCGTATTCAAAGTCATGGCGGCGATGCGCGAAGAAGTCAGCCCACAAGCTTTTGGTGCGTATGTGATTTCCATGACCCATGCCGCCAGCCATGTTATGGAGGTCATGTTTCTGGCGTCGCTGGCAGGTTTAGTCGGATGTAAGCAAGACCAGTGGTTTTGCCATATCCATGTTTCACCCTTGTTCGAAACAATCGAAGACCTCAGCCATATTAAACCCGTCATGTCTCGGCTACTGGATAATTCGACCTACGCAGCTCTTCTAAATGCCTCCGGAAATATTCAGGAAGTGATGTTGGGGTATTCCGACTCCTGTAAGGACGGCGGCATCCTGGCTTCAGCCTGGAATCTTTATCAGGCGCAGGAAGATATTACCGAGTTGACGCAATCGCGAAACATTCGTTGTCGCCTATTTCATGGGCGCGGCGGCACGATTGGCCGTGGTGGTGGACCAACTCATGAAGCCATTCTTGCCCAGCCCACCGGCACTGTAAAAGGTGAAATTAAATTCACCGAACAAGGTGAAGTGCTTTCAAATAAATACGGTAATGCCGAGACGGCTGTTTATGAATTAACCATGGGCGTCAGCGGCCTGTTGAAGGCCAGCCGTAATCTAATTGAAACACCGAACCCCGACCCGGATACTTACCTGAAGATCATGGCTGAACTGGCGGAGTACGGCGAGAAACATTATCGTGCGCTGACCGATAAGCATCCCGGTTTCCTGGATTATTTTTATGAAGCAACACCGGTCAATGAGATCGGTCTGCTCAATATTGGCTCGCGCCCGTCACACAGAAATAAAGCCGATCGCTCAAAATCTTCAGTGCGTGCCATAGCCTGGGTTTTTGGCTGGGCGCAATCACGCCATACAATGCCGGCCTGGTACGGGATCGGTACTGCGCTTGTAACCTGGTTACAAAATGATCCGGTACGTTTGAAAACACTGCAAACCCTGTATCGCGAATGGCCATTCTTTCGCAACCTGCTGAGTAATACACAAATGTCGTTGTTTAAGGCGGATTTTAAAATTGCCGAATCTTATACATCGCTGTGCAGCAACCCACAGCAGGCACGGGAAATCTTCGAAATTATGTTCAATGAATATAATGCTACTGTCTTGAACGTATTGAAGATCGCGCAACTGCCGTCGCTGCTGGCCGAAAATCCTCCGCTGGCATTGTCACTGGCCCGGCGCGAACCTTATCTGGATCCGTTAAACGATATTCAACAAGTGTTGTTAAAACGTTATCGCGATCAATCCATAAGCGAAGAAGAACGCAAACAATGGTTGAATCCGTTACTACGCAGCATTAACGCTATCGCTGCCGGCATGCGGAATACCGGTTAGGAAAAGTGAGAAAAATATGCTCATTAATTGCTTTGTTTTTCGACCTTGATATCCAACTCTTTTATTTCACGCATAATCTCGTCAAGCCTCACCAGGTCAGTACAGATTTGCGCGCCAACGGGTACGTATTCATGATGTGCCAGTTTCCTTGCCAGGATAACAGCGGGTATAGCAGCAATATATGGTCCATGGCCACTGCCGGCAGCCAACGCCCAGTGCAACCGTTTTGGCCGATTCTGAAAATCCTCACCACTAATTTCAACAAACAAACCGCTGACCTTACTACCCGACCAATTAAACCAACAGCTAATGGTATTGATCAGGCCGCCCATAAAACGCCAGTTCCAGATCAAACGCATGCGTGATAAAAACGACATGTACCATAGTATTCTGTGGAAAAAACCGATTTCAATACCCGTTCCGAAACGTACTGCATTGACTCCGGCGTAGCGTTCCGGAAACAACTGCATATCCGGCACATCCAGATTCGCCAGCCAGCGTTTACGCAGTCTTCTGAACTTAATCGCTTTTCGATAGTTATGTACACGTTGTTGCTGCCAGCCATAGGCTTTTTTCCAGTCACCATCACGCCAGACAGTAAACGGCCGACCAACGCCGGCTAAAATACTTTTGACTCTGGCCGTGCCTCGTCCACTGGAGTAACCCGGTGTATATCCATAATCAATACTCTCAAGAATTTTGAATTCACAAACCAGTTGATCAATAACCGCCGCGAACAAAGCCGGCGAAGTACCCGCTCCGGAAATAATGGATAAATCATGCGCCGATGCAAAATCAAGCTGCTTGATATTGAGTACATAATCGCTCGCGTCGGCAACATCAATATAGTGCGCGCCGGCGTTGATACTGGCCTTGGCGACTCGGTAATCCTGTTTCTGGAACGGGCCGGCGGTGTGAATCACCAGATTTGCGCTGGTTGCCGCGATTTGTCTGGTCAACTCCGGAGAATTAATATCCAACTTAACTACTTTTATTTCTGCTTCAGGCTTTTTTGCCCGTAATTGACCAGCCAGTAACGCCGCTTTTTCATCGTTACGCCCGGCGATCATTACAGCGATGTTGTGCTTATCGCCATGATAAACCGTCTCATCCAATACCAGGCGCTCGCAGATACAGCTCCCGATCCGGCCATAACCGCCAATAACCAATATATTAAATACGCGCATATAACGACGCCTCACACTCTTGTGTCGGGTGTTACCAGGCTCCATCTCTCAGCACCGTAATCGGCGCGGCTCTAATATTGAGTGAAGGATCATATTGTCGCAAGTGAAAATTGCGCTATGCTTGTCATACTTTCCGATTGGGACGGTTGTTCGATTCGGCCAGATGGCTTACAGGAGTGAAAATATGAATATGCTGCAAAGATATTTATTGCTGGTTCCGGTTGCATTAGTCTGCGCCTGCAGTGGGATTAAGGTTGAGCAGGATTACGCCGAAAAAACCGATTTTTCAAAACTTAAAAGCTACGCATGGCAATCGGATAAGCAAAAATCAACCGGCGATGTGCGGGTTGACAATTCCCTGCTTAATAACCGCATTCGGCAAGCCGTTGATAATAGTTTATCCTCGAAGGGATTTAATAAATCAGCGACCAAAAAGACGGATTTTCTGGTCGCTTATCATTACGTCATCCGAGAAAAAGATGAGGATAGTCGTGTTCATACCGGTATCGGTATCGGCGCTGGTCACCGCGGCAGTTATGGTGGCCTGATGCTTGGTTTGGGTGGCAGTGACCGCGACTACGAGGTGGGCGAACTGACGATCGATATACTCGATCCGAACAATCAGCAAATAATCTGGCGTGGCGTAGCGAGCAGAAAAATTATCAGTCAATCCGATCCGGCTGAACGCGCTGCCCGCATCAATGAAACGATTGCAGCCGTATTGAAAAAATTTCCACCGCGTTAAACATCAAAAAAGATGCAATTTGTATCCGGTGGCTTTATAGCTCGCCGGAATAATCACCTCGTAAATCTTACAGGTCTCCATCGTGATCGCAAACCTGAAACATCCTTTTGAATCACTGACACCGGATTTTATTCTGGATGCAATCGAAAGCCGGGGTTTTGTTTGCGACGGGTGTTTGCTGGCATTAAACAGTTATGAAAACCGCGTTTATCAGATTGGGCTGGAGCAGGCCGAGCCGATTGTAGCGAAGTTTTATCGACCGGATCGATGGACAGATGAGCAAATCCTGGAAGAACACCGGTTCTGTTATGAGCTGCTGGAACAGGAACTGCCGGTCGTTGCGCCTTTACTGCAAGATCAGCAAAGTCTGTTCACGGTGATTAGCGGCACAATACGTTTTCGCTTTGCCTTGTTCCCGCGCCGTGGCGGGCATGCGCCGGAGTTGGATAATCTGGACAACCTTTGCATACTCGGTCGCCTGCTCGGGCGCATACATCGAATCGGCAATGCAAAACCATTTCAGGACCGACCGCAAATTGATATTCAAAGCTACGGTTATGATGCGGCGGATTTTATCAGCAAATACTTTATTCCTGACTCGTTAAAACAGTCCTATCAGTCCATCACCCAAAGCCTGCTTACCTGTATGGATGCAATCTTTGCGCGATTAACTGATATTCAATCAATCCGCGTGCACGGCGATTGTCATGTCGGCAATATGCTCTGGCGTGACGATAATCCACATTTTGTTGACTTCGACGACGCACGTATGGCACCGGCGATACAGGATATCTGGATGTTGCTGTCGGGTGATCGCTCTCAACAAACCGTACAACTTATGGAAATCGTTGAAGCCTATAATGAGTTTCATGAATTTGATCCGCGCGAGCTGCATTTGGTCGAGTCACTCAGAACATTACGTATGCTTTACTACAGTGCCTGGTTAGCGAGGCGTTGGGATGATCCGGCATTTCCCCGCAGCTTTCCCTGGTTTAACACGCAACGTTATTGGGAAGAACAGATTCTCTATTTGCGCGAACAACGCGCAGCGTTAGATGAAGAGCCGTTAAGTATTCTGTAGCAAGAAGTTGCCACTAAGCGCTCCGGCTGTGCGGATCGCATCATGACATGACTAAATATAATTTCAATCTGGATTATTGGTTTAACACATTATAAGAGCTATTATGTTGCATGCTTAAGTCTAAGCAGGTTTAAAATATCGTTATACTAAAATGGAATAGCTCTAAATGAGGTGTAAACATGGAAAAAATAAATACTCTTATGTTTTCTATACTGGTTACCATGGTTGTCACCGCGTGTGGCGGTGGCGGAAGTAGTATTAGCTCTATTTCCAGTTCCAGTTCCAGTTCCAGTTCCAGTTCCAGTTCCAGTTCCAGTTCCAGTTCCAGTTCCAGTTCCAGTTCCAGTTCCAGTAGCTCCTCGAGTTCTTCTTCAAGTTCCAGTTCAACTAGTTCAAGCGGAGGAGCTTACACCGGCCAGTTGGCGATTGTGGCATCCGGTCCCGACCTGTTGCTGGTCGGAATGGACGAAAACGGTCAATTAACCGAGCGTAGTCGTGCCTCGCTTACCGCGGTACTGGATGACTACAGTACTAACCACGGCATCTTTGGTATTACCAAACATCCGACACAAAATACCGTATATGTGACCTCCATGAACGATAGGGCTCGGGTTAATTTCGTTACTGATGGCGGGTGGGGTAATGCCCGCATCGACCGCTTTAGCTACGACTCCAATACCATCACCTACGAAGGTGTAGCCTTTTTAATGCAAGGGCCATTGCGCTTCAGTAATCCATCTTTTAATGACAGTACATCCGAATTAACCATGGTGTTGAGAAATCAGGGCGCAACCGATATCACGATTAACACACTTGTGGTTGAAAATTTGACGATCGGTTCCTCGTTCACAAGCGATTGTGATAGTGCGGTATTGTCGACGGACGATACCTGCACCCTGGTCATTACTGCGGGTGAGGGCGAAGACGCATACGGCGAAATTGCCATTACAACAACCGATAACGAGTTCTATACGGCCGTAGGGTACGATTCCGATAGTGACTCTTACCTCGCATACGGTCTTCAGAACGCCGTCGAGTTAGACAATTTGCCCTACTGCGTAAACGATTCCTGGGGTGATATCAATCAACTTGGCTCCTGTGCACCGACCGCTCTGGCCATTTCGGCTGACGGCACACGCGTGTTTGTCAATGAAGATAGCAACGACACTGTTGTGGTGCTATCTCTGGATTCAGTCAGTGGCGAAATGGCTTACCTCTCTTCTGACACCTCATCTGTAGAACTGCAGGGAATTGCCGTCAACGGTGATGCCACCGCGTTGTATAGCGGCGACTATGTTTTAACCGTTACCGATGACGAAGTAACTAACTTTAGTGGCATATCCGGCGGCAACGCCACGGAGTTTATTCATATCGATGGCGTGGGCGATAGACTGATCAGTACGCTCGGCAATAGCAGTCTGGCGGTTTACGAACTGGATACGGACCCACTGGTGCCGACTGAGATTAGTTCGGTTGCTCCCACTTCTTGGAATGCTGTATTTCAGCATCACAGCTCAGACCTGAGTGTATTTGCATCCGTTGGCTACACAACAATTGAATCCTACAGTTTTGACGGTGCCGACCTCGTCGAACAAGATTCTCTTGATCTGGAAATTACCACAACCGAGTGCGACGACGCTGAGAATACATGTGATTTTACTGTTCGCGGCGTTCAGGTAACACCTGACGGTTCATATGCTATGGCTTCGTGGTTTTATAAAGTTCAGGACAGCCCGATTGCCGCAGCGAGCCTGCCTTATTGGGGTGGGATTATCGCAGTCGGTATAGACGCGGTTACCGGCGAGTTGACCGAGGTTGACAGTATGACCCTGGCTTCATCGAGTCGCACCGTTCTGTTTGTACCTACACCATAATTTTTAAACCTTCAAATTCACCCCGGTTTACACCGGGGTGAATTCTTGATCTCACTATCACCAAGAATTCGTTTTCAACAATCGACATGTGTATTGTTTGATATTGTTTGATAATCGCAGCTCACAAATATTTTTTTGAAATTGTAGGTTCTGTTTTTCTTCGGCAGGGAATGCCAGCACCCGGTTCTGTAACATTGGCATTGAGAATTGTCTGATTTTTTTTCTCCTCGGCAAGTGTGCACGCGTAAAACGTGCTTCTGAAATATCACCATTGTTGATCACCAACAAACCGTCCTCAGTTAACGTATTGAGCATGGAATCCAACCAGCTCACATCATCATGCATAAGACGTATAGGCAATCCGTCTTCTTCCACAAACAAATCCTCAATGATTAAATCAAAGGGCTCTCCGCTGTAATTCTGTACCCAGGCAATCGCGTCGTCGTGAATAAGCTGCACATTCTTAAAACGCACGGCAAAAAATCGTTTTGCCACTGACAGATGGATGTCATCGCAATCAATCGCGATAATGGTTTGTGGATTCAGATACTGATTGAGTAAGTGCAATATACTGCCGGCACCGGCACCTAAAACCAGAATACGTTTAAAATGTTCAAGCGGGAAAAACAGCGCGGGTAATAATAAAAGATCCCAGATACTGCCTGTTAACGGCTTATCCGGGTGATACGCGCTGTGTAATACGCCATCGGTATATAACCGCCGGGCTAACCCGGCGCTGCGTACCTCGTATGATTTTCCGTTACACTCTTTTGACCAGATTAATGCCAAGCCTTTAGTCCTGTTTATTGTTAATGAGATTTAATTTTTCCTGTCGACTCAAAGATTTAATCTCCAGCTCTCTTCTGGTCGCCGCAGCTCTGTCGATGACTGATTCAGAATAAACCAATGCCACCGGTAAGCGGGCACGGGTGTATTTGGAACCCTGCCGATCACCCTGATTATGTTCCTGCAAACGCCGCTCTACATCCGTGGCAATGCCCGTGTAAAGGCTGTCATCCGCACAACGCAAAATATAGACGGTCCAGTTCATGCCGGCATCTTACCGCAAGCGAATAGCTTGCGCGCTTTTAAGCAGGCACCCATAATGAATTCCTTGATTCTGTTTTGGATGGATAAGGCAAACCACTGACGCGCTGTATTATGAAACACGGATTTATCAATAAAGTCCTCATGGCTGGCTTGCTGATCGCAATACAACCCGTTTGCCTGTGGGCACAACAGGACCGCCGGGTACC
Source organism: Gammaproteobacteria bacterium (assembly GCA_016928055.1). Classification (GTDB taxonomy): domain Bacteria; phylum Pseudomonadota; class Gammaproteobacteria; order HTCC5015; family HTCC5015; genus JAFGLM01. The sequence goes on from JAFGLM010000050.1 coordinate 23,428, forward strand.
TGAGGACTACACCACGATACAGAATGCGATTGACGCCGCGGTTGCCGGTGATACGGTTGCGGTCAATCCCGGCACCTATAGCGAAAACCTGACCATTGATTCGGATATCATTTTACGCGGCAGTGAAACCGCGCGCGTGATTCTGGAATCGGCTGAAGACGGTGATGCGGGTACCATATTAACCATAACAAATGTCGGAGATGTAACTGTGCGTAACCTGACTTTCGCGCGCGGCGATATCGGTGTCTCGATTAATGCAAGTCAGGATTTAAAAATAAGTAATAACGTTTTCGATCTCGGCGATACCAGTACCGGCATCGAGATTTCCGACCTGGATAGCACCGTAACCATCAGAAATAACAACTTTAGTGGTAACGATGTTGCAATACTGAGCAACGCCGACGCCGGCAATATTACCATTGAAAATAATATTTTTAGCGACAACACGACAACGCTTGACTCGGGTAACGGCGTTAATAACGCCAGTTACAATTGTTACGCCACCAACGATAACATCATTAACAATGACACTAATTCCACCCAGGGAAATATTGCTTTTGATAATCCAGCCGCACTGGATTTTCATTTAACCGACACTTCGGATTGCATAGACCTGGGACCGGAAACCGACGTTATTGACGACACTGACTCAGATGCCGGCGCCTATGGCGGCCAACTGGCGGAACCCAATCCGTTTCCGCCCCAGCAGGTCAGTGCCACTCCTGATAATGATCCGGCCAATTATTCGATTCAGCTCGACTGGCGATCAAATAGCTCTTATTTATTCAAGTATTACAAGGTTTATTACGGTTCAGAACAATCGGGTGTCTACAACGGCGATGATGCTGAAGACAACATCGGCGGGCAGTTAGCGTCACCATTCAGGGTCGACAGTGGCCATTCTGTTACCTTGCAGAACCTGCTTGGCCCGGCTACGTCACCGGAAGCACCGGTACTGTCTGCCTTGGCGCCCAGCTTTGGGCAGATTCAGATCAACTGGACAGAAGTCGCTGACGCCTACGCCTATGTGGTGTATTGGGGCATTGCTTCCACCGACGAACACCGGATCGAAGTCGGTAACGTAACCAACCACACCCTGACCGGGCTGGACAATGGCACCCGCTATCAGGTGGAAGTATCCGCGCTGAAACAAGCCCGTTATTATCTGGCCGTTTCTGCCGTCGCAACTTCGTTGATTGACAATCCGGCTGATGACGAAATTGAAAGTGCCCTTTCGGACGAAGTCGTAACCGATGTCGGTCCCGAAATGGAAAGCGTGCGCTCGAATAATCAAAGCGCCATTCCGGAAGAAGTGATTCCCTATCCAAACCTGCCTGATCAGGGCGACTCACGTTGTTTTATTGCGACATCGGCTTATGAATCCAGTCAGGCAACGGAAGTCATGGCATTACGTCAGTTTCGAGACGCGTACCTGTCAACAAACCGCGTGGGGCGTTGGTTTGTAAACTTTTACTACCGGCATAGCCCGGCTTTGGCCGATTGGTTGGACCAACACGCAGCGTTAAAACCTGCCGTCAGGGTACTATTGACCCCTGTGGTTTGGCTGACAATTTCGTTAACATATGCCACCCCGCTACAAGCTGGTTTACTCCTGTTACTGGTGGGACTGTTTATTACATTAAAACGCTATCAACCTGGAAACTGCGCTGTACTCGCGTGAACAAAACCTCTTACCGGCAATACTCCATTAGCAAGCTGCTGTTCACTGCGATGTGTCTGCTGTGGCTAACCGGCGGCTGGGCGCAATCCGGCAGCGGCTGGCGTTGGTATCAACCCAGAGAACCGGAAGCGCCAAAATGGTCGCTGGAGCTGAAATACGGTGACTTTGAACCGGAACTGGAAGATTTCAAGACTTTTTACGGCGAAGAAACCACCAACCATAAAGCTATTGCGGTCGGCTATAAGTTGCTAAGAGCGGTGGAAATCGGTGTTGAATATGGACAGATGCATAATGTCGGTGTCGGTGATCTACCGCTTAATGGCGGCACAGGTGGTGAGGTAGATTTTACGGTCAACCCTGCTCATGCGTATTTGCTGCTGCGCGGCATCTGGGGCGAGGACCAGACCTGCGTTCCCTACTATGGTGGGGGTATTACTCGGGTTGCCTACCAACAAAAAATCCCCAATCAGCCAAGCCGTTCGGGTAATGCTGAAGGTAAACATCGGCGCTACGGTCTGCAATTTTTACTCGACCACAGCGACATTTCGCTGGCATCAGAAATGGAAACCGATTACGGCACTAATAACACCTATCTCTTTATCGAGAAGCATCATTACGAAGCCGATGTCGAGGGTATTGAATTGGGCGGTGAAACGGTTTTTGTTGGGTTGTTGTTTGAGTTTTAAATTCAAAAATACCGCACTATAAGAAGCAAAAACCTTATTCCAGTGTACGTGATACGACACTATCCAGGTTATACATGACCAGACTCTTTGGTCGGAGTGAGAGGATTCGAACCCGACTACAGGGATGTAGGAGATAAGTCTTTTGCGGAGGGATTCCGCGTAATACCAGCCGAATCCGATACAAACATATAATTGTTCACAAACAGCACGCCGAAACCACAAGCCATTAAAATCTTTGGTCGGAGTGAGAGGATTCGAACCTCCGACCCCTGCCTCCCGAAGGCAGTGCTCTACCAAGCTGAGCTACACTCCGATAACCAATTGCAACAACTCTTGCGCGGGACGCGTATTATACGTTTTTCGCTGTCATCGTCACTATTACCGCGGCCCGCAAACTTCGATGTTGTGAAATTGGGTTTAGTAACTTCGTTTGACCGAATACTTAGCCAGCTCTTCCAGACTATTGCGATAAACACTGTCCGGCAGGATGGCGAGCGCCGCCAACGCTTTGTCCGCCTCGGCTTGCGCGACCCGTTGTGTGTAGGCTATGGCATCGGATCGACGCAATGCCGCGACCACAGCATCAATATCATCCAGCCCCCCTGCCTCAATCGCTTTACGTACAGATAGCGCATCTTCATGGTTGCCGTTTTCCATCGCGTAAATCAACGGCAGGGTGGGTTTGCCTTCGGCCAGATCATCTCCAATATTCTTGCCCAGCTGCTCCGGTTCAGCGTTGTAATCGAGCACATCATCGATCAACTGAAACGCCGTACCCAGATGCAATCCGTACTCAGCCAGGGCAGATTCGATTTGCTGATCCATACCCGTCACTACCGCACCCAACTGGGCGCTGGCTTCAAACAATTTTGCTGTTTTGCTCAATATCACCCGCAGATACTCGTCCTCGGTAGTATCCGGGTTGTGTACGTTCAGCAACTGCAGTACCTCACCCTCAGCAATGGTATTAGTGGCGTCAGCCAGAATCTCCAGAATTCGGGCATTCCCCAATTCCACCATCAACTGAAAGGCACGTGAGTAGAGAAAGTCTCCCACCAGCACGCTGGCTTCATTACCCCATACGGCGTTAGCTGTCTCTTGGCCCCTGCGCAACTCTGAGGCATCTACCACATCATCATGTAGCAAAGTGGCGGTGTGGATAAACTCCACAATCGCTGCAAGCTGCACATGCTGGTGGTCACAATAGCCACAAGCCCGGGCAGACAGCAGAACCAGTAACGGCCGCAAGCGCTTGCCACCGCTGTTGATAATATAGGTTCCCAACTGATTGATCAGCGCCACGTCGGAACGCAGCCGAACTGAAATCAGGCGGTTTACCGCGGCCATATCCTCGGCGACGGGCACTAAAATGTTGTCTGCGTTCATCAGAACTTCATCTGCTAAGGGCCCTGCATCCTATGAGCGCCTGCCGATGCTGTCAATTGGCGCGCTATTCACAACTGCGCATTGACCGCAATGAGCTTAAACGCTAGAATTCGCGACCCTTTTTTCCACAACCCGCGAATGGGATCCCAGATAATGTACGCAGTAATCAAGACAGGCGGCAAGCAATACAAAGTGAGCCAGGGTGATGTCCTGCGGGTTGAAAAGCTCGCTGCCGCCGAAGGCGAAACGATTTCGTTTGATCAGGTTTTAATGATCGCCGATGCCGGTGATATCAAAGTTGGCTCCCCCATCATCGAGGGCACCACGGTCACGGCCAGCGTTAAACAACACGGTCGCGCCAAAAAAATCGAAATCATCAAGTTCCGACGTCGCAAACACCATCGTAAACAAATGGGGCATCGTCAGAGCTACACTGAAATCGAAATTACTGCTATTGGTGGTAAAAGTGCTCCGAAACCGGCAGTAAAAGCGGACGCACCGGCAAAGGCTGCTGCACCTAAGAAAAAAGCCCCTGCCAAAAAAGCCGTTGCAAAGAAGGCGCCGGCGAAAAAGAAGGTGGTCGCTAAAAAGGCAGCATCCAAGAAAAAAACCAGCAAAAAGAGTGAGAGCAAGTAATGGCACATAAGAAAGCAGGCGGTAGCACTCGAAACGGCCGCGACTCAATATCGAAACGCCTTGGCGTAAAACGCTATGGTGGTGAACAGGTGCTGGCCGGTAATATCATCGTGCGCCAGCGCGGTACCAAATTTCACCCGGGAATGAATGTCGGTTGCGGTAAAGACCACACTCTGTTTGCAAAAGCCAGCGGCAAAATCGAGTTTCAGACCAAAGGTCCCAACAAGCGCACCTTTGTGAGTGTTATAACAGCCTGAGCCGCGGGCATCTGAACGATAGCAAAACCCCGCCCTATGGCGGGGTTTTTCATTTCAGACACAGGTAAAATCCGCTGTGTTTTAGGAACCATACAATGAAATTTGTTGATGAAGTAACAATCACCGTCCAGGCCGGTAAAGGCGGTGATGGCTGTGTCAGCTTTAGACGCGAAAAATATATTCCTTTCGGTGGCCCCAATGGCGGCGACGGTGGTAATGGCGGCAGCGTCTATTTGCTGGCCGATCCCAATCTGAACACCCTGGCTGATTTTCGCTATGTGCGACGCTTCGATGCCGAAAATGGGCAACCCGGACAAGGTCGTGATAAAACCGGTAAGGGCGGCGACGATCTGCTCATTGCCGTACCCATCGGCACCCTGGCATACGAGAAAAACACGGGTGAACTGATCGGAGATTTAACAGTTGCCGGGCAAAAACTACTGGTGGCACAGGGTGGCTTTCACGGCCTGGGAAATACTCGTTATAAAAGTTCGGTCAATCGTGCGCCGCGGCAGTTCAGCAAGGGCACGGCCGGGGAACACCGCGATTTACGCCTGGAACTAAAGGTGTTGGCTGACGTGGGTTTGCTGGGTTTGCCGAATGCGGGCAAATCGACTTTTATACGCGCAGTATCAGCGGCCCGACCTAAGGTTGCCGACTACCCGTTTACCACGCTGCATCCCAATCTGGGGGTGGTCGATATCGATAAACACCATAGTTTTGTAGTCGCCGACATTCCCGGTTTAATTGAAGGCGCGGCAGAAGGAGCAGGACTGGGCATTAAATTTTTAAAGCATCTGACCCGTACCGGCCTGCTTTTACATCTGGTTGATATCTCACCCTATGATGGTTCCACAGCGACTGACAGCGCGCGTACAATCATCGCCGAACTGGAAAAATTCAGCTCCGAACTGGTTAATAAACCACGCTGGCTGGTGATTAACAAATCGGATCTATTACCGGAAGATGAATTGAAAAAAACCGTTAGCGATTTGATCCAGACCCTGAACTGGGAAGGACCGGTCTATACCATCTCAGCACTCAGTGGCCGCGGCACATCCGCGTTATGCCAGGACATCATGAATTACCTTGAACAGGCTAAACAAGAAATCGAACCAGAAAGAAATGGATACCAAACTACTATTGAGTAAATCTCAGCGGGTCGTTATCAAGATCGGTAGCGCCTTAATTACCCGCGACGGACACGGCCTGGACGAAGAAGCGGTTCAGAGTTGGACCCGGCAGATCGCTGAACTCACTGCTAAAAACAAGCAGTGCGTGCTGGTCTCATCGGGTGCGGTCGCGGAAGGCATGGTGCGACTGGGCTGGAAAAAGAGACCTCACGCGTTGCACGAACTGCAGGCGGCTGCCTCCGTCGGACAAATGGGTTTGGTCGGATGTTACGAGGATCGCTTCAAAAAGCATGGCCTGCATACAGCACAAGTCCTGCTATCGCACGATGATCTGGCCGACAGACGCCGTTATCTGAATGCCCGCAGTACGTTGACGACACTACTCGATCTGAAAGTGATCCCCATCGTGAACGAAAATGACACGGTCGCCACCGAGGAAATCCGCTTTGGTGATAATGATTCTCTCGCGGCGATGGTCGCCAATCTGATCGAAGCCGATCTGCTGATATTGTTGACCGATCGAGACGGTGTGTTTGACAGCGATCCAAAGATCAACGCTGATGCTCAATTGATTGAGTATGCTCATGTCGATGATGATCGCCTGCTGAGCGCTGCCGGTCCCAGCAGTGGCACCCTGGGGCGTGGCGGTATGATCACTAAAGTGCAGGCCGCACGCACCGCGGCCAGATCGGGCACCCACACGGTGATCATGTCAGGACAAGTGGAAAATGGGCTGCTTAGATTGTTGGCGGGTGAGCAACTGGGAACATTATTGACGGCTTCCGAGGGCGCATTAAGTGCACGTAAACAATGGTTGGCGGGTCGGCTGATACCCAAAGGTGTCATTGTGCTGGACGAAGGAGCCGTAAAAGTATTGAAGGATAAAGGCCGCAGTCTTTTGCCGGTTGGCGTCACTGCCGTGCAAGGCGAGTTTCGTCGCGGTGACCTGGTGAAGTGCGTCGATCATAACTGGCAGGAAATTGCCCGCGGTCTGATTAATTACAGCTCGGTGGAAACCATCAAAATTAAGGGTTGCTCGAGTAAAAAAATTGAACAGGAGCTGGGCTATATCGACGAACCGGAGCTGATCCATCGCGATAATCTGGTTGTTACAGCCTAGAAATGCGAAAGCCGGCAAATGCCGGCTTTTCAGGCTGCTGACAAACCCCAGTAAAAATTACTGGGGTTTATTTTTTGGGCGAACTGAGCAACGCTGTGGCAAGCCTTTTTA
>JAFGLM010000051.1 GCA_016928055.1 Gammaproteobacteria bacterium
CTTTGTTGGTCATGTATCATTCCTTTTTCGCTTAGTTTAAAGAAATGACACAGAATTCTGAACACTACCTTAATTAAGCTTGCCAGAGAGGCTTAATTGTAGTGAAGCTCCCTTACTAATTTTCTATAAAAACCCCAATCCCCGCAACCACGATGCACATAACTCCGGCCAAACCGTTACCGGTCCTTTGGCGTCACGAATGCCAAAACCGTGTCCACCGCTGCGGAAGATGTGAAGTTCAACCGAACCGCCGGCTGATCGCAAAGCACGCGTTATACGATGTGAATGTTCCGGGTGAACGGTGGGATCATCTTCGGCATGAAAAATAAAAGCGGGCGGGGGAGAGGCCGTGATCGGCGTTTCAATACGGTATTTCCAGGTCAAGCGACTGCGTCCGTCAAGTTGATTGATGTTGTCGGGTATCGGTCCGAGTTGACCGGCGCCGGGATAACCTAAAACAACAAAATCCGGGCGAGGACTGGTGGCGTCGATTTTATCAATCGCTTGGTAAACCTGTTTATCATGAAAAGCAGCCATCGTTGCGCCAAGATGTCCTCCGGCCGAATAACCGATAAAGCCGATGCGTTGCGGATCCAGTTGCCATAATTCAGCATGTGACCTGACATAACGTATCGCGCGTTGCGCGTCCTGCAGCGGAACGTCTTCAGCATTGACATGACCGTCATCGGGTAATCGATAATATAAAACAAATGTTGTTACGCCCAGGCTGTTTAGCCAGGCCGAAGTATCAGGTCCTTCCTTGTCGATTACTACGCGGCGATAACCACCCCCAGGAGCAATTACCACAGCCATGCCGTTAGGTTTTTTTGGACGGTAAACTTTGAGTATCGGACGTATGGTATGAGTAACAGCCCGATCCGGGTGTGCAGGATCTGTGCTGCGCTCTACGATTTCTTGCTTGATGGTAACTTTCTCGGTGCCGGGTGCGATGCCCGGCCAGATTACAATTTCCGCGCCATTGACCAGAGCAGGTGCTTGATCGGCGGAGAAAACGGTATTTGAGACGAAAAGACAGACAGAGAAAAGAAAAAGCGGGTGTAATCGTTTATTCATGAGGCACCTTTTTATTAGCGAATGCATTACAGGATAGCTTAGTAATTAAACATTTATAAAGGTTCCATTGCATACAATTACCTAAGCTGGTTTGATCTCTCTGGACATGAACTCTATCCTTCGTTCTGTTTCATGAGGATTTTAGGCCTAAGCTACGACCTGATAGATTATAGTTCTTGTGATTGTTTCGGAGATTTGCCTAAAATAGCGTGGTGCTCCAGATTTCAGTAATCACAATTCAGCTGTCAAATCGGTTGATCATTTTGGTCATCAATAGTACTGGTGGCGGAACCCCCTATTGTCGCGGTAATCATATTGCGGAGGTAACTAAATGTTTCGTGCGTATTTTATTCGATTATTGCTTTGTACCGGTTGTTTATTAATGTCAGTTAATATCCTTGCCGAACCAATCCCTCTGTGGTCGGGGGATATGCCGGTCAAGTCGAAACAGCCTGGGCAAGAGCGATATGAGGACGAACGTGTTTATAATGTTCGAGTACCCGAAATCATTCCGTATCTGGCAGCAAAGAATAATGCCAGTGGTGCAGCCGTGCTTATTTTTCCCGGCGGTGGTTATGAAAAACTTTCGATTGTGAAAGAAGGCAAGGAGATCGCGAACTGGCTTAATTCGCTGGGTGTTTCGGCTTTTATCGTAAAATACCGCTTGCAGGAATTTGGTCATCCGGCGCCGTTAATGGATGGATTACGTGCCATTCAAATCGTCAGAAGCAAAGCAAGCGAATGGAATATCGACCCTCATAAAATAGGCGTTCTTGGATTTTCCGCCGGCGGCCACCTGGCTTCGTCGGTAGCGACGCATTATGATCAGCGTGATTATTTATACGGCGATTTGACTTCCGTTGCAGCGCGACCGGATTTTATGATTTTACTTTATCCGGTTATTACATTTTCTGATCCGTATGCACACCAAGGATCGGTCGAAGCTTTATTGGGCGAGAAACCTGCGGCTGATCTGATTGAGTTTTATTCAAATGAAATACACGTTAATATCAACACCCCACCCACTTTTTTAATGCATAGCAGTACCGATGAAAGTGTGCCGATGGAAAATAGCATGAAATTTTATACCATTTTGCGGCAGGCAAAGGTTCCGGTAGAAATGCATATCTATCAGAATGCGGAACATGGTTTTGGAATGCGGGAAGGGCAGGGGCCCGCATCAGAATGGCCGGCACTGTGTGAGCAGTGGTTAAGATTAAATCGGTATATAAATTAAGTTTGTGGAACCTCTGAATAAATCAGAGGTTCCCAAAATTGTCATTTCCAACGTTTGGCTATTATCGCTATACGCTCACCGAATTTTTCGGCGGTAACCAGATCGCCGGGCAGCGGACCTTCTTCAGGACTGGCATCGGAGGGTGATTGCGCCATCAGTCCGGAATAGGAACCCAGGTAATTAATATCGTTTCGCTGTGCAGCTTTGGAATTGGAGGGCATGATTCCTGTGCTGATCCATAACATTGAATGCTGCATGGCAAGCGTGAACAGATAGTGCAGTGTTGAGAGTTTATCGCCGTTAATCGTTGCTGAGTTGGTGAACCCGGCGGCCAGTTTGTCTTTCCAGTTCTGACTGAACCACACTTTGCTGCTGGCGTCGGCGAATTTTTTAAATTGCCACGATACGCTACCCATATAAGTTGGCGATCCGAAGATGATGGCGTTTGCGTCAGCTAATTCCTGCCAACCGGATTCCGGTAGCTCACCATCCTTATCAATTTCAAGTAACTTAACGTTTATGCCTGCGACGGCGTCAGCGCCTGCCTTGACTGCGGCCGCCTGCTTCTGCGTATGCCCATAGCCACTGTGATAAACAATTACAATTTTTGTCATATTTGCAATCCTTAAATAGTAATTAAGCAGGTAGTCAGTTACCAGGTCTCACAAAAAGTTCGAATTTTTTGAAAATAAAAAACCCCGCATAAAGCGGGGCTTTTAAGGCGATATTGGATTTTTTTATTCTGTTGCTGCGGGTTGTTCTTCAACAGCCGGCGTTTCTGAGGTTACAGGTGCCGGTGCTGCAGCAGGCTTATCTTCAACCTGAGGTGCAGCTACAGGCTCCGCTTCTTTCTCGACAATCGTTACCGTGGCGTTATTGCGCAGGTTTTCAACATATTCGGAAATTTTTTGTGCCATGATCATGCGCTGCAATTGTGGTTTGACCTGTTCCAGCGTGGGCTTATTGGCTTCGCGAACAGCTTCAACCTTGATTACATGCCAGCCAAACTGGGTTTTAACCGGTTCCTTACCGTAAGTACCGGCGGCAATGTTCTGCAACGCCAGACCAAACTCCGGCACGTAATTACTGGGGCTGCTCCAGCCAAGTTTGCCGCCTGACTTGCCGGACGGGCCGGTTGATTTCTGTTTGGCCAGTTCTGCAAAATCAGCACCTTTATCCAGTTGTTGGACGATTTGTTTGGCTTCGTCTTCGGTTGCAACCAGAATATGACTGGAGTCGTATTCTTTGTCCGGTCTGGCTTCGATCTGTTTGGCGTATTCTGCTGCAACGTCTTCATCTGTTATCGGCGATTCTTCAAGAATGTTATTCACATGTTTTGAAACAATAGCACTTGCAACCTGGCGATTGATTTCAACACCGACTTCAGGATCATTGAGAATACCTTTGGCGACGGCTTCCTGCCGTAATAATTCAAATCCGATCAACTCTTCGAGTGACTGTTCAGGTGAAACTTGTTGTCCACTCATACGGCGAGCATTAATTAAACCATCGAGTTCAGCCTGGGTAATCTCAATATTGTTAACTTGAGCAACGATATCGCCTTCAAGTTTCATTGGCCTGCCTGGATCGACATTATCGCAGGCACTGAGTGCCAAGAACGCAGCAGTTACAAAGAAAAGTTTTGCATATTTAGACATGATGTCTCCCGGTGTTTATATAGGTTATAAAAAAAGTATGATTACATTTCTTCGGGCGTCAAAGACTTAATACTCAACGCATGAATATCTGTTTGCATGGCGTCCGCCAATGCTCGATAAACCATTCGATGCCGTTCAACGAGGCTCTTGCCGGTAAATTGGTCTGAAATAATTCTGATTGCAAAATGCCCGCCACCGTCGCGGGCACCGGCATGACCACTATGCAAAGCGCTTTGGTCTTCAATTTCCAGTTCCAGCGGTGACAAGTGAGCCTGCAATCGTTCTTTTATTACGGCGATACGATCTGCCATCAGAAAACCTTTTTGAATGGTTTGACGGTTACCAATTGATAAACGCCCGCTTTAACATAAGGATCCTGGCGCGCCCACTTTTCAGCTTCGTCCAGCGATGTAAATTCTGCAATGATTAAACTGCCGCTAAAACCCGCCGGACCCGGATCTTCGCAATCGATGCGTGGATGCGGCCCGGCAATAACCAGGCGGCCTGCCTCCTGCAGTTCCTGCAGACGCTGAAGATGCGCCGGCCGCGATTTTTTGCGCAACTCGGAACTGTTTTCAACGTCCTGACTTAAGATGGCGTAGAGCATGGCTTAGTTCGAATTCTCTTTGGTTTCTTCCTGAGGCATAAAACGGGCGAGATAAACAGCCTGGGCGATGATAAATGCCAGCGTTAATCCAATATAGCCGAATAACTTAAAATTCACCCAGAAAGCTTCGGATACTGTGTTAATGCTGACCAGGTGCACAACATACAGGTTGGCTGCGCCCCAAACAAAGAAATAGACGGCCCAGCTTAAATTCATCCGCCGCCAGACGGCAGCAGGGAGTTCGATCTGCTCACCGAGCATTCGTTCCACCAGATTCTTTTTACCGATAAATTCGCTGCCGACGAAAACAATGGCAAATAACCAGTTTAATACCGTGACTTTCCACATAAAAAAGGCGTTATTGCGCAGGATCAGCGTCAATCCGCCAAACACCAGAATCAGTAAAAATGAGATCAGGTGCATTTTTTCAAAGCGACGATTTTTCAGCCAGAACAGGCCAACTTGCAGAAAAGATGCGACAATCGCCACCGCTGTTGCGACGTAAAAGTCTTTTCCCGATAACCAGTAGGTGCCGAAAAACAGGATAACGGGAAATATATCGAATAGCAGTTTCATTGATTTTAGTATGGTCCAAATCCAAATGGCCGCCTATGATACAGACTTGCCCTGGCAGCCGCCAGATTGCCTGCCGGCGGATCGGATCGACCTTGAACATTAAGCGCAGATGAGCCAATTTTTTCAGATTCACAGTACCCACCCCCAACCGCGGCTGATCCGACGTACCGTCGAGTTGGTGGATGCCGGTGGCCTGATCGCCTATCCGACCGATTCGGGCTATGCACTGGGCTGCCATATTGGCGATAAATCGGCGCTGGATCGGATCCGGCGTATTCGCCAGGTCGACAAGCAGCATAATTTCACGCTGGTTTGCCGCGATTTGGGCGAGATTTCAACTTATGCCAAATTCGACAACAGCCATTACCGTATCCTGAAGGCCCATACACCGGGTGCTTATACCTTTATCTTGCCGGCCACACGCGAAGTTCCGCGTCGCCTGCAGCATCCCAAGCGCAAAACCATCGGTATCCGGGTGCCGGATAATCTGGTCGCGTTGGCGATTCTGGAAGCGCTGAATCAGCCTTTAATGAGCAGTTCACTGATTTTACCCGGCGATTCCCAGCCGATGTCTGACCCCTACGTCATCCGCGAGCAGCTGGAACACATGGTGGATGTCGTAATCGACGCCGGTGTCTGCCCGCCTGAGCCGACCACAGTCGTCGATTTGACCGGCGACGTACCGGTGCTGGCGCGCAGAGGTGGTGGTGATATGGGTTGGTTAAGCTCTTGAAGGGCCAGTGCGGCTTGCGCAAAAAAGGGGGGATGATATTGCTTAGCTAAATGCCTAAAATACCCCCCCTCAGGAATCCGCATGGCTGTGCGGGATTTTTATTAACGACATGGGAGTTCCATTGGCTGTTCAACCCGCAAAAAACGAACGTGTGCTGTCCGGCATGCGTCCTACCGGTGCCTTGCATCTGGGTCACTATCACGGTGTTTTGAAAAACTGGCTGGAATTACAGCATAGTTATGACTGTTTCTTTTTTGTCGCCGACTGGCACGCCCTGACCACCCATTACGATGAAACCGGCAATATTGCCCACGATAGCATCGAAATGGTGATCGACTGGCTGGCGGTGGGTATATTGCCAGGTTCCTCGCACATCTTTGTGCAATCGCATGTGCCGGAACACGCTGAGTTGCATTTGTTGTTATCGATGATTACGCCGTTGAGCTGGCTGGAACGTGTTCCCAGTTACAAGGATCAGCAGGAAAAACTGCAGGGTAAGGATCTGGCGACTTACGGGTTTCTGGGTTACCCCTTGCTGCAGTCAGCGGATATCCTGATTTATAAGGCGGGCTCTGTGCCGGTTGGTGAAGATCAGGTCGCGCATGTTGAACTGACGCGTGAAGTGGCGCGAAGGTTTAACTTTTTATACGGCAACGAACCCGATTTTGCAGAAAAAGCCGAAGCCGCTATCGGTAAAATGGGCAAAAAGAACGCCAAACTCTATCGTCAGTTACGCAAGCGCTATACCGAACAGGGTGATGTTGAAGCGATTGATGTCGCACGTGCCTTGTTGGAAGAACAGCAGAATGTATCGCTCGGCGATAAAGAGCGTTTGTTTGGCTATCTGGAGGGAGTCGGCAAGATTATTTTACCGGAGCCCAAAGCCTTATTGACCAAGCAGTCCAAGATGGTGGGTCTGGATGGACAGAAGATGTCCAAGTCCTATAACAACACGATCAGTCTGCGTGAAGACCCCGATTCGGTTGATAAGAAAATTCGCACCATGCCAACGGACCCGGCGCGCGTACGACGCAACGATCCGGGTGATCCTGGAAAATGTCCGGTCTGGGCCTTACATCAGGTTTATTCCGATGAGGAAATCAAACAAAAAGTGCATGAGGGTTGTACGACTGCCGGTATCGGTTGCCTGGACTGCAAACGCTACATTATTGATGCGGTACAAGCCGAACTCGAGCCGATCCGACGACGCGCGCAGGAATATTTACAAGATATCAGTGCGGTACAAACTATCATTGATGAAGGCTGTGATGATGCACGTGAAGTCGCTCGCGATACGCTTGATGATGTGCGTAGAGCATTGGGTTTGATAGAGAGATAACAATGACTGAACAGAACGATTCACCTGTTGGCGGGCAGCAGGAAGAAATGCCGTTTGCGCTGGTACAGGGCGAAAGGTTGACGATGTTGCCGCAGGATTTATATATCCCGCCTGATGCACTGGAAATCATTCTGGAAGCTTTTGAAGGTCCGCTGGATTTGTTGTTATATCTCATCAAGCGACAGAATCTGGATATCCTGGATATCCCTATTGCCGACATCACCCGGCAATACATGAACTACATTGATATGATGGAAGTTCTGAAACTGGAAATCGCAGCGGAATACCTGGTGATGGCGGCGATGCTGGCTGAAATCAAATCGCATATGTTGTTACCGCGGCCATCGAGTACCGATGATGAAGAGGATCCGCGTGCTGAATTGATACGTCGACTGCAGGAATACGAGCGATTCAAGCAGGCTGCTGAAAATATTGATGTGTTGCCGCGTATGGAGCGTGACTTGCATCAAGCAAGCGTAGAACCGCCGGAAATCAAAAAGCGTTTTCGCCTGCCGGATATCACCATGCAGGAGATGTTATTGGCATTTCACGATGTGCTGCATCGCGCAGAAATGTTTTCGCACCATCATATCCAACGCGAATCCTTATCGGTGCGCGAACGCATGAGTAATATTCTTGCCAGTCTGGACCCCGATAAATTTATTGAGTTTTGCAGTTTGTTTAAACATGAAGAAGGTCGAATGGGCGTGGTGGTTACATTTCTGGCGATACTGGAACTGATTAAGGAAGCGGTGATTGATATTGTGCAATCCGAACCCTATGCGCCCATTTATATCAAACCGGCCGATGCTGATCTGGGCGAACACCCGCAGCCATATAAAAACGACATTGAGGTGGACTAATGGATGACCGCAAGGTAAAGAATATTGTTGAGGGTGCGTTGTTGGCAATAGCCAAACCGTTGAGCATTAAACAAATAGAAGATATGTTTGAGACTGCTGAAGACGAAAAACCGCAACGTGAGCAAATTAAACAGGCGATTAACGAATTGACGGAAGAATACCGGGAGCGCGGTATTGAACTAAAACAGGTTAGCAGCGGTTATCGCATACAGGTAAAACAGGAATATGAACCCTGGATCGGTCGTTTGTGGGAAGAAAAACCACCACGTTATTCGCGCGCCTTATTGGAAACGCTTGCCATTATCGCTTATCGCCAGCCGATAACTCGAGGCGAAATCGAAGAAATTCGCGGCGTTGGTGTTAGCACCAGTATTACCAAAACTTTGCAGGAACGTAACTGGGTTCGAATTGTCGGGCATCGTGATGTACCGGGAAAACCGGCCATGTTTGGAACGACAAAAGATTTTCTCGATTATTTTAATTTACAGCATCTGGATGAATTGCCGACGCTGGCGGAATTAAAGGACCTGGATAAGCTGCATAATCCTGAATTGGATCTGGAAGGGGCTGGTGACGACAAACCCGCAGAATTCGATGAAGACAATATTGATGACGATGAACTTAACAATATTATTGAACTGGAAAATCTGGCACCTGAAAAACCGGAGTCGTTGCATTAACTTTGTTTATTGATTGAAACCAAAATTTTATTGGTTTGTATCACAAAAACGTTCCCGCCCCAACAAATCGTTTTCGATAGTAATCGTCATCCATCGAATCGACTCTGACGGTTTTGCCTTTGCCCGGTGCATGCACAAACCGGTTATTACCGACATAGATGCCGACGTGCGATACAAAGGAACTGTTAGTGCGAAAGAAAACCAGATCGCCCGGTTTTAAATCCTGCTCATAGATGATTTTGCTGGCTTTGTATTGTTTATAACTGTTGCGTGGAATGTCGATATCAAATTGTTTGTAACTGTAAACAACCAGACCACTGCAATCGAAGCCGTCCGGGCTTGTACCACCATAACGATAGGGCTTGCCGCGCATCGCCATGGCAGCGGCGACCAGGCTGGGTCTTAAATGATCGTATTCACCGATAAAGACTCTGGGTCCGCCACAGCTCAACAATAACAGACAGGTTATGCTGTATACTGCTGCTCTGGTCCGGTTTCTGCGGGCTAACATGGTCGGAATGTTTTTAATTAACTGTATTTGCGCGGGGAGTATTGTCTCTCGATGTTGGAGCGTTTGCAAAAAGTAATGGCGGCTTCTGTTGTGGCATCACGTCGGGCCTGCGAGCACCTGATTGAAGCAGGCCGGGTTAAGGTGAACGGGCAGGTTGCTATCCTTGGCAGCAAGGTCAGTGAGAAGGATCGCATTACAGTTGATGATCAGCCGGTTGCAAAGTATCGTGAACAACAGGCGCACCGCGTGATTATCTATAACAAGCCGGAAGGCGAAGTGACAACGCGTAGCGATCCGGAAGGTCGTAAAAGTGTTTTTGCCGCGTTACCGAGAGTAAGCAGTGGCCGTTGGATTAATATTGGCAGGCTGGATATTACAACAACGGGATTATTGTTGTTTACCACAGATGGTGAACTGGCGCATCGGTTGATGCACCCGAGTTATACTATTGAACGAAAATATGCGGTTCGTGTTCTCGGTGAAGTAACCTCAGAAATAATTAAGAAACTAAAAAAAGGCGTTAAATTGGAAGATGGTATGGCGCGCTTTTTAACTTTAGAGGATGCCGGTGGAACCGGTGCCAATCACTGGTATCACGTCACGTTAACCGAAGGACGCAACCGCGAAGTACGGCGTTTATGGGAAGCGGTGGGTTTAACAGTCAGTCGCCTGATGCGCATCAGCTACGCCGGTATCCTGTTACCCAGAAACCTGAAAGCCGGAAAATGTCAGAGCCTGACGCCCGCGGAAATAAAGTCGATTTACCAGCAGGTAAAACTGAATCCACCTGAATAATGACTGCGTTCAATCAAGAAAAAATTTTTTATAACTGGTCCTATGCATGGGGCAAACCGACAGTGTGTGGAGTGATCAAAAGTTTGCCTGAGCATTTCCTGGTCAGCGAGCAATTGCGGTTTGAACCGGAGGGCAGCGGTGAGCATGTGTATCTGTTTGTAGAAAAGCGGGATACCAATACGGACTGGGTGGCCGACAAATTGGCCGAAGTGAGTGGCGTTGCCAAGCGCGATGTCAGTTATGCCGGTATGAAAGACCGGCGTGCAGTTACCCGGCAATGGTATAGCGTTTATCTTGCCGCAAAATCAGATCCAAATTGGAATGCCTTCGAATCTGAACAAATAAAAATTCTTAAAGCGACACGCCATCAACGTAAATTACGCCGCGGTGCCCTGGATGGCAATCGTTTTGAAGTCACCATTGCCGATCTCGATGGTGATGCCGAGCAGTTGATTGCTCGACTTGATGTTATCAAGAATAAAGGCGTACCAAATTATTTTGGCGAACAACGTTTTGGTCGGGACGGTAAAAATATCGAGTGCGCCATCGCTATGTTTGCCGGCAAAAGAGTAAAACGTAATCAGCGCAGTATTTATCTTTCCGCCGCCCGTTCATTTATATTTAACGAACTATTAAGTCAACGCATACAAAATAATAATTGGCAACAGGTGCTGGCAGGTGATGTGTTGATGTTATCCGGAACACATAGTGTGTTCGCAGCCGAAACCGATCAACTGGAAGAATTGCAGCAACGTCTTGACAGTCACGATCTCGATACCACCGGGCCGCTGGCAGGCGACGGTGAGTTGATGACCACAGGTAATATAGCGAGTCTGGAGCAGACGGTGTTTGATCAACAACCTAAACTTATAAAAGGTTTAAAAGCCGCTCGAATGGAATCGGCACGCCGAGCGCTTAGAGTGGTGCCAAAGGAATTGCAGTGGGAATTCTCGGAGCGGACGTTGAAATTAAAATTCTTTTTGCCGGCAGGTAGTTATGCGACCTCTGTATTGCGAGAGCTTGTTGATTACACTGCAAAGTAGCCCGGAAACAGCCTGCGAAATCCCGAGCAAAATCCAAAGGAGGCGGTTTTTATTTGTAAGGTTTAGTGCCGCAATATCGAGAAGCGAGCTTTAGTTAGAAAGTAATTACTTTGTCGCTTTCAATAACCCATTCTGCTAATTCAGGCATTGTGGATTTCTCTGCGCCATCAAAATACGGGTGATTCTTGTAAATTCCACATCTTGTCATGCAAGTTCCACAAACTTTTACAGGAACACTCTGGGCGATTAAATCTTTAAGCA
Organism: Gammaproteobacteria bacterium; assembly: GCA_016928055.1. Classification (GTDB taxonomy): domain Bacteria; phylum Pseudomonadota; class Gammaproteobacteria; order HTCC5015; family HTCC5015; genus JAFGLM01. The sequence goes on from JAFGLM010000051.1 coordinate 11,378, forward strand.
TTGCACTTAAATCTTGGTCATATCCTTCCGGCGGTTTGCATACGTCTCTCGCCATATCAACAGAATCGTTCATCAAAAATATTCTGACCTCTTGTCCGGATTCCACTAATTTTCTTGCTAAACGGAGGCCGTTCCATGTTACGTCAGTATTGTCATACGGCTCACGATTAAAAATGATTAAAATTTTCATGTTCTCACTTCCTTTCATCTTTTCAGTTGGCGGCCGGTTCCAATATTGTATGGCAATGTCTTTATAACTATCTTATACCCGAAAGTAAATTGGTTTTCCGCGGTTTCCGTGGCCGGTTTTTATTTCTTTAACAAAACATACAAAGCCCCACTACCGCCATCTATCGGTCTGGCCGTGCAATACGCCAACACTTCAGCATGCCGTGATAACCATTTCGCAGTCAGCGGTTTTAAAACCGGACCTTTATTGGAAGAACGCAGGCCTTTACCGTGAATAATCCGCACACAACGAATATCACGTATTAGTGCTTCTTTAATAAATTCGGATAATTTCTTTTTGGCTTCGGTGGAGACCATGCCGTGCAGGTCTAATTCGCCGCCGATGCTGAACTGCCCGCGCCGCAGTTTACGCAAGACACTGAGCTGAATTCCGGGTCGGTGATACTGAATATTGTCGCCGAGGCTGGCGTCATCCGGGTCGTTGTCACCGGTTTGCAGATCATTCAGCACCTGCCGTTCATCACGCTCCAGTTGGGAGGGCACGGCTGCCGGTGCCGGTTTTTTAATTTCAACCCGGTCATTGATTACCGGTTTGACTTCGCCGATGGCACCACGAAACAGCTCGATTTCGTCATCATCCAGTTTATTCATCGCCGATTTCCGTTTTGCAATACTCTGATCAAGGCAATTTCAGTACAATCACCAGCCATTGTAGATTAATACAACAGATTGTTTGAGCACCGATTTCACTAAAATGCGGATTTTAATTAGTAACGATGATGGCTATCAGGCACCTGGAATTGAGGCGCTGGCGAAGGCTATCACTGAGGTTGCAGATCATATCGACGTTATTGCGCCTGAACGCAACCGCAGTGCTGCCAGTAGTTCATTGACCGTGCATGACCCGCTGCGGGTATTCAAGGCTCCCAACGGTTTCCTGTATGTCAACGGGACCCCTTCTGATTGTGTGCATCTGGCGATCACCGGTTTGCTGGACACCCTGCCGGATATGGTGATTTCCGGCATCAACTCGGGCTCCAATCTGGGTGACGACGTGATTTATTCGGGTACGGTGGCCGCGGCGATTGAAGGTCGATTTCTGGGTTATCCGGCGATTGCCGTTTCCATGACGTCTTACACCCCACAGCATTACGACAGCGGTGCCCGAGCAGCGCGTGAGCTGGTGGCCAGGATTCGAAGTACCTCACTGCCTGGCGAAAGCATATTGAATATGAATGTGCCGGATCTGCCCTGGGATGAAATCAAGGGCTGGCAGGTGACGCGGCTGGGTAATCGCCATCGGGCGGAGCACGTTATCAAAGGCCATGATCCGCGCGGTGATCAGTTGTACTGGATTGGGGCGGCGGGCTCCGAACAGGATGCCGGACCCGGTACTGATTTTCACGCTGTCAGCAACGGCTATATATCAATAACACCGTTGAAAATTGATTTGACGCGTTATGATCATCTGGATTCATTGAGTCGTTGGGTAAAGGATCTATGAGCAAATTGGGACGCAATGATTTGCTTGGTATCGGTTTTACCTCACAGCGCCGACGCGACCAGTTACTCGACAGGTTGCAGGCGGAAGGGGTGAGACATCCGGAAGTCTTGCGGGTGATGCGCAATATGCCGCGCCATCTGTTTGTTGATGAAGCGATGGCCAATCGCGCCTATGAAGATTGCGCGCTTCCAATTGGATTTGGTCAGACTATCTCGCAACCCTTTATTGTTGCCCGTATGACGGAAGCCATCATCGGTGGTGTTAATGAAGTCAGGCCGAAAAAAGTGCTTGAGATCGGTACCGGCTCGGGTTATCAGGCGGCCATATTAAGTATGCTGGTGGAGCAGGTTTACAGCATTGAACGCATCGAACCGCTTTATCAACGCAGTAGTGCGTTATTAAAAAAATTGCAATTGGATAATGTCGAGATACTTCATGGTGATGGTACGTTGGGTTGGCCAGACAAAGCACCGTATGACGCGATTATTGTGACGGCAGCACCGGAAGATGTGCCCGATGCCTTATATGAACAACTGGCAGAGGGTGGAAGAATTATTGTTCCACTCGGCAAGGCCGGCAGTGTGCAACGCCTGACCATAATCCGAAAAACCGAAGATGGCCTGGAACCGCAGGAACTGGAACTGGTTTCGTTTGTGCCGTTTTTATCCGGGCGTAATTAAGCCACATAAATCATAAAAGCGAACTACTTAATGAAATTATTTTCCCCTTTATATGAAAGAGTGATGCACTGGGCAGCGCATCCAAAAGCAAAGTGGTATCTGGCTGCACTCAGTTTTATGGAATCGTCTTTTTTCCCGATTCCAACGGTTTTTATGCTGGTACCGATGGTGGCGGCGAAACCAAAACAGGGTTGGCAACTGGCGCTTATTGCAACGGTCACTTCGGTGTTGGGAGGCTTGCTGGGTTATTTGATTGGTTACGCCTTGATTGAAATAGCGATGCCGTTGATTATCGATTTTGGTTATCTGGATGAATTTGATCTGGCACGCGAATGGTTTGCTGAATGGGGCTTTTGGGCTTTGTTTCTGGCCGGCGTATCGCCGATACCTTACAAAATATTTACGATTGCGGCGGGTACTCTATCGATGCATCTGATTCCCTTTGTGGTGGCTTCGTTAGTCGGACGCAGTATCCAGTTTTTTCTGGCAGCTGGATTAATAATGCTGCTGGGACCGAAGTTCGAACCGGTCGTGCGGCGTTATGTGGACTGGTTTGGCTGGAGTACTGTGATATTGGCAATCGTGATCTATCTTGTTATGCATTAAACTGTCGGCATGCGTTGTTTGTCACTTTTGATTCGATGGTTCATCTTACTGATCAGTCTATCGGTATTGACGGCCTGCGGAATTACCCAGGGTTTGCGTAGTTCACAGGTTTATCGCGTTCGTAGCGGTGATACCCTATATGCAATCGCCTGGCGTTATCAGGTTGATTACAAAACTCTGGCACAGTGGAATGGTATACGTTCGCCCTACATTATCCATCCGGATCAGGAACTGATTCTGGTTGATCCGGAATTTTTGCCGGAAAATCGACGACCGAAAAATAATTCTTCGACTGCCGCGACCGCATCTGTCGCCACAAAACCTCGTACCGTTAAATCGAATCGTAAAGCCGGACCACCACCCGGGGAATTTCGCTGGCCCACAGAAGGGAAAGTCGTACGTCACTTCAAGGGCAGTAAAAGCAGTTCTCAGGGTATTGATATTGCAGGTCAACACGGTCAACCCATCTATGCGTCGGCGGACGGCCGGGTGGTGTACAGCGGCAGCGGGCTGGCGGGGTATGGCAAACTGGTTATTGTTAAACACAGCGAAGATTATTTATCGGCTTATGCGCATAACAGCAGGTTGAACGTCAAGGAAGGTGAGCAGGTCAAAGCAGGCCAGGTTATCGCAAATATGGGTGCGGCTGAACAGGATGAACCACGCCTGCATTTTGAAGTTCGCAAACAGGGGCAGCCGGTCGATCCACTCAAATACTTGCCCGAACGCTGAAGTTAGGGCATTCTGGTGAACTGGAGAGAGGGACGCGACGACGGGGGCTCAATGAAAAAAAAACGGACGCGTGTTGCCGGGAGCAAAAATGGAGATCGCGATAGTCCTGATTTCAAAGCGGATGATGGTTCGGAATTGATGGATGTCGAACCGCTATTGATCGATAACGACGACAAAGAAAGCAAGAAACCCGATTTTGAGCCAGGCGAGATCTCATCTCGCGAAATTGATGCTACAAGAATTTACCTTAAGGAAATTGAATACTCCCCGCTGTTAACACCGGAAGAAGAAATTTACTATGGACGTTTGTCCCGCCAGGGCGAAGAGGCGGCACGATGCAAAATGATCGAATCCAATTTGCGTCTGGTTGTTAAGATTTCACGCGGTTATATGAATCGTGGTCTGGCGCTGCTGGATTTAATAGAAGAAGGCAATCTGGGCCTGATTCGAGCGGTTGAGAAATTCGACCCGGAGCGTGGTTTTCGTTTTTCAACCTATGCAACCTGGTGGATCAGACAAACGATTGAGCGCGGTCTTATGAATCAGACGCGCACCATCCGTTTGCCGATTCATATCATCAAAGAGCTCAATGTGTATTTGAGAGCGGCGCGTCAATTACAGCAGGGTCTGGAACGCGAACCGACGCCGGAAGAAGTTGCCGAAAAACTCGATCAACCACTGGACGATGTGGTCAGAATATTTGGTTTGAATGAGCGTGTGACTTCGGTCGATGTCCCAATCGGTAAAGACAGTGACAGCGCTTTACTGGATATCATTCCGGATGAAAATAATCCCGAGCCCCCTGATTTATTGCAGTCGGATGAAGTGCGTGAGCATATTGAAATCTGGTTGGATGAACTGGAACAAAAACAACGCGATGTCGTAATACGTCGTTTTGGGTTGCGTGGTTTTGAACGTTGCACACTCGAAGAAGTCGGTAATGAGCTGGGTGTAACGCGTGAGCGGGCAAGGCAAATTCAGATGGAAGCATTAAAGCGATTGCGCAGGATTCTGGAAAGTAAGGGGCTGTCGGCGGATATGCTTTATATTTAGTTAACTACATGACTCCAGGATAAAGCACCGCGACCACTCTTCTTTTTTCACTCAACAAAATATTAAATGTTCTGCAAGCGGCTTCGGTGTTCATCACTTCAAGTCCGATATTATCCGCTGCTAATTCTGCATAGAGTTTTGGGTCTGGAAAAATGACTTCTTTACCGGTGCCGAGGATTAAAACTTCGGGTTTTTCTTCCAATAGAGGTTTCAGGTGTTGAGATGTTAACGACGCTATCGGTACCGGTTGCCGGTCTTCCAGAATACGCTCCGGCGTAAGTAACAAATGATTGCTATACCAGCGCCCGGCGATGTGTATACCTTGTTCTGAATAGGCGGATATCGATGTTCGCCCAGCGGTTGTTTCGAGATGGAGTTGCATTTTTAACGATCTACTCCAATTTATTCGTATATTAAGTGATGCAGCGACATCTGAATACCTTCGTTAGGGTCTAAGTACTAGCCTCATTTGACACCCTGCGGGCCGACAAGTACCTTACCGTGTTTGGCGCAATTTGCCGGTTTTTTCGAGTAACTTCAATAATTTAAAGGTAACCCATGTGAACACCGATTTTCCCAGAATCAAGCGACTGCCACCCTATGTCTTTAACATCGTCAATGAGTTAAAGGCGCAGGCGCGAGCGCGTGGGGAAGATATTGTTGATTTTGGTATGGGTAATCCTGATCAGCCCACACCGGCGCATGTGGTTGAGAAAATGTGTGAAGCCGCCAGGCGCAGCGATACACATCGCTATTCCTTATCCAGAGGGGTACCCCGATTACGGCGAGCCGTTGCGAGCTGGTACAAAAACCAGTTTGATGTTGATATTAATCCGGAAACCGAAGCGATTGTGACCATTGGTTCAAAGGAAGGACTGTCGCATCTGGCTTTGGCCACGATGGGTCCGGGTGATGCGGTATTGGTTCCTAATCCGACCTATCCGATTCACCCCTATAGCATGGTGATTGCCGGTGCGGATGTACGGCACGTGCCGTTGCGACCGGATGTGGATTTTTTTGAGGAACTGGTCAAGGCCATTAAAACCTCCTATCCTGTGCCCAAAATGTTGTCGCTGAACTTCCCGGCCAACCCGACCGCCGAGTGTGTGGAGCTGGATTTTTTCAAACGGGTGATTGAAATTGCCCGCGAACACGAAATCTGGGTGGTGCACGATATTGCTTATGCCGAGATTGTCTTTGATGGTTACAAGGCGCCGTCAATATTGCAGGTGCCGGGCGCCAAGGATATTGCGGTCGAGGTTTACTCGATGTCGAAAACGTATAATATGCCCGGCTGGCGCGTCGGGTTCGTTTGCGGTAATCCAACGTTGGTGGGTGCGCTGGCGAAAATGAAATCCTATCTGGATTATGGAATGTTTACGCCGATTCAGGTTGCGGCGATTGCAGCTCTTGAGGGCGATCAGTCCTGCGTTCAGGAAATCAGGGCTTTGTATCAGGATCGACGTGATGTCTTGTGTGAAGGCTTAACGGCTGCAGGCTGGCCGGTGGAAAAACCCAAAGCCACGATGTTTGTCTGGGCCAGAATACCGGATGCCTATCTGGCCATGGGTTCGCTGGAATTTTCCAAAAAGCTTTTAAACGACGCCAGGGTTGCGGTTTCACCGGGTATTGGTTTTGGTGAGTATGGTGACGATCATGTTCGCTTTAGTTTGATTGAAAACAAGCATCGAACCCGTCAGGCGGTACGTTGCATAAAAGATATGCTGCGTAATGACGGCGTAGCATAGTGGATGAGAATGTTATGGGACTTAAACCAGTAAAAATCGGATTACTCGGGCTTGGCACTGTCGGCAGCGGCGCCGTGCAGGTATTGAGCCGTAATGCACGCGAAATTTGCAGACGTGCCGGTCGAGGTATTGTCATCAGTCATGCGGCAGCTCTTGAACCACCGAAGTTACCCATTGATACTTCGGCAATAAAGATTACTCAAGATGGCTTTGCGGTCGTAAATGATCCCGACGTGTCGGTGGTGATCGAATTGATCGGCGGCTACCAACCGGCGCTGGAATTAGTGTTGAAAGCCATCGAAAACGGTAAGCACGTTGTAACTGCCAATAAAGCACTGATTGCCAGGCACGGCAATGAAATTTTTGCCGCAGCACAAAAACACGGTGTCACCGTTGCGTTTGAAGCGGCTGTTGCCGGCGGTATTCCGATTATTAAAGCTTTGCGTGAAGGTCTGGCTGCCAATCATATTGAATGGGCGGCTGGTATTATCAACGGCACCGGAAATTTTATTTTGACCGAGATGCGTGAAAAAGGTCGCGATTTTTCTGAAGTGCTGGTCGAAGCGCAGGCCTTAGGTTACGCGGAAGCCGATCCGACTTTTGATATTGAAGGTATCGATGCCGCGCACAAACTGACCATACTCGCGTCGATTGCATTTGGAATACCGTTGCATTTTGAACGGTGTTATACCGAGGGTATCAGTCATATTACCCGCGATGATGTTGCGTATGCCGAAGCGCTGGGATATCGCATTAAACATCTTGGCGTGACTCGCAAAACCCAACAAGGTATAGAATTGCGCGTACATCCGACTTTAATTCCGGAACGCTGTTTGATAGCCAATGTGAACGGCGTTATGAATGCCGTGCTGGTGAAAGGCGATATGGTTGGTCAAACTTTATATTACGGTGCCGGTGCCGGCGCGTTACCGACTGCATCCGCTGTTGTGGCAGATTTGATTGATGTGGTTCGATCACTCACCACTGACCCCAATAATCGTGTACCGCACCTGGCGTTTCAGCCCGATTCCATTAAGGATGATCCGATATTACCGATTGGTGATATTGAAACTGCTTATTATCTGAGAATGCTGGCGGAAGACGTGCCGGGTGTTATGGGGCGCGTGACCACTGCACTGGGTCGCGCAGGCATCAGTATTGAAGCGGTTATCCAGAAAGAACCTTCTGAAGGCGTCGCGCAGGTGCCGATTATCATGTTGACTCATCGTGTGCACGAGAAACAAATGCAGGCTGCGATTGCAGAAATCGAAAGCATGGATTGCATTGCCGGTTCCGTGACGCGCATCCGTTTAGAAAACTTAGAGTAGGACTCCCAAAGAGGACGATATGCCATTTCGTGAACACTATACCGGTTTGCTGCAACGCTACCGGAGCCGACTGCCGCTGGCTGATAATGCTGTACCCATTAGTCTGGGTGAAGGTAATACACCTTTAATCAAGTTGCGAAATATACCGGATGAGTTTGGTCTGGATGTGGAGTGGTATGTAAAGTACGAAGGTTTAAATCCAACCGCTTCGTTTAAAGATCGCGGCATGACCATGGCGGTGACGCAGGCTGTCTATGAAGGCAGCAAAGCGATTATTTGCGCATCGACCGGCAACACATCGGCTTCGGCCGCTGCCTACGCCGCACGCGCCGGAATAAGAGCGTTTGTTTTAATACCGGAAGGCAAAATCGCAATGGGTAAACTGGCGCAGGCCATGATGCATGGTGCAACAGTCATCCAGATAAAAGGCAACTTTGATCAGGGCTTGCGCCTGGTCCGTGAAGTGGCGGAGGAGTTGCCGGTTACGATTGTTAATTCAATTAACCCGTATCGCTTGCAGGGCCAGAAAACAATTGCCTACGAAATTCTGGAAGAGCTCGGTCGCGCACCGGATTATCACTGCCTGCCGGTTGGTAATGCGGGCAATATCACTGCGCACTGGATTGGTTATACCGATTATTCCAGCGTCGCCAATGCAACCGGTTCCTGCACCTATTGCGGTGGCGGTGAATGCAAACTGCCGGGAGAGGCATTGGTTGATTCCCGTCCGGTCATTGCCGGTTATCAGGCGTCCGGATCGGCACCGTTTATGCGCGGTGGCCCGGTCAAGAATCCTGAAACCATCGCAACCGCGATTCGCATCGGCGATCCGCAATCCTGGGATTATGCCTGGGCGGCCAGTCGTGAGTCCGGTGGCTGGTTTGATGAACTAAGTGATGATGAAATTTTACAGGCGCAAAAGTTATTGGCATGCAAGGAAGGTATTTTCTGTGAACCGGCTTCTGCTGCGTCGATTGCCGGTGCACTGCGCGATTTGAAAAGCGGCAAGATTCCTGCAGGCAAGACCATCGTTTGCACATTGACCGGCCACGGTTTAAAAGATCCGGATACTGCCATCAAGCTCAGCGCAGGCAATGTTGTTTCGATTAAAGCAGAACTGGCGGCGGTTAAATCAGCTATCTCCGCGGTTAAGTAAATCGCGTTGGCTTTTTTGAGGCTATAAAAGTGGATACTGCATTTTTCTGGCTTTCGAAACTGGCTTGGGCCGTTATTGCGCCGGACAGTTTGATTTTATTAATCCTGCTCGCAGGTTGTGTGCTGCTGTGGGTGGGTGCCATCAACAAAGCAAAAATTTTAATAACGATGGCAACCGCTGCATTGCTGTTGATTGCATTATTTCCTTTTGGCAGCTGGCTTTATTATCCGCTGGAACACCGCTTTCCAACCAATCCCGATTTGCCGCCGCATATTGACGGCATCATTATGCTGGCGGGACCGGAGCATTTGGTTGCGTCAGCTTCATGGGAGCAAATGGAGTTTGCAGACGGTGCAGAACGTTACACCACCTTTATGATGCTGGCCAGACGTTACCCGGATGCACGGCTGCTGTTCACCGGCGGTCCCGGACTTGCTTTTGAGCAATTCAAGGCCGCCGATATTGCTTATGATTTTTTTCAGCAGCAGGGCATGAATATTGAGCGTATCCAGTTTGAACGTGAATCACGCAACACTTACGAGAATGTATTGCTGAGCAAAGAAATGGTTAAGCCGATCGCCGGAGAAAGCTGGATACTGGTTACTTCGGCTGCGCATATGCCGCGCTCAGTGGGTATTTTCTGTCAACAGGGTTGGTCGGTGATTCCGTATCCGGTGGATCATCACGGTGGTACTGAATTTTCAATCCGCCCGCAGTGGTTGTTGTCTGCTAATTTGAATGATGTGATTTGGGCAATACGTGAATGGCTGGGATTGGTGGTTTATTATGTAACCGGTAAAACCAATGCGTTGTTACCGGCGCAGTGCTAAAGATAAAAAAACAAGCATCCGGGCTACGATTTTTTCCTTCCGTGTAATTCCGTGGTGATCTTTTATTTTTCACAAAATTCATCCAGCAACCCCAAGAACTCATCCCTCGGTACCATCACCATCCCCATTGATTCCAGGTGTGGATTGGGTATCTGGCAATCGATCAATGCAATATCGGGTTGTCTGGCGGTTTCAATCAATACGGCTTTTGAGGCATTACTCACCGTATGAAACATCGACTCGCCGAAGAACACCTGGCCGAGCTGTACGCCATATATTCCACCCACCAGTTTGTTGTTTAAATAGCACTCAATGGATCGTGCATAACCCAGTACATGCAGATCACAGTAGGCATCGATCATCTCCGTGCTTATCCAGCTTGCCTCGCTGATCTTGCGCGGTGCTGCGCAAGCGATCATGACGTCGCGAAAAGCTTTGTTATGGCTGATTTCAAATGGCAATTTACGTAATTCGCGTTGCAGTCTGCGCGGGATATGAATCTGCTCCGGATAGATAACCGCACGTTGCGACGGGGCCCACCAAAGCACTGGTTCGCCCGGGTTGTACCAGGGGAAAATACCGCGACGATAGGCACTTAACAAACGTAAAGGTCGCAGGCTACCACCGGCCGCCAGCAAACCATCCGGTTCGCTTAAAGCGGTTTGCGGATCCGGGAAAGGGGTTCCATCGTCCGTCTCGTCCAACCACGGGATCATTCGGAATCGCTCGCACGAAAGGGAGATAGTTTATCCAATTGCGGTTTATATTGCTTAATGGCTTGTTGCTCGCGTCGCAGAAAATCCTTAATGGCGGTTCGAAATCGGGGGTCCGCAATCCAGTGCATCGAATAGGTCTCTGTAGGCAAAAATCCACGCGTGATTTTATGTTCACCCTGTGCGCCGGGTTCAAATGCATTTAAACCGTTATTGATGCAGTATTCAATACCCGCATAAAAACATACTTCGAAATGCAGATTCTGGAATTGAATTTCAGAACCCCAGTAACGACCATAGAGACGATCATCGCTGCGAAAATTGATGGCCGCAGCAATGGATTGATTTTTATATTCGGCCAAAACAATAACAAGATTGGCGGGCATACTGACGGCAAGATGTTTAAAAAATTCCAGTGTCAGGGCAGGGTAATTACCCTTTTTCAGGAAAGTGGAACGATAGTAGTGATAGACGGTGTTCCACTGCTCATCATTTAATTCGTCGCCGTGTAAAACGCGTATTTGAATTCCTGACTCATTGACTCGTCGCCGTTCACGTTTAACGTTTTTCCGTTTTTGCGAACGAAAGAAAGATAAATAGTGATCGAAATCCTGATAGTGTTGATTGTGCCAGTGATATTGATAGGCGACACGTGCGAGTAATTGGTGTTCGACAAGTTGATCTAAATGATCTTGTTCCGGAAATAGACAATGAAAGCTGGAGAAGGAATTTTTATCCACATCATCTTTTATGGCATCAATTAAAAATTGGTTTATTGTTTCACGGTTTGCATGCTGACCTGTAAGCAGGCGAGGCCCGGTGACCGGCGTAAAAGGAATTGCTGATACCAGTTTGGGATAATAGCGCAAGCCAACGTTTTCATAGGCGGAAGCCCAGGACCAGTCAAATACAAATTCACCGAATGAATTTTGCTTAAGATAGGCCGGCATCGCGCCGACCAGTTGATTCTGATTATTTTTAATCAGAAAATGATTGGCCTGCCAGCCGGTATCGGCTGTGATGCAGCCGCAGGTTTCCAGACCGGCCAGAAATTCATATCGTAAAAATGGATTGCTGTCGGGGAGCAGTGCATTCCACTCATTTTGATCAACGTCTGAAATTTGATTAACGATATGGATCTGGAAAGATGGCATGGGCAAATGCTAAATGATGATCCAATTTATTCTGCTGCTATTTCATGTTTGCTACGATTCTCTGCCAGGAAAAATTGTACTTCTGCAGATTTTTGTTATGGGTCTTTGAGAATTTTTTAAAATCAATTTTTGACCAGTTAGGATGTGTGCCAATGATTGATAAGTATTCATCGATATTCTTTTTTGAAATCGGATACATCGGTATTTTAAAAACCGTCCCGAGTTCTTCGGCAAAATCCTTGTTGCGGTGGTAATCCTCAATGAGGATCAGCGCTATCCCGGCTTCCATAAAGTGGCCACCGATGGTTGCCGTCATGTCGCCTGATTTAACGGCACGGATGCCGCCTGTTGTCCAGTCCACGCCACTAACCACAACATCGACACCGGGTTTTTTGCCTGCTTCTTTTATGGCGTCAATGGCGCCGATGGCCATGCTGTCACTGGCTGTCCAGACTGCATTCAGTGACGGGTACTTGGCGAGATACATTTTGGAAACTGTTTTAGCAGATGATTCCTGATAACCCGCTTCCCGAATTTCATATAACATTGCATTCTCTGATTCGCTTATACGGTTTTTTAAGCCATTGTTGCGATTGAAAGAGGCTTGTGACGTAAACGGACCCGTCAGTCCAACCATTCTGATAGCGGTTTGTCCGTTTGATGAAGGTGCAGATGGAAATAGAGCCAGGATTTCATCCGCAGCTAAATAACCGGCTTGTACATCGTCAGCGTAACTGTGAGCGATCCAGTTGCTGTACTTAATTCGTGGTTGCCCGACGAATTGTTTTTCCTTTTCGGGTATATCGGCGTTGATTACAAATACTCTGATATCGCGCGTATTCGCAGACTGCAACAGATCTGCAGTGACTGAACCAAGATAGGGTGTTATGAGGTATGCATCGGAGCCGATTTCGTTGAGTAGTTTCTGGCCGATTGCCATATTTGCTTTAGCGGTTTGTGGGGAAGGGTATTCAACGACCAATTCAATATTAAGATCTTCAGCAACCGCTTCAGCAAAACGAATCATGTTGTTCCAGAACTGACTACTTTCGCCGCCGCCGGACAACAAGCCCACTTTTAGACGTGGTTCTTCGGCCAGTACTGAACCAGTGAAAATGATGAGCAGAAGTAAGGAGCCACAGAACTGCGCAAAGCGATTAGTAAGCAGGTGTTTTTCTATTCTGGAAATAATAGTAGCTTTGAAGATAATCATGTATTTCCATTTCCTGTCGATAGAACCGGATCCAGTAGCGAATTCCGACAGTCTTACTGGCGGGTAGTTCATACGCGATCATTCGGCTCCTCTGATTGGTATCAGAGGCGATGCTAAGCATGGAAATGAATTTAGCCTGAAACTTCGTCGAGATATTTTTCAGCGTCGAGAGCGGCCATACAACCACTACCGGCGGAGGTAATAGCCTGGCGATAAATATGGTCCATCACATCCCCGGCCGCGAAGACACCGGCAACACTGGTAGCTGTCGCGTTGCCGTTGCTGCCGGAACGAACCTTTATGTAGCCGTTTTCCATTTCCAGCTGATTTTCAAAGATCTGGGTATTGGGCTTATGGCCGATGGCGATAAACACGCCCTGTAGCGCAACCTCCCGGGTGCTGCCGTCTTTTACGTTCTTTAACCGTATGCCGGTAACGCCAGACTCATCGCCCAGCACTTCATCCAGCACGTGGTTCCAGGCGATTTCGACATTACCGCCGTCGCCTGATTTTTCAATCAGATGATCGGCCAGAATTTTCTCCGAACGAAATTTGTCGCGGCGGTGTACGACGGTGACTTTGGAGGCGATGTTGGACAAATAAAGCGCTTCTTCAACGGCCGTATTGCCGCCGCCAATAACCGCAACAGGTTGATTACGATAGAAAAAACCATCGCAGGTGGCGCAGGCGGAAACGCCTTTACCCATAAAAGCCTGTTCCGATTCCATGCCCAGATATTGGGCGCTGGCGCCGGTTGCGATAATCAGTGCATCGCAACTATAGCTGCCGGAATCGCCGATTAGCTTAAAGGGTTTTTGTTGCAGTTCCGCTGTATGAATGTGGTCGAAGATGATCTCGGTATGGAAGCGTTCGGCATGTTTTTTCATGCGCTCCATCAGATCCGGACCCTGCAGCCCCTCTACATCGCCCGGCCAATTATCGACATCGGTGGTGGTGGTGAGTTGACCGCCCATTTGTATTCCGGTGATCAAAGTGGGATTCAGATTGGCTCGAGCCGCATAAACTGCAGCGGAATATCCTGCCGGACCGGATCCTAAAATGATCAGTCGGCTATGTTTTACTTCACTCACCTGTGGGTCTCCTGCATTAAAAAAGCCCGGTTAAAGGGCAATGTGGTACGGTGTACCTATGGTATTTGTGTACAGGGTATGGGTAAACCCCAAAATCTCAATATGGCCAAAGTCGCAAAATACAATTGTCAGGTGGCCCTTTAATTGTTTCAGCGCCGCTAACGGTGTATCTTAAGCGCTTTAAAAAGCTCCATATATCAACATCTTAATTAACGCAGCTCATAAGAATAGTTAACTTGGCACAAGCAAAACGAAAATCTGAAACCAGTCCTCTGGCCGGGCACGCCAAAGCGGTATTACGTGAAGCCGTTATGTTTGTATTGTTGGCGGTTGCCTGTTACCTGTTATTGGCGTTGGCAAGCTATAGCCGCGATGACCCCGGTTGGTCGCAGACCGGTGCCAGGAACGGAATCCACAATATGGCCGGCGCTTTTGGCGCCTGGTTTTCGGATTTCACCCTCTACTTGTTTGGCTATCTTGCGTATCTGTTTCCCTTTATGGTGGCCTACAGCGGTTGGCTGCTGTTTCATCGTCGTGATGCGGTGAGCTTTGAGTACGACTGGAAGCAGTTTGGTTTACGCTGGGCGGGATTCCTGCTGATGTTGCTTTCAGGTTGCGGCCTGGGTTCTTTTATCCCGGTTGCTGTCGAGTCATTGCCACAGGCGGCGAGTGGAGCCGGCGGTATATTAGGTGAAGTCATCGGCATTAACGGTGTAACCTTAGTCTTCGGTATTGTGGGTACCAAGCTGTTGTTACTGGTCGTGTTTGCCGCCAGCGTCAGTTTGTTTACCGGTTTGTCCTGGCTGGCTTTGATGGACATCACCGGGCGCTATACGCTGATTTTGTTAATCTGGTTACGGCGGCAACTTGTTTTTTTATTTGAAGTTGTCCGTGAACGTATTCTGGAAAAAAGAGCCCGCAATCAAAGAGATCAGGCATTCAAAGCCGTTGAGCAAATAAAAAAGGCAAATCCTCGCAAAGCACCACGCATTGAGCCGGTCTTCAAGACGGAAATCAGCGAACGCGAGTTTAAGGAGCGCCAGATAAAATTGTTTGATGCGCCACCTGAAACAGATCTGCCACCGCTTAATTTGCTGGAAGCGGCCAAACCATCTATCGGCAATTATTCGCGTGAAGTACTGGATGCCATGTCACGCCTGGTTGAACATAAACTGGCGGACTTTGGAATCAGTGTTGAAGTGGTTGAAGTGCATCCCGGTCCGGTTATCACGCGTTTTGAATTGCAGACTGCGCCGGGTGTTAAAGTCAGCCAGATCAGCAATCTGGCAAAAGATCTGGCGCGTTCGCTTTCGGTAATCAGTGTTCGTGTGGTGGAAGTGATTCCCGGTAAGTCAACGGTAGGTGTTGAAATTCCCAATGAACAACGCGAACTGGTAACTTTAAGTGAGATTATCAAATCGGATGATTATGAGAAAACAGCATCACCCTTAACGCTGGCATTGGGTAAAGATATTGGCGGTAAACCGATCATTGCTGATTTATCGCGCATGCCGCATTTACTGGTCGCCGGTACCACCGGGTCCGGTAAATCCGTTGCCTTAAATGCGATGTTATTAAGCCTGTTGTACAAAGCAACCGCTTACGATGTGCGTTTGATATTGATTGATCCAAAAATGCTGGAACTGAATATCTACGAAGGTATCCCGCATTTATTGACGCCGGTGGTAACGGATATGAAAGAGTCTGCCAATGCTTTGCGTTGGTGTGTTGGTGAAATGGAACGGCGCTATAAAATCATGTCTGTAATGGGTGTGCGAAATATCGCCGGCTATAACCGTAAGATTGAAGAAGCTGAAAAACGCGGTAAACCGATACCGGATCCGTTGTATAAACGGGAAGAGGCGTTTGATCCGGACGCTGAGCCGCCGACATTGAACCATATGCCCTATATCGTGGTCACTGTCGATGAATACGCCGATATGATGCTGGTGGTCGGCAAGAAAGTGGAGGAACTCATTACGCGTCTGGCGCAAAAGGCGCGCGCAGCCGGGATACATTTAATTTTGGCAACGCAAAGACCTTCGGTGGATGTGATTACCGGATTGATCAAAGCAAACATCCCCTGTCGTATAGCGTTTCAGGTTTCATCAAAAGTTGATTCACGTACGATTCTGGATCAAATGGGGGCTGAACAATTATTGGGTCACGGTGATATGTTGTACCTGCCGCCCGGCACCAGTATTCCAACGCGGGTACATGGCGCCTATGTTGATGATCATGAAGTGCACCGGGTGGTTGCGCATCTGCGAGCCAGCGGTAGTCCGGAATACATTGATGAAATACTGCTTGAATCCAGTGATCCGTTACCAGGTATCGCGAGTGATCGTAACCGGATGCAAAGCAATGAACTGGATGAGTTATATGATGAAGCGGTTGCCATCGTGACGGAAACCCGCAAGGCATCGATTTCCTATGTGCAACGGCGCTTGAAGATCGGTTACAACCGGGCTGCACGGATGTTGGAAGAAATGGAAAGTAGCGGTATCGTCAGCAATCTTCAGCCGAATGGCACGCGTGAGGTGCTAGCCGCGCCGCCGCCGAAACCTTAGGAAAAATACCCGGTAATTCGAACGAGATAATGCAATGAAAATCAAGGTTGTTGGTTTTGTTTTCTGTATTCTAATCAGTGCCACTGCAACAGCGGGCGAGGGTTTGGAGCGCTTGCGAAGTTTCAGCGCCAATCTTAAGTCAATGCAGGCAGATTTCACGCAGACCATCTTCGATGATCAAATGCGCCAGCTGGAAGTTTCACGTGGTCAGGTGGTGATACAGAAACCCGGTAAGTTTCGTTGGGACTACAAAGTACCCTACGTCCAGCATATCGTTGCCGATGGTGAAAAAGTCTGGTTATACGATCCGGAACTGGAGCAGGTAACCGTTAAGCCCATGGTGGAAGCATTGGGATCGGCGCCGATTGCTTTACTCAGCGGTGAAGGGGATCTGGATAAACAATTTAAATTTACTGAACTTGGAAATATTGACGGCAGGCAATTCGTACAACTGGAAGTAAAAATAAAAGATACCGATTACGGTCTGATGTTGCTGGCACTGGGCAAAGAGAATATGGATGTGATGGAGCTGAAAGATAAGCTCGGCCGGGTAACTCGAATTGAATTCAGTAACATTAAGCTGAACAAGAATATTGATAACAAACAGTTTCACTTCGACATCCCCAAAGGTGTTGATGTAATCGGGCAGTAAAAGTAAACGGGTTTGTAGAGCAGGAAAATTAAATGCCTGTAAACGAACCGCAACAGTCGTTGTTTGAACAGACGCCCGGGTATCGACCGCTGGCCGATCGCATGCGGCCACACAGTTTTGACGAATGTGTTGGCCAATCCCACCTGATTGATAACGATAAACCGTTGCGTCGCGCGATTGAAGGCGATCATTTGCATTCAATGGTGTTTTGGGGTCCGCCGGGTACCGGCAAAACCACTTTGGCGCGGCTGGTTGCTAATTACTGTGGTGCTGAGTTCTTAAATATTTCTGCAATTTTATCCGGCGTTAAGGAAATACGCGCAGCTATTGATCGCGCCAAATTGCATCGCGATAATACGGGCGGCGATACGGTTTTATTTGTTGATGAAGTGCATCGTTTCAATAAATCACAGCAGGACGCGTTCCTCCCATTTATTGAAGATGGCAGTATTTATTTTATCGGGGCGACGACTGAAAACCCTTCTTTTGAATTGAATAATGCTTTGCTTTCGCGACTGCGTGTTTATGTGCTGAAATCGATCAATGCGGAAGATATTGTCAGTGTATTAAACAAGGCGTTGATCGATGCTGATCGAGGGCTTGGCGCAAATGCCTTATCACTGACTTCTGAACAACTGAATGCGATAGCTGTTGCTGCAGATGGTGACGTGCGACGCGCCCTGAATTTGCTGGAAATTGCCGCCGATCTGGCTGAAACAAAAGATGAACGCAACATTATCGCTGATGATGTTTTGAATGATGTTATTGCGCAGGGACCGCGGCGATTTGATAAAGGTGGCGACCTGTTTTATGAACAGATTTCGGCCTTGCACAAATCAGTGAGAGGTTCTGATCCGGATGCCACTTTGTATTGGTTTGCGCGTATGCTTGATGGAGGCTGCGATCCGCTCTATATTGCGCGCCGGGTTGTGCGTATGGCCTCAGAAGATATCGGCAATGCCGATCCGCGTGGATTGCAACTGGCGTTGAATGCCTGGGACGTTTATGAACGCCTTGGTAGTCCGGAAGGCGAGCTGGCGATTGCACAGGCTATTGTGTATCTGGCCTGCGCACCGAAGAGCAATGCGGTCTATAAAGCGTACAATGCTGCGACCAGGCTGGCAGCGGAAAGTGGCTCACTTGAAGTGCCGATGCATTTGCGTAATGCACCAACGAAAATGATGAAACAAATGGATTACGGGAAGGATTACGATTATTCACACGATTCTGCAGATGCGTTTTCAGAGAAGCAGAAATATTTTCCAGAACAACTGGGGCAACCGGTGTTGTACAAGCCGGTACCCAGAGGTCTGGAAATTAAAATTGCCGAACGTCTGGCGGAATTACGTCGCCGCAGGCGTTAAGTACAGGTAGGAGTATCAATGACAATTCAGAATGTTCCGGCAGCGATATTGCTTATTCACTGTGATGACCAACCTGGTCTGGTTGCTGCAGTGACGCAGTTTATTCGTCAGCATGGCGGAAATATCCTCGATCTGGATCAGCATACCGACAAGGAACACAAACAGTTTTTTATGCGCGTCGCATGGGAGCTGGATGCATTTGCCGTTGAACAGACCAATATAGAAAAACAATTTGCGCAGGAAGTGGGAAATCCATACAGGATGCGTTGGGAATTGTGCTTTAGCGATGAAAAACCGCGCATGGCGATATTTGTTTCAAAGATGTTCCACTGCCTATACGACATCCTGTCGCGTTACAAAGCGAATGAATGGTTTGTGGATATACCATTAATAATCAGTAATCATGCGCATGTCGAATCGATTGCCAATCAGTTCGGTATTGAATGTTACATCCTGCCGATTACTCAGGAAAACAAATTAGCGCAGGAGGCGAAGCAGCTGGCATTGCTTAAACAACACAAAACGGATTTTATCGTGCTGGCTCGCTATATGCAGATATTATCCCCGCAATTTGTTGCGCAATATCCGAACCGTATCATAAACATTCACCATTCCTTTTTGCCGGCATTTCCCGGCGCCAGACCCTATCACTCGGCGTATGAACGCGGTGTAAAAATTATTGGCGCGACCAGTCACTATGTAACATCCACACTTGATGCAGGGCCGATTATTGAGCAAGGTGTTGTCGATGTCAGCCATCGAGACACCGTGCAGGAATTGGAGCGCAAAGGCCGCGACCTGGAAAAACTGGTGCTGGCCAGAGCGATCTGGCATCACCTGCAGCGGGAGATCCTGGTTTTTGAGAATCGTACAGTTGTTTTTTCATAGAGTTTATTCATGAAAGAGATAAAAGACAGAATAGAATTACATAAAGGCGATATTACAGTGCTTGAAGTCGACGCGATTGTAAATGCAGCCAATACCAGTTTGCTGGGTGGTGGTGGTGTCGATGGTGCCATTCATCATATGGCCGGGCCCGGCTTAAAGGAGGAATGTCGGACTTTGCGAGGTTGCGCGGTCGGCGAAGCCAAAATCACAGGTGGACACAATCTTGCCGCACCATTTGTGATTCATACGGTTGGCCCCGTTTTTCATGGTGGCAATCAGGGCGAACCGGATTTGCTGGCCAGTTGTTACCAACACTCACTTGCCTTGGCTGAACAAAACAATATTAGAACCATTGCTTTTCCGGCTATCAGTTGCGGTGCTTATGGGTTTCCAATTGAAGAAGCCTGTTATATCGCTGTGCAGGAAACAGTCAAGTTCCTGCAAACGAATGATTCGATAGAACGTGTCATTTTTACCAGCTTCGACGACCGAACTCAGACCGCATACGAAAATGCACTGGTTGAGATATTGAAGTGAATATATCAGCCCGATACGCTTTTTTTGTAATCGTTTTTGGGCTGGCATTTGCTGTGTGTG
This sequence comes from Gammaproteobacteria bacterium, assembly GCA_016928055.1. Classification (GTDB taxonomy): domain Bacteria; phylum Pseudomonadota; class Gammaproteobacteria; order HTCC5015; family HTCC5015; genus JAFGLM01. The sequence goes on from JAFGLM010000051.1 coordinate 31,446, forward strand.
CCGCACCCGATATCAGAGCCAACGCTTTGTTCCAGGGCAAAGTGGTGTTAACTGTTGACGGCAAGCAAGTCTTTATCTCGCTGGGGCAGACCAAACAGGGTGTCAGGTTGGTTGAAGCGGATGAAACCCACGCTGTGATTGAAGTTGATGGCAGGCAACAGACTTTGCGGTTGGATAAATCCATTGCCAAAGAATACTCCTCGCCTGATCAATATGAACGGCACAAAGAATCCCGGAGTCACGTTATCAATGCAAAAATCATTCATCAGACCGGCAATCTGGTTACCTTCGAAGTGGATTACTATTTTGCCGAAAATTTGGGTGAGCGTGCCAATCTAATAGCCAGGACTCTGTCGCGTGGTGAGGTAACTGATTTTTGGGCGCACACTTACACTCCGTTGCAATACGGCAGAAATACCACCAGCATTACTGTTGCGATGAACGAAAAAGCGTCGGATCGTTATGTATCTGATCAGATGCAATTTGAAATAGGTTGGTACAAAAAAAATAAGTCGGGCACAACCGGTGCTTATGTAATGGAATTTATTAAGCAATGGGAACGATCGAATAGATAACATATTAAACGGCAGTCAGGTTAGAATATGCCTTTTCCAATAAATTAAAGAACAAACAGGTTTTTTATGCTGGACCCAAAACAAATAAGAACTGAAATTACAGTTGTTGCTGAACAACTCAAACGGCGCGGTTTTGTACTGGATGTGATTGCGCTGGAGCAACTGGAAGCGGAGCGCAAAAAGTTACAGGTACGTACTCAGGAGTTACAGAGTCGGCGGAATGCACGTTCCAAAGCGATTGGTAAGGCCAAGGCGGCTGGTGAAGATATCGCGCCTTTAATGGCTGAAGTGGGCAAATTGGGTGAAGAACTGGCCGATGCGGAAAAAGAGTTAGTCCTGCTGCAATCAAAACTGGATGAAATTCAGTGGGGTATTCCTAATTTGTTAAACGAGGACGTTCCCGATGGTCAGGACGAATCGGCTAACGTTGAGGTTTCAAAATGGGGGACGCCTCGTCAATTTGATTTTAAGCCGAAAGACCATGTTGAACTGACCGAAAAATCCAACCGTTTGAGTTTTGACCAGGGCGTCAAACTCACCGGTTCACGCTTTGTTGTAATGCAGGGGGCAGTAGCAAGGCTGCATCGTGCATTAATTCAGTTCATGCTGGACTTGCACACGCAGGAACATGGTTACCGGGAAGTTTACGTACCGTATTTGGTCAATCGGGATAGTTTATTTGGCACCGGCCAGTTACCGAAGTTTGGTGAAGATCTCTTTGCATTAAAAGGCGAGAACGAATATTTCCTGATTCCAACTGCGGAAGTACCGGTTACCAATCTTGTGCGTGATGAGATTATTGATGCCAAAGCACTGCCTTTAAAATATGTAGCACATACCCCCTGTTTCAGAGCCGAAGCAGGTTCGTACGGCAAGGACACCCGCGGCATGATTCGTCAGCATCAGTTTGAGAAAGTCGAGTTAGTGCAGATTGTTAAACCTGACGATGCCTGGCGAGCGCATGAAGAACTGACCCGCCATGCCGAGATTGTTTTGGAAAAACTTGAACTACCGTATCGAAAGATTGTGCTTTGTGCAGGCGATACCGGATTTTCATCAGCGAAAACGTACGATCTGGAAGTCTGGTTACCCGGCCAGCAATGTTATCGTGAAATTTCTTCGTGCAGCTGTTTCACCGATTTTCAGGCCCGGCGTTTAAAAGCACGCTGGCGTAATCCGGAAAGCAACAAACCTGAATTGGTCTATACCTTAAATGGTTCTGGTTTGGCGGTTGGTCGTACATTAGTTGCGGTATTGGAAAATTATCAGCAGGCTGATGGTAGTGTGAATGTTCCGGAGGTGTTGAGGGGGTATATGGGTGGGGTAAGTAAGATAGTTTAGGGGCTCTGATTAAAAGTTCTTTGTCATGCCGGACTTGATCCGGCATCCAGGGGAAATCAAAAATTACTGGATTCCCGCTCCCCGCCTTCGCGGGGACAGGCTCCGAATTCCGGGAATGACGTAATCAGAGGTTTTCTGGTTTATTAGCCTCGGCTTGGTCTAACTAGCCGGGGTTTTTGTTTTATTGGCAACAATGAATCTATCCTGCAAATTTCGTAGCGAGAGGGGTGTAGAATTATGGGGCACAACACTATTCAATAAGGCGGGGTTTTATATGCTTAAAGGATTCGCTAAGGCAGGCAGCTCCTTTCTCTTAATCAGTATTTTAGGCGTTTTTTCTGGCGCATTTTGGATACTGCTCGGTATTGATCCAAAAGCTGAACTCGCAAAATATATCGCTAAAGCATTTAATGATCAGCCACCAATATGGGTGGGTAATCCAATGACACAAGCGATTATTTTTGCAATAGGGGTTGCTGCATTTGTTTTTGTAGATTGGCTAGACAAGAAAGAATATAGGAAACTGTTTATCAATACTCCACCAAGAGACATGCCAATTCATGAGGTCGTGGATTACATAGTGAATGATTCAAGTATTGAAATACCTGATAACTTTAAAGGCCATGAGCATGATTTTGTCAGAATGGAGATAAAGGAGCAGGCATTACAGGGAAACTGCCTACTTTGGGGTAGAAAAGAGATCAAAAACGACCAGTTTTCTGGGTACCAATTTGAAGAATCACATAATTTAATACCAACAGAAAAATTAAAAGATATCGATTTTAATGAACATATAAATATACCTGCTTGCGATCCATGGTCACAAACAGAATTGATCGATAAGCACAACGATAGAAAGCACCAATATTTTTTATTTAATGATTTGTGGCTAAATAAAAAGAATGTGGAAACTGTATGGCCACATAAGTCTTGGATCAACAGGGTAAAAAGCGTAGGCCAAAAAAGGAAAATACATCCTATTACGATTCAACAGAAGGAAGGAGTAAAAAAATATCTTGAAGAACAGGAGCGATTTAGACAGATAATCGAGGGAGAATAAAGGCAACAGGTAAATACCTAATCTGAGAAGTGTATGTCGTCAAAACCTTTTGGACAGAGGCTGTATTAATTTAAGAGACACATTGGTAGTGTTCAGAATTCTGTGTCATTTCTTTAAACTAAGGGAAAAAGGAATGATACATGACCAACAAAGATATTCAATTTGATATAA
>JAFGLM010000052.1 GCA_016928055.1 Gammaproteobacteria bacterium
CGCGATCTATATGATCAAGCAGGCCATTATAGAAGACAAGAAGTTGGAACGTGCTAAAAATAACATTATCAATAGATTTGACCCCTACTATTCCATGAGCATTCGACCATGACAAAACTCGGAACATCATTTACTTCGTCGGCAAAAAAAGTACTGCTGCTTGGTTCGGGAGAGCTGGGTAAGGAGGTTGCCATCGAGCTTCAGCGTTTTGGTTGTGAAGTGATCGCTGCTGACAGCTATCCGAATGCACCGGCCATGCAAGTCGCTGACCGTGCGCATGTTTTTTCCATGCTGGATGGGAAAAAGCTGAAAAGCGTGGTGGAAGCAGAAAAACCCGATCTGATTGTTCCCGAAGTCGAAGCCATTGCCACCCAAACACTACTTGAGCTTGAAGCGGAAGGTTTTAAAGTCGTTCCGACCGCCCGTGCGACGCGATTGACCATGGATCGGGAAGGTATTCGTAATTTGGCGGCAAAGGAGTTGAAACTGCGGACCAGCCCATATGTGTTTGCAGACAGTCGCGCCGAATTTGATGCTGCGTTAAAAGAAATTGGAATGCCCTGTGTGATTAAACCGGTTATGAGTTCATCCGGAAAAGGGCAGAGCACTATCAAAGCGGCCGATGATGTTGATAAAGCCTGGCAATACTCGCAGGAAGGCGGACGAACGGGGGAAGGGCGAATTATTGTCGAAGGATTTGTGGACTTCGATTATGAAATCACACTGCTCACGGTTCGACATGCCGGAGGAACCAGTTTCTGTCAGCCGATAGGTCATCGTCAAGAGAACGGTGATTATCAGGAAAGCTGGCAACCGCAACCGATGAGTGCCAATGCACTTTCAGCCGCTGAAGATATGGCCCGAAAGATTACCGATGCCCTGGGCGGCTATGGCCTGTTTGGTGTGGAACTGTTTGTCAAAGATGACGAGGTCATCTTCAGCGAAGTTTCCCCGCGACCCCATGACACCGGCATGGTGACGATGATATCGCAGGATTTAAGTGAGTTTGCCCTGCATGCACGAGCCATTCTGGGGCTCCCGATACCGAATATAGCGAATCATGGACCTTCCGCTTCCAGTGTCATCACGGCAAGAGGAAAATCGGAAAACATTGTTTACGAAAATCTTGATGCAGCACTCAGTGCACCTGATACCCAGATACGCATTTTTGGAAAGCCCTATGTAAACGGCCACCGGCGAATGGGCGTTGCACTTGCCAAAGGTGAATCCGTTGAAGAAGCTCGCAACAAAGCGAACCGGGCCGCCCAGGCTGTGAAGATTAAACTAAATCAATAGACGGTTTCTTATTTCTACGTATTTCGTTCTTTCCCGAACCCAATCTCGCAATCCTTGTCCATTGCTAGTACCTGTCTGGGAGGACCGATTACCATGAAAAATTTAAGGTTAATTCTATCGACATTATTTTTGGTTTTTACTTTCCATGCCGCGCATGCGGGCCAATACAATTCCATTATAAATATCGGGGATTCATTACCTGATTTCAAAAATCTGCCATCAATAGAAGGTAGTAATCTTTCATCAAGTGATTTAACAGAATCTGTACTGGTACTGGTTTCGTTAGCGAACCATTGTCCATGGGTGCAGGGTATGGATCCGGATCTGGTGGAACTCGCCAATCAGTTTAAAGATCAGGATGTGCGCTTTATTGGATTGTCGTTTAATCACAGGGAAGACGATCAGTTACCGGCCATGAAAGAGCACGCGAAAAAGAACGGCTATACGTTTTCCTATCTTTACGATGAATCACAGCAATTAGGACGCAAACTGGGCGCTACCCGTACACCGGAATATTTTGTTTTCGATAAAGATCGCAAGCTGGTTTATACGGGGCTTTTATATAACTCGCCGGCAAAGAAAGACTCAGATGGCATTAAACACATCAACGGTGAACCCAGTGAGTTTTATGTTCACGATGCGATTGCTGCAACGCTCGCCGGTAAACCGGTTAAAGTAGCGGAAACGCGCGCGCATGGTTGTACCGTTAAATATGTCAATTAAGCGGCGACTGCTTGTTATCTGGCTGTGCTTAGGGATGAGCATGGCCGGTAGTTATGTTTCAGCCGGTGATGATGCTATCCAGTTGAAGAGAATTAGCTATTCCCAGTGGCAAGAAAAGTTAAAAAGTTATCCGCCGGATATCGTGGTGGTCGATATGTGGGCAACCTGGTGTGTTTCCTGTATTGAACGGTTTCCAAAAATGATTGAATTGCACCGGCAATACCATCAACAGGGTGTACGTTTTGTTTCCATGTGCCTGGATGAACGCGATGATCAACCGGCGATCACTCGCGCTGAAAAGTTTTTGCAGAAAAACAATGCAGTGTTTGAAAATTATCTGATGGATGAAAACCTGATGCAGGCGTTTGAGATGCTGGATTTAATCGGTATTCCGGTCGTGCTTATTTATGATCGCAATGGCCAGGAGCATTTCAGGCTGACCGGTGATAATCCCAACAAACAGTTTACCGATAAAGATGTGGAAGCAGCGATCCAGCAGTTATTACAGTGATTTTGATCAATAATAAATATTTTTAAAATCAATAAGATAGGATAAGTACTTAAAGTAAAAAGAAAGGTAAGTTTTAGTCACTCAAAAGACGTATTTTGCCTTTATTTGGCTGTTATTTTTGAAAACATTCGATCGGCGTTAGTTATCGCTGCTATAACTGCGTACAAGTCGCAACTTGCCCTGTCAGGCCTGTATTGTTACGGTCTGCGCGCAAGGAACCGGCGGCATTTTGAGGGATTTTATAATGTGCCAGAGGTGGCCTTACTGTTCGAATATCATCTTGGGCCACCTGTTTTACCGTCAGCTCTGTTTATTGCCCGCTGACGCAGTTTGGCTATGGGCCGCAGACCCTCACTTCACTGAATATTTTTTAACCTAATTGGAAGGGGTAAGACATGTCAGAAACCTACGCGATTAAGCCTGCAATTGAGGCTCGCGCCCTGATTAAAGAAGACCAGTATCTGGATTGGTATAAACAATCTGTTGAAAACCCGGAAGCATTTTGGGGCGAGCAAGGTAAGCGCGTTGACTGGATTAAGCCGTATACCAAAGTTAAAGACGTTTCCTATGCCAAAAATGATTTGCATATCAAATGGTATGAAGACGGCGTACTGAACGTTTGTTACAACTGTATAGACCGGCATCTTCCAAAGCGTAAAGACCAGGTGGCCATCGTTTTCGAAGGTGATGATCCCGGTGTTGATCAACACATTACTTACGGTGAATTGCATGAAGAAGTCTGCAAGTTTGCCAATGTTCTGAAAAAGCAGGGGGTTAAAAAAGGTGATCGTGTCACCATCTACCTGCCCATGATTCCCCAGGCCGCCTATGCCATGCTGGCCTGCGCGCGTATCGGTGCCATCCATTCGGTGGTATTTGGTGGTTTCTCACCTGATGCTCTGGCGGGTCGTATTAGTGATTGTGATTCCAAAATTGTCATTACCACCGATGAAGGCCTGCGCGGCGGTCGTAAAGTACCTTTAAAAACCAATGTTGATGAAGCGGGCAAAAATGCTGATGTCACCACTTTGGAAAAAGTACTGGTTATCAAGCATACCGGCGGTGATATTCCCTGGAATCCTGAGCGGGATATCTGGTATCACGATGCGGTGAAAGGCGTATCTGCCGATTGCCCAATCGAACCGATGAATGCAGAAGACCCGCTGTTTATCCTCTATACCTCCGGTTCTACCGGCAAGCCCAAAGGTGTTTTGCACACCAGCGGTGGCTATCTGGTTTATGCCGCCATGACGCATCAGTACGTTTTCGACTATCAGGAAGGTGATATTTACTGGTGTACAGCCGACGTCGGTTGGGTAACCGGCCACAGCTACATTGTTTATGGTCCACTCGCCAACGGCGCTACCACCTTAATGTTTGAAGGTGTGCCAACCTATCCCGGACCGGATCGTTTCTGGCAGGTTTGCGACAAGCACAAGGTTAATATTTTCTACACTGCACCCACTGCCATCCGTGCATTAATGCGGCAGGGTGAAGGGCCGGTCAAGGCGACTTCACGCAAGTCTTTGCGTATCCTGGGCAGCGTCGGTGAACCCATTAACCCGGAAGCCTGGACCTGGTACTACAAAGTGGTTGGCGATGAGCGCTGCCCGATCGTGGATACCTGGTGGCAGACTGAAACCGGCGGTATTCTGATTACGCCTTTACCAGGTGCAACCGTATTAAAACCGGGTTCCGCGACACGTCCTTTCTTTGGCGTGCAGCCTGCACTGGTTGATAACGAAGGCAACACGCTGGAAGGCGAAACGGAAGGCAATCTGGTATTGCTGGATAGCTGGCCGGGTCAAATGCGTACGTTGTACGGTGACCATCAGCGTTTTATCGATACCTACTTTACTACCTTTGAAAACTCCTATTTCACCGGTGACGGCGCCCGTCGTGATGCGGATGGTTATTACTGGATCACCGGTCGCGTTGATGACGTGATTAATGTTTCCGGCCATCGCATGGGTACTGCTGAAGTGGAAAGCGCCCTGGTTGCGCACGCTAAAGTGGCCGAAGCGGCGGTTGTTGGATGTCCGCATGATATCAAGGGCCAGGGTATTTACGTTTATGTCACCCTGAATGCAGGCATCGAACCCAGTGATGCCCTGCGCGATGAGCTGCGGAAATGGGTTCGTACCCAGATCGGTCCTATTGCCACGCCGGATTACCTGCAGTGGGCTCCCGGCCTGCCGAAAACACGTTCGGGCAAGATCATGCGCCGCATTTTGCGCAAGATCGCAGCCAACGACTACGGCAGTCTGGGCGATACCTCAACGCTGGCAGATCCGTCTGTGGTCGATGATTTGATTGAGAATCGGCAGAATCGGTAATAGCCCGGCTGATGTATCAGTAAACAGATTCGGCCGTGCCATAGAATTGTTATGGTACGGCCGAACTTTTTAGCATCAACGTTTAATCGTCGTTCTTATTTTTTTTCTGCTCTTGTTCCTGGGAATCCTCGCCGGCCGCTTCGCCTTCTTCCTGCGAGCGTTTCCTTATTTGTTCGATTTCTTCCTTGCTGAGCACTACGGTTTTTTCGTCACTCATTCAATGTCTCCGCGCAAAATCTGTCACGTAACCTGGGTTTGAGTATGTATTAACTTTACGGGTAAAGTACAGACAATGAGTCACAAAATCCGTTTGTAAGTTCCGGAATATATCAAGTTTTTAGTTTAGAAAAGTATTGTATCTATATGATAATTAAAGGTATTTATTAAAAGATGAGCACACTTTATATCTCGCATCCTGATTGTATCTATCACGAAGTGCCGTTGGGTCATCCAGAGTCGTCAGCGCGTCTGCAAGTCATTGAAGCGGAGTTAAAACAGCAGGGCATGTGGGACAGGGTGCAGCATCTGGTTGCTCCTGAAGCGACCCGTGATCAGCTTGAACGCGTGCACAGCGCCCACCATATTGATCGGATCTTTAAGGCGGCGCCCAAATCCGGATTAACGCCGCTGGATCCCGATACCAGCATGGGCCCGCACAGCCTGTCAGCCGCGTTGCACGCCGCCGGAGCACTGGTTATTGCGGTTGATAAAGTGATTGCGGGCGAAGTTAATAATGCATTTTGTGCCGTACGCCCGCCGGGCCATCACGCTGAACATGATCGTGTTATGGGCTTTTGCCTGTTCAATAATGTCGCAGTTGCTGCCGCGCATGCATTGGCGGTGCATGGACTGGAAAGGGTCGCGATACTGGATTTTGATGTACACCATGGTAACGGTACCCAGGATATCTTTTTGGATGAGCCGCGTGTGCTGTTCTGTTCCACCCATCAGCACCCGTTTTATCCTTTTACCGGGATGCCGGTCGAGAATAAAAATATTATCAATGTGCCGCTGCCGGCCGGTTCGGGTGGGGCGGTATTCCGTGATGCGATTGAACAAATCTGGTTGCCGGCTATCGAGGCATTTGCGCCGCAAATGCTGTTTGTCTCCGCGGGTTTTGATGCGCACCGGGATGATCCTTTGGCGCAACTGGCACTGGACGATGCCGATTTTGAATGGGTTACCGAAACGATTGTCACGCTGGCAGACCGTTACTGCCAGGGCAGGATTGTTTCAACGCTGGAAGGTGGTTACGACGAAGCGGCATTGGCGCGCTGTGTCAGATCACATATCGCGATTCTGGCGAACACCAGAACATCCTCTACAGGCTAGCAGGTGTTTCGCAAAGCGAGGCGTTAGCGGATAAGGGATGCTGTTGTGCTTCAGGCATCGGCAGGTGCGGTGCAAGTGCGGTCCACAGGCCCAATACCAGACACAGCACACCCGCGTAGCGGGTTATTTGATGATGGCGACCCCAATGACCCAGCCGTGCAAACAGCAGACCACTTAAGACCAGGGCCGGGAGCGTGCCCAGGCCGAAAAATCCCATCGTTAGAGCACCGTAGTGGGGTTGGCCGGACATTAAGGCGACCAGCAGCATCGAATACACCATGCCGCAGGGGATCCAGCCCCACAGCATACCCAACACAAATCCGCTCCAGGGCGTTTTGACCGGCTGCAGGGCAGTGGCTAGAGGGGCGATTCGGCGCCATATCGGCCGGCCAAATCGCTCCAGAGCATTTATCAGCGGCGACCGCAGTAACAGGCCAAGCCCGATCAAGGCGATGGTGATGCCGGTCAGCAATCGCATCAAATCGGACCAGAACCGGATTTCAAGCTCGTTGCCGAGTACAAAACTCAGTGCGCCGGCGAGGGTTCCGGCGATGATATAGCTGCTAATGCGGCCGAGATTGAAAATAAGAGTTGATGAAAAACGCTGTAAGGTCTGCTGTTCTGAGATCGCGGGTGAGAATGAGGCGGCAATACCACCGCACATTCCCAGGCAGTGGCCGCTACCCAGCAGACCCACCACAAAGGCCGATAGCAATACCCAGGCGATGCTCATAAGGGATTCCGCTCGTCATCCTCATGGAGAATGCGTTCAGCCGGGGTATCCAGATCATCGAACTGGCCGTTATTCACTGCCCAGAAAAATGCCCAGACAGCCAGCCCCAGCAATATGATGCTGAGCGGGATAAGCAGATAGACGATAAGCATATTATCGGGCCCGGCTGCGACTACTGCGCCCCAAACGCAAGGCGTTCAGCACAACCAGTAATGAACTGAAAGACATGCCGATGGCGGCAACCCATGGTGCGATCAGGCCGGCGGCCGCCAGCGGCAATGCGACGGCGTTATAGGCGATGGCCCAGATGATGTTCTGACGGATAATCTTCAATGTGCGACGTGAAACAACGACCGCCAATGGCAGGCGATTCAGACTGTCCTGCATCAAAATCATATCGGCGCTGGTTTGTGCGAGATTGGTGCCACTCGACATCGCGATTGAGACATCCGCACAGGCCATTACCGGTGCATCATTAATACCATCACCCACCATTAACACCTGCGCACCGTTTTTCTGTAAGGCGCGCATATATTCCAGTTTGGCATCCGGTGTCAGCAGCCAGCGACCTTTTATAAAAAGCTGTTCGGCCAGGTGTTTAACAGCACCACTGCGATCCCCGCTGAGCATTTCGATACGCAGGCCCAGCGTTCTGAGTTGTGAGCAGGTGGTGCCCAGGTCAGGCCGCGGTAAATCACCCAACTCGAACCAGGCCAGCACCTGTTTGTCGTCGCCCAATGCAACCCAGCTTGAATCTTCTTCACCTTCAGGTCGTTTCAATACAGGCGAATGGCTCAACTCTGCAACAAATTCAATTTTGCCAATACGGCAACGACGTTGTTGCGCGTTGCTTGATTTCACCATGCCTTCAATACCCAGGCCGGGCAGAATCTGAAGATTATCAGCCTGAAAATCTTCCAACGGTGCCTGGAAGGCGCTGGCGATAGGATGTTCTGAATATTTTTCCAGTGTGGCGGCGAGATCGATGCAATCGGTTGATGTCAGGTCAGCCAGCGGGAAGACATTACGAATGCGCAATTGTCCGAAAGTCAGCGTACCGGTTTTATCGAACAGGATATAGCCGACGTTGGCCAGTTTCTCAATCGCTTCACTACGTGTTACCAGTAAGCCTTCTCTGGCCAGACGACCAATGGCGACGGTTAAAGCAGCCGGTGTCGCCAACGATAATGCGCAAGGGCAGGTTACGACCAGCACCGCCAGTACAATTTCCAGCGCGCGTGAAGGTTCAATATGCCACCAGTACAGACCCACTAAAACTGATATACCGATAACGGACGAAACAAAATAACCGGCCACTTTGTCCGCCAGACGGCTAAGTCGCGGGCGTTCCGATTGTGCGCGTTGCAGTAAGCGACTGATATGCGATAACAGAGTATCGTTACCGATACGAATGACACGCGCATGAATAACACCGCTATGGTTGATACTGCCACCGATCAGCTCTTCACCGGTTGCTTTGGTAATCAGTCGTGATTCACCGGTTAACAAGGATTCATCGACTTTGCAGGGACCATCGAGCAGAACCGAATCGCTTGGAATCGTTTGACCGGGTTTGATCAACAATTCATCGCCGGTTTTCAATTCTTCGATAGCCACGACGTGCTCGCCGTATTCATCGACCACCATCGCAGTTGCCGGTGTAAGTTGCGTTAAGGCTTCCGATGCAGCACCGGCGCGATGCCGCGCTTTCATTTCCGCAAAACGGCCCAGGGAAAGGAAAAAGATAAACATGGTCACCGAATCAAAGTAAATTCCACCTTGATTCGTTGTCACCGCCCAGACGCTGGCGATATAGGCAATGGCGATCGCCAGTGATACCGGCACATCCATACCCATTGATCGATGTCGTAATGCGCTCCATGCCGCCTGAAAAAATGGTGCACCTGAATAAAGTACAACCGGTGTCGCCACGACCATGCTGACAATATGAAAAAACATCTGCATGTCCTGCGCCATGCCCTGGAATGCGCCGGCGTACAAACCCACCGCATACATCATGACCTGCATCATGCCCAGGCCGGCAATTAACAATCGCTTGAGTGCTTTGCGGTTTTCAAGTACGTAGGTATTGGTGTCACCTTTTAATGGGTGGGGCGTGAAACCGGTTTCATCGAGTGTTTGCAGCAAACGGCTCAGTTTGACCAGATCGGGATTCCAGCGCAGACGTACCCGGCGATTGGTTACACTGACTTCAACTTCGAGTAAACCATCTGTTTTTGTCAGTTCTTTTTCAATCAGCATACTGCAAGACGCGCAGTGTATCGCTTCAGCACTAACGATGATTTCCTTGCTTTTCTGATCGGCGGAATCATGTACCAGATTGCGTTGAACAGCGGGCAAATCAAACTGTTGCCATTTATGTTCGGATACTTGTTTCATAACATTAAAAGCCTGCTCGCAACCGATGCAGCATACCGGGTAATTTTCTCCGTCTGCCGCTTTGACAAAAAATTCGGCGGGCGTTCCGACAGGATGACCACAGTGAACACAATTATTTGATTTGGTTGGCACGATCATTATTGCCGGGTTCAAAGATAACCGGTCCGATACGCTCGTCTTCGCTGCGTTGAATGAGCAGATCAGGATTTTTTGCAGCAATAAACAGGGTGAGTATTCCCGCCAGCACGGCTGCAGTGGGCAGCGCGATCAGAAACCAGGGCCAGAATTGCCGGTACCAGGCGATGGTTATTTCGATTGGTTCATTTTTCATAGTGGGGCCAGAAAACGGGTTGTCTCATGGACGCTCTGCGCTTCAGCTTCAAGTGTAGCAACTTTAAATTCAATTTCACTGCTCATACGCTGGATTGAATCCAGTGCTGCCCGTGCCCGAACCGGGAGATTGTAGACCTCGCCCGAAGCGACCTCGACTGTAATTTCCGCAGGCACAGTCGTGATTCCCGGCAGGCCGGAGACACTGACCTGATAACGCTGCGTCTTGCGGTCTTTATTCATGATTTTCAATGTATAGACGTTTTCAATCGAATCTTCATCGACTGTCTGGTAGAGTGCATTGCGGTCACGAATCACATCCAGATCCAGCGGGACGCGCTGCGATATGGCGAATAAAAAACCGACGATAGCGAACAGCCAGACAAAGGTATAAAGGACAGTACGCAATCGAATAAGACGTATCACACCTCCGGTCTGGGTGATATTTTCTGTGGTGTAACGAATGAGGTTTCGGCAATAACCCATTTTGTCCATCACATTGTTACAGGCGTCGATACAGGCACCGCAGGCTATGCATTCATATTGCAGGCCATCGCGAATATCGATTCCGGTCGGGCATACCTGCACACATTGATCGCAGGCGACGCAATCCCCTAACGCCTGTATTTGAGATGCACCCTTTTTGCGATGTCCACGCGGTTCACCGCGTTTTTCATCGTAGGCAATTATCAAGGTGTCGCGATCGAACATGGCGCTCTGAAAGCGTGCGTAAGGACACATGTATTTGCATACCTGCTCACGCATAAAACCGGCGTTACCGTAAGTCGCAAAGCCGTAAAACACGACCCAGAAAAATTCCCACGGGCCAAGACTGACAGTGAGCAGTTCCTGTCCTAACTCGCTAATTGGTGTGAAGTAACCAACAAACGTAAATCCAGTCCAGGCCGAAAAGCCGATCCATAAAAACTGTTTTAATGATTTACGCCAGATCTTGTTTACATTCCAGGACGATTTATCCAGTTTAATCTGACTGTTACGATCTCCTTCGGCCCAACGTTCCATCCAGATAAAAATTTCTGTCCAGACGGTTTGCGGGCAGGCATAACCGCACCACAAACGTCCTGCTATTGCAGTGGTCAGAAACAAAGTGATCGACGCGATAACCATCAACCAGGTCAGGTAATAAAAATCCTGCGGCCAGAAAGTCAGTGAAAAGATATAAAACTTACGTGCCGGCAAATCAAATAGAACGGCCTGGTGACTATCCCATTTTATCCACGGCAGAAAGTAGTAAATACCCAGCAACAAAATGACTGTATAGTTACGCAGCGACTGGAACGTACCCTTAACTTCGCGCGGATAAATTTTTTCATGCGCTGCATAAAGCAACTCACTGCCGTTATTACTGATCATCACTTGCCTTGTTCGGTTTATTGTCCGGCGCTTTGATGACTTAAAGAATAAATATACGCGGTTAATACATGAATCTTGTCGCTGTTTAACAAATCCTTGTGTGCAGGCATTTTGCCGTTGCGGCCGTTGACAACCGTTTCGGTAATCGCTTCCGTGCTGCCGCCATATAACCAGATATCATTGGTTAAATCAGGCGCACCGAATAGCGGATTGCCCTTACCATCAGCGCCATGACAGGCAAAACAATAGGTGGCGAATTGTTTCTGTCCGGCCGCTGCTAATTCACTATCAACAGATTGTCCACTCATCTGCTGAACATAAGCGACAACCGATTTAATTCCGTCTTCACCTAAAATCGCGCCCCATGCTGTCATAATGCCGGTACGGCCGTTTGTTATCGATTGTCTGATCGCTTCAGGGGTGCCGCCATACAGCCATTCACTGTCACGCAAATTGGGGAAACCTGGCGCGCCACGCGCATCGGAGCCGTGACAGGTAGCGCAGTTATTGACATACAAACGATGACCGGTTTTCATCGCCTCATCATCTTGTGCCAGTGCAGCAACATCCAGTTTGTTGAAACGGTTATAAATATCGGCGTAACGTGCTTCCATTTGTTCCACTTCATTTTCATACTGGGATTCTTGATCCCATTTATAAAGGCCAACGAAGCGACCGAGTCCCGGGTATAGCGCAAGATAAATCAACGCGAAGATTACGGTGATAAAAAACAACACCATCCACCACCGCGGTAGCGGATTATTGTATTCACACAAATCACCATCCCAGACATGTCCGGTGGTATCGGATGAATCTTTCGATGCCGCTTTACGACGTTTGGCATAGTGACGCAGCAACCACCAGACAGCGGCGATATTGAACAGGGTAATGATGACTATAAACCAGTTCCAGCCACTACTCATGATCATTCTCCTGTTCCAGCGGCAGGCGTGAGGCCTGTTCGAAATCGGCTTTGCGTGCTGAGCTGTAAGCCCAGATACAAATGCCGACAAACAACAGCATTAATAAGAGGGTAATGATTCCGCGAACAATATTGATATCCATCATGGAATTACCTCGTCTTATTGGTGCCCATTAACTGTAGATAAGCAATCAATGCATCCATTTCCGACTTGCCGCTCACCTCACTGGCTGCCGCATTGATTTGCTCATCGCTATAGGGCACACCGATAGTTCGCATCGCACGCAGTTTTGTTGTTATTAATTGTGGATCAATTTCTGAATCGAGCAACCATGGGAACCCGGGCATATTCGATTCCGGCACAACGTCTTGCGGTTTTATTAAATGGATGCGATGCCATTCATCGGTATAACGACCACCCACTCGCGCCAGATCCGGACCGGTACGTTTCGATCCCCACTGAAACGGGTGATCGTAAACAAATTCACCGGCGACTGAATAGGGGCCATAACGTTCTGTTTCAGCATAAAACGGGCGAATCATTTGTGAATGACAGTTGTAGCAACCTTCGCGAACATAAATATCGCGTCCGGCCAGTTGCAGCGCTGTGTAGGGTTTAATATTTTCTGCCGGTTGTGTTACCTGTGCCTGAAATATCAACGGCACGATTTCAACCAGACCACCGAAACTGATGGCAACGATAATCAGTATTGCCATCAAGCCAATATTTTTTTCCAGCTTGTCATGTTTCATGCCGACTCTCCCGTATAAGCCGGTTGCACTGAGTTACCGGTAACCGTTGGCTTTGAGGAAATCGTTTTGTAAATGTTATAAGCCATAATCAGCATGCCGGACAGGAACAGAAGTCCGCCAATAAATCGCACGACGTAATAAGGGTAAGTGGAATGCAGCGCTTCAACAAAACTATACGTTAAGGTGCCGTCATCGTTAACGGCGCGCCACATCAGTCCCTGCATCACACCGGCGGCCCACATCGAGCAGATATAAAGTACAACGCCAACGGTTGCGATCCAGAAATGGATATCAATCAGCTTGCTGCTGTACATCGCTGCTTTATCGAACAGTTTGGGGATCAACGCATAGATCGCGCCGATTGTAATAAACGCCACCCAACCCAGAGCACCTGAGTGAACATGACCAATGGTCCAGTCGGTATAGTGTGAGAGTGCATTAACCGTTTTAATCGACATCATCGGTCCTTCAAAAGTGGACATGCCATAGAACGATAATGAAACAATTAAAAATTTAAGAATGGGATCGGTGCGTAATTTATGCCAGGCACCGGATAAGGTCATGATGCCGTTGATCATACCTCCCCATGACGGTGCTAACAGCATTAAAGAAAAAACCATTCCCAATGATTGGGCCCAGTCGGGCAGGGCGGTGTAATGTAAATGATGAGGACCGGCCCACATGTAAATGGAAATCAAGGCCCAGAAGTGCACAATGGATAATCGATAGGAATAGATCGGACGATCGGCCTGTTTGGGTACAAAGTAATACATGATGCCGAGAAAACCCGCGGTCAGAAAAAAACCGACCGCGTTGTGTCCATACCACCATTGCACCATAGCATCGACAGTTCCGGACCAGATCACATAAGATTTGGTCAGGCTGACCGGAATCGAAAGATTGTTAAAAATATGCAGCACTGCGATGGTCAATATATAGGCGGCAAAAAACCAGTTGGCGACATAAATATGTTTAACTTTGCGCCGGGCGATGGTGGTGAAATAAACCACGGCATACGAAACCCAAACGATAGTGATCAGCAGGTCAATCGGCCATTCCAGTTCAGCATATTCCTTGCTCTGCGTTATACCCAGAGGCAGGGTGATTGCCGCCAGTAATATCACCAACTGCCAGCCCCAGAAGGTAAACGCTGCGAGTTTTGGAAATGCCAATGGTACCTGGCAGGTACGTTGCACGATGAAATAAGATGTCGCAAACAGAGCGCATCCGCCAAATGCAAAAATAACCGCGTTGGTATGCAGCGGTCGCAAACGGCCGTAGCTTAACCAGGCAATATCGAAGTTTAATAGCGGCCATGCTAGTTGTGCGGCAATCAACAAACCCACGGCCATACCGACGATTCCCCATACCACGGTCATAATGGAGAATTGCTGTACCACCTTGTAGTTATAGGAAGCAGTGCTGGGTGTGGCGGTCATATTTTACCTCTTCAGCTGAAAGATATGGTTTGAAAGACTCCCTCCCAAACCAACGGCGGGTATTATAGAGAATCTGTGCAAAAAGTGATTGCTAAAATAAGCGCTGAAAATTCCGGGGCCGGAAGAGGGGAGGAAGTGAACGAACTCAGGCGGATGCTGTATGTTGCAACAGAATTTGTTTGATCCGCTTTAACATCAAGCCTTCAACAAATGGTTTTTCGATAAAATCAACGGCTTTGGCCTGCATCGCCCGCACTGCTGTTGGAACGTCACTGCAGGCAGCCAGAATAATGGTCGGAATATTGATACCTCTGCTATTTAATTGTTCCAGCACTTCAACACCGTTGATATCCGGTAAATCAACTTCCGCGACCAGACAGGCAACATCGTTATTAAAGTCATATTCAAGCAGGGATTTCGCATCCGTAAAACATTGAATGGAAACGTCTTCAATGTTGGATAGAAGCACTTCAAGAGAATTACAGACTTCCGTATCACTGTCAGCGATCAACACCTTCTTCTCGGCACGATTTAAAACCCGCGCAGAAGCCGCCGCTGAAAGCGATGTTTCATCATGAATTTTCTCTGCTTTAGGGGTATATTGCCGCATCACACTAGAGTAGCCAGCCCCTTGTCAGCAGTCCAATAGGGAATTTCACCTAGCGTTTAGCGTTATTTGGTCGGGTGTTTTTTGATTTATGTAGGCGTTTGTCGCAAGCAATATAGTGAATACAGTTTTCGGGCTAACGATAAACCGTTGTCATAAGAAAAATTTTAATTTGTCCTAACTGTTGGCCAGCATCACCATTCGTACCAGTTCAGCCAGGGATTTGGTCTGCATTTTTTCCATCACATGTGCGCGATGAATTTCGACGGTGCGTTGACTTAAATTCAAGTCAAATGCGATCACCTTGTTTGCCTTACCGTCAACAATCATCTCCATCACCTGTTGTTCGCGCGGTGTCAAAGTTGTCAGGCGTTCCCGAATCGCGTCCACTTCCTGGGTGCTTGCACGGCGACCGGCATCGATTTGTAATGCGCGGTTGATGCAATCAAGCAGGTCCTGCTCACGAAACGGCTTTTGCACAAATTCAACTGCACCACGCTTCATGGCTTCAACCGCCATCGGAATATCACCGTGACCGGTGATGAAAATGATGGGCAGGTGACAACCGACTTCATTGAGCTTTTCATGCAAATCCATACCACTCATACCGGGCATGCGAATATCCAGCACAATACAGCCGGCGGTTTGCTGAAAATTCGATTCCAGGAATGAGGGGGCATTTTCATACTGCCTCGATTCCAGACCGACCGAACTCAACAATAAACTTAGAGAATCACGGACAGCATCGTCGTCATCAACGATATGTACGATTTGTTTGTTTTCATGGCTCATTCAGGTTCTCCTGTGAATGCGTAGTCTGTTGCTGGGGTGCCGCCACCGGCAACACAAAATGAAAGGCGCTGCCAAGTTCATTGGGCTGGTACCAAAGCTGTCCGCCATGCGAGTTTACAATTGATTGACTGATAGGCAAACCCATTCCCATGCCACTTTTTTTGGTTGAGAAAAACGGGTTGAACAAGCTGAGTGCGGTTTGCTCGTCAATGCCGTCACCATGGTCCGCAACCACGATCTCCAGAAAGTCATCGTCATGCTGGCGGGTGGATATGATGACGGGCTTGCCGGCTTTATTTTCCATGGCGTCAATCGCATTGCGCAACAGATTGAGTACCACTTGTTGTATCTGAACCGGATCAACGCTAACCGGGGGCAGGTTGTCGACCAGTTCGAGAATAACCGGATGATCAAGAACGCGCGTGTCGGCATGATTCAAATCGACGCTGTCCCTGATCAACTCGTTAAGATCAGAGCGCACATGCTCGCTTTTGCGCTTTTTGAAGAATGTACGTAAGCGGCGGATCACTTCACCGGCGCGCTGAGCCTGGGCATTAATCTTATCCAGTACCGATGAAATCTTTTCCAGATCGGCGTCTTTGACCGTAATCATGCGCCGGCAGGCCTGGGCGTAAGCCGCAATAGCCGCCAGCGGTTGATTGATTTCGTGGGCAATGCCGGAGGCCATTTCGCCCATGGTGCTGAGGCGGGTAATATGCGCCAGTTTTTCACGCGTATCACGCGCTTCAGCCTGCGCTTCCTTGCGTACGGTGATATCGCGAATGATGCCGATAAAGCGGCGTTCATCGCCCTCAATGATTTCACCAACCGACAGGTCAATCGGGAAGATCTGGCCATTCCGTCGTTTTGCCTGGGCCTCACGACCGATACCGATAATTTTGGCTTTACCGGTATGGTGATAATTCTGCAGATACTGGTCATGCTGACCGGAGTAGGGCTCCGGCATCAGCATGCTTACGTTTTTACCGATCAACTCGCCAGGTTTATAACCGAACATCTTTTCCGCAGCCGGATTGATCGACTCAATCATGCCGTCACTTTCAATAATAATAATCGCGTCAACCGCTGCGTTCAGCAGGGCATTAAATCGCGTCTCAATATTTGAGCGGGATGGACTCATTGGCTCATTTTAACGATTTATTTCAATAAAAACATTAAGTTATACAATATTTGTAAGGCTAATCATAAGTTAGTAAAACACCGAAGACCGAATAATAAAGCAATCGCTACGCATTAATGCGGATTTTTCACTTATTGACCAACGGGGATGATCCGGCAAGGTCCATTTATCGTCGGCTAAACATAAAGGTACCGGGGGATGACATCTTCTGTCGCACAGCTAAAAAGGTCATGCGAGCAATGCGCGCTAAGCTGCTTTTGCCTGGCGCGGGATCTGCTGGGATCTGAGCGCACACGATTCGCCTCGGTCGTAAAACGTCGCCGTATACTCAAACCGGGTGACAACCTGTTTATCGCCGGAGATCGATTCCACGCGCTCTACATACTGCATACCGGTGCTGCCAAATCCTACCTGATCTCGGAGAGCGGCGAACAACAGGTCACCGGATTCCATATGCCCGGTGAGCTGATCGGTATCGACGGACTCAGCGACCATGTTCATGCCTATTGCGTTGAAATGCTGGAAACCAGCAGTGTCTGCGAACTGCCAATGCCGGAACTGGATCGTATGATTGCCACTTCGCGGGCCTTGCGGCATCGATTTTTGAGCCTGATAGCAAAAGCCTTAATCGACGAACAACAAATGTTACTAACCCTCGGCAAGCTCAATGCCGAACAAAGACTGGCGCAATTTTTACTCAATATGTCCCAACGTCATGCCACCCTGGGTGGTTCCGAATCCGAATTTAACCTCAGCATGTCACGCTACGATATCGCCAGCTATCTTGGCCTGGTGGTAGAAACCGTCAGCCGCATGATTCGACGATTCCAGGAAGAGGGCGTCATCGAAGTCGAGAAACGCTGGGTTCATATCATTAAAGAAGAAAATCTGCGTCAACGCCTGGCCGAGGCTGCAGAACGCAGTCTGGCGCAGGCGAATAAAAAGCGGGTTATGTCTTCTTCTGCCTAACCTCAGTAACGATGAATTCGATTCGTCGCATCGAAACAACCCGAAAAACAGATATCCAGAAAAGAGTGTAAAGAGGAACCGGCTCAAAAGAGGCTTATCTGATAAAAACGCAATTTAACATAATATACATTATGCGCAATTGTTGGTGCTGGCCGGGCTATTACACAATCCAGCATTGTTGAAAACGTTTCGTAGAAATCCGGCTGTTAGGAACGCCAGTATTTGGATGAAAAAACGATCAGTATTGGAAATATTTCCAGGCGGCCGAACAACATCGCCAAACACATCAGCCACTTACCGGCGTCGGCCAGCCCGCCAAATCCCGCGGCGGTAGCGCCATAGCCAACTCCCATGTTGTTCATACAGGCGGCCACCGTACCCAATGCGGTCGGAAGGCTCTCCCCGGTTAACACCAGGCCCACAACAAACGCGATGGTGAAGACCACGTACGTATAAAAAAAGGCCCAGACCGATTGCATGACCGGGATCTCAACACTATGTCTGCCGAGCTTCAGCATAAACACCCCGCGCGGATGAAGTGTTTGATCGAGGTGTAACAGGTATTGTTTGTACAACAGCAAAATCCGCATGGCCTTGATACCACCGCAGGTCGAGCCCACGCAACCACCGAAAAAACTGCTGAGTATCATGACCAATGCAACCGCGATCGGCCAGTTTGGATAGTCTGCGGCGGTCAAACCGTTGTCCGTCATGATTGATGTGGCCTGAAAAAATCCGTGATATAACGCTTCTCCAAGTGGAAACACCTTTGTCAGGTAGAGATAGCCGCAGGTGAACAGCACGACGCCACCGAGAACTGCGAGAAAAAACAGCAGCTCGGGATTCTGCAGCATTGGTTTAAGGCTCTTGCGGTGCCAGACAGAAAAATACAGCGCGAAATTGACCGCCGCCAGTACTGAAAAAACACCGCCGACCAATTCGATCGCCGCGTTGTTCTGGAAATAACCGAGGCTTGCACTGCGAGGTGAAAACCCGCCCAGTGACATGGTCGACAGGCTGTGACATAAGGCGTCAAACCAATCCATGCCCGCGAAGAAATAAGCCAGCGCACAACAAACCGCCAGCAGCAGGTAAATCAGCCAAAGGTTGCGGGCCGTATCCGCCAGCCGCGGCGTGATCCGTTCGTCCTTGATCGGCCCCGGTATCTCCGATTGGTAAAGCTTGGCCCCGCCGATACCGATGATCGGCAGCAAAGCGACTGCCAGTACGATAATACCCAGGCCGCCCAGATAATTGAGCTGCGCCCGGTAGTAGAGGATGCTGTGCGGCGTGTTATCGATATCGGGCAGAATCGATGCCCCGGTGGTGGTGATGCCGGAAATCGCTTCAAATACCGCGTCGGTGTAGCTTAAATTCAGATCGAGGCTGAGAATGAAAGGCAGCGCACTGACTGCGGACAACAAGCCCCAGAAAATCACCAGCACCAAAAAACCGTCGCGGTGCCTGAGCTGGGTTTTATAACGGCGGGTCAGACCCATACCGGCCAGGCCAAGCCCGCCAGCCAGCAGCAAGGTTTCCAGGAACGGTCGAACATCCCCATCCCGGAAGTACAAACCGATTAACATCGGCGGAATCATGGACAGACTGTAGAAAAACACCAGGATACTACCCAAGTGTATCCCGGTCAGAGTATGTTGATACGTGCGCACGTCAGATTGTTATCCATCCACAGGTTCGGGCGCAGACTAAAAGCGTGGGGTGTAAAAATTCCATATCGAAGACAGGCTAGTTATGTAAAATTTTCGTAACAGCCGGCCAAGTTCATGCAGAAAGTTTCGGTACAATGGCTGATGCCAACTATAATCTCCTCGATTTGATAAAAAAGTATTTAGAGTTCTGTTCCCACTATCTTCCGCTACGGGAATTCCTGCTGGCGACTCTGATTATGTCTGCGACCACCGCCGTCGCCTGGGGTGTTGGGCAAATCATGTCACCGGCGAACATCCTGATGGTATTACTTGTCGGCGTTTTAATCGCCGCTACCCGAACCAGTCCGGGCCCGGCAATATGGAGCGCTATCCTTGGATTCGTTGCATACAATTATCTGTTTACCGAGCCACGCTATACGCTATTCATGCATGATTACGATGACATATTGACAGTGTCTTTTTTCCTTTTTGTGGCAATTATCAGCGGTAGTCTTGCAGTTCGTTTGCGACGGCAGATACAAGCACTGAAAACAGCGCGCCATGCTACTGAAACACTGTACTCCCTGAGTTTAAAGCTCATGGCATCGCCCGATCCAAAAGCCGTCTTATCGACCGGTATGTCGTTCCTGCAGCAGCAATTCAAACAGCCGGTAGTGGCATTGCAACAGAATGATGAACAACGGTTAATAAACATCATGGGTGATAAAGAAATCAATGGTAATGATCTGGCTGCAGCCGACTGGGCCTGGCAAAACGCCCGACCCGCTGGCTGGTCTACCGACACCATGGATGATAATGCCAATTGGTTATGGCAACCTTTGATCTCTGAACGTGGGCCGCTTGCTCTCGTTGGAGTACAGCGTATAGAAAGGTTATTAACGACAGAGCAAACTCAATTGCTGGATGCACTGTTGCGTGAAATTACTTTAGCACTGGATCGATCTTATTTATCGCAGGACCTTGAAACGGCACGAATCCAGAGTGAAACCGAGCATTTGCGATCGGCATTACTATCTTCCGTATCGCACGACTTGCGCACTCCCCTATCGATCATGATTGGCTCGGTTTCCAGTCTGTTGCAATACCATGGCCAGCTCAGTGATGCTGATCAGAAAGACCTGCTGGAATCGACCTTGGGCGAAGCGGAACGCCTGAACCGTTATATTCAAAACCTGCTTGATATGACCCGCCTGGGTTATGGAGAGATGAAATTAGCAAGAAGCTGGGTGGCACTGGAAGACATTCTTGCATCTGCCACCCAACGTCTGCACTCGGTACTGGTGCGATTGCAGATACACACGCGGATCGGCGACGGTATTCCACTGTTATTCGTGCATGCGGCGTTGATCGAACAGGCGCTGATCAACATCCTGGAAAATGCAGCAAGGTTTTCGCCACCGGATGGTGCTATTCAGATTGAAGCTCAGATGCTGGGACAGGACCTGGAACTAACCGTTACCGATCAGGGCCCCGGCATACCCGAAGCAGAACGTTCAAAGATATTCGATATGTTTTATACCGTGAAAAAAGGTGACCGCATCAGCGCCGGTACCGGCCTGGGTCTGGCGATCTGTCAGGGTATGATCGGTGCGCACGGCGGCCGCATCGAAGCGCTGGCCGGTTCCCAAAATAAAGGAACAAAAATACGCATCGTGTTGCCGCTGACAAATCAACCCACCATGCCCGATGAAGTAGACGATTAAGAACCTGCCATGCACGAAGACGGCAAACTGAAAATCCTGGTGATCGACGACGAACCGCAGATCATCAAGTTCCTTCGCATCGCGTTGCAATCCGAAGGTTATGACGTGCTGCAGTCGTTGACCGGCAAGGAAGGCCTGGAACACATCGCATTGCACAATCCAGACCTTATCGTTCTGGATCTCGGTTTGCCCGACATGGATGGATTGCAGGTGCTGCAGAATCTGCGTGAATGGTCACAAACACCGGTTCTGGTGTTGTCGGTGCGTTCGAGAGACACCGATAAAGTCACATTGCTGGACCAGGGCGCCAACGATTACGTGACCAAACCATTCAGTATTCAGGAATTCATGGCACGCATCCGGGTTCTGTTGCGCAACCTCGCAACAGGTGATAATCAGTCACTTACGATTTTTAAGAATGATCAACTGACTGTTGATTTCGTCAAACGGCGCGTGTTCGTAGGCGAAGAACCGGTTCATCTTTCAAAAAAGGAATACGCGCTGCTGGTTTTGCTGGCGCGAAACGCCGACCGGGTAGTAACACAACAGGTTATATTGAAGGAAATCTGGGGGCCTGCTCGGCAGGATGACACGCAATACCTGCGCATACTGGTAGCACGACTGAGACAGAAATTGCACGATGACCCGTCAAAACCACGGGTGATTCAGACTGAACAGGGAGTCGGATATCGTTTGCTGTCGAGCTAGGATAGTTCATTCATTTTGTTTCGGTTTTCATGCTGATTTCAGAAAAGCGGTAGTGTTCAGAATTCTGTGTCATTTCTTTAAACTAAGCGAAAAAGGAATGATACATGACCAACAAAG
>JAFGLM010000053.1 GCA_016928055.1 Gammaproteobacteria bacterium
CTTTGTTGGTCATGTATCATTCCTTTTTCGCTTAGTTTAAAGAAATGACACAGAATTCTGAACACTACCATCAAAATTAATTGTTTTCTTCTGTTATTAACGGGTTTAAATTTTTAGCTATTTCTTTATTGCTTCGCATTACAAGCCCAGGACCCTCAACAGTGCTTCCCCCTATCTCTGCAATAATTCTAAGGTGTGTACAATCACTTTTTATTTCAAATCTATTGAGAGTTAAACCGGTTTGAAGGGAAGTATATTTTGCGGGAATACCTCCCAATGCATCTCCTTGAAGTGTAATATTGCATGTAGCTTTTTCTTCGCCACCTACTAGTAATTTCATTACTATATTGTCTGCTTTCTCATTAATAGGAATTAACAAAGTTGCAAATACGCAAAGCTTTGGCAATGTGGCTGGAATTTCAGGAACACAAAGAACTGGTCCGTAGCATCCCATCAGTGAAATTTTGTTTCCAGCTTCTTGGCGGATATCGTCACAATAGATGGCGTGTAATACTTTTTCTTTCATTCTATTTTTTCTCCAACCATAACAGCACATAGCTTATATGTTTCAATAGACAGTGCTTTTGCAATCCTTTTCAATGTTTCAATTTGAGGATCGGCAATGCCATTTTCAATTTTTGCAATGTGAGACTGGCTGGTACCAATCGTTAACGCTAGTTGCTTTTGTGAAAATCCCGCCCTCATTCTAAGGATCTTCAAGCTGGATTTATTTGTATAGAAAGATTCGGCTACCCATGCTCTCGCTTCAGAAATAGCATCAGCCATCTCAGGGTCTTGGCTCATACCTTCAATAAGAGTATCTATATCGACAGCGCCATTCGGTATAGGCATGATCGTTTCAAAGTCGCAAAATATCACTCGACCGAATTCTGATTGACCAGACACATAGCGGTTGTCTTCAGTAGACGGATTAAATAATCGAATCGTAATCTCTGAAGATCCTGTCGACCCTGGCTGAATATTTTTCATTGTCGTAGTCAATATCTTTCCTATGTATTAGAGCTAATACATGAAATGTTTGAGTTGAATTGCTGCGAGATATTGGTTGGAACGCATAAATAATACGATATGGGATAAGCGTTCCACGCTTATCCCACATTTTGATCCGCCATAAATCTCGAAAATACGGTTTTCCATACTGATGCAACCACTTGCTAATACTGATGCCATTTCCTATCCATCCGTGATCCAGAAGCTTATCCTGTAATTCAGGGTCGGCTTTAACTTGTTCTATAACCGCCAGCACTCGGGCAAGGAAAATCTTCAATTTTCTACGCCGGTTTCCACTGGCCTTCAACATTGCGTTTTGAATCGCTTGGATATCAGAAATCGCATCCGGATGTATTATTATCGGTCGCACGATACCTTTCTTGATATATTAGAGTACTTTTAGGGAAATCGGAAGAACTGTAAGTCGTTTTTTGTGTAATGTCACATAAAGTATGTAACATTGATATACGCCCCATTGGGGCGTATGATTGATATCAAAGGTCGGGGAAACCATGACTAACAATACGGGAGAAATCCATGATAGAAAATATGTCTACTTTTAAAAATAGCCCGTGTGCTTTGCCTATCACCCATCCAGATTACCAACCGCCAACACCGGGTGATGTTGATAAACTTATAAAACTTGCGGGATGGTCGCAAGTTCAAGCCGCAAAACTAGTGGGTGTCAGTTTTAACCCCAAAAAAGGATCAACGACTATTCGAAAATGGCGCACCAATAAAAACGATCCTGAACATCGTGAAATTCCATATTCCGCCTGGCGCTTGTTCTTGCTGTTCGCCGGTATTGTTTCAATCGATGAAGACCTGCGCTCAATGAATAATGAATATGTAATAAATATGAATGATCAAATCGCCAACAGAGAATGGCGCTTTGTCTTAGTTAGTGCGTCAGAGAAGTCGGCAGAAATTTTATCTAATGTCCGTTATCAATTTCGAATATTTAATGTGTTATCCAACAGCAAGGGGCTAGAGTACGGCAGCATGAGAATTGGTGAAACTTTCCAGTTTAAGGCTAGTGTTGAAGAGATTTACGAATTAAAAAAAATGGACTCGCAAGGATTCGAGATCAAAGCACTTTTTTGATCTGCTATAGCAAACAACAACAGAGAATTATGAATATTTCTTAAACAAAACCCCGGCAATTGGGCTGGCTGGGCTACAAAACTATTTCATTTAATAGTCGTATACATAAACGCAATCATATTCTTTCAATTTTTATTTTTTCCGAATAACAGTATTTGTTTGGATAGCGCGTGGTGCCGGAGGCCGTTCGTCTGTTCCATTCTTTCATCGCGAGTCTTGTCGATATCCGTTTGATTGTGTTATGTTGCCCCGTCATCGAATTTTGGTCTGGCCAATTTGTCAGGCATTGGATAGTCCGACCACTACACGGGCGATATTATGAATGAATTCAATAATAAACCGGCTCGAGGCCGGCTGGGATTGATATTGTTAGTGCTTTTGCTCGCTACGGCTTGCACCGTCGAGCAGGACACGGTCGTCATAAAGCTGGCGCACGTGCTGGATACCAGCCATCCGGTACATAAAGGCATGGCGCATATGGCCGAAAGGCTGGAAGAGTTATCCGGTGGCCAGATGCGCATGGACATTTACGCCAGCGGCCAGTTGGGCGGCGAACGCGAACTGATTGAACTGTTGCAGATCGGCACGCTGGGCATGACCAAGGTTTCCGCAAGCCCGCTGGAAAATTTTGTCCCCGCCGTGCAGGTCTTCGGCATACCTTATGTGTTCCGTGACGAAGATCATCTCTGGAAAATACTGAACGGCGATATCGGCAAAGAACTGCTGGACGGACCGAAACCGTTTAAACTGAAAGGCATGGGCTATTACGATGCCGGCTGGCGCAGCTTCTATACCACCAAAGTGCCGATTCATCAGCCCAGCGATCTGAAAGGCCTGAAAGTCCGCGTACAGGAAAGCCGCACCGCGATTGAAATGGTCAGGGCGCTCGGCGGTTCCGCCACGCCGATTTCCTGGGGCGAACTGTACACCTCGCTGCAACAGGGAGTGGTCGATGGCGCGGAAAACAATCCGCCCAGCCTGTTTATCTCCCGCCAGTACGAAGTCGCGAAATATTATTCCCTCGACGAACACACCGCGGTACCCGACGTACTACTGATCAGCCTGCGCGTATGGGAGTCGCTGACCCCGCAACAGCAGGTATGGCTGCAAACCGCCGTTGACGATTCGGTCATTTATCAGCGCAAAATCTGGAAGGAATTCTCCGACCAGGCGATCAAAACGATGCAGGAAGCCGGGCTGGAGATCATCCATCCGGACAAGGCGCTGTTCCGCGAAGCGGTCGCCCCGTTCCACCGCACTTACGATGGCACGCCGACCGGCGACCTGCTGAAACAAATAGAATCCATCGAGTAACAACTCGACCTACGTGGGGGACATCATGAAAAAAATCACCAATGCAATTGACCGGGCGCTGGTCCCGGTTCTTGTTGCGCTGATGACGGGCATGGTAATCGCCGTCACCTGGCAGGTCGCGTCACGTTACCTGCTGAAGTCGCCAAGTTCTTATACCGAGGAAATGGCGCGCTTCATGCTGATCTGGATCGGCCTGCTCGGCGCGGCCTACGCCTATCGCACGAAGATGCACCTTGGCCTGGATCTGCTGACCAGCAAACTGACCGGCAATAAAAAACTGACCGCCGAACTGTTTTCGACCGCCTGCGTGCTGGGATTCACGATTGTTGTCATGATTATCGGCGGCATTCAGCTGATGTTGCTGACCTTCGAGCTGAAACAGCACTCCTCCGCGCTGGGCATCAAGATTGGTTATGTCTACTCCGTCATTCCGCTCAGCGGCGTAATCATCGCGCTGTACAGCATCGACTCGGCGCTACAATCCATACACAACTACTCAACCGCGAAAGAGGAGAAATAGAAGATGGAGGCAGCCCTGATTCTGATCGTTACGTTCCTGATTCTTCTGTTTCTGCATGTACCGATTGCGTTCAGCATCGGCATCTCGACACTGCTAACGATGTTTCTGACGATCGACTTCGAACCCGCAGTGCAGACGCTGGCGCAGCGCATGGCCAGCGGCATCGACAGTTTTGCATTGCTCGCAATCCCGTTTTTTATCCTGTCCGGCCTGATCATGGGCCGCGGCGGCATCGCGCGGAGGCTGATCGACGCCAGCAAGGCGATACTCGGTACGCTGCCGGGCGGACTTGCCTTCGTGAATGTCATGTCCTGCATGTTATTCGGTTCGATCTCCGGTTCGGCGGTTGCCGCCGCATCGGCCATCGGCGGCGTAATGATTCCGGAAATGGAAAAACAAGGCTATAAAAGAGACTTCAGCGCGGCGATCACGGCGGCCTCGTCCACCACCGGCCTGCTGATTCCGCCGAGCAATATTCTGATTATCTACGCACTGGCCAGCGGCGGTATTTCGATTGCCGCATTGTTTATCGCCGGTTACGTGCCGGGCATCATGCTGGGCCTGGCGCTGATGATCGTCTGCGCGGTTTTCGCCAAACGCTGGCACCTGCCTTCGGGGGAACGACTTCCGCTGAAAACCGCCGCAAGAAAAGTGCTGGATGCCGTGCCCAGCATGCTACTGATCGTGCTGGTCATCGGCGGCATTCTGTCCGGCATTGTAACGCCGACCGAAGCCGGCGTACTCGCAGTGCTTTATTCGCTGATACTCGCCGTCGGTTTTTATCGCGAAGTCACGCCGAAGGAGTTGCCAGACGTCTTCCTGAAAGCGGTTGAAACCACCGCCATCGTAATGCTGCTGATCGGCACGTCCACCGCGATGTCCTGGATACTTTCATACGAAAATATTCCGCAGACAATAAGCCAGGCGCTGCTGTTCTTAAGCGAAAATCCGATCATCATCCTGCTGATCATCAACCTGACGCTGCTGTTTGTCGGCGCGTTCATCGACATGACGCCGGCGGTACTGATCTTCACGCCGATATTTCTGCCAGTTGTTGTCGAACTCGGCATGTCGCCGCTGCATTTTGGCATTATGATGGTGCTGAACCTGTCTATCGGCCTGTGCACGCCGCCGGTCGGCAGCGTGTTATTCGTCAGCTGCGCGGTCGCTAAAACCTCCATCGCCAGCATTCTGCGGCCGATAATTCCGATGTATATCGCGATGTTTTTGGTGTTGTTGCTGGTTACGTATGTACCATGGTTCAGCGAAGCATTGCCGAAAGCACTGGGACTCTATTAATTTTAGGGCACAGGATTACATCGAAAGGCGGCTGCAAGCGCCGAAGCTTGCAGATGGCCGACTGGAAGCAAGAGCACAGTGACTTTAATTGCCGTTAGTTAACGCCGTTTAATCAAGTTGTTTAGCCAGGCTGAACCGCTGCCGATCCTGCATTGCTCTTACACGCGCCTCTTCGACTGCTTTGATTTCTGTCGCATCAAGTAACTCATTGATTAAGCGACCAAGATGTTCACGCATGGCAATACGAGCGGCTTGTGAATTATGGGCTTGAAGTGCATCAATAATCGCCTGATGTTCTTCTATTCTGGGCCGATAACCTATTTCCCGAACTCTCTGAAAAACACGTTCGTTTAACGGAGAATTAATCTTGAGTTCCCAGAGATCATCAATGACCGATACGATGGCACTATTGCGAGTGGCCTGAGCTATTAAAAGATGAAATTTTCGATCCTGCTGTTCGCTGGTCGATTGTTCTTTGTTGGCGACCATCATTTCTTCAAGTGCTTTTTTGAGTTGCGCGATTTCTGCGTCCGTAATTAATGTGGCGGCCAACGCGGCGACTTCACCTTCAAACAAAATACGCGTTTCAGTCAGTTCAAAAGGTCCGACGTCCAATTCAGAAGCAACTCGCGAGATTTTGCTATGTTCAATAACATAAACTCCGGAACCGGTTTTTACTTCCACATAACCGGCCAGTTCAAGTGCGATGATTGCTTCTCGTATGGTGGGTCGACTAACGCCAAACCGTTCAGCAAGTTTTCTTTCCGCCGGTAATCTGCTTCCGGCCAGGTATTCCCTGGCGTCAATCGATGCCATGAGCTTGTCAGCGACTTGTTGGTAAAGGCGTTTTACGCGATAACGTCTAGGCATGAAGGGTCACATCCCCTGAGTGCTGTTTCTGCCCGGTACATGTTTTTATACTGAGGCAGGTTCGATTTTTTCGACATACTTGACTTCATATGTGCAGGTTCTTGATTGGAAACCGACTGCTATGATATGTTTCAAAAATTGGTCAAGCCAATATGTTGGCATCCCTATAAATGCATGTCAAACAGAATTCCGGTCAACAAATAGAACCGATAAATCTTTTTTAATCAACAGGATACGATCATTTTGTTGCTGCTTCTTAGCATAATTGCATGAGAGATTGGCTATGCCAATTTACGATAAATATTATTCAAACAGAGGTGAATGACAGATGCATGAGGAACTCCTAAAAATTCAGAAATTAAAAATTGTTCCGGTGCTGGCATTACCGGATGCACGCGATGCAGATGATCTCGCAGGCGCACTGGTCGAAGGCGGTCTGCCTTGTGCTGAAATCACTTTTCGGACTGAAGCCGCAGCGGATTCCATACGAGCGATGGCCAGGCGAGGTGACATTCAGGTGGGTGCGGGGACTGTGTTAACGACAGCACAGGTTGATGCAGCGGTTGATGCCGGCGCCACGTTTATTGTTTCACCTGGAACCAATCCAAAAGTCATTGAGTACTGCATAAAGAAAGGCGTGCCAATAACTCCTGGGGTGGCTACGCCAAGTGATATCGAGCGAGCATTGGAGCTGGGTATTGAAGTATTGAAATTTTTCCCGGCAGAAACACTGGGTGGGCTCAATGCATTGAAGTCAATTAGTGCTCCTTATGGCAAGTGCAGTTTCATTCCAACAGGTGGAATCAGTGCAAAAAATGTTGCAGATTATCTGAGCTTTCCGAAAGTGATTGCCTGTGGTGGAACCTGGATTGCCAAGAAAGAACTGATTCAGGAAAAGCAATTTGATCAGATCGTCAGTATATGTAAAGAAGCTGTTGCCGCGGCTGCTAAGGCACGTTAACGGGATATTAATTACGATCAAATCTATAAGTATGAACATAGGAGCTGGCAGATGGCTGCTTTAAGTATTAAATCGAAAGAAAGCTGTAAATACGATCTAGTATCGCTTGGGGAAGTAATGTTGCGACTGGACCCGGGTGAAGGACGTATTCACACGACAAGAAGTTTTCGTGCCTGGGAAGGCGGCGGCGAATATAACGTTGCGCGTGGTTTGAGACGTTGTTTTGGTCAACGGACGGCAATTGTCACGGCGTTTGCCGACAATCCAATTGGTCGCCTGGTTGAAGATCTTATTCTACAGGGTGGCGTAGATGCTTCTTATATAAAATGGGTGCCGTACGATGGAATAGGGCGTGAGGTACGCAACGGGCTTAATTTTACCGAAAGAGGTTTTGGTATTCGCGGCGCTGTTGGTGCATCCGATCGCGGCCATACTGCCGCGTCTCAATTAAAAAGAGGCGATATTGATTGGGAGGAAATTTTTGGTAAACAGGGTGTAAGGTGGTTTCATACCGGAGGCATTTTTGCTGCTTTATCTGAATCGACCGCTGAGGTTGTTGAGGAAGCCATGCAGGTTGCAAAAGCAAACGGTACGATTATTTCTTATGACTTAAATTACCGACCTTCGCTTTGGAAATCGATCGGCGGTCAGGAAAAAGCCCAGGAAGTTAATCGTCGTCTTGCCAAATATGTCGATGTAATGATTGGCAACGAAGAAGATTTTACCGCTTGTCTTGGGTTTGAAGTGGAAGGTGTTGATGAAAATCTATCCGATCTTGATGTTGGTAGTTTCAAGAAGATGATAGAAAAAGCAGTCAAGGCTTATCCGAATTTTAAAGCCACTGCCACGACTTTAAGGACGGTTAAAACCGCAACCGTAAATGACTGGGGTGCAATTTGCTGGGCGGATGGTAAATTTTATCAGGCAACGCATCGACCCAATCTCGAAATTATGGATCGCGTCGGTGGGGGTGACAGTTTTGCATCAGGTTTGATTTACGGGTTCTTAAAGTTTGGTGATCCGGATTTGGCGGTAAATTATGGAGCAGTCCACGGTGCACTGGCGATGACCACACCCGGTGATACAACGATGGCGACTTTGAAGGAAGTTGAGAAGATTGTTGGCGGTGGTGGAGCGCGGGTAGATCGTTAGAACACTGCCACTATTGTGTGTTAAATTAAAAAAGCCTCCTTTCATCAGGAGGCTTTTTTCATTATTGATAATTAAAACAAATTATTCATTTGATGGTTTGCCAATAGTGGCCAATATCCCACCATCCACATAAACAATCTGACCGGTTACAAAATCACTGGCTTTGGAAGCCAGAAAGATTGCCGCGCCCTGTAAATCTTCCGGGTCACCCCAGCGACCGGCAGGCGTTCGGCTGATAATAAAGTCGTTGAAAGGATGGCCGTCTACTCTTATTGGTGCAGTTTGACTGGTAGCAAAATAACCGGGTCCAATGCCGTTTACCTGGACATTGTATCGCGCCCATTCAGTGGCCATATTGCGCGTCAGCATTTTTAAACCACCCTTGGCCGCCGCATAAGCACTGACAGAATCACGACCCAGTTCGCTCATCATAGAGCAGATATTTATAACCTTGCCGGATCTACGTTCGATCATGCGTTTGCCAATTTCCTTGCTAACGATAAAAACACCTGTGAGATCAGTTTTTATCACAGCCTCCCATTCTGTGAGAGGCATTTCGACCATAGGAATTCGTCGAATGATACCGGCGTTATTGACCAGAATATCAATCGGGCCGATTTCATTTTCAATTTTAGCAACACCGGCTGCTGTGTCAGCTTCATCAGTAACACTGAATACATAACCATGAGCTTCGTAGCCCATTTTTTTGTATTGTTCGATTGCGCCATCGAGTTTCGCTTTATCAATGTCATTGATAACCAGTTTTGCGCCTGCACTGGCTAAGCCGCTTGCCATTGCCATGCCAAGACCATGAGTGCCACCGGTTACCAGTGCGATTTTACCTTTAAGATCAAATAGTGAATTGCTCATAATTATTTTTCCTTTGGAATTCCAAGTTGTGTAGGTTTAAGAAAATCCATATCACCATAATCAAGATTTTCGCCGCCCATACCCCAAATAAATGTGTAATTACTAGTACCGGCGCCACAATGCATCGACCAGGGAGGTGACACAACAGCCTCATCGTTGTGGGCCCATATTGGTCGCATTTCTTCAGGTGGTCCCATAAAATGGCAAACCGCCTGATCTTCAGGAATTTCAAAATAAAAATAAACTTCCATGCGGCGGGAGTGAGTATGAGGAGGCATGGTATTCCATACGCTGCCCACTTTCAGATCTGTCATACCCATCTGTAATTGACATGTCTCGATATTGTCATTGACCAGGAGTTTGCGCAGTGTGCGTTCGTTACAGGTTTCTTTTGCACCTAATTCGATTACTACAGCGTCTTCCTGGCCAATCTTGCGCACAGGATAGGCTGTATGCGCTGGCGTTGAATTCAGATAGAACTTGGCAGGTTTCTTAGGATCAGAACTGCTAAAAATCACCTTCTCATTACCTTGCCCAATATAGAGAGCTTCTTTGTATTTTAATGTGTGTTCTTCGCCATTAATGCTGACCACTCCAGTACCACCGACGTTAATAACACCGATTTCACGACGCTCAAGGAAATAGGAAGATCGCAAATCATCAAACGTTTCCAGCGGCAAAGATTTTTTTACCGGAGCAGCGCCGCCAACGATTATGCGGTCATAGTGCGTGTAAGTTAGATTGATTTCATCTGGCACAAAAAGATTCGTTACCAGGAAATTGTCTCGTATCCGACGATTATCATAACCAGGATAATCATCCGGGTGAACGGCGTGTCTAGTACTATATTTGGTGGTCATAACATGGTTACCTGATTTAATTAACTTTGAATAACACCTATCTAATAAGTTTGTTGATTTGAATGCCTGCCATAATAAATGGGCCGACACCGTTCGGATTATTATCAACAATGGGTTCACTCATGTAATACTGATAGCTGCCGTCTCGACCATATCCCAATCCTCCAACGGCGCAATTATTGGTCAGGCTGATAGTGCCATCACTGCGAACATTGATAAATTCCTTTATAAGACCGTTGTATCCTTTAAGAGTTGCTTCTTTGTAGGAATCAGGCAGGTAACCATTATTGATCGCCTTGGCCAATGCATAGACAAACATGCTGCTGACAGACGCCTCACGATAATTTCCTGTGCGATTCGGTTGGTCCAGAATCTGATACCAGACGCCGGATTCCGGATCCTGGGCTGCGATTATGGCAGGCGCTAATTCGGTAAGCATATCCAGCAAAGGCTGCCTGAGTTCCGGCTTGTCTGTGGGAATATAGTCCAGCGTATCTACCAGCGCCATAGCGACCCAACCCAGACCTCGTCCCCACAGGTGTTTTGATAAACCGGTCTCAGGATCTGCCCAGGCCTGCATCTTCTTTTCATCCCAGGCGTGCCAGTACAGACCCGATTCTGGATCTCGTAGATATTTACGGACCACAACAAACTCGTTTACCACTTCTTCGAAACTGGCGCCGTTTTCAAACAATGCTGAGTAGTGCGCTAAAAAGGGAATGCTCATATAAACGCCATCCAGCCAGACCTGATAGGGATAACGTTTTTTATGCCAGAATGCACCCTCGCTTACACGCGGATGGTTTTCAAGTTGATGTCGCAGATGTGATGCAGCTGTTTTATATTTTTCATCTTTAGTGTTTTCGTACAGGCGAAGTACCATATTGCCGGGGTTGATCCAGTCAATATTGTAATCTTCCTCGTTGTAGGTATGAATGTCACCGTTATCAGTTATAAAGGATCCAATCACCTCGTTCGCTACTTGAGAATATTTTTGATTGCCGGTTGCAGCGGACAAATCATCATAGGCTTGCATTAACAGCCCCGTTGTATATATGAAATCGGGCTGGCGCTGACGCCGTACATCAAAGCCGCCGTAAGCCAGCATCTGGTCGAATCCACGAGCTGACTCGGAATCAGCCATTTTTTGGCTCCATTCCAGCGCATCTTTGGCGGTAACCGGTATCTTCTTGTTGGTCAAATCCAGCTGAGTTGTCAGGCGTTGACGTGGAGTTATCGTCAAACGCTCGGATTCCTGTTCCAGATAGCGGATAAAATCCTGTTCGTTGGTGATGCCTTCGGGCTCCAATTCCCAGGCCGCAACGAAATAGTATTCCAGTTCGTTGCCGGCTACCGGATCCATTACCGAGACGTAATTATGCTCGTCAGTCGTTTGTGCATCACGGTCTTCGCGTTTAAATAATAATGCCATACCAAGATTGTCGTCGTTCAGGCTTTGTTTGCCGTAGCTGCCTGCATATGTCCAGGCTTTACCGGTGATATTGCTGTCACCCTGTGAAAAACTGCTGCCTTCATGGTTAACCAGTCCGATGGCAAAATTAGGAATGTTTTCGCTTGTTTCAAGTTTGACGTTAACCAGCCGACTGCCGGCAACCATTGAGAGTATGGCGGTTAAATTGATTTTTTTGTCAGCCACCTGCCAGCCGGTATATGCAATCTTGAGTGAGGAATAGATATCGCCATTCTCGATAACCGTAGCTTCCCAGCTGTCGACTTTTGAAACACGCTCAACCGCTTTACCGTTCCAGAAACCATAGCCACCAACGCCCAACGCACTGCCGACTTTCAGGATGTCCATTCCCCAGTCTGCCATATGGTGGTATGCCTCATAGTCGTCGAGTCCGACATTCTGCAAAACCATATCAGTGGTTTTTTTGCCAAAAATGTCAAAGCCATTGCGCCAGTCCAGATAAAACCGGTAGCCGACTTTATCGGACTCAATCCCCGGACCTTCGTAGCGTATAAATTCCGAGTGATCGGTGTACTGCGGTGGTGGAACTAATTTATCGACATTGATAAATGAGCCGCCGATGTATTGTTCCCCCTTCCACTCACCACCTTGTTTAATCGAAATCTCTGCCTGGGTGCGTTTAGTGGAGGCTGCAGGGGTATTTGCTGAATTGACGAAGATCTCTATTTGACGTGTTTCCGCTGCTTTAAAATCAACTAATGCCAGGATCTGATCGTCAGATCCGTCGCCATTGATATCAATCAGTTGGCTGGGCAATCTGTCATGGCCCGCGCGTACTGCGAGTTGGGCGATAATGGGATCGTTGCTGGCAAGACCGAGCGTTTCAAAATCAAGAAAAACGGGTTCATCCCGGCGTTCAAAATCAGAGGGGTTTGAGATTACCACTCGGGCAACAACACCCACGGGCAGGCCGGCCTCAGTCTTTGAGCTGCATGAACTCATCAGGGCTGCAATCAGAGCTGCAATCAGAGCAAACGAGAGGACTGCGGCGGACCGAAAAGCCAAATTTGATAGCCTAACTGGTATCACTTTTTTCACCATCAGAGGACAACTGAGCGGAAATTGGTATGACCAATATTTTGGTCTGTTTGGGCATTCTGTCATACCCCAAAAAACAGGGCAAGTTGAATCAGGAAGCTTCGAAAATTACGGGCGAATTCGAACATTGTGGTGGATTTTGCACGTATCTGGAAAAATGGATTCAGGTATTTTAATACCGCCAAATTCGCTGCGAGCCGATTATTGCGGCCTGACCAATTTATTGTTATTTTGAGACCCGCTCTCCAACAGATACCTTAGCCTGGTGAATAGAGATAATTCGAGGGGTGTAGCGATTTCTGCTTCAGGTAGATTGCGGACGGTGCCATCAAAAATGAATTGACGTAAGATGCAAACAGAATTTATCACAGAGATTTGAGGAATATACGATGCCCTTTATTCATGATGATTTTTTACTCGATACCAGTCAGGCCAGGACGCTATATCATGACTACGCCAAAGATATGCCTATTATCGATTACCACTGCCATTTACCACCGGGGCAGGTCGCTGAAAACCACCAGTTTCGAAATTTGTATGAAATCTGGCTGGCCGGCGATCATTATAAATGGCGCGCGATGCGTACCAATGGTGTTGATGAACGTTATTGTACGGGTGACTCGAGTGATTGGGAAAAGTTTGAAAAATGGGCGGCCACAGTTCCCTATACCTTGCGCAATCCACTGTATCACTGGACCCATCTGGAGTTGCGCAAACCTTTTGGTATCACTGATCGCCTGCTTGACCCTTCAACCGCCAAGGGCATCTGGGATGAGTGTAACGCGAAACTGGCCACGCCCGAGTTCAGTGCCCGCGGTATTATGCAGCAAGCCAAGGTAAAAATTGTCTGCACGACCGATGATCCGATTGATGATCTCGCCGCTCACGATAAAGTGGCTGCCGATAAAAGTTTTAACATCACCATGTTGCCGACCTGGCGCGCCGATAAATCGATGGCGGTTGAAGTTGGGGCAAAACAGTACAATGC
Source organism: Gammaproteobacteria bacterium (assembly GCA_016928055.1). Lineage (GTDB taxonomy): Bacteria > Pseudomonadota > Gammaproteobacteria > HTCC5015 > HTCC5015 > JAFGLM01. The sequence continues at coordinate 13,480 of JAFGLM010000053.1, forward strand.
CTACGTGGATCAACTGGCCAGGGTCAGTGATACGAATATCGCTGTATTCTCAGATTTAATGACAGCATTGAAGAAGCGGCACGATTATTTCAGAGCCAGAGGTTGCGCATTGTCGGATCATGGTCTGGAGACGATCTATGCTGATAATTACACGCAATCTGAAATAGATGCTATTTTCAAAAAAATACGCGGAGGTTCGGATCTTGGTCAGGAAGACATTCAGAAGTTTCAATCCGCTATGCTGGTTGAACTGGCATTACTCGATCATGCGGCCGGTTGGGTGCAGCAATATCATATCGGTGCTATTCGAAACAATAATCCGCGACTGTTCCGATCATTAGGACCTGACACTGGATTCGATTCGATTGGCGACAGTTGTTATGCAAAAGCTCTGGCCACCTTATTAGGTCGTCTGGATGATCAGAATAAACTCGCCAAAACAATTCTTTACAATCTGAATCCGCGTGATAATGAAATGATTGCGACCATGATTGGAAATTTTCAGGACGGCAGCTCCGCCGGCAAAATCCAGTTTGGAAGCGGTTGGTGGTTTCTGGATCAACTGGACGGCATGACCAGACAAATCGAAGCCTTAAGTCAGCTTGGCCTGCTAAGCCGGTTTGTGGGTATGTTGACAGACAGCCGCAGTTTTCTCAGCTATTCACGGCACGAATATTTTCGCCGCTTGCTCTGTCGTATACTGGGTCGCGATATGGTAAATGGCATGATTCCGGACGATACGCAAATGGTCGGCGCAATGGTCAAGGATATTAGTTTTAATAATGCCAAAGCCTATTTTCCGTTTAAAGTACCGGAATAATCGAATTGCACCTAAAATTGTAGTTAAGAAAATACAGGAGGCCCACTATCCGGTAGTGGGCCTCTTGTTTAACAGCACAATAAAGTTTAACTGGTTTTTATAGTAAGAGATAACACTTGGACGCTGAAACCCAGATGCTTACCATGTTCATATTTGCTTTTTCGGTCACGATTCCGATTTTTGCCATCGTATTACTCGGTTTGGTATTGAAACGTATTGATGCGATCAGCGATGAATTTATCCGCGTTGCGTCGAATCTGGTATTCAATGTCGGGCTTCCGGTTATGTTGTTTGTCAGCAGCGTTAAAACAGATTTCAGCCAACTCGTTAATGTTCAACATATCGTGGTCATGGTAACAATGACCTTGTTGATTTATTTTTTGTCCAGTGCTATTGCATTCTGGCAGGTTAAGGAGAGGCGCGAACGGGGAGTGTATGTGCAGGGTGCTTTTCGCGGCAATCTGGTAATTGTTGGGTTGGCTTTTTGCGCGAATGCTTACGGTGAATCCGGCTTGGCGATCGCAGCGTTGCCGACCGCAATCAGTGTTATTGTTTACAACGTGCTTTCTGTTTATGTGCTCAATGTTACGCTGATTCAACACAGCAACAATATTCTCAATACCTTGATTGGAATAATAAAGAATCCGCTCATTATCGGTATTGTTGCCGGTTTGATGGTGAACCTGTCCGGACTACCGGTTCCAAATTTGATGCTTGACACCGGCAGTTACCTGTCAAGCATGACATTGCCGTTGGCATTGCTCTGCATCGGTGGAACATTGAACCTGATGTCCCTGCGTGAATCGTTCAACACGGCGATGGCCTCTACGGCATGGAAGCTGATAGCGTCACCGATAATCGTTTGTTTGATAGCAGTACCTTTAGGGATACGCAATCAGGAACTGGCCGTGTTGTTTTTACTGGCCGCGTCGCCTACTGCCGTAGCCAGTTTTATTATGGTGAAAGCCATGGGCGGTAATTCGGGATTGGCGGCCAATATTGTATTGCTGACTACTATCGGTTCGGTTGTGACGGTGACGGGGGGGTTGTTGATACTCAAATTCAGCGGATTGATTTAATATTTCTTGTCATGCCGGGCTTGATCCGGCATCCAGGGAAAATCAACAAGTTACTGCTGGATTCCCGCTTTCGCGGGAATGACTATCATAAGTTCCTCAATAGCTTTCAGACTAAAATTTAACCGTCAAAGCATCGGCGTCCCGCGCTTGCAGAGCTGCAAAGCCAGTCCCCACGGATCGCGTAACATCACCAGGTGAGATCCGTCATCCAGTTTGATTTCATCGACAACCGTGCATCCGGCCTGCACAAGTCTTTCCTTGTCGGACTCCGGGTCCAGGGAAACAAATGCAAGATGCAGCAGTAGAGGATCCATTTGTGCGTAATTTGGGACCGCATCAGCCGGATTTTTGTAAATTTCGATCATCACTGAACCGCTGCTATCGGCCAGAAAATGCGCGAAGGGCGCCTGTTGACTAGCGCGTTTAACAGTCATATTAAGATTTGAGCAATACCATTCGGCCATAGCGATCGGGTCTGAAACGTTTAATGCAAAATGCTCTATTTTCATTTTAACAATCCTTCGTTGTAGTCAAGAATATGTGCACCGGATTATACAAGCTTGATAGCGAGTGGATCCAACCCACACACAAATATCGTAAAGGGAAATTTGATAAAAAATAAACGGGAATAAAAAATGCGCTGGTTCTTTCGAACCAGCGCACTTAATTTAGATCAAGTAATGCTTGTTATTAAATCACTATTACAGACTGAAGCTGGCGCCCAGGTAATATTGTACGCCTGACTGGTGATAATACGACGGACGATCGCCGTTAATATCAACCCATTGATCATCGGCTTCATCGGTGATATTCAGCACTTCCAGAGAAAGCTTCAACTGGTCTGACACGGTATAAGCAAACGAAGCATCCAGGTTGGTGGTGCCATGACTGCCTTCCAGGTTGTTGTTATTGCGTCCCGGTACCTGACTCAAAAAGCCGGAACGGTTCGCTAACGAAACACGACCCATAAAGGCATCGTCTTCGTAGTACAAGGTGAAGTTATTGGAAGTCTTTGACAGACCCAGGAAGTTCTGGGTGTCGATCACATTGCCAGAAGTGTCAATGTAATCCAGCGAGGCATCAACATAGGTAAAGTTGGTGTACACACCAAAGTTACTCCAGAAACCCGGCAGGAAGGTAAACGGCTGCTGGTAGCTCACTTCAAAGCCGTACAGATCGCCACCCGGGGCGTTAAATGGTGCTCTGAAAGTCCACTCTGCATCTGTTGCATTACATTCTGAAGGCAGTTGACCGCCGGCCAAGCAAGCGGCGACGGCAATCGCCGGATCCAGACCCAGACCGGTTTCATCCCAAGTATAGGTTTCGCCAAACGTTTGCACAAAGGTTTCGATTTCTTTGTGGAACACAGTCAGGCTCAACATGGATTCTTCAGCAAAGTAGTACTCGATGCCCAGATCGAAGGCTTTGGCTTTGGTCGGTTCCAGATTTGGATTACCCGCGGTAATCGTTCTAGAGCCGCCGGATACCGATACGTTGGCATTCGGCCGTAAGTTACCCAGACCCGCACGTGAAATCACGGTGGCCCAGGAGAAACGGACCAGCACGTCTTCAGATGTTTCCCAGGCCAAGTTTAAGGACGGCAGGATCTCGTCATAGGAGTAAGGATCGGAGTTAATAATCGCGGATGATAATCCACCGCCGCCGTATGACCAGGAACTCTGTTCGGTATCAATGCTGCGGAAACCGACATTGCCGCGGAACGGTACATCACCGATGCTGGTTTCGAAATCCAACTGCGCGTAGAAGGACGTGGTGTCTTCTGCAACGCCCCAGATATTGGCGGTGCGTGGTTCCACAATAAACGCATCAGGGTTGTTGGCCATAACATAAGCAAGATAGCCGTCAAAATTGACGGTCGCCCAGGTGGCGTTGCCGCCGTTCATCAGTTCCATCAAGCTGGTATCTACAACGGTTACACCCGCATTATTTTCGCCATTGGGAATAGTACCGCCCATCCCATCTGGAAGGGTCGCAGGGCGGCGATACTCCCATTGATCGAATTCAAATTCTTTACTGCTGAGACCAAATTTCAGGCCCAGTGCATCGTTGATGTCGGCTTCAAAGTCCAGCTTGATATTATCGAAACTGTTATTGACGCCTTGTGGACGCAGACGGAAACTGGCTGTACCCCAACCGGAAAGGTCGGTGGCCGCAGTGCTGAAATTAAACTCAGGCACACGCGTGCCGTTACTGTAATCCCAGCTCCAGTTCACGCCGTTTCTCAACAAGTTGATCGAGGTTTGCTTGGAGTTGTCGAATTCAGATTCCGACGTACCGACCAGGGCTTTCATGCGGAAGCTGTCGGTCAAATCAACATTGGCGTAAGCGGTGATGACGCTGAAATCGGTGGTCATTTCGTCCTGACGCGATTCGGAATGAATACGGCCGTTTTCAATGCTGGCGGTAATCATGGTATTGGCACTGTCAACAGTGTAAGCGGCCAGATTGGAAGCGCCGTTCACACCGTTATTGTTCATAATACCCTGAATAAAGCGCTCGTCGCGTTCGGCTTCATGTTTGGAAATCAATGCGTCGATACCAAATTCAAGACCATCGCTGGGCTGGAACTGCAAGCCGAGGTTGACGCCTGTACGTTTGACATTATGGGTATAGTAATCATAACGCGGCAAACGGGGACGGAATGGGCCGGGGTTGTTAACGGGATCAGTATTGTTCACGTAATCAAATTCCGTGCCGGCACCCAAACCGAGGACCGTGCCGAAATCATTGACATTATCCCAACGCACCGAACTGGCACCTTCTTCCACAACGGACCGTTCGCTATAGGTCACACCGAGTAAAACGCCAAATGTGCCGTCCAGATACTGGTCAGCAAAGACCAGAGACAAACGAGGATCGGTTTCCTGCGCATTTTCGTTATAACCCAGTTGTGCCGAAGCCTTTAAGGTCATGTCGTCAAAGTCCAGCGGACGCGAGGTCTGCAATTCAATGGTGGCACCCAGCGAACCTTCTTCAGTCATCGCATCCGGTGTTTTCTTGACGGTTAATTGACGGAACAGGTCCGAATCGAAGGTGTTGTAGTCGAAGTTACGGTTATTGGTGGCACCGCCTGATGCATCGGTGAAACCAGAAGTTGAAGTGACTTCCATACCGTTAATCAGCGAACGGGTAAAGCTTGAACTCAAACCACGAACCGTAATATTACGGCCTTCACCACCGGCGCGATCAATGTTCACGCCAGGAATACGCTGCAACGATTCGGCCAGGTTGTTATCCGGAAATTCGGCAATGTCTTCAGCAACAATGGAATCCACTGCACCAACCGCTTCGCGCTTGATATTCAGTGATTGCTGCAAACTGCCGCGAAAACCTGTCACAACCACTTCTTCCAAAGTGCTATCGCCCTGTGCAAAGGCTGCTGGTGATAGCATGAGAAGAGAGACGGTGGACAGGGCACCGGTTAAACCGGTTTTCAATAGAAATTTACTCATTTCTTACCCCCCAATGGGTTATTTTTGAAAAAAAAGACTCGACTGACCTAACCTATTGAAATCTAAAAAAATGACAGCTCCAATGGAGCACCAGATTTCTACTTGTCAGGTTGCGCAGAGTGGTGAGAACATAGCTTTTCATGACACCGGTGTCAACTAAATATAGATCTTTAAACATGATTTATGCTGACTATTGATGTCTGTTTCACATGGGTATCGATCAACTTAGGCGTCCTAAAATAAGGATAGACTGAGATATCAAATGATAAGCGTTCTTAATTGAAAATATGGCTTGGAAATCAAATAGTTAAGGGAACTCTGATTAATTCGTCGTTTCCTGAATTTGGAGTCTGTCCCCGCCTGCGCGGGGAGGCGCAATGAAAGTGTCGTATCGGCTGTTCGCCGGTGCCGGCCATGATCCACATGTAACTGCTGAAGGAATATGGAGGACACGGAATATGGAGGACACTAATAAAATAATAAATTAACGTGATACATCATCAATCTCCACTCCTTCCTCATTACAATAGTCTCTACCCCAACGTGCCCAGTATGATACTCCCGGTTGCGTGATGTTGAGGCGTTCGCCTATGACTCGCATGGCGTTTCCCAATGTCTCCGAACCCCAATAGCAAATCAATCCTTTCGCGGTGGATAGGTCATTGTCACGGCTTTTTTTCGCCAGTTCAACGACATCCACCCCGCAATAATCGCATACACACTCAATC
>JAFGLM010000054.1 GCA_016928055.1 Gammaproteobacteria bacterium
CTTTGTTGGTCATGTATCATTCCTTTTTCGCTTAGTTTAAAGAAATGACACAGAATTCTGAACACTACCAAACGGCAACTTAAAAGAATTGAACTTTTCAGGTCCTAATGCAATCCTTCATATTTGCTTTTTTCAAGGGTAATTTTCTTCTCTTCAAAATTTATAGTATAAATATCCTCGAAAGACCACGAAGCGGTCCCACCGTAGCAGTCCCTGCCTGTGCCGCTCATTTTTAGTAAGATTTTAGAATCGCTATTTGCCAGCGCTAAATTCTCAGTGAAAATATTGCAGCAATTACTATCATCCAGAATTTGATTTTCAACCATCCCATATTCGCCTTTCTTTTTTGGCTCAACATAAATAACAGAGGATTCTGAACCACTAACCCATAGAATTTTTGGACAGGTATTACTGATACCTTCTTCCAAATTTCCCGCCACGAAGGGTTCTAAAGTCATACAACCTGTACTACCAACGCTTGTCAGATCAAGCCCATCAGGAAAATTTGGATCTTTGCATTTGTTGTTAACAAACGTTGTATCGGACACTTTTTTACCGATTAACAGCGATTTAAAATCGCCACACAAATTCCACGGGAAAGCCTGGCAATCCACTTTTCTTGCTTCTTCTTTACCGCCTTCCAATTCCATACATTTACTGTAATTGTGCAAGAGCGCATTTAATGGTTTGCGTATTTCTTCTTCTGACGTATCCACCGACTTGTTTATATCGTAGGCATATTGAAAACACTTTTTTACATCCCTCATCTTAAATGCTGCAAGCGCCAGATCACTATAAGCCCAGATTTTAGAATCAACATGGTTACTGCGGCAATTCTCGAAATTCATATAAATTTCCATGAATTCTGAAAGTTTTGAGTACGCCTTAAGATATTGTTTATTCTTATAATCTTCCATAAACTGTTGCCTTTCTTTTTCGATACTTTTGCATTCTAAAGGCTCTGCATGTAAGAATTCTCCGAAACACAACGCACATATAACAAAAATTGATAATAATGATATATGATTTTTTGACATAATCTTTTATCGCTTTTCTTCGACTATCTCTTCACGATCCCTTCTATAAGAGTCATAAGACTGATCATAGTCTTTCATACACTCTTCATACTGCGGTTGCGGCAGTTTTTTGCATTCAAATTGCCTGTTTTCCTGGATGGCGGTATATATCTGTTCACTACTGCATCCACAAACCAGTGTAATTGAAGCCAGCAATATGGAAACATTCCCTAACATTACGGTTTGTCCTATATTTGGGTATTTATTACACAATCATCAACAAAAGAGCGTTGATAAAAAATTAGCCCCCACTTTCATGGGGGCTAACGGTGAGATTGTGCCGGGCTAAAGCACTTACAGATCGGTCTATGCACGTGATGTGCGATGGTAGGGACCTCACTGATCTCAGGCATATTCTAGTTCGCCTTTTGCTGAAATGCCAGCAGGTGCCAATACCGGGAAACAGTTGCAATATACGTAAACCCCGCAGCTTGAAACAAGCCCTAGAAAGTCACCCTCTCGTAATTCCCCAGCATCCCCGCCAGTTCTTTCTTCCAATCTCTGCCACCCAGTTGCTTCGTCGTGTAAACCGTCAAGTGCTCAACCTCCAGATTCATTCCGGTCTGCCGGCTTAAACCCTGCATACAGGAGGGGCAATTGGTCAAAGTGATTTTTTTATCCTTGCCGTTAGGCCCGCTAACCGCCTCTGCAAAAGCCAGTTTCTTTTTATTTCGCATTGCGCCGCTGATATCCGGCCGGCTCAGCGCCAGCGTTCCTGCTTCAGAGCAACAGTGAGGAACTGATGTAACCGTATTGCCGGTATTCTCAGCAATTAATTGCGGCCCATTTTGTTCCAGGGAATCATGACAGGGCTTATGGTAAAGGACATTTTCCTTGGCGTCTGTTTTCAAGGTATTTACCGCCATCACATCTTTCACTTTTGCACCAAATATCTGCGCGACCCCCATTTGTTCAAGTGCTTCTTTACAGGTTCCACAGGTAACGCAGACAGCATCAAAATTCAGATGTTTGAACATATCGCGAATCTGGCTCAATATAATCGTATCGCGAAGTATTATTTTTGAATGCAGTTCTTCCTTGCCATTTACACCAACCGGAAAGCCGCAACAAATATAAGGCGGCGGAATAATCACGCGCGCTTTATTTTTCAACAAAATATACAGGGCCGACAGGGAAATATCAGAGAACATCCTTTCTGATCCGCAGCCCGGAAAATAAAAGTAGGTTTTTTGCGGATTCTTCGAACCTTCAAAAACAAGCGTCTGGTTTTTATTACACTCCGGCAAATGGTCGTGCAGCGTTTTGAATGATGCCGGCCGCATGGGTGATTGCATCAAATCAGCCAGGTAATTCCCGTTGAGTAACGGGACGTACTGTAATGGTTTGAGGATAGTGCTCGCTATATTCTGTACGCGGGTTCCCGTACCGAGTACTGCGGTTTGCACAACTGTATTGAACGTTTTTGATGTTGATGACAGATATTTAAGCGTCAACTGAGTGGCCAGCGGTGTATGCTTAATGCCGTGCAAAGCGAGTAAATTGCGTTCAAGAATGGTGACCTCTCCGGTATCAATATCAACCGGGCATGGAGCAAGACATTTATGACAAATGGTACAGTGGTCTGCTATTTCTTCAAGATTCTTAAGCAGCCCGAAAGAAATATTCCTGTAACGCTGCGCTTCAAATAACACAGCCTCAATCAGTGATCCAATCGCAAGATTTTTGTTGCGCGGGTGGAAAAACATATTTTGCGCAGGATGAAATACACAACAGTCGGCTTTGCATTTTCCGCATCTTACGCAGTGAGCGATTTTATGCGCCAGATTTTCCAGATTTCCCCGTTTTAGAATTCTGGCTTCCAGCTCAAGCAAATTAAATGAGGGCGTGAAAACCTTGTTGAGAATTGATTTGCTCGTCAATTTCTCGGGATTCATCATTCCATCCGGATCGATTTCCTTACGATAAGCGGTCAGCTCATCAATAATATTTTGATCCAGGTATTTAATTTTTGTAATACCGATGCCATGCTCACCACTTACTACACCGCCGAGCTCAACAGTTTTCGCCATGACTTCATCAACCAGCGATTCAGCACGCTCCATCATGTCAATATCGTTAGAGAAAACAGGAATGTTGACATGAACATTGCCGTCACCGGCATGCATATGTGTGGCCAGGATCAACACGGTCTTGATGGTATCATCGTATAGCTTGTTAAAATCTATGTACCAGGAATCATAACCCTGAAGAATATCCCTGACACCGTGCAACAGATTGCCCATAAAAATCCGTTCGCGTAGACCGGCAATGCCAACTGCTTTCAGCGCTTCGTCTGTTTGATGGCATAATTCAACTAATGCCGGAATTTTTTCAGCTATTTCAGTTTTCTTATCCAACGATTCCAGATACTGTAATCGTTCCCTGAATTTGCTAATTACCCCGGCCTGAATAAAACGTTCTTCTCTAATATTGATTTCGTCGATCCAGTCCGAAAAAGCCGCAATCGAGCTGATCGGCAAGACAATATCTTCGTTCAGTTTAAAGGCATTGGTTCTTTTGGCAATAGCCCCCATTTTCTTTCTGTCTTGCCAAAAGGCTTCAGCCTGAGCCTTGTCATGCGCAATATGAACTTCAGTTGAATGACTTTTCTCAATAATAGCGGTTAAGCGTTTCCCCCCGACATTGATTACAGCCTGTTCATAAGCGGCCATATCGATCAGCAGAACGGCTTTGGGTGTGAAATTTACATTTGATTTAACTTTATATTGAATCGCCTTGATATATTCCTGATCAAAATGCTCAAGCGCAACCAGTGACACTTCTCCCCCTAGTGGAAAAGCCGCCGATATTTCACTAATAACCCGGCTGGCCTCATTGAAGTTCTCACCAAAGAACTCCAGACAAAAGGTTTTTTCGACCGGGAATGCCGGATAAAGTATAAATTCAGCGTTGAGAATGACTCCGTCGGTACCTTCTTTCTGGATTCCGGGCAATCCACCTAAAACCTTGTTGGTTATATCCTTCCATAGCCCGTCTTTTCTGATCTGACTGCCGGCCAGTCTGATTTCTTTAAGCTGTTTCCTGTTGCCGTTTTTAACGCTGAAGATGACCGTATCATCGTGCAGAATCTTTCTATTCTGATGATTGGTTCTCTCAATAAAAAGTATTTCACCCGCCGGTGTGGCCAGCTCAAATGACAACACATTATCAATTGCCGTACCCCATTTCACTGCGCTCTTGCCGCCGGCGTTTTCCGAGAGGTTACCACCTATGGTTGAAGCCCAGGCACTGGTCGGATCGGTCGCAAAAACAAGACCCTTATCCGCCATGGCTTTTATCACATCCTCGGTAATAACACCCGCCTGCACTTTTACAGTTTTGACTTTTACTGTACCGGTATCAGTATTCAGTTCCTTTTCTGCGACCGGATAAATCCTGTTGAGTTTTTCCGTATTGATGATGATGCACTTATCCGTTAACGGCACAATGCCACCGGTAAGACCCGTGGCGCCTCCGCAGATGATTGCTTTATAAGCGATACTGTTTATTGCTTTTAGAATGCCCGCAATTTCAGACTCATTTGCCGGTCGGACGACGGCTACCGGGGGATACAACCGCCAGTCAGTCGCATCTGTTATGTGGCTGATAAGATTGAACGGATCAAAAAAGATGTTTTGCTTCCCGCAAATGCCGCCAATAACCCGGGCGATCTTGTCCTGGGTGGATAAAATTTCTTTGATCTCTGTTTTGAGTTGATTGAGTTTCTCCTCAACAACATCGATTATCGACAGTACATCTTTATTGCCGTTCGAATATTTTCTGATAATCTCAATATCACCGCCGGTTTGCGAGAAGAAATTACGTTTGCGCCTGAAGGAATCCGAGAGATGACTTTTTAGATATGGATTTCTGAAATAAATAAACAGTTCGCCGATAATACGCATCAGTAAACGCGCAGACCGCCCTGTCTTTCGTTCCGATCGAAGTCGCTCCAGCGTTTCCCATTCTTTTATAGAGAACAATACCTCGATAATTTTCTTATCATCAGCCGAAGTATAGTTAAAGGGTATTTCCCGGTATTTATTTTTGCTCAACGAAACCGCTCCACTGATTTTGTAGAATCAACACCACGGGAAACTCAATTTGGGGGGCCATTTCGCTCCATTCGATAGTGGTATTCATACAGGGCTTTAGGTGCTTTGGGCAGGCTTTTAAGCCCTGGTTTTTGCCGCTGGGCTGGAGAACACCGGGCAGTATATTGGCTTTTGAAGGGGCCAACAAGCCAGCGAAGATGGCTAAGTTAGTAGGCGATTATAACTAGTTCCTGCCTGAGCCGGACTGCTAATTCCGGCTTTGACGAGGCGATTTTGAGTGGTAAAGGACAGTCGGGGACAGCATGTAGTTAATCACTGTTAAATCATCCCGGATTCCGTTTCACTTCATCCGGGCTACTGGCTCTGGATCCCGCTATCGAGTCGCGGGATGACGAGATTACGTTCTATTTAATGCTTTTCCCCATCCATCTGCCTGAAAAGACTCACCGCCATTTTCACCATCACCAGCACACCCGCTACCAACACCAGCCACAATAACACTTTTCGCCAAGGGAATTTTTCCTGCTCCGGTGCAAGTCTGGATAAACCACCCAGTTCTTTGGGTGCAGCCAAGGTCGCAACACTTGCAGCAATCTCTTTTCTTTGTTCATCGTTCAGACTGTTCAGCAACGAAGACAAACCTGTGCGCGACTGCGCAATGCGTGGATTACCATAGGCAAGAATAAAAGGCGGCTTGCCCTGCGCCAGAAATGTCAGTTGCTCCGGGTACCAGGCTAATTGAGCGACGGGTAAACCGGTTTTTTGAAACTTCTTTGGCGTTTCAAATTTAATCAACCATTCACTGTCTCTTACCGCCGGTAGATGCAATGACTCACTCTGCACTACCCCACCCGGCATTTGCAGTCTGTACTGCAGAAACCGCCCCCGGTCATTCCAATTTGAATCGGCATTCATTCTGGAATAAAGCCGGCCGCGATAAAAGGCATTGCCATCAGAAAATTTGAAAGTGAACTGCTGCACCGGCGGATGACCTTTGACTGAAAATTGATAAGAGCCGTTTTCAAACTCATCATCGGCGTCTGTTATATAAATCAGATTATCGATCGTTTGCCAGTGTAATTGCCGTTTCAACTGCGACCATTGATAATACGCGGTGATGGTCTTTAGAGAAAAATCCTGCTTTTCATCCCAGCTTAATCGCAAGTACTTATCAATGCCTGTACCAATCGCAATTGTCTGTTTGCCGATTACTTCGCCTTCGTAAGCCAATCTGGATAAACTTTCATTACTTGTGACGCCACGCCAGACATTCAAATCAGAACTTTGCTCAAGTTTGATATTGTTAATAAATCCGTATTCCGGCTTATCCCAATCAAATTCCAGATCAAAAAGCCGACCACGGGTGTTCTTGTTGTGTGAAAAACTGTTATCGATGATATACGCAACCACCTTCGAACCGGTTTGTTGTTTTCCACCTTCTTTAATATCGATGATGGTGCCGCCGGCATTACGTTCTATTCTTAAGGAAAGCTCATCCAACCCTCTTCCGGCTTGGCCATAAATCGGGAAAAAAGGTAATACCTGTGTCCGGGTCTTTTTCTGTTCCGTTTCATTATCTGAGATTGAAAATGACAGCAAAACACCTTCGGCATTAAAAACACCGAGATCCTGTCCATCAAGCCTGGCTACGGTTTGATAATAGTGATCCGGTAGGTCAAGCGTCTGAAATGCATGGCTGTCATTGATCAGCACTTCCGAACCGTAGGCAAAGTCGTCCAGCACGGGATCGGTGATGGTTGGTTCAGCAAATACCGTCAGCGTGCAAAATAGAAAGCAGGATAGAAAAACGGTTTTTAATAAACTCATATTATTCCCCGGTAGTAATTTTTTCTTTGGGTGGCAACGGTGAAAAATACCCAACCACTAACAGCAATAGACCAACAACAATAAATGAAATAATGGTTTCTAAAGCTTCTCGACCTGACAGATCAACGATAATCAGTTTAACAATCACAATACCCAACAAACTCGCCGCAGCAATCCAGATATTTCGCCAGCCCTTTCGTGAGGCAACGATCATGACCGCCAGTCCCAGCAGTGTCCAGAAAACAGATAGACACGCCTGCACCAACAGCGTGTCCCACATCTCCTCAAAATCATAAGATATATCGTACCAATGATGCAGGCTGCGCAATAACACGCCGTTTAACCAGTAAAATGTAATCCCCGCCAGTGCTACGGCGATTTGCGTGCTGGTTAAATTTACATTACCTAACTGACGGTATTGCCGCCACCAATCGAATAAACTGATCAATACCAGTACCTGCACAATATCCAGCGGATTGATAAAGGGCAGATAAGGTAACGGTGCCATCTGTCCATCCGATGCGATATTGGCCAATATCGACCACAATAATAAATAAGCTGCCAATGGTGCCAGACCCCAACTTAAATAAGTTCTATTGTGCGTCGTGACTGGCCAGCGCTCAAAACGCAATACGATATTGATTATAAGCAAAGTAACCAGTGCTGCCGACATGGTCAACCAGGCACCGCTTAAATCATATCGATCCATAAGTTGCCAGTGAAATTCAACGGCCAGTAGTATGGTCAGCGACAACAAGCCGATGACATGCGCGGCCGGCACTGTTTTTATTTTAGTATCAAAACTGTCTCGCAGTCTGAGCAGTCCGTAAAAAACAATAAACATTAAGGTCCATGCCCAATACCCACCGTCTACAAATGGATGTGCTTTTTCTGCCAGTGCAATCAATACTAAACCTACCAGCGCAACAGCAAGCCCGGTAATGGTATGTTTTAACGTTGTCCAGTTATATCGTTTTTCAATTAATCCCAACACGGCCGCGGAACCGGCAATAAAGCCGATAATCGCCGAAAATTGGTATAAATAATCGACATGGTCATCTATTTCGGCGAAACCATTACCGAACCACCACAGCAATCCCCATACATAGAAAGGAATAATCAGGCGCGCTTCCCAACGTTTTTGACCGGCGTAGTTTTTATAGAGCAGATAACTGCTGAACATTCCCGCAAGCGCGACAAACATCGCGCCGATAAACACACTATTCAACACCGGCCATTCAGCATAACGCCCACCGCTTTCAGCTAAAAATCCAATTCCTGCAAACAACTGCAATGCCAGCCCAAATGCGGTACGCAGCCTTCTTTGTTGCCGAATACTGATCCAGACAATGGCGGCACCTTCCAGCGCCCAGGCGGTGGCAATCCATTCACCATCCAGAGCAAACGGAATCGTTAAGGTTGCAAACACTACACCCATCGCCAGAAAAGTTTCGCTCAGTAATCGCATCGGCTGCCCGCCACGAATCCATTGCCACCAGGCCAGAGTGATATAAAACGCACCCAGCACAAAGGAAGACCAGGCCAGTCCGTATTCATATTGATGCACCAGCCCGGCCTGCAATGAAAACGCAACAATCGGCACGCCAAAAACCATCGTGCCGTCCACAAAACCTTTTAGTTCGGGCGGCTGTCTGCGTGCGAATAGTAAGGCAATGGCCACATAGAACAGGAAAAAGATAATCAAAAAGGTTTCCGTGCTCGCAAACTGATTGCTCCTGTATTGCGTAACACCCCAGGCGGTACCAATCACAAAGGTAAAAGCAAAACCAACCAGATTGAGTAAACGCCACGACTTAAACCAGGCAATGCCCAGTATGCCGATATTTAAAATTGTGTAATAAGTAAAGAGTGCGATATGACTGCCACTACCGGTTGAAGTTAAAACCGGCGCCAGAAAACCGCCTGAAACCGCCAGCACCGCCAGGGATTTCGAGTCCTGCAGAATCGCCAGTATCGCCGACAAAACAACCATGATGAGCATACAAATAAATACCCACCCGGCCGGTAACAAATGAAAAACACGGAATGCCGCAAACAGGGTCAGATATAAAACGCCGATTCCACCACCCTGCAACGCTAATGCATAGCCTGTGCGTTTAATTCTCAAGCGCCAGCCCAGCAACAACAAGGCAATTCCACCCGCAGCAGCACCGATTAACCGGAACTCCACGGGTAACATGCTGTGCTCGGCGGCATATTTAAAGAGGAAAGCCACCCCGAAAAACAAAATAATAATGCCAACCCGGACGATCAAATTGCCTTCGGTGAAATAACTTTTTACCAGGGTAGTGACGCGATCCGTAAAATGCGAAACGGCAGCATCAAAACGGTTAGATTCCCAGTTAGATGACTCGTAACGCGGAGCTGTTGGCTCTGGTCCTGGGGTTTTAAGGATATTTTCGCTAGTCGCTGCAGCGAATCGTGGGGCCTGATCAGGCGCTGCTGCAGGCGGCGTGGGCGAAACAGTGGCAGAAGTGCCTGGGGCCGGAGCCGTCGGCGCGTCCGCTAAAATTCTGGCTCGAATCAGTTGCAACTGCTCTCGCAGACTCGCCAGCTCGTGCTTAAGTGAACTGGTGCGTACAAACAGGATAATGAGCACGATGGGTATCGATATCAGGAACAGTGTTAATAAAATCAATATGGATTCTATATCCATCATCATTTCCCCTTACTTATGGCAACAACCGATCAATGCGAAAGCAAGCATTCTTTATATCAAATTGGCAACCGCTCTGCGATCAATAATTTGGCGGAGGGCTTGAATTGGATGAAATTTATATCTAACGCATATAGACCCCTGAGCATAATGCGTTATCATTACCCGCATTGAAAATTGGTCTTTCGGGCTTAACAAGGAGAATGCTTTATGATTACGTTGCTTGTCCTGCTGGTTATTGTTATTGGAGTGATTTTCTACATCATCGGTATTTATAACCGGCTGGTGCAATTGAAAAATCGCTATCTGAACGCTTTCTCACAAATCGAAGTTCAGCTCAAACGCCGTTACGATCTGATCCCGAATCTGGTCGAAACCGCTAAGGCTTATATCAAGCATGAACGTGAAACACTGGAAGCGGTTATAGCGGCACGCAATCAGGCGGTGGCCGGTCTAAAAGCCGCCCAGTCCGATCCGTCCAACGCCGGCGCGATGGCTGCACTCGGCGGTGCGGAAGGCGCACTCGCTGGCGCATTGGGCAAGCTCAACGTGGTTGTGGAAGCCTATCCTGACCTGAAAGCGAATCAGAATATGATGCAGCTCAGCGAAGAACTGACCAGCACCGAAAACAAGGTCTCTTTTGCGCGTCAGGGTTTCAATGATGCCGTAACCGAGTTCAATACCTATCGACAGAGTTTCCCACCGGTGTTTTTCGGCCCCATGTTCGGCTTTTCAAAAGATGCGGGGTTGCTTGAATTTGAAGATAGGGTTGCGATCCAGGCGGCACCGAAGGTTTCTTTTTAATTCTATTATTTTTCTGTAATGAATTTTTTTGAACATCAGGATCAGGCGCGGCGATATAGTTCGCGCCTGGTTTTTTTGTTCTGCATTGCAGTGTTGATTTTAATTGCATTGATCAATCTGGTGGTGGTGGTCGGAATAACACTATTTGATGGCCAACAAACCACCATCGCTACGTTGCCGTTAAATACACATCTGGTTATTGCCGCCTGCGTTATCAGCGCGGTGGGTATCGCCATATGGTATCGCTTTAATCAGTTGAGCGAAGGTGGTGCTGCGGTCGCAACAGCATTGGGTGGCCGTTTGATCTCGCGTAATACGATGGAACCCGATGAACGTAAACTGCTGAATGTGGTTGAAGAAATGGCCATCGCTTCCGGCACACCGGTACCACCGGTTTATCTGCTGCCCGATAATGCGATTAATGCATTTGCAGCGGGCTATACGCCACATGATGCGGTTATTGGTATAACCAGAGGCGCGATCCAGCTGCTTAATCGTGACGAATTGCAGGGTGTGATTGCGCATGAGTTTTCGCATATCTTTAACGGCGATATGCGTCTAAACCTGCGTCTGATCGGGGTGATATTCGGTATTTTGTTTATCGCACTGGCAGGTGGAAAGCTGATGCGAGGCGTGACCCATTCGCGTTCACGCGATGCGGCACCACTGATATTTATCGGTTTAGGCCTGGTGATTATCGGATACATTGGTGCCATGTTCGGCAATATGATCAAAGCTGCAGTCAGCCGCCAACGCGAATACCTGGCCGACGCTTCAGCCGTGCAGTTTACGCGTAATCCGGATGGCATCGGCGGCGCGCTGAAAAAAATCGGCGGCTGGTCGGTGGGTTCTAATCTCGGCGTACCCAACGCGGCGGAGTACAGTCATTTTTATATAGCAGATGGTGTCAGTGCTTTCGCGCGTGGTTTTTTTCAAACTCACCCACCGTTGGAAAAACGCGTTAAGCGAATCCTGCCGCAATGGGATGGCAAATTCCCGAAAGTGAAAAGACCGGAATACAAACCGATGATTGAGCGTGAAAAGGAACGCGCTAAAATCGCTACCGATGTTTCCTCTGTTGCCATACTGGCCGGTGTTCTTTCACATACCGGTGCACCGACCGATCAACATCTCAGTAGTGCGCAACATCTGGTCATGCAATTGCCACAGCAACTTCTTGCCGCAACACAGGATCCACTGGAAGCTTATGCTCTGTCGTTGGGTCTGATCATGTCACGCGAAATAAATGACTGGAACCAACTGTTGGTAGCACTTGGTGAGAATACCCATCTGGCCGTTATCGATACGCTGAAAACACTGTTGCCTGCGTTAGCTACACTGAATATCAAATTTCGTCTGCCTTTAATTGAATTATGCATCCCGTCACTTAAACAATTGTCGGAAAAACAAAAACTACAATTTGATAATGATTTGAAAGTCGTCATCAGAGCTGATGATAAATTTGAGCTATGGGAGTGGGCTCTGTACAAAATCTTTTCTCTGTCCTTAAATAAACCGCAAAACACCGGCATGGGTAAGTACAAGCTCGCCGATCTGAGAGAAGAATGTCAATTACTGCTGGCAACGGTTGTTTGTTGCGGTAAGGGCGATCAGCAGGCGGCCTATTTCGATGCTGCCTCAAAACTGGGGATCAACACGGAGATGCCCGACGTTCAGAAATTGAAACGCTCCGCCATCAATGCCGCGCTGGACCGGCTGCGCCGGCTTAAGCCCTTGGAAAAACCCTTATTGCTGAAAGCACTGTGTATCGCCGTGCAATCTGATCACATTGTCGATGCAAAAGAAGTGGAACTGGTACGCGCCATTGCTGAAGGCATTGATTGTCCGATGCCGCCTCTAATTACCGAAGCAAGCTAAGTTTATCTTCCTTGTAAGTCTTTTTTGCGCCTTCGATCTATTCATACATTCCCGCTATTAGCATATTCAATAAAAATATTTAACATTCCAACCAAATGTCGGTATTTTCCGCAACCAACAAGTCTGATCTGATAAAGCTAGAGCTGATTCTATGACCGCAATCATATGAACCTGTCTCAAAATGTCACGAGCGCAGGCTAGACGAGGCAAAAGTGAATGAAAAAGCGGAGTTTATCGAGAATAAATGAGCATTTTGAGTGAGCTTTTAACAACGTATAGGCAAGCGTAGTAATTTTGAGAAAGGTTCGAATTAGCCTTACAACCGAGAGGGATATACATATATGTCATTACGTATTAATGATGTGGCACCTGATTTCAACGCAGACACCACGCACGGTAAACTTAATTTCCATGACTGGATTGGCAATCAATGGGCGGTGCTGTTCTCCCATCCAAAAGATTTCACGCCGGTTTGTACAACAGAACTGGGTTATATGGCTGGGCTGGAAGACGAGTTTGCAAAACGTAACTGTAAAATTATCGGCCTCAGCATCGATCCGGTCGATAACCATTCCGAGTGGCTTAAAGATATCGAAGAAACTCAGGGTCACACGGTTAACTACCCGTTGATCGGCGATGTGGATCTTGCCATTGCCAAACTCTACAACATGTTGCCGGCCGATGAGGAAGGTAATTCACAAGGTCGTACGGCTGCCAACAATGCGACGGTACGCTCTGTATTTGTTATCGGTCCCGACAAGAAAATAAAACTGATGCTGACCTATCCGATGACAACCGGCCGTAACTTCGATGAGATTTTGCGAGTCCTGGATTCGATGCAGTTAACTGCCCAGCATAAAGTGGCAACACCGGCCAACTGGCAAAAAGGCGATGATGTGATCATCGTCCCGACAGTTTCCGATGACGAAGCCAGACAGAAATATCCTAAAGGCTGGAAGACCGTAAAACCCTATTTGCGTTTTGTCGAACAACCGCAATAGGCAAAACTATACGGACGCATGCTATGGGACGCTGCTGCGATTACGTGCAGCGTCCCACATGATCGTTTTATTGATTACAACAGCATCCTTTTTTACACGTCGACAAACCAAAGGGCAGGTACGCGGGACAGAAACCAATCGCTGCGGTCAGAATCAAAACAATTCCTATTGCTCCCCACCAGGAAGCAAAATAGACGCCGCCTGCGATAACGCAAGCTCCAATAATTATCCGTGCAATTCGATCTGTTTTTCCCATATTGCATTTCATGTGATTCTCCTCATTTGCATTCTCTAAATAGTTTCCAAACAACTAATTTTCTGGTCAAAGCAAGCCGGTACTAAAATAGCGTTCCGCCCTGTCCGGAAGTACGGTGGCAATCACCCAGTCCGGATGCTGTTTGGCTATCTGTCTCGCAGCCCAGACATTGGCGCCGGAGGACGTCCCACACAACAGAGAATTACTCGCTGCCAGCTCGCGTGTTGTAGCAATCGCATCATCATCGGTTACTTCGATAATGGTATCGATTAAAGAAACATCAAGGATATCCGGTATAAATCCATCGCCTATTCCCTGTATCTGATGTAACCCCGGTTCATGGCCCAGCAGAGCTGATACGTTCTTCGGTTCAACCGCAACAACGGTGACACCAGGACTGTTTTTCTTCAGGAAACTACCGACCCCCTGAATGGTGCCACCACTGCCAACGCCCGAAACAAAGGCGTCAATTTTATCTCCCGCCTGCCTCCAAAGTTCCGGTGCGGTATATTCATAGTGCGCCAATGCATTGGCTGGATTCTTAAATTGATTCGGCATAAATCCGTTGAATTTCGCAACCAGTTGCTCGGCTTTTCTAACCGCACCGGCGATGCTTTCTTCATCTGGTGTAAGAATGAGATTACCACCCAGGACTTTAATAATATTTTTTCGCTCTTCGCTCATGCCTTCCGGCATGACGATTGTGACGTCATATCCCTTTGCAATCCCAACCAGCGTAATACCTATTCCGGTATTACCGGAGGTTGGTTCAACAATTTTCATCCCTGGTTTCAGCGTTCCATCCCGTTCCGCCGCTTCGATCATGGCCAGGGCAATCCGGTCTTTAATACTGCCACCGGGATTAAGGAACTCAGCCTTGGCGACAATATTTTCGTTTCTGAGTCTGATTAAAGGGGTATTGCCGATCAGGTCGATAACATCACAGGTTTTCATGGATCTTTATATTCCAAGTTGAAAGGCTTTCAGCGCAGCGAATTTTATATTATCTGCAAAATATTGCATAACCCGTTTACAGGTTTGCGGGAGCTTTGCCCTCGTTTCTCAAACTGCCTAACGCGATACCCAAACCCAACCCAAATGTATGCGCCCAATTGGCAATCGGACCGAAAATACCAAACCAACACAAAACAAACCAGGCCAGCATCATAATGACTACTGGCTTATGCAAGGTAATTCCAAATTGCGGGTTGCATCGACCGTGGATCCAGATGTAACCCAACAGCCCATATACTACGCCTGACATTCCACCAAAGAATGGAGACTTTGTAAAAGCAAACTGAGCAATATTTGAAGTAATGCCCACAATAAAAACAAATCCCAGTAAAAACAGGTGTCCTTTTTTTCTCTCAATTATTGGTCCAAGATCCCATAACCACATCATATTAAAAAGGATATGAAGTATCCCGAAGTGAAGAAAAATGGGTGTGATTAACCGCCAAACCTGACCGGATAAAACAGATTGAAATCCATCACTATACGGATCGGCAATAAACAGCGGCGCCAGAATTGCGTCGGATGAACCCAATCTGGATAGGATCGATATCGTAACGCTGATGGCGATTAGAGCTGTTGTTACGGGAGGATAGTGTTTAAACCTCCCATTCAAATTCAATGGTGACTCTACAACGTCAATTGAATTTACCGTCTCCTGCACTATTCCTGACTCTCGCTTTCGTCTATTTCTGACATAAGATCTAACTGCCAAAAACACCAAAAATGCTATGGCGATCACAAATATACCTAGCGCAATTAAATCTTCATGTTTCATAGAATTAAATAATCCAAAATATTAAATCAAACTTAATCGGAACTTCACCTAATGTTTTCGATTTCAAAGCATCGAATTCGAGAAGAAATTCAGAAATTGAAGATATGGTTCTGCTCAATGATTTCACTCCCAATATTTTTAATCGAGCCAGACACCCGGACTTTCCTAATATACATTGAGTCTGCCAATCAACTCCTCTAACTCACCCAATCATCTCCAGTAAGGAGGGCTTCCCAAAAAAAGCATCAGAAATACAAAAATTGCGAGCATCATCACGAATATCTCAGAGAGAGAGCCCAGTATTTTTGAAACTTTTATAACCAGCTCTTCGCTGAGAATAGGTTCAAGCAACCTTTGGTCTGTGATAATTCCTGTAGCTATAGCTAAATAATAAGAGTTGACGTGTTTATAACCAATGAATAAGTACATCACAACTCCGATAAGTAAAACTGGCATCATGAGAAATGCAATATAATCGATTAATCTTGGCGTATCCGGAAATAACAGAATAGATATCAAAATAATCACTCCGACAGCATTTAATATTAATGTCCAGCGGCTTATGGGCATTGCGCGTGTTGTTGCATAAAGATTAAACGACGGCAGCAGAAAGCCAAACAGGTTTATAACCACCATCTCATACCATTCGTATGGCAGTCTATCCAATTGCGTTATGGTCGCATACAGCAAGGTGCCTAGTATTAACGCCAAACAAGCAATATTCGCAAGAATCAATGCCACGGGAAGTGGTATCGCATACTGAACGACATCAATTGGATACTTGAGACTGGGAACCGGAAACTCGCTCATAGACGTTTTTTTCTCAAATCAATTACCCTAAATCATTACATATAAACAATGGGTCTGCAGAGCACAATAACCGAAGCACATTACGCCAGACTCAATCGTCACATCATAATCCAACTTCGTTACCAGTCCCAGTCCAAAATACGGAGGGGACAATAAACAAAAGGCCGGCGTTTCCACACCGGCCTGAGGCGCGTTGAATAACCGCCGAATTGGAACTACATCACCCCCCTTCAATCTTAATAGGCAATAGCCTCATCGCTATATACCAACCCCTTCTCTGCGGCCTGCTCCTTAATCGCTTCATACAACTGCACATCCAGTGAATCCTTTGCACCACCCGCTTCCTTGACTTTTTCTTTCATATATTCCTGCCGTTGCTGTCCCAGCGTTGCGATTTCTTTCATCAACTGATCGCGTTTTACTGATTTTTCTTTTACAACTTTAAGTCTTTCCGCCGGCGCCATCGCCTGTATCGGCGCGGGCAATTCTTCTTCTGCGATATCGTTCAGATCGACGCGACCACTGCTGATTTCATCTACCAGCTCTTTGTCGCCGATTAAATTCGCCGCGCCGGATTTACTGGCGTTAAATACGCCTCGACGTGCTCGAGACTCCATCGATGCACCAGCCGTCAACTTGTCGGTAGCCGCCACTTTCGCGGCTTTTCTTGCAAGTTCTTTTTTTGTGCCGTAAAAAAGCCTTGTGTCATCCAGCTCTTCCGATAATTTAGCAATCTTTTCATCATAAGGCGTGGTCATCGCAACAGCACTGCCGGTTTGTTCAACATTAAAAAATTGACCATTACCAAGTTGTGCTACCCGCAACCATTCACGTTGTGTGTCTGAGTCTCCACCGCAGCGTATCGCATTGACAACAATACCTTTTTGTTTGGCAGCCGCAACCGAGACCGGATATTTAACATCATCCTGATAATCCATATGTGGCGGTGCATCACCAACCAGAAAGATGACTTTGTAGCTGTCTTTATTTTGGCTCCAGGATACTTTATGAACTGCATCATAAACCGCCTGGTTAACACTCTCCGGTCCATCACCACCACCGCCGGCCTGGAAATCCATCAGGGTGGCATACATGCTGTCGAGATCGTTGGATAAATCAACAACTCGCGTAACATAATCGTCACCACGATCACGATAGGCAACCAGGCCCATTTTGATTTCCGGCGCCGGTTGAGCGGATGCCATATTGCTGGCGATAGACCAGATTTTTTCCTTTGCTGCATCGATAAGTCCGCCCATGCTACCGGTGGTATCCAGAACAAACACCACTTCGATCTTCGGTTTCTGGTCACTTAATAAATTCTCAGGCTGCACAACTGTATTGCTCGATTGATTCGAATTGGTATTATTCACCATCGGATAAAACCCAACTGCAACAGCGGTTGCCGCAAACAGTGCCAGTATCAGTAATTTGCTTTTCATAATATGTTCCTCTAATTGGTTTTACAGGTTGAAATTTTTCGTAATGCTGCGTCGGCGTTTACCCATGCATTTTGAAAATGATCGGGTTCGTCCGATACCATGTTGTCAGCGATCTTGCGCGTCCACCGGGCAGGTACCATGACAAATAAAGCCTGCACCAGAAAAAAGCACCAGACACTTAAGAAAAGACTGTTGGAATGCATGGCCGCCCACACAGCAGCGATGATTGCTAACAAACTTAAACCCAGGTCTGCCAGTGAAGTCACTATACTGGAATGAAAATAGAATGAACGCACCAACCAGATCAGCCCGGTATGGATCAGTAAATACGCTGCCAACGGTGGCGCCCAAAGCCAGACTACAACACTAACAACCAGCCATAACGCAACCGTTGTCAGCTTGCCGATTTTCACCCGACTGCCGCGTAACAGATAAACGATATACGCCAGCGACATTAAAGTGATCAATGCGCGTAATACCAGGCCACCACCAAACAGGGGTTTCGCAACAAAATATATTGCGCTGGCAATCACGCTCAGAAAAAGAGCGATAACTATTCCGTTTAGTATGCCGGGTCTTTTCATGATGACGACTCCCGCAGCTGTTGCGCACGCAATTTCTTTTCACGCAATAACGCCACTTCCACTTCATCGTCGGCGACCATCAGATCTGGTGCAGTCCAGGTAAAATCATCATCATGCCGTTTGCTGTTACTGGCATACTCCTCAGCAAGAATTTCAGACTTCTGGCGCATGCTCTCAAACCGCGTGCGATTTTCTTCCAACTGCGCCTGCACTTCAGTGTGTTGTTTTTGCGTGGTTTCGCGTTTTTTACTGATGCTTTTTAAAAACCGTTGCAGTTCCAGCTTGCGTTTGATCAACGGGCGAGCCAAAGACTCGTTTTCCGCTTCAAAACAGATGCCAAGCTCTTCATCGATCCGTGCAATGGATTGCTCGATTTCGGTTTCGCGTTGCAGCAAGGATTCACATTCATTGCCCAGGCTCTTTACTCGCTGCGTTGAACGAGCCAGTTCTTCTTCCATTTCGCGCACGGCCTGTTTGAGTACTGCATACGGCTCTTCAATCGAGTCCAGTACCGCATGTAAATCCGCCTGCAACAACCGCGAAAGTCGGTTTACGATTGTCATATCCGTCTCCTGTTTAGTTGAAATACAATGGCGCCAGTCTAGGAGTCGGAACCACTTGAAAACAGACAGACTTGCGTAAACAATTCCATATCCGGTTTACATAATGTTTACATGCACAAACCTTCCTATACTGGTAACCTTAGACCCATGATGAATAGAAAACTTCGCATACTGATCGTTGAGGATGAAGTCGCTATCCGTACCGGATTAACTGACGTACTGGTTTATCATGGCTATGAAACGGACTTTTCCGCAGAAGGACCGGAAGGGTTAAACAAGGCTCTGAGCGGGAAATTCGACCTGATATTGCTGGACGTTATGCTGCCCGGTATGAACGGCTTTGACATCTGTGCCCGCATTCGCGAACAGGACAAGGATCAACCCATCATCATGCTGACAGCCAAAACCAGTGACGAGGATATTATTCAGGGGCTCGGACTGGGTGCGGATGACTACGTTGCCAAACCGTTTTCAGTGGCACAACTGGTATTACGTATTCAGGCGGTACTGCGCCGCTCACACGTTACGCAGGAGATGGACAGCCAGATCCAGCTCGGCAAGCACATCAGCATTGATACCGTTAACCTGTCAGGACAAAACGGCAAGCAACCCATACAATTTACTCGGCGGGAAATGGATGTATTGCAATATCTTAAGTGCAATGACACTCGCCCGATTCCGCGCGAGGAATTGCTGAATAAGGTTTGGGGTTATAGTAAAAATCTCGATATTGAAACACGAACCGTTGATATCCATATCGCCAAATTGCGTCGCAAAATCGAAATCGATCCGAAAGAGCCGCAATACCTGATTACTGTGCGCGGCGCCGGCTATCGTTTGGTGACTGAGTAACACATGCGCAGCAACATTCACCGTAATATAGACCAGACCAAGCTTCGCCTTGGAATTGCGTTGTTTTTTGTTTGCATGTCCATCCCAACGATCGTGTTGGTCAAACAGTCCTATAGCCAGTTGAAATGGGAAGCCTTTCATCAGCACTGGGTGATGGCAGAAGAACTGAGCATCCGCATTGACAGTCAGTTCGGCGAACTCGTTAATCGGGAGGAACAACGTTCCTTTACCGATTACTCTTTTCTGGTCGTCACCGGCGATATCAAAAACAGTTTTTTACAGCGCTCACCATTGTCAGAATTTCCGCCGGCCGGTGATTTGCCCGGCTTGATCGGTTACTTTCAAATTGATGCACAAGGCCAATTCAGTACGCCATTGATTCCGCAAAATGCTAATGCCGCAAACTATGGTGTTGCCAAAGAGCAATTACAGCAAAGACAAGCACTGCAAAACCAGATTCAACAGGTGCTGGCGCAAAATCAATTAATGCAGGTTAGGCCTCAGCAAATAGCTGTCAACAACCCTGCGCCAGCAACATCCACATATGAAATTCTGGCAGATCAATCTTCACGCGAAAGAGACAAGCTGGTAAGTGGTACCGGCATCACCTCGGCACCTCTGCTTGAGGCAGAAGAACAACTTGATGCAGACGATTCCTTGTCGCTTTCTGAAATCGCCGTTGAACCCGAACCAGCTGTTCAGACGCAGGCGGCCTTCGATCGCCTCGGCAGTCTGCAAACCAAAAGCAAAAGCGACAACGAAAATATTTCACTCAGAAATATCGGTCGTGTTGAAGATCTGCAACTGGACGAAGGCTATCAGCAGAAACTGAATCGCGAAGTAATGGAAAAGAAAGAAACCGGTAAAACAGCAAAGGTTGCCAATCTGGAAGAATCGACGGCCGGAATCAGAAGCCTCGCCAAAAGCTCGCCTGCCGCTCCCGTTAAGCGCGCCTCACGCAGGGAATTACGCGCATCGCCAGATGAAATGCAATTTAGTCAAATGGATGCCCGCTACTCCGGCGATATCAAACAAACCAAAATAAGGATTTTCGAGGGCGAAATCGATCCTTTTGAATTCAGCTTACTGGAGAGCGGACATCTGGTTCTATTTCGTAAGGTCTGGCGTGATGGTCAGAGGTATATTCAGGGCATACTCATTGAACAGCAGCCTTTTATTCACAACCTAATCGAAAACGCTTTTCGCGATACCGCGCTGTCACAAATGAGTGATCTTGCTATCGCATATCAGGGCAATATTATTACTGCGCTCAGCAGCCAGAGATACCAGAATCGCCAAAAATATTTATCCAGTGCCGAGCAATTACGCGGTTCACTATTATATCAGGCCAGCCTGTCTGCACCTTTTGATGGTATGCAATTGATTTTCAGCATCAACGAGTTGCCTGCCGGTCCCGGTACAATAATTATTAACTGGCTGGTTGTGATACTCGCTTCGGTTCTGTGCATTGGATTATGGTTAATATATCGACTTGGTACAAAACAGATTGCGCTGGTCCGGCAACAACAGGATTTTGTTTCTTCTGTCAGTCATGAACTGAAAACGCCTTTAACTTCAATTCGTATGTACGGCGAAATGTTGCGCGAAGGCTGGGCAGATGAAAAAAAGAAAAAATCCTATTACGAATTTATCCACGATGAAAGTGAACGCCTCTCGCGACTCATTGCCAACGTTTTACAATTGGCCCGCATGACACGTAATGATTTGCAGGTTGATCTGCGAGCGATCAGTATTGGCGAGTTAATGGACACCATTCGCTCCAAAATCGTCTCACAAGTTGAGCACGCGGGTTTTAATGTCAATATTCAGTATGATGAAAGAATTGCTGATACCGAGATTAGTCTGGATGCGGATTTTTTCTCTCAGATAGTGATTAACCTGGTTGATAATGCCATCAAATTTTCTGTTAAAGCGGAACAAAAAACGATTGAGATAGAAGCCCGCCGGCTGACCGGCAACGAAATCGTGTTCAGTGTCAGGGATTACGGCCCCGGTATCCCGAAAAACCAGATCAGGAAAATTTTCCAACTGTTTTATCGCTCGGAAAATGAGCTGACTCGCGAGACTGTCGGTACCGGCATTGGTCTGGCGCTGGTGCACAAACTGACGACTGCCATGCGCGGCCGGGTTGATGTTATTAACCGCAATCCGGGTGCGGAATTTCGGCTGACGTTTCCGATTGTCGGCTAGTTCTCTCTGCAACTGCCGTTCCTAAGTCTATTCCACAAGTAGTTTTGCAAAGTGTAAGCAGTATACTGGGGGGATCCTTGATTGTTGACCAATACCTCCTCTTGAAACATCATGCGTGACTATCTCCGGTTTCTAATTCGTCATTGGGCGATGCTGACCTTTGGCCTGGTCGCGGTTTTCTGGGGAAATTTTGGTCAATCTTTCTTTGTAAGCTGGTTCGGCACCGCCATTCAGGAATCCCTCCAATTATCCGCAACCGCTTACGGTTCGTCATATTCACTCGCCACCGCCTGTGCCGGTTTTAGCATTATGTTTGTCGGTGGCTGGATCGACCGCTGGCCGCTGCGTCGATTTACAACAGTGGTTGCAATAGGCTTATTGATTGCCACCGGCATACTTTCAATCAGCAATAGCATTGTTGTGTTGACCGTCGGCTTCTTCTTCCTGCGCCTGTTTGGACAGGGGCTGTTGCCCCATACCGGAATTACCACCATGTCGCGATTTTTTAATCTGAATCGCGGCAAGGCAATCAGTATTGCGATTTGTGGAGTGCCGTTGGGTCATATCGTTTTGCCAGTGATGATTGTCGCATTGATTGGGTCGATTGGTTGGCAACATAGCTGGCAGGTTGTTGGACTGACAATTCCTTTTATATTTCTGCCACTGGTATGGTGGTTACTGAAATTAGAACACCCGCCTGAATATCTGCCCGAGGAAAAGAAAGATTCTGATCGTAATGCTTCTTTGGGAAGACGGGCGATGCTCACTGATTATCGATTCTGGTTGGCGTTACCCGCTATTCTGGCCTGGCCATTTATCATTACCGGAATTTTTATTCAACAAGGTTTTATTCTTGAACAAAAAGGCTGGTCACCAATCTGGTTTGCAAGCAGTTTCGTACTCTATGGAATAACTCACTGGTCCAGTTCTATACTGGCCGGCATTCTTATCGATCGCTGGAGCGCGATACAATTGCTACCCTATTTTTTACTGCCACTGACTATTGGAGTATTCGCAACCGGCTACATAGACGGCCATTGGCCGGCATTGATGCTAATGGCATCATTTGGTTTAACCAGCGGATCGGCCGGCACCATTGTCAGCGCGCTCTGGCCCGAGGCCTACGGTACCAGACACCTGGGCGCCATCCGCTCCCTTGTCTCTGCACTGGGAGTGCTTGCCACCTCTCTTTCGCCGGCGATGTTTGGCGTGATGATTGACCACGGAATTTCTGTAGCCCAACTATTTACATTAATTGGTATTTATTCGGTCGGCTCAATTATCCTGATTTGTTTTTCTTATCGACCGCCGAAGGTTTTATCGACTGGATAAGTATATCTAATTTGGATTTTCAGCCCGAAAAATAATCTAAATACTTTTTACGGTTTGGTGATTAACCTTTTCTATCGATAACCGTGGCTTCTGGCTTTCGCATAACTTAGCTTGACGCCGGCCACTAATACACCGATTACTGTTGAGCCATCCTTCACCGGTACTGATATTTGTATCGCAGGAACACCGCTGCTTTCATCATATTCGACCGGGCCGTAAAATATTTCTCCAGACTCATATGGCCTGGTATATTTTTCCTCATCACCCTGAAAGTAATCACTGCTTAGGGGGTAACTGGCAATATTAACGCCGTCCTCGCCTATTAAGATCATTTCACTGTAAACAACTTTCTTGTTTAACACGAAATTCCTGATTGTCTGTTGAATATTGGTATCAAGCATAGCCAGTTGCGCTCCATCATCCTGTTTTGCTTCTTGCCAAAGCTGATCGCGCCTTTCTACTTCTTTTGCTGATAATTTTTGCATGTTTTGGCTCTTAACTGCCTCAATAACGTCCCTCGATTCAGATAACTCAATAATCTCCTGACTGCGCTGATCTACGACGCGCTTTATGTCTGCATCAAGATTAATACTCCCGTCGTTTGCCAAACACACAAATGTCGACAATAATAGCGCAACAGTGATTGCGGTTTTTGTCGCTGAGAAAACCGGATTGTCCATGGCGATGCCTCCCGATCAGTACCTGCCAGTCAACACTTATCGGCTATCCATTCGCATCCTTGAAGGAATCCGGCAAATTGTAAGGGTCTTGATGTTTATAGTAGAACATACCTGCGAGAAAATAATATGTCATTCGTTGAATATCTGGGATTTTGTGCTGCTTTTTGCACAACAATTGCGTTTCTGCCCCAGGCAATCAAGGTAATAAGAACCCGCGACACATCCTCTCTATCACTGGCCATGTATGCCATTTTTAATCTCGGTGTGGCACTGTGGCTCTTTTATGGATTGTTAAAATCCGACATACCGATTATTGTTGCCAATGTCGTCACCCTGCTACTGGCACTCGGTATTTTATGCACCAAAATTTATAACGATATTTTCAAACCCTGCAAAAATAGCTAGTCCATTCATACTGATATGAAGGTGTCCGGTTTATGAGTCAATTTCCAGATGGATTTGTGTGGGGTACTGCGACATCCGCCTACCAGATTGAGGGTGCCTACCGTGAAGACGGTCGCGGTTTAAGTATCTGGGATGCATTTTGCCGCATGCCGGGTAAAGTATTGAACAACGAAAATGGTGATATCGCTTGCGATCATTACCATCGCTATGCAGAAGATGTTGCACTTATGCAAACAATGGGTGTAACAGCCTATCGTTTTTCAATATCGTGGTCGCGATTGCTACCTCAGGGCCGCGGCCAAATCAACGAAGCAGGGTTTGCATTCTATGACCAACTGATAAACAGTCTGCTGGATAACAACATTCAGCCATGGGTAACCCTTTTCCACTGGGATCTGCCTCTGGCGCTGCATCTTGAAATGGATGGACTACTCAATCCTGAGATTGCAGATTATTTCGCCCACTATGCAAAGCTATGTTTTGAGCGATTTGGCGACCGCGTAAAACACTGGATCACACTCAATGAGGCGTGGTGCAGCGCAATGCTGGGATATGGTTTGGGCATTAAGGCACCGGGACACGTGTCGACTGTTGATCCCTATATCGCCGGGCACAACCTGTTGCGTGCGCATGGGAAAATTGTTGATATCTATCGTCGTGATTTCCAGAGCAAACAGAACGGTGTTATTGGCATAAGCAACAATTGCGACTGGCGTGAACCAAAATCCGATAGTCCGGCTGATCAAGCCGCAGCGACACGTGCACTGGAATTTTTTCTCGGCTGGTTTGCTGATCCGGTTTATTTCGGTGACTACCCGGAGTCTATGCGTAAAAATATAGGTGATCGCTTACCGTTCTTTAGTGATAAGGACCAATCTCTTATTAAGGATTCGTCTGATTTTTTTGGACTCAATCACTATACGACGATGTTAAGTGAGAATATTGAGGACGAACAACTCTTACAAAACAATATTCGCGGTAATGGCGGAATAGCCGCCGACCAGATGGTTCTTTTGTCAGATGATCCGGATTGGGCGAAAACTGATATGGGGTGGAATATTGTTCCCTGGGGTTGTCGTAAATTGCTTGAGTGGATAACAGAACGTTATAACCGACCCGCAATATATATTACCGAAAATGGTTGCGCCATATTCGACGATAGCATTAAGGGAACAATCAACGATTCAGGGCGAATAGATTTTCTAAAAGGATATTTGCAGGAAATTAGCAAAGCAATTGACAGTGGCGTTGATGTTCGAGGCTACTTTGTCTGGTCGCTACTGGATAATTTTGAGTGGGAATTTGGATATAAAATGCGTTTTGGATTGCACTATGTTGATTTCGTAACCGGCGACAGAATTCCCAAACAATCCGCCGATTGGTACAAATCAGTAATCAAAAATAATTCGCTTTAACTGTAGAACCAGAATACAGGGTTAGTTAGGTTGCGTGCGGTAATTGGCATTTAAATAGTGCCCTTTGAGCGTGATTGTCATAAAATCAGTCGAAACATATTGCATGTACCGACAGATCTCGAAATACAATAAATCCAGTATTCATTAAAGAGGCACACAGCATGACAGACGAATCGCAGGAATCTCAGGCTGAAGTGGTAGCAAAACTGCAGGCGTTCATACTTGAGCAAGTGAAAGCAGGCGCAGATCAAAACAGTATTACCAATCAAATGAAGGAAATGGGTGTTGAGGAAACTCAGGCACGCGAGCTGGTCGACACCCTGTATACGCATATTATGCAGGCCGCAAAAAATGAGGAATATACACATGATGCACTTTTCCCGGCATTGTTTGGCGCCATCCTGACTGCAGTAATTGGCGGAGCGATATGGGCCGCTGTTGTTGTTTTCACAGGTTATGAAGTTGGCTTTGTTGCCTGGGGACTCGGCTTTCTTTCCGGGGCCGCGGTAGTCTTTTTTACCGGCGGAAAAAAAGGCACCTTTCTCCAGATCCTTGCCGTGATTTCAAGCATTGCCGGTATTGTAATCGGAAAATACGCCATGTTTTATTACTATGTAACCGCAGAAACAAGTGCTGATTTGTCAGTCTTTTCTCCGGATGTTTTCAATTTTTTCATTGAGAATGCATCTTCTCTTTTTGGTGGCTATGACGTTCTCTGGGTGGTTTTTGCCGTATACACAGCA
The DNA here is from genome assembly GCA_016928055.1 of Gammaproteobacteria bacterium. Taxonomy (GTDB): domain Bacteria; phylum Pseudomonadota; class Gammaproteobacteria; order HTCC5015; family HTCC5015; genus JAFGLM01. The sequence continues at coordinate 26,401 of JAFGLM010000054.1, forward strand.
TGGCGAATTCCGCAGGGCATGGGCATTAAACCTAAACATTACCTGTCGCCATAGAGTATCCGCGGTTCGGATCCCGCTTAACTTTAGAAAATTAAAAACCCCGGGGCGCTGGGGTTTTTTATTGATTGGAACCGGGGAGAGAATCACTCCGGCTCTCTCTTTCGCGAGTCATTGCCAGGATATAGCGGAGCCGCCCGGCACTTTAGGCAAATCTTTTGCCTTAAACAGCGACTTCTCAGATGCGGAAGTAATGTTTGATGTTATACTTTGCGCATGGCAGCGTCTCTCCCTGAGCTGCCATAATTGATGGGGATGGGGCCATCCCACTCCCGCGACACCTTGTCGCATTGGATACCCTAATGTCTTTAGCCCGGACTATTCCCCATCCTTTAACCGCCCCGTTCGCGGGGCGGTTATTTTTTGTTCATAAACACCAAGAAGTGTGTGTCAGTGTGCCTGTGATTTCTTGTTCTTTTTCACTAACTATATGACTGTTTCCAATTTTGTATAGATTATCAATTTTATTGACTTCAAAAACTGGATTTTCACTTTCATTCATCGGTGGTTCGAATTTCCTATCACACCAAACATAGACAAAAGGCCCCTTTTAGGGGCCTTTTGTCTATGTTTGGAGCTGGTGAGAGGATTCGAACCACCGACCGGCTGATTACAAATCAGCTGCTCTACCGACTGAGCTACACCAGCTTTACTATTAGACTACTTCATATTTTAAGCCGGTCGGTTTTTGAGTGGGCTGATTACAAATCATTGCCTACCCTGTCGCTACGCGACCCCGCTTACACCAGCTTAAAAGGAGGCGGCATTTTAGGAAATCAGGCCGCTTAAGGCAAATTGATTATGCCTGTGGTTCGCAATCACGATCCAGGCGCTGTACTTCCGGGGTGTCTTCGGCCAGCTCGCGCCACAGGGGCTGGGAATCGACTTCGACATCGTGTTCAAAATCCAGCCAGTAGATCGTGGTATCGCGGTAGCGGATTTCCATTTGGGGCTTGAAATCGAAGCGGCGAACCTGGGCCATACGCCTGATTGCACCACTCTTTTTACGAAACAGCCCCAGCGAAATGCCATTTTTCTTTTCCGGATCATCCGAAATAATGTAGTAATCGCGAATCCCGTTATCGGCAAGTTTGCGCGACTCTTCCACCGCCTCTTCCCGCGAGGCGTAGGGCTTGAGATAAACCCGATAGCCATACTGCTCTTGCTCGACTTTGCTGCGTTGTGAGACTTCGGCGCCAATATCCCGCAGGCGCCCACTGACCACTTTGGCCAGCTGCGTCTCCTTGAATGGGCCCATGGTATAACAAACGCGTTGTGGCTCTGCCGTGACCGGTTCAACTTCAATGTCTGTTTCCGTGCCGCCACCCAGAATTTCAATATCGGGTAATCCTAAATCCGGCACTGGCGACGTCATATCGACTTCTGGCTGCTCAGCTGCCTGCTGGTGTTCGGCTACTGTCTGCGGTTTGTTGCGCTCGCTGACCAATATCAGGCGCTTTTCAACCGGGATTTCCGGAAAGGCCTGCTTGCCGGCGCGGTGCGGCTGAATCTGTGTCTGCCATAAGACCAGCACCAGATTGGCCAGTAACAATATGAAAAAAGCGATACGCATAAAATCTAGTTATCTGTTCCCGCGATGGCCAAACCTTTTAACACAAGATCGGGGTCATGGTGAAATGGAATACCCAAAAATGAGCCCACAAACACGGCATCACCACCGGTTAGCACGCAATTGGGCTGACCATACTCGAACGCCACCTGTTCTATCGCTGCAACCAGCTGCAGCAGTGTGCCGTTTGATACCGCCGAAACGCTGTCGCTCGCCGGAATAAGGTCGCCACCGCGCACCTGGGGCAGATTGGTGGTTCCGGCATGCAAGGATCGTCGGGCCATCGCCAGACCGGGCAGGATGTAACCGCCCACATGCCGACCCCCTGCATCGATAATGTCGATGGTCACTGCCGTGCCACAATCGCAGATTAATAAGGGACCGAAATACAGCTGATAACCTGCAATCAAGGCCGCCCAGCGATCTGCGCCCAGCGATTGATAGTCACGATAAGCATTTTTCACCTTAGCCTGGTACTGGCTGCTCACAAAGCGCTGCGCCGTAACATCTGTCAGTTTCTTAATGATTGAAACGATTTGTCGATACAGTTCCTCGCTGCCGACACAAACAACCGTAGCCGAGGTAATCGCTGTTTCCTGGTGTAGCTGCTTCAGCAGGTCTGCCATAGCAGGCAGATCCTGCTCCTGCACACCACTGTGCAATAAAGTCGCGCCTTTCTCGGATAGCGCCCACTTGATCCGGCTATTGCCTATATCGATTAACAATCTCATCAGGTTTTCATTGCTCGTACGCTGACATCACCCGAGGTGATGGTTACGACTTCATTATCCAGCTGTAACAATAACCCGCCGCTCTCATTCACACCACAGGCAACACCGGTTATTTTTCGACCTGGATATTGCACGCACACTTCCCGCCCCAGCAGGGCGTCTTTTTTTTCGAACTCATCCCGAAATGGTTGAAAACCCTGTTCTTCGAAGCTCACCAGCATCTCAAGCAGATGGCTTATCAGGCTGGCAGCTATACGATTTCGCGACACTGCATTTTTATCGCTCACCTGACTGATAACGTCCGTCCAGGCCTGATCAACGTCTAGCATACTTGCTGCGCTATTCGCCGTCGAATTGGTGACGTTCAACCCAATGCCGATTACCACTTCGCAGGGGCCGGCAGCATCACCGACAATTTCAATGAGAATGCCAGCCAGTTTTTTATTACCGCAAACCAGATCATTCGGCCATTTTAGGTTTACGTCATAAAGATTATTTGCTGCCAACGTGCGTAGCACAGCAACACCGGTGGCCAGACTTAACCCTGCCAGCGCACTTGCATCCGTTTCAAATTTCCAACGTAGCGACAGTGCAATGGCCGTTGCATAAGGTGTTTGCCAGCGTTTACCACGGCGACCACGTCCGGCAGTTTGTTTTTCAACCAGGCATACGGGTATCGTATTTGAATCAACACCCGGCGCAGATGCCATTAAATATTGATTACTGGATTCAAGGGCTTCAAAAATTTCCAGGCGAATTTTTTGCTTTTGCTCATCGGGCAGCAGCAACAGTATGCTGTCTTTGTCCAGTAACTCAATCCGGCTCAGCAACCGGTAGCCTTTGGCATGAACCGATTCAATCAACAGTCCATCGTTTTGCAGAGATCGGATCTGTTTCCAGATCGCAGCGCGACTCAATCCCAGCTGTTTGCCAAGATATTCACCGGAATGGAATTGCCGATCTGAAAGTAGAGCGACCAATGCTCCGCGACTGAACTTATTCATTGTCACTCGGATTTTAACCACGCAGCGCGCGCGGCTTTTTGATCCTCACTGGCATCTTGAATAAATTCCAGATAACAGGTTGTTTGTTCAGGAGCCCGCAAAATTGGATGGAAAACCAGTAATTCATCGCCGCGAAAAACATGCAGGATAAACTGGTCACCCGGTTCTGCGTAGGCCAGCTCGGTGGCGATACGTTTGGTCCCCGCCTTAAGGCCGTTGCAGGCGATAATTAAATCGCCCGCCCAAACTCCGGCTTTTTGTGCCGGCGTGCCCTCACCAACCGCGATCACTCTGACCAGGCCGGACTCTTCTTTTAATGTAATACCCATTTCGGCCTGAGGCACTTTGCTTAAAGGTTTACCGCCTTTATCGCTGGACGATTCCGAAGCGCGTAGATTCATCTTCACGCCATAACCGGACAACCATTCCTGCAACGGTAAATCTTCAGTGCTGCGCACAGCATGATCAAAAAACCGCTTTAATTCATCGCCGCCAACCTGACAGGCCAGTGTCTCAAAATCCGTTTCCGCAACACCTTTACCTGTTTTCCCATAATTCGACCACAACTCAAACATTACATCATCGAGCGAATATTCGTTGCGAGTATTGCTGCGAATCATAAAATCCAGTCCCAACGCAATCAATGCACCTTTGGCATAGTAGCTGACAACCGCATTGGTCGAATTTTCATCTGGCTTGTAAAACTTGGTCCACGCATAATAACTGGACTCGGCGATGGTCTGTCGCAATCGCCCCTTGCCACGCAACACGCGTGTTATCATCTGACCCAGCAATTCCAGATAATTTTTACTGTCAATCAAACCGGAATGCAGCAAGGCCAGATCATCGTAGTACGAGGTGATGCCCTCGAATACCCAGAGTAATTCGGTGTAATTTTCTTTCTGGTAATCAACCGGAATAAATGCAGCTGGCTTGATGCGTTTTATATTCCAGGTATGAAAATACTCGTGACTGCATAACCCTAAAAATTCGCGATATAAATCATCCATGCCCGGCCTGCTGGTATGCGGCAAATGATCTCGTGAGCAAATCAACGCAGTCGACGCGCGATGTTCCAGCCCGCCATAACCTTCACTACCGACAACTATAACGATAAATAAATAGTAATAAACCGGCGCCTTATCCCTGAAGAAATGGATATGCTGTTCACAGATGCATCGCAGATCGGCACACAATCGGTTGATATCGGCATGATGACGTCCAAACAACGCAATCTCATGCGGCACACCATCCGCAACAAATTTACCCAACACAAACCTGCCCATAGCAACCGGATGATCAATCAGTTCGTCGTAGTCTCGAGCCCGATACTCTCCAAACCCTCGTGCATTGATTTCAAATGCGGGCATGGCTGTGACAACTTTCCATTTTGCAGCACTTTCCGATATAGGAGCCTGCAATATCATTTTGCAAATATTTTGTTCGCAACCGTGCACTCGTAAAAAAACCGATGTGCCGTTAAAAAACCCTTTGGTTGTTTCCAGTTTGGCGCCGCGAACGGAATTGTCGCCGGCGTAGACCTGGTATTCGATCAGCAATTCCTGCTTGCAGGGATCGCATTGCCAACTGTCTTTATCCAGCGGCCGCATCGCCACCGGCTCACCACCACTACTGGCATTTATTTTGACAATGTTTTTGGCAAAATCACGAATCAGATAACTACCAGGTATCCATGCCGGCATGGATACCTGCTGGCCTTCTGCAGCAGGTTCGGGAATATGACAACGGATATGAAATAAGTGATCCGCCGGATCCAGCGGCGATACTTCGTAGACAATACTCTGCATTTAAATACGATGCCCTGGCGTCAGAGCAGCAATGTCCTCATAGGCACAAACTCGGTTTCGACCATTCTCTTTTGCGTAAAGCAATGCCTGATCAGCCTGATTAACCAACGCCTCTCCCAACTCGATGGGCTCTCCCACAACTTCGCCCAGATCGAAGAACGCCAAACCAATTGATACCGACACATCAATTAATGTTTCAGTGGTTAGCTCGCATGGTTGTCTTTCAATTGTTATCCGAATGCGTTCCGCTATCTCACCCATACGGAACTTGCTGATATCAGGCAGTATCACTGCAAACTCTTCACCACCAAGGCGCGACAACACATCACTGTTGCGTACAGTGCGTTGAATAATATTTGAAATATGAATGAGCACCATGTCGCCGGCGGCATGCCCGTAGTGATCATTAATCCGCTTAAAGTGATCCAGATCCATATACAAGCAACCGACTGAATGCGATTGTCTTTGTGCGCGGCTGATCTCTTCCTGCATACGCTGGAAAAAATAACGGCGATTGCTGGCTGAAGTCAGTGTATCTTTTAAACTGAGTTGACGCAGATATTCGATATTGACGGCATTTTCAAGACTGACACCGGCCATCAACGCAAGGCGCTGCAAAAAGTCTGTAGCCATTTCCGGACTGTAACGTTCTTTATCGCGACTACCCAGACATAGCATACCCAGCAATAAACCGTGCCGTCGCATGGGTAATATGGCAACGCTGCCCGGATTACCCAGATCCGCCGGGAAGAAGCGACGATGCTGTGCTTCGTTAAAAGCCATCAACACGGGGTCAAGAGATACAGCCTCAAGATCCTGCAGACCCTGGTAATCGCTGATCAGGTGAATATGGCTCAATAATCTGGCATTACGTTCATGGTCATGCGCATCGGCACGAAATATACTTTTAAAAATAGTGCCAAGCTGATTGCCACTGTCGATCAAAATAAGACGGACAATGTCCAGTCCAAACGCTTCTTTGTAATCTTCAACCAATACCCTGCACAGATCGGGTAAGGATTCGGCGCTCATCAGGCGCAACTCCATGTCCTGAAACTGGCGCAGCTTATGCTCGTTCGCACGCGCCCGCTCCATATAGGCATCCAGTCTTTCTTTTAAGCTGCTTGCCGATTCTTCAGGCATATCGACTACTCTTCGGTTACCGGGAATGTTTAAAGCTACCCCATAATTCCCCGCCAACTGCGCGGTATTGCGAGATAGGTTCTAATAATATTGCAGTTGGCGTGTAATTGCACCGCCTATAAAAGGCTTATTCAGGATTACATTGACAACTGTTATTCAAATCAAGTTATTATCCGGGATAACACTGATTAGCCAATCATATTGAACATGAGCCAGACGCTTAAAAGCTTGCAGCAACGTATATCGATACCGGCTGAGCTGCTGATTGAGCCAGCTCCTTCCTCATCGGAACTGGAACAGATCATTCAGGCCGCGATATGCGCACCGGATCATGGTGGCATCCGTCCGTGGCGATTTTTGACCATTGCCGGTGATGCACGCAAGGCCTTGGGCCGAATGTTCTGTACAGCCGCACTGGCAAACAATCCTGACCTGACCGCTGTTGAGCAAAAAGCTATCCAGGCAAAAACCTTACGATCACCGTTGATTATTGCGGTGATAGCCGCCGTCAAACCACACCCGAAAGTCCCGGCTAAGGAACAAGTTCATTCTGCTGCTGCCGCCACGCAGAACATACTATTGGCTGCGGATGCATTGGGATATGGTTCAATCTGGTTAACCGGCCCCTTCGCCGCCGACCCTCTGGTTTGCAGCGGACTTGGGTTATCGCCAGCCGAACGAATCGTGGCATTCGTCTATATGGGCACACCCTCAGCCGAGGCAGCCACAGCCAGAAAAAAAATTCAAAATCGGCCACGGGCGGCCGACTTTGTATCCGAATGGAATCCATAAATTAAACCATGCTGTACCGTGCCCTAACCTTACTGTTGCTATTGATATTCGGCTTGAGCGCCAATAGCGAAACTTTTATCTATCAGGAAAAAGACGGCACACGCTGGATTACCGACCGCGCGCTCAACCCTCAGGAATTCGAATTTATTGATAAATACGGCCGCCCCACGGCGACAAAATCCTGCAAAGGCGTCACCGATGTGATTCTTGAAAACCGCGCCAACCGATATATGCCGAGAATACGAAACCTTGCCCTCGAGCAGCAACTCGAACCGGAACTAGTTAAAGCTATTATTACCGTCGAATCCTGTTTCGATGCGCGTGCCGTATCACGTGCCGGAGCACATGGCTTAATGCAACTCATGCCCGGCACCGCGCGTAATTATGGCGTTCATAATCGTTTTGATCCGGACCAGAACCTTAAAGCGGGTATCCGGCACTTTCGCGAGCTCATGGATCAATATCGGGACAATCTCCGTCTGGCGCTGGCGGCCTATAATGCCGGCGCACACAATGTAAAAAAATATAAAGGCGTGCCACCCTTTCGTGAAACGCAAAATTATGTCACCAAAGTAATGGATTATTTTGAGCGCTATAAGCAGCAATCAGGTATTGTGCCGATTTCCCATTAACGCAACTATTGTGCCCTTGCACAGTCTATTCGGCTATTGTATTAAGACAGCAAGCAACAGAAAATTTTTGTTTTGTATTTAGCTCCATCAAACCCTGAAAATGGATAGAATAGAGAACCTCCCTGTCTGCAGGCCCCATGATTCCGATCTAAATCGAGAATAGATTATTATATGAATATCAAAGCTAAAATCTCCTTGTCGCTTGCAGCGTTATTAATCCTGCTGATAACGCTGGGGGCTTTATCCCAGGTTCATTCCGACACCAGTAAGATGACAGCCGCTGAAGTTGAAACCACTCAGCAATTAGTAAGATCCAATCAGCAAACTCTTTTCGCTCCAAACAAAACTCAGGGACAAACCACCCGTGATATCGTCAATATGCTGGATAAATTTCACTACCTGCATCCACGACTTGATAACAGTTTTAGTGAGAAAGTATTTGACGGTTATCTGGAAATGCTTGATCCCGGGAAAGCTCATTTATTGGCTGCAGATATGAAGGAATTTTCAAAATTTCGTCATAGCTTTGATGAGGATCTGAAAGCAGGCAGACTGGAAACAGCCTATGCAATATATAACCGCTACAATCAAAGGCGCTTACAACGTATTCAATACAGTCTTGACCTGTTAGCCAAAGGGCTGGATATCCTGGATTTTAATAAACCTGAATATCTGGAACTCGAACGCAAAGACCTGCCCTGGCTGACTGACATTAACGCCGCCAAAGACCTGTGGCGGCGCTTGCTGAAAAATGATTTATTGAACCTGAAACTCGGCGATACGCCGGGGCATGAATTAATCACGACTCTGGAAAAACGCTATCACAATCAGCTGCGAGTGTTGGAACAAACCAATAGCGATGATGTATTTGAATTTTTTATTGCTGCTTATACTCATAGCTACGATCCGCATACCGATTACTTATCACCGGACGAATCAGAAAACTTCGATATGCATATGCGTTTATCGCTAGAAGGTATTGGTGCGTTACTCCAACGCGACGACGAATATATTAAGGTGGTCAAATTAATACCAGCAGGCCCGGCCGAACTCGGCAAGGTACTGCAACCAGCGGACCGGATTGTTGCAGTCGGACAGGGTAAAAAAGGTGAATTACAGGATATTGAAGGGTGGCGACTGGACGACGTTGTTAACTTAATACGCGGCCCGAAAGGGACCGTAGTCAGATTAAAAGTGATTCCCGCCGACAGTACCGATATCACCAATACCAGGCTGGTTACGATTACCCGCGATACTGTCAAACTGGAAGAACAATCAGCAAAGAAAAAAATTATCGATATAGTGCACGGCTCATCCACTTTCAAAGTGGGCGTTATTGAGTTGCCCACCTTTTATGCTGATTTTGAAGCCGCTATGGCCGGCAACCCTGATTACCGCAGCAGTACTCGCGATGTTGAAAAATTAATTCTGGAATTACTGGACTCGAACATAGATGCTCTCATTATAGATCTGCGTAACAATGGCGGCGGCTCCCTGCAGGAAGCAACCGATATGACAGGCCTGTTTATTCGCACCGGACCCATTGTGCAGATCAGGGATGCCGATAATGATATCGAACTGCAAAGCGATCTAAATCCCAAACTCGTTTATACCGGGCCGATGGCTGTGCTGATCAATCGCCTCAGCGCTTCCGCTTCCGAGATTTTTGCCGGTTCAATACAAGACCATGGTCGCGGCATTGTGGTTGGCAGCCAATCGTTCGGCAAAGGTACTGTACAGACTATAAACCGTCTTGCACTCGGCCGCCTGAAATACACGCAATCCAAATACTATCGAATCAGCGGCGACAGCACTCAGGAGCGGGGCGTAATACCGGATATCCTGTTTCCAAGCACTGTGGATCAGGATGAAATTGGTGAAAGCTCATTACCGCAGGCTATGGCATGGGATCGGATTCCGCCGGCAAGATACCACCAACTAACCAATCTTGAACCAATCATAAAATACCTTGATCAATTGCATCAGCAACGAATTTCAGCAAATCCCGATTTTCGCTATCTAAATGAACGGCTCGCCTTTCTGGAAGAAAATCGGGCAAAAACGCAAACTTCATTAAGGGAATCTGAGCGTCGATTGGAACGCGATCAAATGAAAACCCGCTTCCTGAATATGGAAAACCAGCGACGACAAGTTAAAGGCCTTAAGCCCTATAAAAATTATGCCGAGCTGGAAAAAGCCGAAGAGGATGAAGACCGCGAAACACCGGATGACAGTATGCTTCAGGAAGCGGGTGATATTTTGATCGATTGGCTGATTTTGGCGCAAAAACAGCTGGCCTTGCACTAAACTTTATTTACGGAAGGTAACCACCATACCGATAGGTGCTGTTACTCAAGAATCAACCACGGCAGCCGATACGCCGCGGTAGTAAGTATTACAGGGACAGGCTATGAGTAACCAGATTAAAAACCGACGCAGTGGCATGGATAGACGCAGACACTTTATCGCGCCCAAATTTCCCTTCTACGACGATAACGGAAACCTTGTCTCAAATGACCGCCGCAATTTGCCGGACCGGCGTCTCGAAGGCATTACGGTAGAGTGGATAAACGACGAGGAAATCGGAGCCGTTTTTCCCACGCAGTCTTAGGGCAAAAGTATTTTCTTCTCTAGCAATAAAACAAAAGCCCCATCCCGGGGCCTTTGTTTCTGACTTCCTTATCTAGTTCACACGATCCTTGCGCAAATTCAGATTCTTGCTAATACAGCATTTTCCGTAACACTGCAGAAACCAAAGCATAGTTGATCTTATTTGCCTGCGCCATCGGCAATAGACAAAAAAACGTGTAGGCATTTTCCTAACAAAATTACCTTTTAAGCGATTTAGATTATTACTAAACGCAGAAAATACAGAAGCCCTCTGCAAAACGTTTGTAGGCTTTGCCCTACATAGGCTGAATAAAAAAACCGCCAGACAATGCCGGCGGTTTTTCCTTTTTAAACAGATTCTAAAAATTACTATCTGTTAGATCCTGGTCTATTCCTTAAACTCTGCGATCAAACCCTGCATTGTTGCTTTGGCATCGCCAAAAACCATGCGCGTATTTTCCTTGAAAAATAACGGATTCTGGATGCCGGCAAATCCAGCATTCATCGACCGCTTTAGCACGTATACAGTCCGCGCATAATCAACATTGATAATCGGCATGCCATAAATCGGGCTTGACTTGTCTTCACGTGCAGAAGGATTCACCACATCATTTGCCCCGATGACGATACAAACATCAACCGTATTAATGGTCGGATTAACATCATCCATTTCAAAAAGCTGTTCGTATGGCACGTTTGCTTCGGCAAGCAATACATTCATATGACCAGGCATGCGACCCGCCACCGGGTGAATGGCATATTTAACTTCAGTACCGTTCGCTTCGAGAATATCACCTAACTCACGGACAGCATGCTGAGCCTGGGCAACGGCCATACCATATCCCGGAACCAGAACCACTGAGCGCGCAGCCTCCAGCACATAGTAGACATCCTGCAAAGATGAGGCCCTGACCTCGCCTTGCTCACTACCACCGCCACTGGCTGCCGGCGTTGCCGAGCCAAAGCCACTAAAAAGAACATTGGCAAGGGAACGATTCATCCCCTTACACATAATATTGGTCAATATAAGACCGCTGGCTCCAACCAGCGCCCCGGAGACAATAAGAACTTTGTTTACAATGACAAATCCAGCACCGCAGGCAGCCAAACCGGAATAGCTGTTTAACAAAGCGATAACAACCGGCATGTCTGCGCCACCAATCGCCAGGACCGACATAATTCCAAGTACCAGCGCCAGGAATATGACTCCGTAAATAATCAGGTACTGGTTTTCTACTGAAGGGCTGATAACAAACAGCACCGTGCCGACCACTATTCCGAGTAATATCAGAACGTTAACAACCTGCTGGCCTGTGAAAAGAACCGGTTTATCGGTCAATTTTTCAGCGAGTTTGCCAAAAGCGACCAGGCTGCCGGAAAAACAAACACCGCCTATAACTACCGTAACACCGATAGCAATAAGGGATGCTGTCGACATATCAGCGCCTTGATGAAAGGAGATATAACCCACCAGAACACTGGCAAGACCACCAGATCCATTGAACAGGGCTACCATCTCCGGCATTGCTGTCATCTTCACCTTTAGCGCGGAAACCAGACCGAGAAGAGAACCGATTACTACTCCGACGATGATCCAGGAAAAATCCAGACCTTGCGAAAGAAGGGTTACAACAATGGCCACCAGCATGCCTAAAAAGGAAACTCCATTACCCAAGCGCGCCTTAGTAGGCTGGCTTAGCATTTTAAGGCCGTAAATAAAGAGAATCGAGGCTATGATATAGCCAAGGTCTACAAGCTCAATTGGTAATATCATTTTTCTACCTTCACCTTCTTCTTAAACATGGCAAGCATTCTGTCTGTTACAGCATAGCCACCGACTACATTGATCGTAGCAAATGCGACAGCGGCGACACCAATAACGATACTCAGCGTGTCATTGGTTACATGATTTAGGGCCAAAAGCGCACCGACAATTGTTATCCCGGATATCGCATTACTTCCTGACATCAGGGGAGTATGTAACTGCGATGGCACCTTGGAAATAAGTTCGACTCCAAGAAAAATTGATAATACAAAAACGAAAATAAGTAACATGCTACTCTCCCTTGCCACTATAGTGCGTCTTGATTGTGTCGTTGGAAATTGCACCATTATCGGTGATGAGACAACCAGCAACGATTTCATCCTCCTGGTCCAACACGAGTTCCTTTTTCTCCTTGTCCCAAAACTCTGAGAAAAAGTTGTACATATTCGCCGAATACATCTGACTGGCGTGAACCGCAACACGAGAAGGCAGATTGCCGACACCGATAACACATACGCCGTCGATATCCACCTCTTTATCGACTTCGGAGCCTTCTACATTGCCTCCACTTGCAACCGCCATATCAACAACCACGCTTCCGGGCTGCATATTGGCAAGCATTTCTTTGGTGATAATACGGGGGGCTTTCTTTCCCGGAATTTGAGCCGTTGTGATAACAATATCGGAATTTGCGCAGACCTTTGCGAGTCCTGCGCGTTGTTTCTCCAGCTGTTCCGGTGTGAGGGCCTTTGCATAGCCGTCTTTTGTCTGCCCGGTCTCACCGATATCAATTTTCAGGAATTTGCCGCCCAGGGATTTAACCTCTTCTTCCACCACTGCCCGTGTATCAAACGCATCAACACGTGCGCCCAAACGTTTGGCCGTCGCGATTGCCTGCAACCCGGCGACACCAGCCCCAATAATAAATACCCTGGCCGGCGAAATCGTACCCGATGGCGTAACCATCATCGGATAAATCTTTTTCAGCTTATTCGCTGCGATTATCACCATGACGTACCCCGCCAGGCTTGCCTGGCTTGATAGCACGTCCATCTTCTGCGCTCGTGTCGACCTGGGCACCATTTCCACGCTCAGCGCGCGCACACCCTGCTTGGCGCATGCTTCTATCAAGCTCTTTTCGTTATAGGGATCAAGATAGCTGATATAGATGCAACCTTTTTTCAACGATTTAATATCGTCGATCACAGGTTTGTTAATTCCGATCACCATGTCCGCTTCTTTCAGCAGCGACACTCGGTCGGATACGATTTTTGCTCCGGCTTCTTCGTACTGCTTATCCGAAATATCGACGCCACTGCCCAGGCCCGACTCTGCATAAACAGAGACGCCCAATTGCGTCATTTTCGAGACATGATCAGGAATTACAGACACCCTGCATTCATTTTTCTCGGTTTCTTTGAGTATTGCGATATTCATACGTAATTAATGTCCTTCGCGTTATTTTAAATGATACTTCTTAAGGCAGAGCTCACACCGGCTAATGCTGTATTTGCGCGGAAAAAGAATCAGCTTGTGAACAATTTCATTGTGCAGACTTAGGCCTGTTTAACACTGGTAACTGTAACTGCTACGGGTCTATCCCCCAATCACCTTGGTTGATCCGCCGGCAAATACAGGAATCAACATTGAAAAAAGCTGCGGGCCGTGAGCACTGAGCTGTGTCAAAAACAAATCGAGATTGCTTCTACCAGAATAAAGCAAGCCACACAACCTTTTCGCAAGCCCGCTTGATTTGGCTTCTTCGGGTCACTATAGTGCTCGACTGGACGCTGGCGGAGCCAGTAGCAAAAGTACCTACAATACTACTCAATAATCACATGTCAACCATACGACCACGCTCAGGCATTCTCGATGTCGCCCCATACGTACCCGGCAATCTTGATTTACTTGATCCGGATAAGGTTATATATCTTGCGTCAAATGAATCACCCCTGGGTGCCAGCACTGACGCAATTGAAGCATATCAAAATTGTGCTACGAAATTACACCTCTATCCGGATGCGAGCTGCAAAAACTTACGTGCAGCGATAGCCGGAAACTACTCACTGCACCCGGATCAGATCGTCTGCGGCAACGGCTCGGAAAGATTGATTGACTTTATCGCGACGGCGTATGCCGGTCCGGGCGATGAAATCGTGTACAGCGAATACGGATTTATCATGTATCCAATTTCTACACGGGTAGCCGGCGCCAAACCGGTTACCGCAAAAGAAAAAAACTTTACGACCGACGTTGACGCTCTACTCGCAGCTGTTACTGAAAATACCCGCGTTGTTTTTCTGGCTAATCCAAACAATCCCACGGGCACCTATCTACCTGCAGCTGAAGTTCGTCGCTTGCGTAAGCAATTACCTGAGCAGGTATTGCTGGTTATTGACGCCGCCTACGCCGACTATGTCGAGACTGAAGATTATAGTGCCGGGCATGAGCTGGTAAATGATGACACATCCAATGTTGTTGTCTTACACACCTTTTCAAAAATCTACGGGCTTGCATCATTGCGTCTGGGTTGGGCCTATTGTCCACTGGCAGTGGCAGACGTGCTGAATCGGGTGCGTGGCTCATTTACGATTTCCGGACCGGCGCAAGCGACAGGCATCGCGGCGGTGAACGATCGGCAACACCTTAAACGAGCAAAAGAACACAACAGCAAATGGCTGCCATGGCTCAGCCAGGCCCTGAAAGAGTTGGAACTGGATGTGGTACCCAGCGCCGGTAATTTTGTGCTGGTGCGATTCCATAGCATCGAGCAATGTCAGGATGCACATAAATACCTGAGAAATCATGGCATCATTCTGCGCCCCATGGCCGGCTACAATCTGCCCGAAGCACTACGCATAACCGTCGGCACGGAACAGCAAAATCAGATCTGTACTGAAGCCTTGCAGGTATTTTTATCCCAAAGCCGAAATAAAATATAAACCAAATTTGTTGTATGACCGACCATCCACTCAATATTGCAGAACCCGGCATCGGCCCCATCGACAGCGATATGATCATCATCGGTGCCGGTCCGGTCGGTTTATTTGCCGTATTTGAAGCCGGACTGCTCGACATGCGCTGTCACCTGATTGATGCACTCGATAGACCGGGCGGACAATGTGCAGAGTTGTACCCTGAAAAACCAATCTACGATATTCCAGGAATTCCGGTCTGTACCGGACAGGAGTTAACGGATGGTTTGCTCAGGCAAATCGCACCGTTCGATCCCATCTTTCACTTTAATCAGCAAGCGCAGCAATTGGAAAAAATCGAACAGGGTTGGCGCTTGACGACTTCCGAAGGCACTGTCCTGCAATCAAAAAATATCGTGATTGCGGCGGGTGGTGGCAGCTTTGTACCGAAAAAACTACCCATGCAAAATGCGGCGGCTTTTGAAAACAAATCGATCTTCTATGCGGTACGGCAGATTTCAGCATTCGCCGGAAAACGCGTCATTATCACCGGTGGTGGCGATTCTGCACTGGACTGGGCACTGAATCTGCAGCCAATCGCTGAACATGTAACCCTGATACATCGACGTGATCAGTTTCGCGCTGCGCCGGATTCGGTGGCAAAAATTCACGGCCTGATTGAAGCCGGTAAAATGGATTTGATTATTGGTCAGATCAATACCATTTATGGTCAGGATGGAAAAATCAATGCAGTGGGTATTAAAAAAACCGATCGCAGTGAAATTCAACTGCAAGGCAACGCGCTGCTGGTATTTTATGGTTTGACTATGAAACTCGGACCGATCGCAGATTGGGGCTTGAATCTGCATGAAAACCTGATCGCAGTGGATACCGAAAAATTCGAAACTAACGAAACCGGGATTTTTGCCATTGGCGATATCTGCACCTATCCAGGTAAAATGAAACTGATTTTATCCGGTTTTCATGAAGCAACCCTGATGTGTCAGCAGGCCTACCACTATGCCTTCCCGGACCGTAAACTGATTTTCCGCTATACCACCAGCAGCTCCGCACTGCATGAAAAACTTGGAGTTTAATAGTTGTGGGCACGATTAAGGTGACTGATCTCGAAGGCAATACTCATGAAATTCAGGCGACTGAAGGCCTGTCCATTATGGAAAACATTTATGATGCCAAAATTCCCATCAAGGCCGCTTGCTTTGGTTGCTGCAGTTGTTCAACCTGCCATGTTTACATCGATGAAGCATGGATAAAAGAAACCGGCCAACCATCCGAAGAGGAAGAAGACATACTCGATATGGTCGTAGACCTGAAAGAGAACTCGCGATTGAGCTGCCAAATCACATATAATGACGCTCTTGACGGAATTCATGTGACTTTATCCGAAGACACCAAAACCGACTAATTTTTTGTTTTTTTTATTTTAAGTATTTCGGTGACCACAGATGACTTATATCGTTAACGACAAATGCATTAAATGTAAATATACCGACTGCGTTGAAGTATGCCCGGTAGATTGTTTCTATGAAGGCGAAAACATGCTCGTGATTCATCCCGACGAATGCATTGACTGTGGCGTATGCGAACCGGAGTGCCCGGCCGGCGCCATCCTGCCCGACACCGAAGAGGGTGCCGATAAATGGGTGGAATTTAACCAGAAGTATGCTGAGATCTGGCCAAATATTACCGTCAAGATTGATCCGCCACCGGATGCTGCGGATTGGGATGGAAAGGAAGGCAAGATAGAGTACTTCAGTGAGAAACCCGGCTCCGGCTCATAACGAAATCTGCTGTGCTTGCCGGTGCTGCAATTTAAGCAGCGGCAAGTTTGTAACAAGGCACATACTGTTTACCGGCCAGTTTCATTCTGCCGTCTTCTGCAAAAGCCTCCAACAACGCATCCATTCGCTTCATTAATTCAGCATCGCCGTTAATAGCAAACGGACCATGTTTTTGTATCTGGCGTATACCTTCTTCTTTGACGTTGCCGGCGACAATCCCTGAAAAAACCCGCCGCAGGTTATAGGCCAATTGATGTGTCGCCATGGAGTTATTTAACTCAAGCGTCGCCATGTTTTCGTGAGTCGGGATAAAAGGTTTCTGCAATTCCTCATCAATATTCAGGCGCCAATTAAAATAAAAGGCATCGGAGTATTCACGCCTGAAGTCAAATACTTCACGAGTGCCTTTTGCAAGCTGGGCAGCAACTTCAATTGGATCATCAATAATAATCCGATAATACTTGCGAACCTTCTCGCCCAAAGTGGATACAATAAAACGGTCAACTTGCTCGAAGTAGCTCTCAGCGCTGCGGGGCCCTGTCATAACAAGCGGGAAGGGTAACTCGCTGTTTTCCGGATTAAGCAATACACCCAATAAAAATAAAATCTCTTCGGCTGTTCCAACACCACCCGGGAATACGACAAAGGCATGCCCCAATCGGACAAAAGCCTCCAGACGCTTTTCGATATCCGGCATGATAATCAGCTCGTTCACAATGGGATTGGGTGATTCGGAAGCGATAATACCCGGTTCTGTGATACCGATATAACGACCTAAACCAAAATGCTGCTTTAAATGCCCGACTGCCGCACCCTTCATGGGTCCTTTCATAGCGCCCGCACCGCAACCGGTACAAATCTGCAATTTATGCAGGCCGGCCCGATAACCCACTTCCTTGGAGTAATCATATTCTTCCCGGCTGATGGAATGCCCGCCCCAACAAACCACAATATCGGTTTTTTTTGAAGTTGTATAAGCATTGGCATTACGTAATACGTGAAAAACAAAATTAGTAATACCTTCCGAAGTATTCATGTTAAGGCCGGTATGACTTTCCAGGGCACCATGCACGTATAAAACGTCGCGCAATACCGAGAAAAGATTCTCGCGGACACCCAGAATCATTTTGCCATCAACAAACGCGCTGCCCGGAGCATTGATAACTTCCAATGCAACACCACGATGCCGCTGTAATACCCGCACGTCGAAATCGGAATACTCATCCAGCAAAGCCAGCGGCTCATCACATTCATTCCCGCAATTCAGTACCGCAAGACAGCAACGTCTGAAAATGCTATGTAAGCCGTTGTCATTGGCATCACGCAACAAACTGACTTCGTATTGCGACAGCATATTAAGGTCACCGCGGGGCGAAATGACCGATGTTTGCTTTGAAGGTTGCATACTATTCCCTATCCGGTTTAACACCTACATTCTACAGTGTCGGCCAGGGTTTGTGAAAGTGTGGATTACATTCCGATATAGAAGCAACACCCAAAACAATTGCCATTCATCTTGGTTGCCTTTTTTTGAAAAAAACATTTCATATTTATGAGGCAGTTCACAAACTAAAATTCAAAACTTGACCCAATTCCGGAATTGTTTTTCCCCAATGCAGATAATGTACTGGTTGAACAAAGAATAGTTAGTAATTTAAAGCCTTCTTATTTGGAAAGAAGCATCGGCAACACAGGGAAGTGTTGCTGTTTTTATTGAAGTTGTTTTTGAATTACTGTTGCGCAAGGAATGGAATCTAATGATTAAAACCACAGTTAACCTCATCTCCAGTAAACCTGAACAGTATTTGAGTTACCGCATGGCAGTACTGAAATTTTCATCCGGCAGATTTTCGAAGATAAATCTTACACACGCACTTTTATTGACGTTAATTGTAATTGCAGCGTTGCTAACTGGTTGCGGAGGGGGCGAAAATAGTGAGGACACCACCGAGAACGATGTAACAGCTCAAGGTATATCGAGTTCCAGTTCTTCAAGCTCCAGTTCTTCAAGCTCCAGTTCTTCAAGCTCCAGTTCTTCAAGCTCCAGTTCTTCAAGCTCCAGTTCTTCA
>JAFGLM010000055.1 GCA_016928055.1 Gammaproteobacteria bacterium
GATTGTGATCCTGAATTCGATGATTAGAAATGGGACTTGTTGGAATGAAAATGCCATCTAAATACTTGACTTGGGATCATAGTCACTGTTATGGTAACTTATCAATTAGTCAACAACGAGGAACTGGACAGAGATTTTGACTTCATCTCAGTCGCACCTCTGATCGCGGAAATTCTTGAAGTTGACCAACGTTTCGTCGGGACCTTCTTCATTGATGTTCCTCACGTTGTGTTTCGGTCTGACAAACTCGACATTGTCCACGAAAAGCAAATATTGTTACAGAATTTGGGAATCTACCTGGATATCAAAACCATCGAAAAGCCGGATCCGGTTGCATCTCCGCCATCGCAACCAAACCAGGATATCGACGAAAAAGTCAAACGAGCGGACGAGCAGAAACACGATTCAAATATTGAATTATCGGTTGACGAAATGATAGCCGGCCTAACCCTCGCTGATCCCGAGGTACACATAAAAGACAAAAACGATTCTCATCGTTCACCCAACATTAATTATGGTGAATTGGAGTTGGATGAATTTGACCCCGGTTTTGATAAACATAAACAATCAGATGATTAAACAATAAAGAGCCCGATTTAAAAAAAGACCGACATCAGTCGGTCTTTTTTTAAAATTGCGCAAGCCAAAAACCGGCTTGCTACTACAATATTTAAGACTAGTTTAAAATTTGTAGCCAATAGCGAGTCCCAGGTTATTAAGCGTCTGGGTTGCCTCATAAACAAGGTACTGGCCATCAAATTCCATTGTGGTGTATTCCAGTGACAATAACCAACCATTGGCCGCGTTGTATCTTGCTCCGATACCATAATAGAGATCAGTGTCGCTGTCACTCGCTACAACTACCGGTATGGTTCCAAAGGCGGTATCGGTATAAATGTAATCCGCATCCCAATCAGCAAGGCCAACCCGGCCGGAAAGAGAAAACGTTTCAGACAACGGCAAAAATCCAACAACACCGATGTTCGTCGATTCAACCTCAAATGTTTCAGAAATGGTATCCCCCCATGTATCAAGATAGGTTTCGTTTAGTGTGCCATAATCGTTTAACGACAGCTCGACTGCAAAATTATCGTTAAACAAAAACATGCCCCTGATACCAATAGAAGTATCACTGTCAGTCACATCACGTAAAAAACTAACCGGCATTTCGCTTTCAAAATCTGTCGAACCAATTAATAATTCGGCTGAAAAACCTGAAGCGGCAAACGAATTTGCCGAACAAAATAATGCCGCAACAAATACTACTCCATATATTTTCCTAATCATTACTGAACTCCTTATGAATAAAACTGATTTTTTTGCAATGAAATGAATCCATCATCCATTTTCAGGCGAATAGCAGCGCCGGAAAGTGAATTCGATCAACAGAGAAATTGCGATTAACAGTTCCCTCGTATTCGAGAGTCATCAACTCGGTCGATCTTTTTTAAAATCCAGTTCAGCGCTTATTCTAAAACCAATACTGTGGTCATTTCAAAGTATATATACGTATTTTTGCGTCTATTACCTTAAATTTTTGGGTAAAACCTGCAAAATAGGCATTCATTTGAAGCCCGGCGCGCGTGCGCAACAGGAGAATCCGCGATCAAGAGCCGGCTAAGTCCTTGTGATCTTGATTCATTCCAATCTCCAACAGCCAACCCTATGAAATTCAGGGAACAAGCACCTCCAAAGCACCGCTGACATAGACCAGCGGCGCATTCCAGTTAATCGCCACTTCGTTGCTGGCGTAACTGCATTGATGATCGAGATACGATTTGGCCGGTAAACTCGACGGGTAAGCGGGACAAACGTGATCGTCCTGCTGGTTGGGTTGCGGACCACCGACGATAAAACCGGGTACCGGCTCCGTGATGCCATCAGAACCCGATTGACGATGATGAATAAATTGCGGGGTACGATCACCAAAACCGGTAACAAAACTGTAGCCGGTTGCATTTCGTCCGAGCACGTAATCCAGATTGGCCTGAACGGCCTCGAGATATTCCGAATCGTTGTTTAAACGATAGGCCTGAATCAATACCATTGCCTGGTTTAACGCAACGGAATTACTGCCCCAAACAAAATCATTTGATAAAGCGCCCATCACCACGCCATAAGCCGAATTCCGATAGGCACTTATCAATGTGTTTGCAAGATTCACAACAGCGTTTTCAATGGCCGGAATATCGGCAGCAGGGCTTAACTGACTCCGATGATGAGCCAGTGATATCCAGGCCAGACCCGCAACATTTCCCCAACTGGGGACGCTCACGTCCGGCCAGATCGATAGAAAACGACTGTAATAATTGTCGTCACCCGTAGTGATATAAAGCTCCGCCGCCGTCCAGGCGAACTCATCGGCAAAGGAATCGGCGCCGGAGCCATATCCACCGGTATGAATATCAGCAGGTTGTACATACGGGACACTCGGATTGGCATCGGCCCAGGCCAGCGCATCGATCGCAGCATTGCGGCATTGCGTTGCAAAGCCGGAATCAAAAGGTTGATAGACGCGGGCTGCCACGGCCATTACGGCAGCAAAATCCAAAGCAGCAGCTGTTGTCTTTTGCACAACATAGCGCGTAGCGGTCGCCTGCTCAGGCATCACAAAGCCGGCAAAGTTCTGGGTTGTCAACTTGTGATAAACCCCGCCATCACCGCCTGCCGCCACAGGTTCCTGCATGGTCAGCATCCAGCGGATGTTCCAGGCCGCCTCGTCCAGAATATCCGGCATGGCATTTCCACTTTCAGGAATGTTCGTTTGCAGGTCAACATAGTAGCTGCCGAAATGCTCATATGCCGCCAGCAAGGTGTAGGTGCTGATGCCCGAATTAACAATGTACTTATTGTAATCGGCGGCATCGTACCAACCCTCAGGCGAGGAAATCATCGTCCCCTCCGGTCGTAGCGCCGAAGCGGCACTGGCATGCACGATGACAGTGATATCAGGATGTCCGGCAGCCCGCGCCCATTGACCTGCATATTGTTGATCTAATGCAAGACTCGCACGATTAAAATAGTAAGCCTTCAGAGCGCCGATATTCAGATCCCTGTACGGCATATCGTTAATTTCAAATTCGTGTGAATCATCTAATCCCTGCACGCTAACCCGGTAACGACCAGGCGTATTGAAACTCGAAAAATCAGCCAACTGCACTGTCTCATTCGAATATGGCCAGACCTTGGTGTTACCCAGCGTACCGCTATACTTCACAACCCCATCGATAGTGGAAACAATAGAAAACTCAACGCTTGATCCACCTGTGACTGCCGCCGTTTTACGGCCGCCGGGATAAAACCCGATTTGGTTCAATCTGATAACAGTCTCTGCAGACACAGACGAATCATCTACTTGGGAAACAGAATCTGAACCAGAGCAGCCGCAACCGGTTAATGCAGAAACAGAACAAACAGTAACGACAGAAATAATCAGGCTTTTATATATTGGCATATCTCAAATATCCTTTAAGCATTCTGAGCCGGGTATCGATCTTGATTGTTCGCCACCATCAATAGATGATACATCGCATAAAAATTTGGAATTTCTTTAATTTTTATTTTTGTTTTCAAAATCCTGTTTTCAAATTCAAACAGACATTTCCCGTCCTTTATATTTACACTTTTTAATTGACTTATTTGGAATTCCTTATTTTCAACGTACAGTTTACTTTTATCCATTTTAACGGGACCAAAATCCAGCTTTTCGCTACTATTTAATTTCTCCTGCATCTTTGGATATATCTTTTCTGTACTGTATTCCGCTATTAAATATTGATACTTATTAAGGATAGATTCAATAATGAATTGTCTGTCATCTTTTGTCTGAATGGTTGTTTTTATCGATTTACCTACGGGTATAAATTCTAACTTTAACTGCTTTGCATCAATAAATACTTCATGGTCTTCATCCCAGGTTATCTCGGTGGTAACGTGCCCCTTCGTTTTTTTAATGCCTGAACGGCTTATTTCATAGCTGACTGCTGATCCGGCAATATAATGAATTGCATGATATGCCAAAACAATGCTCAACAAAATAAATGAAATGCCTATAAGATAATTGGGTTCATCGAGGGCAAAAATCGCAATCACTCCAGACACGAACGGTATTAAAAACGAAAATATCATAAGCGTGAACTTTGGATTGGGATTTTCAAATGCTCCTATTTTTATATTGTCATCATCGTTCATATTTTGCGGTCTTTTCCAAATGCCTGACTGCGATCTAACTCGATAATTTTTTTATTTGAGCATCAGTTTATAAGCTGCTACATAATTCTTCCAAAACCCCGGGAAGTAGGCAATTTTATTAACCGGATCATAGCCCAAATCCGCTGCACTGATTTCGTCCGGGCGTCCATCCAATAACAGCGTTACCTTGCCGGAACGTGTGACATGATAAACGGTCCCTTTCCAGCAGGAGACCAACCACGAATCACGATCAATCCTTTCTACTCCGTCTACATTGCCTTCCATGCCATCGGCAATTTTCTCTGCCTTGCCTTTATCATTCACAAGCAACAAAGAACCATCTGCAAGCACAAATAATTCGCCCTGGCTATGCAATACGCCATTGAGTTTTGTCAGCCCTTCGGTGACCGGCGTTATTTTTCCATTAATGACTTTATGCACTTTGCCAAGCCGTGAGTCGGTAATATAAATCGTGCCGTCTTCACCCACACTTAAATCATTAATATTCTCAGCACCCGGAATATCCAAACGATCGACTATTTTACCTTTCTCAATATCAATGGTAACTACAGCATCAACATCCGTTACATAAAGGTGATTGCCATTAATACCCAGACCCTTTGGAGCATGTAAGCCTTTAACCCATTCGGCTGCGATTACCTTTCCATCGAGTCCGACTTTGGCGATAGAGCCAACACCATCTTTACCCCACGGTTCCTTGCCATCGATATTCGAGACAAACAATATTTTCCGGCCGGCATCATATAAAACGGATTCCGGAACCTTAAGAACGGCATCTGTTTGCCATAATTTTTGCAGTGAAGGTTCGCCGGCATAGGCGGCACCGATAATAATAAACGCAATATAGAAAACCAGAAATTTGCGCATTTTAAAATCCTCCCATTATGGTCAATACAATATCTTAATTCTATGCAAATACTTATTTCCTATTTATCTGGAAATAATTCATCTAACAGATAAAGAGTTTTCTGAGGAAATTTCTCCAATGAATAATAACGCGTGATAACAGTTTTGGCTTGCTCAACATTTTCAAGGTTAAGGTAGCGTAGCAGATAGCGAATGTCATCAATATCGTGAAACTCTTCTCCTATACGTGTTGCCAGACATTTCATTGCCAGCAAATAGGCAGGATCAGCAGCATAGATAATCAGATTGCTATACTCCATATATCGATTAAAGCTGGCCTGTTCACTGAAAAATCCCTTTACGCCATCATTTAGCCAACTCTCCGGCAAATCGTTTTCACGTGCCACTTTTTGCGCAGCTGATCTCAACTGTTTAGAAGGTTTAAAAAAAGCGTCCACATCCCAGGTCATCTCGCGCGCCTGATATACCAGACACATCACAGCACCACCAACCAGGTAAAGCTCCCCGTGAATACTCTCCTTTACCAGTTGCTCGTTCAATAAGCCGAACAGGCGCTGGATATCTTTTTTCGATAACGCACAGGTGCTCATACCCGATCACCGATGCTGGAATCAATAAAGATATTTCTCCGACGAAAAGGCGGTGGTGAATGCGTCAATAAATGCAAACGCAATCCCGGCAATGATGAACCAAATACAGGTTGCACGAGACCGGGTACATTAGCAGTCCAAGACGGTGAATCGATATCGCACCGATGGGCGGCTGTTTCGACCATCGCAGCAAGATACGCCGATGTGTAATCATCCAGGCTGATTTCCGGTCTATCGGATACCACCTGTGACAGATGGTGTTTATCAAGAGAAGACAGATAGTCATTCAACTCCGCAAAAATAAAACGGCGCTTTTCCGGCGTTTCGACCAGCAATTTAACCAGGCTTTGAAATTTGCGTTTGGACGCAGGCAGGAGCCGATCAAGAATCCAGCCTGACATATCCTGCCCGGCCGTCTGGGATGCGCGTCGAATAGCGGCCTTCTCCGCCGCTGTCACCCGGATTTGCAGATATTGATTACGATTTTCCATTGCAAAAGCTTGCGCCACATGGGTATTTATGTCAATACAGTGTAGTGACGTATAGTCCTGCCGGACAACCATGGCGATTTGCCTAAAGACTGCGCCTCATCAATCCAACGCAATTTTCGCCAGTACATAGGCATGATCACTGGGTTTATCGGTCTCTACACCCGGCTCAACACCGATCAATTCATTACCATGAATGATTTCATAATCGACCCTGCCCTCATCCACAAAATGTTTGGGTAGAATGCCGTGCATCAGTACCTGCAATTTACCCCGGTGATTGTAGTCGTAGCGTGTCGCCGGTGGCAGCGAAACCACCAGATTGAAGTTGGATTCACCCACCAGCGTGTTTAAGGTTTTGCTGTGTTCGTTGTCGTTAAAATCACCGGTGATGTAATAATCCTGGCCTTCATCAAGAAGCTTCTCGGTATGTGCGTGTATGACGTTGGCTTGCTCAATGCGTATCGCTTCGCGCTTGTCCACGCCAGGGTCTTGGGGTGCAAAAATACTGAGCTGTTCCCGTTTCGAAATCAGGTGCAGATTAATGATTGCCAATGATTTGCCACTGGCTTTTTCCATAAAGACAGCCATAACAGGTTTGCGGGAATCAACAAAGCAGGATTTGTCGGCACCGATAAGCTGCACAGAATTTTCCACCAGTGCAACCCGAGCAGGATTATAAAAATAACCGTTGCGAATATTGCCACCCGGTTGACCGCCATCGGCACCCACATCCGGAGGAATATCCACCCACTTATACTCCACCCCACTTAACTGTTTTATCAGCAAAATCAGGGCAGTGTAGGTTTTCGACGCATCCACCACCTCAGTCAATTCCGCGCCGTCATTGTCCTGTATTTCCTGCAGCGCGACGATATCGGGCGTATTCGCCTGCAGCACCACCGCCTGCGCCAGCGCATGAAAACGGCCATCGCCCCAGTCATCATCGATATCCCGCCTGGGGTCATGAACACGAGCGGCGGACTCCACTTTCCAGTCCAGATTAAAACAATTTAGGGTAAAAATAGTCAGCGCACCGTCACTGCTCTGGATACGACTTTTTTCCAAAACAATGGATTTATTATCAAATTTAAAACGGTGCTGCGCAGCAATTTGCCAGGCATCGACTCTGTAATGCAACGGCCCCACCACATCACTTAATAATGTTGATCCGACATTAAGTTTGGATGCAATTTGATAATCCCGAATACGAAAACCCGGAAACCATCGATTAATATTGGCGGCGTCCACAATCACACCGCCCTCTTTGGTTTGAATAATGTCCGGCTCTGACAATTGAAATGGTAAAGCACAGACATAATCACCATATCGATTACTCGGTGCAATAAACGTAGACTGCGCAGGGATGGTCAATAACATACCCTCCAAACTGTTGAGCATCGCGGCAAGCGCTTCATTGCTTTTGGGCAACAGTTCGGGTGACAGCATTAAAGGTTTGATTTGCGGGCCATGCATCTCCAGCACCTTCAAACGTTTTACCTTTATTTGTGTGACCGGACGTGCAGCATCGTGCTTAAGGAAATCAAGGCATTTGCCGGCTACTCGCACCAGGTAGCCCAATTGCAGATTCCGGGTATCGCCAAACACAAAAATGGCATCGGAACACTGCCCGTCCCATGTGACATCGGGCGTTTGAATATAAAATCCCTGCCGCAAAACCCCGGTAATAACGCCCTGAGTTTCCACAGGTTTGCCTGCATATGGGGAAAACAATGCATCACCCTGAATTTCTCTAATGCTTACCAAACCTTTCATATTTTTATCGCTTTTTTGAGATCTTTTAATACTTCTTACTACAAAACCGACGTCATTCCGGTTAAATCATCCTTATATCACTTCTCTTAGTTTAAGCCATTCTATGCAGCGCCTTGACCATGCGTTTACCGTACTGGTTATTGCGTCACCTCGATCAGTTTCCAGAGCAAAGCCATGCCCACCGTGCTCGTACAGATGTAATTCTGCGGGAATGTTCATCCTATTGAGTACCGCATAGAGCTCAAGACTTCCAAATATATCGGCCTTATCATCATTGGCTGCATGCACTAGAAAGGCAGGTGCAAAATCGGATGTGACTTTAAAACGACCCAGCGGCCCAAATATCCCCGAATAACCACTGTAGATTCCAATAAAAAAATCGGGCCTTGAAGATTCGTTATCGATCGCATCAACCTTATTCCGATTGTTTGCGTTTAAGGTCAAATTTGCTGCCAGATGTGCACCAGCAGAGAAACCAATTACACCGATTCGATTTTTATCGATATGATATTTATTGGCGTTGGCTCGTAGAAAACTCATTGCTCGTTGAGCGTCTCGCAGCGCCAACTGCTCATTTAATCGATACTTAAGCACAAAAGCTGTCACACCGTTTTGATTAGCCCATTTAGCAATCTTAATACCTTCTTTTTCAAATTCCAGTTGCTTGTAACCACCGCCCGGGAAAATAAGCAGCGCTGATGATTTCTCGGCGCTCTGTTGCAGAGGAAAATAAGTCAGATCAGGTTGATATACTCCGGTAACCTTTTTTAACCCTTCCCACTTTTCATTATTGGCTGTGTTCTCTGACCCCGGCGCCAACTCAGGCCAGATTCGTACTTTCTGGTTTTGAGCAGATACATTACTCGCAGCCAGCGTCAAAAGAATAGCGCCGCCAGACATTAAAATCAGAAACTGTTTTGCTGATAGTTTTTTAAGCTCAGAAATATTCATTAGAAAATATCCCATAACAATATTGAAATTTTAAACGCGTATTTTCGATATCAAAAACATGGCTCTAAAGCCTTTCTCTTCCTTTTATTGATCATACTATAAAATTACTTTCGTTCTTCCAGGACTTTAACAATACGATTCTCTAATTCACCGCCCAATGGTTTTCGCATGGCACCAAAATGCTCGACTGACAAACCGTTGTCAGAAACAAGGTATTTGTTAAAATTCCAGCCCGGCTTCTCAGATTTATCTGCCAGGTAGACAAAGACAGGATTTGCGCTGTCGCCTTTGACGCTGGTCTGCGCCAGCATGGTAAACGTCACACCAAAATTCTTATAGCAAATACTGGCCGCTTCCTCTTCCGATTTCGCTTCCTGGTTAAAATCATCTGAAGAAAAACCGATAATCTGTAAACCGCGGTCTTTATATTTCTGATATAACGCCTCGAGTCCCTTAAACTGTTTCGTGAAACCACAATGACTCGCCGTATTAACGATCAGCAGTGGTTTGCCATTGTATATGCTGCAAAGATTAATCGTCTCGCTGCTGTGCAAGCGCTTAAATTCATGATTTAAAAACTCAGGACATTGCATACCACCCTCCGCGCCAGCCTGCTGTAACAGGCTAAGTATCACAACTGTAAAAAGAAGTACTAATCTGTTTTT
Source organism: Gammaproteobacteria bacterium (assembly GCA_016928055.1). Lineage (GTDB taxonomy): Bacteria > Pseudomonadota > Gammaproteobacteria > HTCC5015 > HTCC5015 > JAFGLM01. The sequence continues at coordinate 9,550 of JAFGLM010000055.1, forward strand.
CATATAAGTCACCTTTAAGTCACCTTTATCCCCTATTATACTGATCCGGACCTACTGGTATGTTCTACCATCATGCTTCAACCACCCCGCCGGGTGGTTCCCATCCGGGTCATGGTGTGTCCAGTGGATCACCCCGCCTTTTGAGTTCCATTCATATTCTCCATAAAACTCCACAGCATCTCCTTCCTTTAAGCCGACGACTCTCGGAGCAAGATCAATATTATGTGCTATCAAGAGCGTCTGATCGCTATGCAGTTTTAGAATAAATCGTTGATGCCTGGAACCTTTCAAGTCATCACTTAACAGCTTGATAACAACCCCTTTTCCTTCAATCTGAAAATCACTTCTTTGATTGTCGTAGGCATTCGCCAGAACGCCATCAGCAGCACCTGGCGATTCGAATAATTCTGATGCAGGAATACCGTGTTTAAGCGAATAGCCGTACACCAGAGCCGAAGCAATCACCGCTATATAAACAAGTTTCTTCATGCCCTTAATACCCCAATTGTCAGCCTTGTAAACACGTGATTAAGTACTATATGTCAAAATTTGACTCACTTTCCTTTTATTTTTCCTTTCGCTTATTTATATTTTCATGATCAGCTCTATAATTTTGAAATCTGTTCAATCTTTTCCAATATCGCCGGAACGCGTTGCTGACTTATTTTATTACTCGGCATATGACCTGAAATTGCATCAACAAAACGTGTGTCTCGTAGCATTGTTCGGAAACGATCCGATAGCTCTTTAACCAACTCTGTTTCTGTTTCTTTTAATTCGCTTAGAAGCTCCGGCCGACCATCTAATACAGCGACAATATCTTCAATATCATGACTCATCAAATAGTCGCCACAACCCCGTCCGGTAAATGCTTCTAGTTTTGTAATTAAAAAATACGGCGTGGAAACCATATTGATGGTTTTACCTGATAGTAATTTTACCTTTATTGAATTTTTTGCTGCAGGTATGTACCAATTATTTCCAAATCCTAAAATTTGCGTGTCCGTTGGCATAATATCCAGAATGACATTTTTAGATAACCAACGGCAGATCGGCGCATCATCAGTCAAATCTTCTTGGAAACCCTTGCCTCGTAATTTCTTAGATAACTGATAATATTCTGCAAGGGACATCACATGGACAATGGCATCAACATCGCGAGTGACGCGAATAGGTGGCGCAGCAATATCCGTTATTAATAATCCGGTAGCACAGCCTCCTAAAAACACCATCTCGTCTGCAAGCTCGCCCAGTTGATCAACTGCGAGCATGAGTAATTCGAGATTTGGATTTTGTTTCTTAGCCATATTGTTTAAATCGTTTTTTAATTTCTTTAGTAGCGAGATCACGTTCCCTCGCTTGACCACCCCGGATTCCATCGACCAGGACCAGGAGTTCATATAAAGCCTGATCAGAACGAGCCGCTTTTGCGGCGGATTTATACAAGGGAGAAAAAGAAACTCCCCTAACTTCGCCCAACGAATCCGGCCATACCGGCGGCGGTTCGTTATCCGAGACGATGACATCCCGTAATGGCGGACCGGCATGACTGGTAGGCATTCCGCGGGTCAGCTCACCGCGTTCTGGAATAAAAGCATACCGCAAACCATGGACAACGAACTCCTCCAGATTGCGAATAGCAGGAGTAATGATATCGCCCCTTTGAATCGCCAGACCCGCGGCCAATGCTCTTTTAATAGCCCCATGAACCTCAGAAGGGCTCATACCCAGCTCGAATGAAAGTTGGTTATAAGTCCAGGGTTGCTGACCAATAGCCACAAGCTTGAGCAAAACCAGAATATCCTGAGGTTTAAGTATCATTGTCAATTCTCTGTTCGCGATTCGCGAATAGAGAATAGCAGCCTGGTTATAAATGTCAAGACACAGATGATGTGACCTATTCATAAAACAGATTTCAATACCACGTAAATACGGCAAATATTCGCGTTAGAACTCTGGCAACCGTAGTACCACGCGGATCGGCCTCAAACGTCAAACCATCATGTTTCACCTCAATACGCGGATCACCCAGATTCTGCTTCATCTTTCTCGAAACATTCAAACTTGAAAATCGAATGATCATCAGCGTTCCTGGCGCAATTTCCTGTATAGAAATTTTACGCGTAAAATCCTCATGGCTGACGGAATACTTTGGATCACTTTCCCGTTGATCAGCCGCCGATAAATCATATACATTGACGCGAGTCGAAACAAATTTCGGCATTTCGTATACAGAAACCAGAATGTCGTTTTGTAAAACTCTACCGGTGTTGGCTAGATGCAATTCACCAAGAAACCAACAAGAGTCGTATTTCTCCCCACAGTATATTTTGGCATTGAATTTATAGGTGATTTCTTTTTCGGCCTTAAAAAAGATCAACCTCAAGGTCGTATCAAACACGAATGTCAATGCGACCAGAAAAGTTACAAAGCCCAGTGCGATAATAAATGTCCTTCTCATGTTTATTGGTTAGCTTTTTTCTCAATGACTATCATATTCACGTCAATATTTTATCCCTACTCTTTATTGACTGGAATAAACAGCAAAGAAGCATATAGAGCTGCAATAGCGATACAAACCCAAAAAATCATTGCATCAAATTTTGTAACAACAATAATTTCCTCTAATGCACGTGAAGCATAAAGTAACACTACAAACCTGATTAGGAGCTTCCCCAATCGAGTCGTCAACATATCCTTAATATAGAAAAATGACGCTATGGTAAAAAGCAGAATAAACAGCGTCCCACCCGCATTCAACATAATAAGCAACTCATGAAGCTGCGGTGCAATCCCCTTTATTTGATAAATCTGATAACCTAGAAAAACATGAAACGCCGTTAAAACCAGGTTCAATACGCCGCCAAAAATCAATATCTTTTTCGCCATAAATAGTCTCCTAACAAAACATTTTCTATTTGAACTAACCCTGACAACCACCCACAAATACTTGCCCGCCTTTTTCGTAGCCTATTCTTTATTTCGACGGCGTTTAACCATAGCCCGCACCCGACTCACTAACGCTGCCAGGCCTGCAGTTTTCGCGTAACCAAAGCGTTAGTTCCTCCTCGCTAATCTCACCAGCCGCGAGACCATAAATAACAGGATACATATCCGGATCCGTAGCAACGAGCAAATAAACATTTAACTCAAGAAAAAGTTCACACGCCACAGCGGCAGTGCGTTTATTACCATCAACAAAAGGATGATTGCGCGCGATACCAACTGCATAGGCGGCAGCCAATGCCGGCAGATCAACATCGGTACCGCCGTAGGCAAGACGTTGCTGAGGTCGGGTGAGCGCAGATTCCAGCATAGCCTGGTCGCGTACCCCGGCAGGGCCACCGTGCTCCGCGATTTGCCGATCATGGACGGCAAGGATCAATTCTTCAGAAATCCAATGTGGAGCAAGCATCCCCTACTCCGCCAACTTTTTAAGCAGGTTACGCCGCTTGCGCATAATATTTTCCGCCACATCCATCTGACTGGCGAATTCCGGGCTAAACGGCGTCAGTCTTATCCCGTCCGGGGTTTCCAGCACCATCAGCTCGTCGCCGCGATCCACGCGCAGCCTCTCCAGGATTTCCCGGGGCAAGACAACCCCGACCGAATTGCCGATGGTCGTTAATTTAAGTTTACGGGCCATGTTTGGAGCTCCTGAGATATAGAAAACCGGGTTGATTATAACATTTGTTATAACAGGCAAGAACCCCGAAAAAGCAGGCGACACGGATAACTCAGGATAGTGAGGAAGCGGCAAAGCCCGCTATCCGGTATCCAGAGTGTTCTAATCGTTTTTTCCGTTTTCCTTAAACACACCTTTTTGATATCAAAATCATGCTTCTAAGCTTCAAAAACACCCTATACCAGATACCAATTTCTTTTACTATCAATAAGTTACGATTATGGAAATAAAATTTCCTATTCCTATACCGGCGTCCTGCCTTAAGAGCCTTGCACGCTTCCATGCGCGCGGTCCGACCCGGCTGAATCGACCCTGCTGAATTCCTCGGGTCTGACTCAGACACACTTCTTACATTGTTTTTATATATTTACCAATATTTACCCATCTATTGGTTTTATCTATACAGCCAAGTTTTGAATCTGCGTAATTATAAATATCAGTAACAAATGGAATAAAATCTTCGGCCGATAACAATACTTGAGATAAATGGGAATTTACTTTATCAAGTACTGGTTCTGCAGATTCACAGAAAAGATGATCTAAAAACTCATTGGGTTCAAACTTTTTATTATTCTTCTCAATCAACTTACATATGATAAAGAGGAAAATCTCTGACTCCGCCATATTACGGGGTCTCGCAGCACCTCCTAATCGCGAAAAATAGTCTCCGAGTTCACATATCGCTTTCCAGGCATTGCTCTGATTCTTATTCATTATTTATATGTTTTCTTTGCTATGTATCGCCTCAAATACTTCCTTTGCTAATATTTGAAAAGCGGAATCCTGGAAAACAGGATCGTCCATATACCGAGTTACTATCTTGTCGTTGTCAGACATTCGTTGAATCATTAATTCTTCAATTTGTTTTTTAATGCCTAACCGGAATTTATCTAACGGATTTGCAAGTGCAGTGCTGATAATTTTTGAATGGTTAGTCGCCTTTTCTTTTATTTGTTCAAAAAACAAACGATCTTCTTCATTGAAATCCGTCGCAAAACGTTCATTAAGTACTTTTATGATTTCAGACAACGGTGCATCTTCATCCTTAGCCTTTTTGGTACCTACATCTGTTGGACTTTTTACATATTGTTCATCGCCCTCCCGGAGATCCAGGGCCCCGGAGAATACACGTTCCAATCGATAATACTGCAGGCCAACTTCATCAGTAATTCTGACAGTCTCGCCCGGTTCTCTCGGTAAATGAGGTAGTAGGAATCGCCCATAGCTATAAAGCATTTCCAGATCAGCATCTGCATACGGGATAATCTGACTTAGAAATGCATAAACTCTTACGTACCCCCTTAATTTGTCGCGAAAATCTTCGCGCTGTTCTTCGTCCTCTGTCGCCTTGAACCGATCCACCGCTGGTTGTAAATGGCGCTGCATATGCGCATGATCAGCGGGGCTTTGGCGTTCAGGTGTTCGATAGAAAATTCGAGCAAAAGCCTCCACTTCACTCCAGTGATAAACCTGCAACTGATCCAGCTCGTGTTTCATTTGTTCCAGTTGAGCCGGATCAGACGATTCCTGCAAACTGGTCGAGTCAAAATATGGTTTAAATGCTCTATAGATGTCTATTGCATCATTCCTAAAATCCAGCACAAACGGTGCATCTTTACCTGGTATCATGCGATTCAATCGTGATAACGTTTGCACCGCCTGTACACCATCGAGGCGTTTATCTACATACATGGTATGCAACAATGGCTGATCGAAGCCAGTTTGATATTTGTTAGCAACCAACAAAATCTGATAATCAGGTGAGTCAAATCGCTTAGGCAAATTTGCTTCGCTAATGGATTTTCCAGTTACAACATCGGTATTCATTCCAGGCTCGGTGTATTCCATACCTGTATCAGGATCGCGAACGGTACCACTGAATGCCACTAACGGCCGGATATCCTTGTAACCGTTCTCGGAGATATAACGTTCAAACGCATTCATATAACGAACTGCGTGCAAACGCGAGTCGGTCACTACCATCGCTTTAGCTCTTCCATTAACTCTTTGTCGGACATTCTCCCTGAAGTGCTCGATGATCACTTCTGTTTTCTGTTCAATATTATGTGGATGCAAGCTCGCAAATTTAGCTACAACCCGAGTGGCTTTCTTCTTCGGAAGTTTTGGATCATCTTCTGCATTTTTTACAAAACGATAGAAAGTGGCGTATGTGGTGTAATGTTGCAACACATCGAGGATAAAGCCTTCCTCTATAGCCTGCCGCATACTGTAAGTATGAAAGGCCTCAGGTTTACCGCTGTAACCTGTGCGGCCAAACAACTCGATTGTTTTGCCTTTAGGTGTAGCGGTGAAAGCGAAGAAACTTAAATTGACTTGTTTGCCGCGTGATTCCATTACACTATTCAAACCATCTTCCCAATCCGCATCAGCCTCTTCATCGATACTGCTTTCAGTGCCCGCACCTAAAATCGCTTTAAGTTCACGGGCGGTTTCGCCGGTTTGGCTGGAATGTGCCTCGTCAACAATAACGGCATAACGACGCGCCGCAATCAGTTGTTCCCATTGTCTGGCTTTTTCCTTTTCCTCATCACTGGCTTTATCCGCATTCTCAGCACCGGCAATATGCAACAGACCTTTCAAGACAAATGGAAATTTCTGCAACGTGGTGATAACGATTTTCGTACCATCGACAAGAGCGTCCGCTAATTGCCTTGAGTCCTTGTCAATAGCTTTAACCACGCCCTGTGCATGCTCGATTTGATAAATCGCGTCTTGCAATTGTTTATCCAGAACACGTCTATCGGTAATCACGATAACGCAATCAAATATTTTCTGATCACTGGAATTATGCAAACTTGCCAACCGATGCGATAACCAGGAAATACTATTAGTCTTGCCACTACCGGCTGAATGCTGAATAAGATAATTGTATCCGGTGCCTTCCTGTGCACTGGCGGTAACCAGATTACGTACCGCATCCAACTGATGATAACGCGGAAAAATCATTGTTTCTTTTTTTACAATGCGTGAGCCACCAGCACCGTCATTAATCTTTTCTTCTTTTGTCTCAACAAACATAAAATGGCCAAGAATGTCGAGAAAACTGTCGCGCTGTAATACTTCTTGCCAAAAATAACCTGTCCGATAACCGGAATCATGTTGTGGATTGCCCGCACCACATTGAACTTCACCGGGGTGACTGCCACGATTAAAGGGTAAAAATCGTGTCTTGACTCCGCTTAAGCGCGTTGTCATATGAACTTCGTCCGGATCGGCAGCGAAGTGCACTAATGCGCGGGCTTTAAACTGAAATAACGGTGCGCGGTGATCGCGATCTTCGCGATACTGTTTAACTGCTTGCCGCCAGCTTTGCCCCGTGCCAGGATTCTTTAACTCGCAGCTTGCAACGGGCAAACCATTCAACGCAAACAGCAAATCGATAGTATCCTTGCCTTGCGGATGACTAGGTGGATGGCAGAGCACCTGCCGGGTTACCGTCAGCTTGTTTTTGTTATATAAAGCGATAACTTCATCAGCCAAACCATGCGCGGGCTTGAAATAGGCTATACGAAACGCCTTGCCGTAAAATTTAAAACCATGCCGCAGCACATGCAGTGTGCCTTTAAGATTCAATTCTTTAGCAAGCGCTGCAACGAGCAAACCTTCCAATTCCAGACCATGCAGTTCACGCATTTGCGCCCAAATTTTAGTTTGTGTGCTTTCGATAAATTCGGTGATGCGCCTGGGAAATAGTGCCAGCTCCTGATTCCACTCGGTATTGCTGCCTTGCGACCACCCAGATTGGTTTAACAGCATTTCCTCAACATACGATTCAAAAGCCTTTTCCGTGGTTTGAGGCATAGTGGATTATCCTATTTACCTAAAACAAAGCGCGCATGTTCGCGGCGTAACATTTCATAGGGTGTAACACAACGGATACCCAGACCCATGCAGGCATTGGGGATCTTGATCTTTTTAATTGAATCGGCAGGAACTTCATGAGTTACCACGGTCATCTTAAGCGCCATCGCATGTGCCACCAGATAATAGTCAGCGACTTGCAGAAAAGTATTGACCGCAGCTGGTTCATAATTCTGGTTGCTTGCCCAGGTGCTTACCTCGGGGAGTGCTTGCAAGATAGCAGAGTCTGGTGGAAGAAAAAAACCATCGCCACGTTGCGCACACCACTCCGCCAGCTCATCATCACCACCCTGGATTTCGTTGCCCACTTTCTCGATGCTAAATACTTTGCCCAGGTGATTACACAGCAACAACCAATCCCAAAACGCCGGACAAAAATCAAAGCCATAATGCAGATTCTTTGCCTGAATAAAAACATTGGCATCGAGCAGATATACCGTCATAAGCCAAAACCAAGACTTCGACCTAACTCGTTAAACGTATCAACTTTGGAAACACCCAGCATACGAAAAGCATCGCGATATAGCGTTTGCCCTTCCAACGTACTTTCAAACAAGGCCCGCGCAAAGCGTTTGCTGACACGGGCAGACTGTGTCAGATAAAAATTGCCACCACTACTTTTAGGCAAAGCGTGGATGCGTTCGAGTTCTTCTTCATAAGCCTGATAAAAGAGTTGCTGCTGAATTAATCCTGCATCAAACAATCGGCGTAACACCACTAAAGTACTGACTTTGAATTGCCGCGCCAGGCGATTAATTTCACTGCCAATCACAGCGCTAGCCTGAAATTCCTCCTGTAATGCCGCAATAGGTACCAGCAATTCTGCGGCAACCTGATTGCACCAGCGCTCCACCTTATGTGTCGGCAACACAGCCATATCAATATTGGATAAGGCAGACTGCCCCAACCAGAGGTGCGCCAGTTCATGCGCCAGCGTAAACATCTGCGCGGCTTTACTGTCGGCGCCGTTGATAAATACCAGCGGAGCCAGTTCATCCGTTAAAGCAAAGCCGCGAAATTCGCGTGGATCGAGCTTGCGCCGATTATTGTTCAGCACCACACCACTGCACATCGCCAGCACACCCATTGCATCGGCCTGCGCGATAAATCGTCGTAGCGCTTCGCTCCAAGTCGGCAAGTTCTTGCGTTCTTCCAGATCAAAACCTAGTAAATGCCGCAACTCCCCGGCCACCTCTTCAACTGGCGTGCCTAAATCCGCAGAACCGACAAAAGCCAATCTGTCGCTACGTGTGCCTCGTGCGTATTCGCGATACCAGGCCTGGCGTTGCTGGCACAAATACAGTGTATCCAGCAAATTCGGGCTGGGGCGGGCAACCGCATCACCGCTAAAAGTACGAAAATCAGGAATCGGCACGGATTCGACCGGCGGTTCCGGCAGGAACAAATAGCCAATGGGTACAAAGGTGGCTTTGGCGAACTTCTCCAACTGCTTCAAAGTTGGTTGAGCTTCTTCCTGTTCCCACTGCTCGATTCTGGGGAATCGTTTAAGTAAATCCGCCACGTCAAAACCGGCACGCTCACGCGCCCATTGCAACATTACCGGTTTGATATTGACCTGGTTCATACGGGTAATTCTAATGCTTCTGTTTCGTTAAGCGAAGCACCGCGCTCGGTCAAATTGACATTTCGGACATCAATTTTGCCGGTTACGGCGGCGGTGATTAGGGAGGAGCGGTACTTTTGTAATATATCAATAGCATTCTCTACCTTTGAGGTAATTGTGTTCAGCCTCTCCATCTCGTGGTCGAGATACTCAGTAATAGCTCTTTGTTCTAAAACCGGTGGTTTTGGTAATCGATATCTTCGTAGTTGTTCACTTGTATGGTTCAACTTGTGGTCTCAAGGGAGTAAATTGAGGCCCACCTTCAGTGACGGCTGAAGGCCTTCTGTGCAGTAGCTCGA